>CACGLL010000001.1 GCA_902573905.1 uncultured Pelagibacteraceae bacterium
CTAAAAGTAAAATTATTTACTTTGTACCCAGATTTATTTCCGGGATTGCTTGATGTTGGAATATATAAAAAAGCAAAAGAAAATAAAAAATGGAGTCTTGAAGTAATAAATATAAGAGATTACGCTTTTGATAGTAATCGTACGGTTGATGATACTCCATTTGGTGGTGGTAGCGGGATGCTTCTTAAGCCAGATGTGGTTGCGGCTGCAATAGATAAAAATGTTACTTCAAAAGATAAGATTATTTATCTTTCACCTAAAGGTAAAAAACTTGATCAACATACAATTAAATCTTTAAGTAAGTTAAAAAACATAAATATTTTATGTGGTCATTTTGAAGGTGTAGATCAAAGGCTTCTCGAGACAAGGAATATTGAGGAATATAGCATTGGTGATTTTATTTTATCAGGTGGTGAGAGCGCATCTTTTGTTTTAATTGATGCTTTAATTAGACTTTTACCAGGTGTTCTTGGTAATGAAAGTTCAGCTTTAGATGAAAGTTTTGAAAATAATCTTTTAGAATATCCTCAATACACTAAACCTAGAGAATGGGAGGGAAAAAAAGTGCCAGAAGTGCTATTTTCAGGCGATCACGCCAAAATAAAGGGGTGGCGTTTATCTCAATCTGAGGCTATAACACGTCGCCAGAGACCTGATCTTTGGAAAAAATACATAGAAAAAAAATGAAAAATATCGAGGACATAAATAAAGCAGCGATCCAAAAATTAACGGCCAACAAAAAAATAACTGAGTTTTCACCAGGAGATACAATAAAAGTCGGTGTTAAAATCGTTGAAGGAAAAAGAGAAAGAATTCAGTATTTTGAAGGCGTATGTATTGCCAAAAAAAATAGAGATTTAAATTCTTCTTTTACAGTTAGAAAAATATCATTTGGTGAAGGAGTTGAGAGAACTTTTGCACTTTACAGTCCAAACGTTGCATCAATAAAGGTTATAAGATCAGGAAAAGTAAGAAGAGCAAAACTTTATTATCTAAGAGACAGAAAAGGAAAATCTGCAAGAATTGCTGAAAAAATTAAAAAGAAAATTGGTGTTGATGTTTCAGTAAAACTAGAAGAACCAAAAGTAACTCCAATAGCATCACAAACTGAAGAAGTTAAAGTTACGGAGGAAAAAAAAGAAGCTCCAAAAGTTGAAACTAAATCTGAAAAGCCAGCTAGCGAAAAAAAATAAGATTTAATGTCTAAAACTCTATACGATAAGATATGGGAAAACCATCTTGTTCATAAACAAGATGATGGAACGTGTTTAATTTACGTTGATCGACATCTAGTTCATGAAGTAACTAGTCCCCAAGCTTTTGAAGGTTTAAGATTACAAAAAAGAAAAGTAAGAAGACCAGAACTTACCCTAGCTGTACCAGATCATAATGTTCCTACAACTGATAGATCAAAAGGTATCGATGATGAGGAGTCTCGAATTCAAGTTGAAACACTAAGAAAAAATTGTAAAGAATTTGGAGTAGAACTTTTTGATGTAAACGATAAAAGACAAGGAATAGTTCATATCATCGGGCCAGAACAAGGATTTACTCAACCTGGGACGGTTATTGTTTGTGGTGATAGTCATACAGCAACTCATGGAGCATTTGGCTCATTAGCTTTTGGAATAGGAACTTCTGAAGTTGAGCATGTTCTTGCCACTCAGACTTTGATACAAAAAAAATCCAAGAATTTAAGAATTAATGTTAACGGAGATTTACCTAAAGGTGTAACTGCAAAAGATGTTATTTTGAAAATAATAGGTACAATTGGAACTGCTGGTGGCACTGGATATGTAGTTGAATTCGCTGGCGATGTAATCAAAAACTTAAGCATGGAAGAGAGAATGACAGTTTGCAATATGACAATAGAAGCAGGAGCAAGAGCAGGTCTAATAGCACCAGATGAAAAGACGTTTAAATATTTAGAGGGAAAAACAATGTCCCCTAAAGGAAAAAATTGGAAAAAGGCATTAGAATTTTGGAAAACTTTGTATTCCGATAAAGATTGTAAATTTGATAAAGAAGTAAACATCGAGGGAAAAGATATTGAACCTCTTGTTACTTGGGGTACTTCTCCTCAAGATGTATCTCCAATAACTGGAGTAGTGCCAGATCCAGCTAATGAGAAAAATGAAGATAGAAAAATGGCCATGGAAAGATCACTTGAATATATGGGTCTTAAAGCTAATACAAAAATTTCTGATATTAAAATTGATAAAATTTTTATAGGTAGTTGCACCAACGGTAGAATTGAAGATTTAAGATTAGCTGCAGATCTTTTAAAAGGTAAAAAAATTTCTTCAAATGTGAGCGCAATGGTCGTTCCTGGATCAGGATTGGTAAAGGAACAAGCAGAGAAAGAGGGATTAGATAAAATTTTTAAAGACGCTGGATTTGAATGGAGAGAGCCTGGTTGCTCAATGTGTTTAGGAATGAACCCAGATCAATTAAAACCAAAAGAGAGATGTGCTTCAACATCAAATAGAAACTTTGAAGGAAGACAAGGACGTGGAGGAAGAACACATTTAGTTAGCCCAGGTATGGCAATTGCAGCCGCTATCAACGGTCATTTAGCTGATGTGAGAAAAATTTAAATGGAAAAATTTACAAATCTAAAATCAATACCTTCTTACCTGTCTTTACAAAATATCGATACGGATATGATAATTCCTAAACAGTTTTTAAAAACTATTAAAAGAACCGGTTTAGGGAAAAGCTTATTTTATGAAATGCGCTATGATGAAAATGGAAAAGTTATTGAGGATTTCATTTTAAATAAAGTACCTTATAATAAATCTAGAATTTTATTAGCAGGAAAAAATTTTGGATGTGGTTCATCTAGAGAACATGCTCCTTGGGCACTTTCTGATTTTGGTATTAAATGCGTAATAAGTTCAAGTTTTGCTGACATATTTTATAATAACTGTTTTAAAAATGGAATTTTACCAATTAAAATTGAAGAACAAGTTGTTGTAGAGTTATCAGAATATTCAAAAAGAAAAGAAGAAATTGAAATTGATTTAGAAAAACAAGAAATTAAATATGGAAATAAAATTAAAAAATTTGAGGTCGATTCTTTTAAAAAAAAATGTTTGATAGAGGGATTAGACGATATTGCCCTATCATTAGAAAAAACATCACAAATAGATAATTTTGAAAAAAAAATAAAAGAAAATTCACCTTGGCTATTAAAGAATGATTAAAGTAAAAGATAGAAAGCTTTTGCTTCTTCCGGGAGATGGTATTGGACCTGAAGTAGTAAGAGAGGTAAAAAAAATCATAGAATGGCTTAATAAAAATAAATCTTTAGATTTTAAAATTGAAGAAGGTTTAGTCGGCGGGGCCTCTTATGAAAAACACAAAACACCCATTACAGATGAAGTTTTTTATAAAGCTCTTGAAAGTGAAGCAGTAATCCTTGGGGCCGTAGGAGGACCTAAATATGATAATTTAGAGTTTTCAAAAAGACCTGAAAGGGCACTTTTAAAATTAAGAAAAGAATTAAAACTTTTTGCTAATTTACGTCCAGCTATTTGTTTTAAGCAATTAGTGGAAGCTTCATCCCTTAAGCCAGAAATAATCTCAGATTTAGATATAATGATTGTTAGAGAATTAACTGGTGGAATTTATTTTGGTGAACCTAGAGGCATAGAACCCATTGAAAATGGTGAGCGAAAAGGAATTAATACTCATACTTATACAACAAGTGAAATTCAAAGAGTTGCAAGAGTTGCTTTTGATTTAGCTAAGAAAAGAAAAAATAAAGTAACATCATGTGAAAAATCAAATGTAATGGAAGCTGGTATTTTATGGAGAGAAGAAGTTCAAGCTCTTAAAGACAAAGAATATAAAAAAGTCGAATTAGATCATATGCTAGCAGATAATTGTGCAATGCAACTTTTAAGAAACCCAAAACAATTTGACGTGATAGTTACAGATAATTTATTCGGAGATATTTTATCTGATGAAGCAGCTATGTTAACCGGCTCACTAGGTTTACTGCCATCAGCTTCACTAGGGGCAAAAGACAAAAATGGAAAAATTAGATCAATGTATGAACCCGTTCACGGATCGGCGCCAGATATAGCTGGAAAAAATATAGCTAACCCTATTGCAACAATTTTGAGTTTATCAATGGCATTAAAGTACTCGCTTGATCTAGATAAAGAAGCTGAACAATTAGACAAAGCTGTTCAGAGTGTTTTAGATGAAGGTCTGAGAACTAAAGATATAATGTCTAAAAATATGAAAGAAGTTTCTACATCAGATATGGGTGATGCAATCATAGCAAAATTGAAATAATATAGTTATTATGAACTTTGCAATAATTGGAGCATCTGGAAATGTAGGGAGAAAGACCATAGAAATTCTAGAGAAATCTAAAATTCCATTTAAAGAACTTTTTTTAGTAGCATCAGCAAAAAGTGCGGGGAAAAAAATTAAATTTAGAGACAAGGAAATTGAAATAATTAATTTAAAAAATTATGATTTTTCTAAAGCACAAATAACATTTTTTGCTGCAGGTAGTCAGATTGCAAAAGAGTGGGCTCATAAAGCAGCAAAAAAAACTATCGTTATTGATAATTCTAGTTACTTCAGAATGGAGAAAGAAATTCCTCTGGTTATACCTGAAGTTAATCCAGAAGCTTTAGACAAACATAAAAATATAATTGCAAATCCTAATTGCTCAACTATGCAAATGGTTCTTGCATTAAAACCTTTACATGATGAGTATAAAATAAACAGAGTCGTTGTATCAACTTACCAAGCTGTATCTGGCGCCGGAAAAGCTGCAATGGATGAACTTTTTTCTCAAACAAAAGATTTTTTGGATGAAAAAAAAATAAATTCAAAAAACTTTACAAAACAAATAGCTTTTAATTTAATTCCTCACATCGATACTTTCGGTGCTGATGGTTATACGAAAGAAGAGCTTAAGATGACTAATGAGACAAAAAAAATATTAGATGAGGACATTGATGTTACCGCTACCTGTGTGCGCGTTCCTGTAAGAACCGGACACTCAGAGTCAATTAATATTGAATTCGATAATTTATTTGATTTAGAAAACGTAATAAGAATTTTAAAAAAAGCTCCAGGTTGTAAGGTGGTCGATGATCGTAATGATGGCGGGTATATAACACCTCTAGATGTAGAAGGAGATTATACCACTTATATTTCTAGAATTAGAAAAGATAATTCAAATGTGAAAGCTATTAATATTTGGGTTGTATCTGATAATTTATTAAAAGGAGCAGCTTTAAATACTGTGCAAATTGCAGAGTGTTTAGTGAAAAAACTATAACTTTAGTTTATAAATTCTTTATGCAAGATAATAAAAGTCCCTTAAGTCCACATCTTCAAATTTATAAATGGCAAATTTCATCTTTGCTTTCAATAACTCATAGAATAGTTGGAGTAGTAAATTTTTTTGCAATTACATTAATTTGTTTTTGGAGTTTATCTTTATTATTAGGAGGTGAAAGTTATGAAATTATACATACACTCTTTAACAGCTTTTTTGGAAAATTTATAGCAATTAGTCTTTGTTGGACTTTTAGTTTTCATATTCTAAATGAACTTAGACATTTATTTTGGGATCTCGGCTATGGATTTAATTTAAAAATATCAAAAATAACTGGAGCGTTAGCTTTAGTTGGTTCTTTTATATTAACAATTATATTTTATTTAATAGGGACTAGTTTTTTTTAATATGCACGTTTCAACAAAAAAATGGTTATTCACTAAATTAAGCTCATTTGTGCTTTTGCCTTTTATGGTTTGGTTTATCTTAAACTTTATCTCCATTTATAAAAATAATTACACAGATGTAGCTTTATTCTTTTCAGAACAGCCTTCTCAAATTTTGTTTTCGATTTTTATAGTTATAGCGTTCTTTTTTTCAGCATTAACAATAAGTGAGATATTTGAAGACTATATACAGGATGAAAAAATCAAAAATGTCGCAAATAAACTACTCAATATATTTGCTATACTAATGCCATTAATTACTATTATTGGAATATTTAATTTATAATTTATAAATGACTGCATACAAAATTATTGATCACGAATATGACGTTGTTGTACTTGGAGCTGGAGGGTCAGGTTTAAGAGCAGCTGTAGGTTTATCTGAAGCAGGATTGAAAACTGCTTGTATCTCAAAAGTTTTTCCAACTAGAAGTCATACTTCTGCAGCTCAAGGAGGTATCTCTGCAGCCCTAGGAAATATGGGTGAAGATGATTGGAGATGGCATATGTACGATACTGTTAAAGGATCAGACTGGTTAGGAGATCAAGATGCTATAGAATATTTGTGTAAAGAAGCACCAAGAGCAGTCGTAGAGCTTGAAAGATACGGCGTGCCATTTAGCAGAACAGATGATGGAAAAATATATCAGCGACCTTTCGGTGGAATGACAAAAAATTATGGAAATGGGACAGCACAAAGAACTTGTGCAGCTGCGGACAGAACAGGTCATGCAATTTTACACACACTTTATGGTCAAGCACTGAAGCATAATACAGAGTTTTTTATTGAATATTTTGCATTAGATTTAATTATGAAAAACGGAGAGTGCAAAGGAGTGATTGCTTGGAACCTAACAGATGGAACCATTCACAGATTCAGATCACATATAACTATAATAGCCACAGGTGGTTATGGAAAAGTTTATTATTCCGCAACATCAGCACACACTTGCACTGGAGATGGAAACGCGATGGTTTTGAGAGCAGGCTTGCCGTTACAGGATATGGAGTTCGTCCAGTTTCACCCAACAGGAATTTATGGTGTAGGTTGCCTAATCACTGAAGGAGCAAGAGGCGAAGGTGGTTTTTTAGTTAATGGTAAAGGTGAAAGATTTATGGAACGATACGCTCCTAACGCAAAAGATTTAGCTTCAAGAGATGTCGTAAGTAGATCAATGGAAATGGAAATTAATGAAGGAAGAGGAGTTGGAAAAGAAAAAGATCATATTAACTTACACTTAGATCACTTGGATAAAGAAGTGTTAGAAGAAAGACTTCCAGGAATTACAGAAGCAGCAAAAACATTTGCAAATGTTGACGTTAATAAAGAACCAATACCAGTTGTACCTACAGTGCATTACAACATGGGAGGTATACCTACAAATTATAAAGCAGAAGTTTTAACACTAAATGGATCAGAAAAAACAGTTCAAGGGTTAATGGCAATTGGTGAAGCTGCATGTGTTTCAGTGCATGGTGCGAATAGACTTGGTTCTAACTCTTTAATTGATCTTGTTGTATTTGGAAGAGCAGCTGCAAAAAGAGCGGCAGAATTAGTTAAACCTGGAATGCCACATGAAGAAGTTTCAAAATCTGAAACTGACAAGTGTTTAGATAGATTTGATAAAATTAGAAATTCTAATGGTTCAACGAAAACTTCAGAACTAAGATTAAAGATGCAAAAAACAATGCAATCAAAATGTGCAGTTTTTAGAACAGAAAAAACTTTAAAAGAAGGCGTTGATCAAATCAGAAAACCTTATGATGGGCTTCAAGATATTTCAATAAAAGATAAATCATTACTATTTAATACTGATTTAGTTGAAACGTTGGAATTTGATAATTTAATTAGACAAGCTTTAACTACAATGGACTCTGCATATAATAGAAAAGAAAGCCGAGGCGCTCACGCAAGAGAAGATTATAGTAAAAGAGATGATAAAAACTTTATGAAGCACACTCTTGCTTGGCAAAGTGATAAAAAGGTGGAGATAAAATATAGAGATGTTCATTCTAGAACTCTAACTAACGATGTACAATACTTTCCACCAAAGGAAAGAGTTTATTAAAGATGGCTCAATTTAACCTTCCTCAAAATTCAAAAATTGAAGTTGGTGAGTATTATAAAGATAAAACAAATTCCAAAAATTTAAAAAAAGTAAATGTGTACAGGTGGGATCCGTCTACAGGTAAAAACCCTAGAGTAGACACTTTTGAAGTTGACATGGACAACTGTGGTCCAAAAGTACTAGATATTTTATTTAAGATTAAAAATGAAATTGATCCTTCATTAACTTTTAGAAGATCATGCGCACATGGGGTTTGTGGTTCATGTGCAATGAATATTGATGGTGTAAATACTCTTGCTTGTATTAAATCCCACACAGATATCAACGGCGAGTTAAATGTTTATCCTCTTCCACACCTAAAAGTAGTTAAAGATTTAATTGGTGATTTAACGACTCTTTATAAACAATATGAGTCAATCAAGCCTTGGCTTCAAACACAACAAACCGGTAAAGAGAAAATTGAGTTAAAACAATCTCAGAAAGATAGAGAAAAATTAGATGGATATTACGAGTGCATTCTTTGTGCTTGTTGCTCAACATCGTGCCCAAGTTATTGGTGGAATGGTGATAAATATTTAGGCCCAGCTGTTTTGTTACAAGCTTATAGATGGATCAATGATAGTAGAGATGAAGACAAAAAAGAGAGGTTAAAAAAGGTAGCAGACGAGTTAAAACTATATAGATGTCATACCATCATGAATTGTACTAATTCTTGTCCAAAAGGATTAAATCCTGCTAAAGCAATCAGTTCTATCAAGAAAATGCTTGCAACAGGTTAAATCCTTATTTATTCAATACCATCATGAAAACGATAAATCACTTTGTAAACGGCAAGTCTTTTTCTGGAAACTCAAAAAAAGTAGGTAAAGTATTTAATCCAGCAACAGGAGAACAAAGTGCAGAGGTAAGGCTAGCTAGTACTAAAGATGTTAACGAAGCAATCGCTAGTGCAAAAAATGCTTTTGAATCTTGGTCAAATAAACCTCCGCTTCAGCGGGCTAGAATAATGTTTAAATTTAAAGAGTTAATTGAGAAAAACTCTGATGAACTTACAAAAATTATCGTTTCAGAACATGGAAAAGTTTATGAAGATGCAAAAGGATCTTTAACAAGAGGTTTAGAGGTTGTTGAATACGCTTGTGGAATTCCACAAATGCTTAAAGGAGAGTTTACAGAGAACGTTGGAACTAATGTTGACAGTTGGTCCATTAGACAACCACTAGGAGTTTGTGCTGGTATTACACCTTTTAATTTTCCTGCAATGGTTCCAATGTGGATGTTTCCAATGGCCATAGCATGTGGAAATACATTTGTACTAAAACCATCGGAGAAAGATCCGTCTTGCTCTATCAGATTAGCAGAACTTTTAAAAGAAGCTGGTCTGCCAGATGGAGTTTTAAATGTAGTGAATGGAGATAAAGAAGCTGTTGATGCATTAATTGATAGTAAAGATGTTGTAGCTATGAGCTTTGTTGGTTCAACACCAATTGCAAAATATATTTATGAAAATTGTGCTAAAAACGAAAAAAGAGTTCAGGCATTAGGCGGAGCTAAAAATCACTGTGTTGTTATGCCAGACTGTGACTTAGATCAAGCCGTTAACGGTTTAATGGGAGCTGCTTATGGTTCGGCGGGTGAAAGATGTATGGCACAATCAGTAGCAGTGGCGGTTGGAGGAATTGGAGATAAGTTAGTATCTTCTTTAGCAAAAAAAGTTGAAGCGTTAAAAGTTGGTCCTGGTATGGATAAACAATCTGAAATGGGACCATTAGTTACTAAAGAACATTTAGAAAAAGTAAAAGGCTATGTAGACATTGGGGAAAAAGAAGGAGCTAAACTAGTTGTCGACGGAAGGAATTTTAAAATTCAAGGATATGAAAATGGATACTACATTGGAGGATGTTTGTTTGATTTTGTTACGAAGGATATGAGAATTTACAAAGAGGAAATATTTGGCCCAGTTTTATCTGTAGTTCGAGCTAAAGATTTTGATGAAGCTTTACAATTAGTGAATGACCACGAGTTTGGTAATGGTGTAAGCATATTTACAAGAGACGGTGATTCAGGAAGAACTTTTTCTAATAAAGCAAAAATAGGTATGGTTGGAATTAATATTCCAATACCAGTTCCTATGGCATTTCATAGTTTTGGTGGCTGGAAAAGATCTCTGTTTGGAGATCAACATATGCATGGTCCCGAAGGTGTTAGATTTTATACAAAATTAAAAACAATTACATCTAGATGGCCATCAGGTCTTAGATCTGACCCGGAATTTGTTATGCCAACAATGAAATAATAAAAAGGATATTAATGAGAAAAAAAATAACATTAATTGGAGCAGGTCAAATTGGTGGAACTTTAGCTCATTTAATTGCGTTAAAAGAATTAGCAGATATAGTTTTATTTGATGTTGCGGCTGGCACAGCAAAAGGTAAAGCACTCGATATCGCTCAATCGTCTCCAGTGAATGGCTTTAATGTAAGCCTTATTGGTACTGATAATTATGAAGATACAAAAAATTCAGATGTTATAATTATTACTGCAGGTGTACCAAGGAAACCAGGTATGACAAGAGATGATTTGCTTGGCATCAATCTAAAGATAATTAAACAGGTAGCTGAAGGAATCAAAAAAACATCACCCAATGCGTTCGTAATATGCATAACTAATCCTTTAGATGTAATCGTAATGGCCTTGCAAAAATATTCAGGATTGCCCAAAAATAAAGTTGTAGGAATGGCAGGAATTTTAGACTCTTCAAGATTCATTTATTTTTTATCTCAAGAACTTAAAGTTTCTGTTCAGAAGATAAAATCATTCGTATTAGGTGGCCATGGCGATAGCATGGTTGCTATGCTGGGGTCAACCGAAGTTGAAGGAAAAAAAATAGTCGAACTTGTTAAAGAAGGAAAAATCTCAAAAGAAAAATTAGATCAAATAGTTGATAGAACAAAAAAAGGTGGAGCCGAAATTGTTAAATATTTGGAGAAAGGATCAGCCTTTTATGCACCAGCAGCCTCTGGAGTTGAAATGGCAGAAAGCTATCTTAATGATTTAAAAAAACAATTACCTTGTGCAGTATATTTAAATGGAGAATATGGTGTTAAAAATATCTATGCAGGTGTTCCAGTTATTATCGGAAAAAATGGAGTTGAAAAAATAGTAGAATTGAATCTTAACGAAGAAGAAAAAATAAATTTTCAAAATTCGATAAAGTCCGTAGTAGATTTATTCAATGCAGCAAAAAAAATTGATAAAAATCTTGAATAAAAAAAAACTATTTCATTTTGACTATTTAATTTTTTTAATAATAATTAATTCCATAGTTTTCACTTTTTACACAGGTTTTAGAGGTGTCTACCCAATTGATAGTTTTATAATTTTTGACTCAGGATTTAAAGTTCTTAATGGAATTCATCCATTTAAAGACTATTGGACTATAACAGGCCCGTTACTAGATTATCTTCAGTCTATTTTTTTTTATTTATTCGATGTAAATTGGTTTAGTTATGTATTGCATGCTGGATTTATAAACTGTCTTGTTTCATTAAGTTTATTTTACTTTTTATTGAAAATTGGGGTTGAAAAAAAATACTCATTTTTTTATGCACTAAGTATATCTATACTTGCATATCCAAGCGCTGGAACACCTTTCGTAGATCATCACGCAGTTCTCCTGACTTTTATTGCTTTGCTTTTTTTTTTACTAGGAATAAAAAAAGATAAAAAAGTATTCTGGATTTTATCTGGTTTTTTTTTAGTATTTTCATTCTTTTCAAAACAAGTGCCTTCAGCATACGTTGGAATATTTTTTACCGTAATTTTAATTTTTAAACATTTTTTAAAAAATAAAACTAAAAATTATTTTTATTTTTTTTATAGTGGAATAACAGGGGTTTTTTTATTTTTAGGTTTTTTTTTCATTAACGGAATACCGCTTGAAAATTTTATAATTCAATATATTCTTTATCCTCTTACGATAGGTGAAAATAGAGTTGAAAGTTATGTCTATAACTTAAAAAATACGATTTTAGACTTCAAATTTATTTATATTTCAATTTTACCTTTAATAATTATATTTCTTAATAAAAGTTTAAAAAAAAATATTTTTAATAATAAAGATGAATTATTATTTTTGGTAATTTTTATAATTTCAGTATTAATATTTATTTATAATCAAACAATTACTAAAAATCAGATATTAATCTTTTTTTTAATACCGTTTTGTTTGGGTGTTTCTCATTATATTTTAATGAAGAAATTCAATAAAAATCAAACTATTTATCTTCTACTAATTTTATTAGTGATAACAACCTCCAAATATCATTTTAGATACAATGAAAATAAAAAATTTATGGAGTTAGAAAATATAAATTTAAGCGGAGCTGTTGACGCCAAACTTCTTGACAAAAAGTTGTCTGGCTTGAAATGGATTACAAAAAAATACTTCAATAATCCTCAATTCGAAATAAATAAACTTATAGAAATTAAAAAAATTATGACAAATGATAAAAATAATAAAATTCTTGTTAGCGATCATCAGGTTTTACCAGCTTTGATAGATAACAAAAATTTTGCTCCAAATAAATGGTTTGATCCCTTAAGTATACCTGGTAAAAAAAATAAATATTTTCAAACATATCAAAACTTCTTTTTATTAAAGTTAAAGGAGCAAAATATTGTTAATGTATATGTAGTTGAAAGAGATAAATTAGAAATTTTTCAAACTATTTTTATAGACCACCAATGTTTCAAAAAAAATGTAATAAATGAAATGGGAATAATGCTTAATATTACTAATTGTTTGAATAAATCGTTATGAAATTTTTAAAATCAATTGCAATTATTTTTTTTAATTTTATAGATAATTATATTCATCAAAAGAGAATATTATATTTTCTTAAAAAAAATAAAGTTTCTTTACAGACATTTATAGATGTTGGTGCTCACAAAGGATCATACACAGATTTTTTAAGAAATAATTTTAAAATCAAAAAGGCATATCTATTTGAGCCTCAAAAAAAAATATTTATGCATATTAAAAAAAAATATAAAAATAATAGGAACATACAAACGTATGATAGCGCTGTATCTGATAAAAACCAGTATAAAAAAATTTTTATTAATAAGCATGATTTAACATCTTCGCTAACAAAAATGAACACTAGCAACGTATACCTGAATCTAAAAGCACGATTATTTGGTGGAAATATTTACGATATGGTCACAGAGGAATATAATGTAAAGACGTTAAAATTATTTGAGTTTATAAAACAAAAAAAAATTAAGAATGTTGATTTAATAAAAATAGATACAGAAGGTCATGAGCTTAGTGTACTTAAAGGTTTAGGAAAAAAAATTAAAAACATTAAAATAATTTTAATAGAGTTTCACAATAATAAAATTTACATTAATTATGACAGTTACAAAATTCATAGATACTTAATTAAAAATAAATTTACTTTAAAAAAGAAAATTAAATTTCCATTTACAGAATGGGAGGATAGAATTTATTTTAATAAGAATTAATAGCCAGCATCTTTAATTTCTTTAGAAATTTTTCGAAAAAATGTACTTATAAGAGCCGCATCTTCTTTTTCTAAAATATTATCTTTTTCTAATGAACTTTTAATTTCTTCCCTTACTTTTTCTTTCAACAAATTAACTTTTTCTTTTGAAGAAATTTCGTAAACTTTATCTTCAATATTACCTATCAAACTTCCAAAAGTAAGTTTAAAAGAAATTATTAAACATAAAAAAATAAATAATGTTTTATAAACAAATATTCTCATTGGAACTATTTTTTTTCAAAAATTTCATTAAGAATTATATTACCTCTTTTTAAAGTGAAAACTCTATAATAATTATTTGATATGAAGTATTTTTTTTCAAAAACTGGATTTTTATCATAAATATAATTTGTAAACACAAACTGCTGATCCAGATCAACGGTTCCAGCTATAGAAAATAAATCAATATCTGATTTATCTAAGATTAAATATGTATATTGCAATGGAGAAAAACTAGCTACGCGAACTTCAATTTTTTCTGATTGATTATTTTTTTTGGTAAGAAATTTTAATGCCTCCTTATTTCCTAATCCCCAATAGTCAATTTCAAATGTTTCATTAGCCTTTTTTTCTGCCAAAATATTAAAAAAAATATTTTGATATGGATGATATTTTATTAAATTAAATATATTAATTATAATTAAAGTAGCACATAATGAAACAGTAATAATCTTTTTTTTGTGTAGTAAATCTATTTTGCTAATAACCATAAAACTTATAGCTAAAAAATAAATTAAGCTCGGATAAATAAAGTATAAATGTCTCCAACCACTATAAAGAGTTGATTCTAAAACTATCACTAAAAAAATTGGTATTATAAAAAAAAATAAAATAAAGAAATCTTTTTTCTGATTTATATTCGACCATAATTTATTTTTTTCAGATAAGTTTAAAAAATTAGTAAAAAAACTTTTTCCTATTTTAAAAAAACCTCCGATGATAAAAAATAACATCAATATTGGCGTTGTTACCATTATTAAAACAGGAATATAATGCCAAGGTAAGTTTGAGCCTCTATAAAATTTTCCTAAATAAAAAACTTCTCCTGGCCAATTGTAATTTGCAAATGATTTAATTGTAAATATAAATTTATTTATAGGATCATCCCATAGGAATGGCCAAAATATATAAACAATCAAAGGAAATGAAATCAACAATGCTAGTAAATAGTATATTTTTCTCTTTGTTATTTTCTTTTCCTCTAAACAATCAAGCAAAAAGAAAATTAAAAAAAGTGAAAATAAAAATATTCCCATTATTCTAATATTAGTTGCTAAAGCGGAAAATAAAGAAAACAGTAGTAAGTTTTTGTAATTTAAACTTTCGAAGCTTTTATGAGCAAAGTATAAAGAGATTACAGTTAATGACATAAAGACTATGTCTTTACAATTATAGAAAGCCTCTGCAAAAATTCTTGGTGACGATATATAAAAGAAAGTTACAAGTAATGAAAATAATTCGTTTTTGAACCTGTTATTAATAATTTTGAAAAAAAAAATTGAAGATAAAAAAAATATTATAAATGTTAGCAAATGTTTTAAGTAAAAAGCATCTTGATCTTCTTTCACATTGAGAGACTCTTCTACGAAGGCTGAAAATGTATCAAATAAAATTCCGTATTGAATTAAGTTGCCATCTTTTAGATAATCAGACCAATACATTTGATCAAATTTTTGTTTTAAGAAATTAATATTCTCAGTTTCACTTGAAAACATTTCAAGTATAGAGATGTACCAATAGTATCCTACACTTCTTTGAAACGGCTCATCATTTGAAATTCCAAAACTTTTGTGAATCGAAATGCCTACAATAAAAAAAAATAAAAAAAATAAAAAAATAATGATTAAATCGAAATTTTCTTTTAAAAATTTTTTAACATAACTCATAACAATTTAATTTTTACATTAACAATTAAGGTTAAATTTTTTTGGTTTCATCCTGTATTAATTTAGATTTTATGATACTAATAGCAACAAAAAATGAATATTCACGAGCATCAAGCTAAAGAGATTTTAAATGAATTTGGAGCGCCGGTGTCAAAAGGCGTAGTTATTTTATCACCAGATGAAATTGAGCAAAAAATTGTAAATTTAAATAGCAAAAAATTTGTTCTTAAAGCCCAAATTCACGCTGGGGGAAGAGGGAAAGCTGGTGGTGTAAAATTGATAAAAAATACTAAAGACCTTATTAATGAGGCAAAAAAAATGTTTGGCAAAGTTTTGGTCACACACCAAACTGGTCCTGAAGGTAAGGAAGTTAAAAGACTTTATATTGAAGAAGCCTCAAGTATAGAAAAAGAATTTTATTTATCCTGTTTAGTAGATAGAGAAACTTCTAAAATTGCTTTTATAAGTAGCACAGAAGGTGGGATGGATATTGAAAAAGTAGCCTCAGAAAACCCAGAAAAAATAATTACTAATAAAATAGATTTAAAAAAAGATGGTCCTGAGGAAAAAGAAATAGATAAAATAATTTCAATTTTTAAATTTAATAACGAGCAAAAAAAAATTGCGTCAAATTTAGTAAAATCACTTTACCAAATAATCGTTTCAAAAGATGCAAGTCTTATTGAAATAAATCCTTTGATAATAACCAAATCAAAAAAAATAATTTGCTTAGATGCAAAAATGAATTTTGATGACAACGCTATTTTTAGACATCCTGAAATTTTAAAACTTAGAGATCTTAATGAAGAAGATCCTGCTGAAATTGAAGCAAGCAAATATGACTTAGCTTATATTAAATTAAATGGATCGATAGGTTGTATGGTTAATGGAGCAGGATTAGCTATGGCTACAATGGACATAATTAAGCTCTACGGGGAGGAACCAGCTAATTTTTTAGATGTTGGAGGCGGTGCTTCAAAAGAAAAAGTATCAGCAGCCTTTAAACTAATTCTTTCTGACAAAAATGTTAAAGGAATATTAATAAATATTTTTGGAGGCATCATGCGATGCGATATACTTGCACAAGGAGTCGTTGATGCTGCAAAAGAAATAAATCTTTCTGTGCCTCTTGTTGTAAGGTTAGCTGGAACTAACTTTAAAGAGGGAAAAGAAATACTAGATAAATCAAACTTGAAAATTTTATCAGCCTCAGATTTAAATGATGCGGCTAAAAAAATAGTAGGGGCTATAAAATAGAATGCCGGTTTTAATCGATAAAAACACAAAAGTTATTTGCCAAGGATTTACAGGAACCCATGGAACATTTCATTCTGAACAAGCTTTAAATTACGGAACAAAGCTAGTTGGAGGAGTAACACCAAAAAAAGGGGGACAAGAACACCTTGGTTTACCGGTCTTTGATACAGTTCAAGAAGCAAAAGATAAAACATCTGCTGATGCTACGATGATATATGTTCCGCCAAAATTTGCTGGTGCTGCAATAATAGAAGCGATAGAAGCAAAAATAGAATTAATTGTATGCATCACTGAGGGCATTCCGGTCTTAGATATGCTTAAAGTAAAACAAGTTTTAAACAAAAGCTCATCAAGACTAATCGGACCTAATTGTCCGGGAATAATAACTCCTGATGAATGTAAAATTGGAATAATGCCTGGCAACATCCACAAAAAAGGGACAGTAGGTATTGTCTCAAGGTCAGGTACTCTTACTTATGAAGCTGTAGCGCAAACTTCGGCGAACGGAATGGGTCAGTCAACTTGTATAGGTATTGGTGGTGATCCAATTAACGGAACAAACTTTATAGACTGCTTAGAACTTTTTTTAAAAGATGATGAGACTAAATCAATAGTTATGATAGGAGAAATAGGAGGATCTGCAGAGGAAGAAGCAGCAGATTTTCTTAAAAGAGAAAAAATTAAAAAGCCAATGGTTGGTTTTATTGCTGGTTTAACAGCACCACCTGGAAGAAGAATGGGACATGCTGGTGCAATTATTTCTGGAGGCAAAGGAGGAGCAGAAGATAAAATTGAAACAATGAAATCAGCTGGTATTACAATTTCTAAATCACCCGCCGATATTGGAAAAACACTACACCAAAAACTTAATGGTTGATTTTTTATAGTTTATGTTACAATAAATTTTAATGTCTTCTTCAAACGACAATACAATTTATAAAAAAACTTCATTTCTTGCAGGAATGAACTCAGAATTTATTAATGAGTTTTATGCTGATTATATTTCTGATCCAAAATCATTACCTGAAAGCTGGAAAATTTTTTTTGATGGGCTAAGTGATGATGAGAAACTTGTTTTCAATGATCTAAGAGGACCAACCTGGTCACCAGAAAAAAAGTTTAAAAAACTTGAAGAAGTCATAGAAGATAAAAAAGAATTAGTAAAAGAAAACATCAACACAGATTCAAAATCTGCTAAACAGGCATCAAAAGACTCTGTTCGAGCAATTATGTTAATTAGAGCCTATAGAATTAGAGGTCATCTAATCGCAAATTTAGACCCACTCTCAATACAAAAAAAAGAAGAACATCCTGAACTTAAACCAGAGTCATATGGTTTTACAAAAAGTGATTACAAAAGAAAAATTTTTTTAGACGGTGTTTTAGGACTTCAGTATGCCAACTTAAATCAAATTTTGGATATTTTAAAAAGAACTTATTGCTCGACGATTGGATATGAATTTATGCATATGGGAGATCCGGATGAAAAAGCATGGATAAGAGATAGAATAGAAGGACCAGAAAAAGATATTACCTTTACAGAAAATGGAAAAAAAGCAATTTTAAATAAAATTATTCAGGCTGAGGGATTTGAAAAATATTTGCATGTTAAATTTGTTGGTACAAAAAGATTCGGATTAGATGGAGGTGAAGCTCTTATACCTGCGCTAGAGCAAATAATTAAAAGAGGGGGAAATCTTGGAGCAAAAGAAATTAAAATTGGAATGCCTCACAGAGGAAGATTAAATGTATTGGCAAATGTTATGGGAAAATCTTATAGAGCTATATTTAGTGAATTTTTTGGAAAAACGGTTTCTTCTAAAAAAGACTTTGAAGGAGATGTAAAGTATCATTTAGGCGCCTCCTCAAACCGAGACTTTGATGGAAATATTGTTCATATCAGCTTAACAGATAATCCATCTCACTTGGAAGCTGTTAATCCAGTAGTGCTTGGTCAAGTTAGAGCAAAACAATTTTTCCATAAAGATAAGGAAAGAAAAAAAGTTATTCCCGTTTTAATGCATGGTGATGCTGCGTTTGCAGGACAAGGTATTGTTGCTGAATGTTTTGCAATGTCTGGATTACCAGGCCACAATATTGGAGGAACAATCCATATCATTGTAAATAATCAGATTGGATTTACAACAGCTCCACGATTTGCAAGATCTTCGCCATACCCATCTGATGTCGCAAAAATCGCTCAAGCTCCAATTTTTCATGTCAATGGAGATGATCCAGAAGCAGTGGTTCACTGCGCTAAGGTAGCAACAGAGTACAGGCAAAAATTTAAAAGAGATGTTGTGATAGACATGGTTTGTTATAGAAGATTTGGACATAATGAAGGAGACGAACCGTCATTTACACAACCGTTAATGTATAAAAAAATTAAGTCACATCCATCTACACTTACTTTATATGGTCAAAAACTAAGTAAAGAAGGACTTACCTCGGATAACGAATTACAAAAAAATAAAACTAATTTTAAAAAATGGTTAGAAAACGAGTTTGAAAAATCTAAAAGCTATAAATCTGATTTAAAATGGTTTGATGGTGTATGGTCAAGATTTAAGCCAGGTTTAGGTAAAGATAAAAGAGGAGCAAGTGGCGTTGAAAGCAAATTATTAAAAGCTGTTGGAAAAAAAATTTCTACAATTCCTGCCGGTTTTTCTGTTCACAAAACTTTAAAAAAAATATTTGATTTAAGAAATCAATCAATAGAGAGAGAGAGTAGTATAGATTGGGCTACAGCCGAAAGTCTTGCATTTGGAACACTACTAGCCGAGGGCTTTTCAGTAAGACTATCAGGGCAGGACTCAGGAAGAGGAACTTTTAGTCAAAGACATGCTTTTCTAAGAAATCAAGATAATCATCAAAGATACATACCATTGAACAACATTAAAGTTGGACAAAAGAATTTTGAAGTAATAGATAGTTTGCTTTCAGAATTTGCAGTATTAGGTTTTGAGTTTGGATACTCGCTTTCTGAACCTGAAACCCTAGTTTTATGGGAAGCACAATTTGGAGACTTTGCTAATGGAGCTCAGATAATTATAGATCAATTTATCTCTTCAGGTGAGTCGAAATGGGGAAGAGCTAGTGGTTTAGTAATGCTCCTTCCACATGGTTATGAAGGACAAGGACCCGAGCATTCTTCTGCAAGGTTAGAAAGATTCTTACAGTTGTGTGCCGGTGAAAATATGCAAGTTGTAAATTGTACTACACCAGCAAACTATTTTCATGTTTTAAGACGTCAAATGCACAGAGAATTTAGAAAACCTCTAATAGTAATGACACCAAAATCTTTATTGAGACACAAAAGATGTATATCAAATTTATCAGATTTCTCTAAAAAAAGTACGTTCCATAGAGTTTTAGAAGACGATGCTTATTCAAAGGTAAATAATTTATTAGAGCTTAAAAAAAGAGATGAAAAAATTGAAAAAGTTGTGATGTGCTCTGGAAAAATTTATTATGATTTACTTGAAGCAAGAGAAAAAATGAAAAATGATAGAGTTACTTTTGTTAGAATAGAGCAGTTGTATCCTTTTCCTGCTAAAACTTTAGCCAACATCTTAAAAAGATACAATAAATCAGAATTTATTTGGTGCCAGGAAGAACCAAAAAATATGGGTGCCTGGAATACTGTAAGAAATTATATAGATAGAACTTTGGAAATGATTAATCTTGGTGATAAATCAGTAAAATATGTAGGCAGAAACGCTTCTTCTTCTACAGCGACAGGAAACCTCAATAAACATCTTGCACAACAAAAAGAAATATTAGAAAAGATATTAAAAGACTAATGGCAGAAAAAATAACAGTTCCCACTCTTGGTGAATCAGTCACAGAGGCAACAGTATCGAAATGGCTAAAAAATCAAGGAGAGAAAGTTGTAGCTGACGAACCCATTGTTGAACTTGAAACAGATAAAGTGAATGTTGAAGTGCCAGCACCAAGCAATGGAGTGTTAAGTAATATTGCAGTAAAAGAGGGTGAAACAGTCAATGTTGGATCTCTTCTTGGAACAATTAACGGAGGCACAAGTGCTCAAACAGCGGTAAAAGAGGTAAAAAAATATAGTCCTCCTCCTAAAAAAGAAAAAGAAAAAGAAATTAAAAAAGAGGTCAAACCAATTTTAGAGGAAATAAAAAAAACACCTCCAATAAAAAAACCAGCGCCAGTTAAAAATATTGAAGTAACACAAGCTACCAAGGAAGAAGAACCTTTGATACTCGATCAAGTACATGAGGAGGTTTCAGTTAGTAAAAATATTTCTCAAAAACCACAAGAAGCAAGAATAGCTCCCTCTGCAAGAAAAATGGCAGTAGAATCAAATATAGATTTATCTAAAATTCAAGGTACAGGAAAAAATGGAACAATTTTAAAAGAAGATATTATGAGTTTAATGGGTTCCAAACCTTCTCCATCAGAAAGAAAAATTAAACACGGTCCTGAAGAGAGAATTAAAATGACAAGGTTGAGACAAACAATTGCAAAAAGATTAAAAGAAGCTCAAGAAAATGCAGCAATGCTAACTACATTTAATGAAGTAGATATGAGTGAAGTCATTTCGATGAGAAGTCGATATAAAGATGAATTTTCAAATAAATACGGAGTAAAACTAGGTTTCATGTCTTTTTTTGTAAAAGCGTGCGTAATTGGTTTAAAAAATTATCCTTCGATCAATGCTGAAATACAAGGTAATGAAATAGTTTACAAAAATTATTATAATATAAGTATAGCCGTTGGAACTGACAAAGGCTTAGTGGTTCCTGTTTTAAGAGAGACTGATGAAATGTCTTTTGCAGATATTGAAAAAAATATTGGTGATCTTAGTCAAAAAGCAAGAGATGGAAAAATTACTATCGAAGACTTACAAGGTGGAACTTTTACTATCACTAATGGAGGAATATATGGTTCTATGTTATCCACTCCAATTTTAAATCCACCTCAATCAGCAGTTCTTGGAATGCATAATATTTTACAAAGACCTGTTGTAGTTGATGGAAATGTTGAACCTAGGCCAGTGATGTATTTGGCATTATCTTATGATCATAGAATTATTGATGGAAAAGAAGCAGTTTCGTTTTTAAAAATAGTAAAAGAGTGTCTAGAAAAACCTCAAAGACTTTTTCTTAACATATAATTATGGAAAGTAATTTTGATTTAGTTGTTATTGGCGGTGGTCCAGGTGGTTATGTCTGTGCAATAAGAGCTGCACAGCTAGGGTTAAATACAGCTTGTATAGAATCAAGAGGGGCCTTAGGTGGCACATGTTTAAATGTTGGATGCATACCATCTAAAAGCTTATTAAATTTGTCTGAAAATTTTCATAAAGCAAAAAAAGACTTTAATAAACAAGGTATAGAAATTGGCGGAATTAAACTTAACATTGAAAAAATGATGTCTAATAAGAACAAATCTATTCAAGTATTAACTAAAGGAGTAGAGTTTTTATTTAAAAAAAACAAGGTTACATATTTTAAAGGCAAAGGTGTTCTTTTTTCTAAAAACGATATTGTAGTTTATGAAGATAATAACAAAAGAACTAACGTAAAATCTAAAAATATTGTTATAGCCACTGGATCAACTGTATCCTCATTACCTGGAATAGAAATAGATGAAAAAAATATTGTATCTTCTACTGGTGCCCTATCTTTTGACAAAGTCCCTAAGAAACTTGCAGTTATCGGGGGAGGTTATATTGGCTTGGAAATGGGATCTGTCTGGTCAAGATTAGGCTCTGAAGTTACAGTTATAGAGTATTTAGACTACATAACTCCTGGAATGGATAGAGAAGTTTCAAATGAATTTCAAAAAATTTTAACAAAACAAGGAATCAAGTTTAAGATGGGTTCAAAAGTCGAGTCAGTAAAAGATCAAAGGGGCTCAGTATCCATCTCATATACAAATGTTAAGAGTTCAAAAAAAGAGAAATTAGAAGTAGATAAAGTTTTGGTATCAGTAGGAAGAAAACCATATACTGAAGGATTAAATCTTTCAAAAGTTGGAATTAAAAAAGACAATAAAGGAAGAATAGAAGTTAATGATAAATTACAAACTTCAGTGCATAATATTTACGCTATAGGTGATGTTATCAAAGGACCAATGTTAGCACATAAAGCAGAGGAAGAAGGCATCGCTGTTGCAGAAATTTTAGCAGGTCAAGCAGGTCATGTTAATTACGATGTAATACCAGGTGTGATATATACATCGCCAGAAGTTGCTACTGTTGGAAAAACAGAAGAACAATTAAAAGAGGAAAACAAATCTTATAAGATTGGCAAATTTCCATTTCTCGCTAACTCTAGAGCCAAAGTAAACAATGAAACTGAAGGCTTTGTAAAAATACTCGCTGATAGTAAAACTGACAAAGTTCTAGGCGTCCACATCATTGGGCCTCACTGTGGAGATATGATTGCAGAGATGGCTTTAGCGATGGAATTTGGAGCAAGTTCAGAAGATATTGCTAGAACGTGTCACGCTCATCCTACACATACAGAAGCAATTAAAGAAGCAGCTTTAGCTGTTGATAAAAGACCAATTCATTTTTAAAAAAGAAAAATTCAACTACTATTAAAATATGAAAGCGCAAGTACTGCTGCCTAAAATATTCAATTTTTCATTCACATACAAAACAAAAAAAGAAAAATTGACCCCTGGTGATATTGTTGAAATCCCTTTTGGAAAGGAAAAGGTGATTGGTGTTGTGTGGCCAGACAAAAGTTTAACTCCAAAAGACATAAAAATTAAAAATATTCATAAAAAAATAGGCAAAATTTCTTTAAATAAAAATTTCATTAATTTCATTAAATGGTTTGCGATGTACAACGTAACACCCTTAGGGCTTGTTCTTAAAATGGTTATTGGAGGAAATAAAAATTTATTTATAAAAAATGATAAAAATTTTGACCTAAGAATTATTAAAGCAAAAAAATTTGATTTAAATCAAGAACAAAATAATGCTTTAAAATTTTTAAATTCAAAAAATAATAGATTTGATGTTTCTGTCCTTCAAGGAACAACTGGTTCAGGCAAAACACTTGTATATTTTGAGAGAATAAAAAAAATTATTGCTGAAAATAAGCAAGCTTTAGTTTTGCTTCCTGAAATCTTTTTAACTAATGAATTTAAGACAAGGTTCTATGACTTTTTTGGTTTCGAACCTGCAATTTGGCATTCGAAAATAACGCCAAAAAATAAAAGAATTATTTGGAATGGTGTAATTAATAATAATATTAAATTAGTAATTGGAGCGAGATCCTCTTTGCTTTTACCTTTTAAAAAACTTGGAGTTATAATAGTTGATGAAGAACATGACACTTCTTACAAGCAAGATGAAGGTGTAATATACCACGCGAGAGATATGGCAATAGCCAGAGCCTCTTTTGAGAAAATACCCATTCATTTAGTTAGTTCTATACCATCGCTAGAAACTTTTAATAATATTCAAAATAAAAAATTTCGACATTTTAAAATCAACAAAAGATATGCCGACTATCCTTTACCAAAAACGAAAATTGTAAATTTAAATTTAAAAAAAATAAAGAATAGTTTAATTTCTGATGAGAGTATTAAAATTGTCAAAAAATTTCTTGAGAAAAATGAGCAGGTTTTATTCTTTTTAAATCGAAGAGGTTATGCTCCATATTTAATTTGTAAAAACTGTGGATATAAGCAAATCTGTAATAATTGCTCGATGTATTTAACATTTCACAAAATAAAAAATAAAGCTGTTTGTCATCATTGTTCTTCTGAAAAAAAAATATCTAATAAATGTAAAGATGAAAAAAATTGTAATTTTATAATGTATGGACCAGGTGTTGAAAAAATTTATGAGGAAGTAAGTAAATTATTTCCTACTAGAAAAATAGAAATTTTTTCAAGTGATTATATGAAAAAAAAAGATCACACAAATTCCTTATTTAATAGAATCAGAAATAATCAGGTGGATATTTTAGTTGGAACTCAGATGATTTCAAAAGGTTTCAATTTTCCTAAGTTAAATTGTATAGTTGTAATTGATGCAGATTTTTCAGGAAGAGGTTATGACCTAAGGACCACTGAAAAAAATATTCAATTGTATAATCAATTAAGTGGAAGAGCTGGTAGATTTAGCTCTGAGTCTTTAATTGTTTACCAAACATTATCTCCAGAGAATATTACTTTAAATGAGTTGATAAAAAACAATCCTGATGAAATTTTAAAAAAAGAACTTATTACAAGAAAAGAAAATTCCCTACCTCCTTTTTGTAGACTTATTGCAATAATTATATCATCAAATAATCAATCTTTAAGTATTAAAGGAGCTAGAGAAATAAAAAAACGTATTAGTATGATTAATGGTTTAGAAATCATGGGCCCTGTGGACTCACCTTTACTAAAGATAAAAAAAAAATTTAGATCAAGATTATTAATTAGGTTTAGTGAGAAAAGCTTGAAGCAAAAAATGATTTCCAACCTTCTAAATTCATTGAAAATCTCAAGTAAAATTAAACTTACGGTTGATGTCGATCCCGTTAACTTTGGATAATTTTTAAATTGGCAACTTGATCAAGGTAAACTCTTATGATACGACACGCTCATTATTTCACATTAATTTCAATAAAAAATGAGTACAAATAAATCTTTCTCAACAGAAACTTCAGAGAGATACTCCCGTGCGCTTTTTGAAGTAGCGCAAGAAGCTAGTGAATTAGAGAAAACAGAAAATGACATAAAGAACTTTGCCTCTTTATTGAACAATAGTCTTGAAATAAAAAATTTCATACATAATCCAACTCAAAGTAAAGTTAATCAAAATAATGCATTAAAACTATTAGCTGAAAAATTAGACCTTTCAAAAAATTTAAAAAACTTTATGTTTTTATTAATAGAAAAAAGAAGAATATTTTTTGTTGAAAAAATTATTGATAGTTTTTTAAAATTATGTGCAAAAAAAAGAGGTGAAGTTAAAGCTTCGTTAATATCTTCAAAAGAATTATCAGAAACTGAACTTGAGAATATAAGTAAAGAACTATCTTCTTCATTAAGCTCTACTATAAAATTTAACTACAAGGTTGATAAAGAACTAATCGGAGGATTAAAACTTCAACTTGGAAGCTTTATGATCGATACTTCGATTAAAAATAAATTAAATAAATACAAACAAGAAATGTTAGAAAATTAATATGTCTATAAATCCTTCAGAAGTTACTAAATTACTTAAAGATCAAATTAAAAATTTTGGTGAAAAAGCTGAAGTTTCAGAAATTGGAAAAGTTTTATCAGTTGGTGATGGAATCGCACGAGTTTACGGTTTGGACAATGTCCAGGCTGGAGAAATGGTTGAGTTTGAAGATGGTTCCAAAGGTATGGCATTAAATCTAGAAAATGACAATGTTGGAGTTGTAATTTTTGGAGATGATAGAAAAATTAAAGAAGGCGATACAATAAAAAGAACTAACGCAATTGTGGATGTTCCGGTTGGAAAAGAATTATTAGGAAGAGTGGTTGATGGTTTAGGAAATCCAATAGATGGAAAAGGAGCTATCTCTTCTAAAGATAGAAAAAGAGTTGAAGTAAAAGCACCAGGAATAATTCCTAGACAATCTGTTAGTGAACCAATGCAGACAGGTTTAAAATCTATTGACTCACTTATACCTGTAGGAAGAGGCCAAAGGGAATTAATTATCGGTGATAGACAAACAGGTAAAACAGCAGTTGCAATTGATGCAATAATCAATCAAAAAAAAATAAATGAGTCCTCTGATGAAAAGAAAAAACTTTATTGTGTTTATGTAGCGATTGGACAAAAACGTTCAACTGTAGCTCAAATAACGAAAACTTTAGAAGAAGCAGGTGCACTTAAATATACAACAATAGTTGCTGCAACAGCATCAGACTCTGCACCACTTCAGTTTTTAGCTCCTTATACTGGCTGCACAATAGGTGAATATTTTAGAGATAACGGAATGCATGCGTTAATAGTTTACGACGACTTGTCAAAACAGGCAGTAGCATATAGACAAATGTCACTTTTACTTAGACGACCTCCAGGAAGAGAAGCTTACCCTGGTGATGTTTTTTATCTTCACAGTAGACTTCTAGAAAGATCTGCAAAATTAAGTGACGCTAATGGAGGCGGATCATTAACTGCATTACCAATTATTGAGACACAAGCAGGTGATGTTTCTGCTTATATTCCAACAAATGTAATTTCTATTACCGATGGACAAATATTTTTAGAAACTGAATTATTTAACCAAGGAATAAGACCTGCTGTTAACGTTGGTTTATCCGTATCGCGAGTAGGGTCTGCAGCACAAACAAAAGCCATGAAAAAAGTAGCTGGCTCAATTAAGTTAGAACTTGCTCAATACAGAGAAATGGCAGCCTTCGCTCAATTTGGATCAGACTTAGATGCTTCTACTCAACAACTATTAAATCGAGGAGCAAAATTAACAGAATTATTAAAACAAGACCAATACTCTCCAATGACTGTCGCAGAACAAGTAATTTCAGTTTTTGCTGGAGTAAAAGGATATTTGGATGATGTTGATTTAGGAAAAATTAAAGGATTTGAGAAAGATATAATCGAAAAAGTCAAAAATGAAAAACCAGAAATTATTGAAGATATTCAATCCTCAGGGAAATTAGATGAAGATACAGAAAATCAATTAAAACAAGTAATAGAGGAATATAAGAAAAAATAATGCTTAGTTTAGACGATCTAAAAAAAAGAATTAAAAGTGTGAAATCTACTCAAAAAATTACTAAGGCAATGAAGATGGTTGCTGCAGCAAAACTTAGGAAAGCTCAAGAAAGTGCAGAGAAAGGCAGACCTTACAGTCAAAAAATGCAAAATATAATATTGAATTTAACCAAATCCATTAATGATCCTCAAAATGCACCAAAACTGCTTGTAGGAACAGGAGAAGATAAAAAGTATTTGTGTGTAGTTTTAACCGCTGATAGAGGACTTTGTGGAGGATTTAATTCAAATATTTGTAAATTAGCCAAGACTAATTTTAAAGAAATTTTAGGCGAAGGAAAGGAACTTAATATTATTACTGTTGGATCGAAAGGATATGATCAAATTAAAAGGGAATACGGTAAATATGTTATTAAAAGATTCAGTTTTAAAGATAAAAAAAATATAAGTTTCAATGAAGCGGATGAGGTAGGAAAAGAAATAATATCCTTATTCAATCAAAATAAATTTGATAAATGTATTATATTTTACAATAATTTTAAAAATGTAATTACACAGATACCGCAAGCTCAACAAATAATTCCAGCAGAGACAAAAAATTTAAAAGAAATTAATGACAAAAACTTTACATATGAATTTGAACCAGAAGAAGATGAAATTTTAGAAGACTTATTGCCAAAAAATATTTCAACTCAAGTTTTCAAAGCTCTGCTTGAAAATGCGGCAAGTGAACAAGGATCAAGAATGACGGCGATGGATAACGCAACGAGAAATGCTGGAGATTTAGTCGATAAACTTACAATCGATTATAACAGAAGCAGACAAGCCTCTATTACGAAAGAATTAATAGAAATTATATCAGGGGCAGAAAGTTTATAATTATGAGCAAAAAAGGAAAAATAACACAAATAATTGGTGCAGTAGTTGACGTAAATTTTGAGTCTGACTTACCGGAAATTTATACAGCCTTGGAAGTAAACAATTCAGGAAATAAACTGATCTTAGAAGTTGCTCAGCACTTAGGAGAAAACGATGTTAGAACAATCGCGATGGACGCAACAGAAGGTCTTAAAAGAGGTGATGAAGTCATAAATACCGAAGCGCCGATAAGCGTACCGGTTGGTCCTGAAACACTAGGAAGAATTATTAATGTTGTTGGTGAGTCTATAGATGAAAAAGGTGAAGTTAAGACAAAAGAAAAATGGCCAATACACAGAGCAGCTCCAAAATTTACTGATCAAGCAACCGAAACTGAACAATTAGTTACAGGCATAAAAGTTATCGATCTTTTAGCACCATATGCGAAGGGTGGAAAAACAGTAACGATCATGGAATTAATTAATAATATTGCAAAAGCACACGGAGGATTTTCTGTTTTTGCAGGTGTCGGCGAAAGAACTAGAGAGGGAAATGATTTGTATCATGAAATGATTGAGTCAGGAGTAATAAAAACTGATGGAAAAGGATCAAAAGCAGCACTTGTTTATGGACAGATGAATGAACCCCCAGGAGCAAGAGCAAGAGTTGCATTAACCGGTTTGACAGTTGCAGAATATTTTAGAGATAAAGAAGGTCAGGACGTTTTATTCTTCGTGGACAATATATTTAGATTCACTCAAGCCGGTTCGGAAGTATCAGCTCTATTAGGAAGAATTCCTTCAGCCGTTGGATATCAACCAACACTTGCTACAGATATGGGTAATTTGCAGGAAAGAATTACTTCTACAGACAAAGGTTCTATTACCTCTGTTCAGGCGATTTATGTTCCTGCCGATGACTTGACAGATCCAGCGCCCGCTACATCTTTCTCACACTTAGATGCAACAACAGTATTATCAAGACAAATTGCAGAAATAGGAATTTATCCTGCTGTGGATCCGTTAGACTCAACCTCAAGAATTTTAGATCCAAGAGTGGTTGGAGAAGAGCACTATAGAGTAGCTAGAGATGTGCAAAAAATTTTACAAGCGTATAAATCACTTCAAGATATTATTGCTATTCTAGGAATGGACGAACTCTCCGAGGAGGATAAATTAACTGTTGCTAGAGCTAGAAAAATACAAAGATTTCTATCCCAACCATTTTTCGTTGCTGAAGTATTTACAGGTTCTCCTGGAAAACTAGTAGACCTAAATGATACGATAAAAGGTTTTGATGCCATATGTAAGGGAGAATATGATCATTTGCCTGAAGCTGCATTTTATATGGTGGGTGGTATAGAAGAAGTAATTGAGAAAGCAGAAAAATTATCTAAAGACAGTAAATAATGCCAGATAAGTTTACAGTTGAAATAATAAGTCCAGATCAAACAATTTTAAAGCAAGAAACGAATGAAGTAATAATTCCTTCTTTTGAAGGCCAGATGGGAATTTTAAATAATCATATCCCTCTAATCACATTTTTGAGACCCGGGATTATTACAATAAAGGCTGAAGGTGAAAAAAGATATTATGTAGAAGAGGGAACAGTTGAGTTTTCAAATAATAACTTATTAATTTTAACTTCAACTGCTATCGATCTAGTTAATCTAGATAAAAGTAAAATCAACGAACTTCTCCAAAAAGCAGAGGTAAACTTAAATAATCAGTCTACTGATAAAGAAAGATACATAGCGTCTTACAAATTAGAAACTCTAAAAGAAATTAGCCAATAACCAGGTTAATCTCTTTCAGAAGATTAAGATATAAATCTTTTTTAAAATTAACTATTACTTCAGGTAACAATTTAGGTTCTATCCATTTCCAATCTATAAATTCAGCGTGTTTTGTATTTAAATTTATCTCTTCTTCCTCTCCTAAGAATCTTGTGATAAACCATTTTTGTTTTTGTCCTCTGTATTTACCTTTCCAAATTATACCAACTAAATTTTCAGGTAATTCATATTGATAAATTTTGTCAATTTCTTTGATAATTTCAATATTTTGAATACTAGTTTCTTCCAACAATTCTCTCTTCATTGCAGTGATATAGTCTTCTCCCTCATCTACACCACCTTGTGGCATTTGCCATTTATCTCCAGGATTATCTTTTCTTTTACCTACAAAAATTTTATTTTTTTTATTTAAAACTATTATGCCAACTCCTGTCCTTAATGGGAGTTTTTGTTCTTTCATCTTAAGAATTGAAAAGTTTAATAGCGTAATTTAATTGGTTATCTTTTTCTGATTTAATTTTAAAATCATCACCAATCTCTTCTACCAAAATGTCAGGTATGACACCAACTTCAGAAATAGATTTACCAGATGGAAGATAGTATTTTGAAATTGTTAATCTAATACCTCCACCATTTTTTAATGGTATTATAGATTGAACCGATCCTTTGCCGTAAGAGCTTTCACCTAAAATTATTGCTCTCTTATGATCTTTTAACGCACCAGCGAATATTTCAGCCGCAGATGCTGACCCATTGTTTATAAGTACAATAATTGGTTTTCCCTTAACTTCATCACCTTTTCTTGCAAAAAATTTTCTTGTTTCAGAAACATTTCTACCTTTTGTTGAAACTATTTCACCATCATCCAAGAAAAAATCAGTTATGTTAATTGCTTGTGTAAGAAGTCCTCCAGGATTATTCCTTAAATCGAGAATATAACCCTTAATTTTTTTATTTTTCTCAAAATTTTTAATCGATTTTAAGAATTGTTTATCGCTATTTTCATTAAAAGATTTTAATCTTATATATCCAATATTTTTTTCTTTACTTATAATTTCAGAATTAACAGATCTAACTTCTATTATTTTTCTAGTTATTTTAAATTCTAAAGGTTTTTTTACATTTTTTCTTCTAATCGTAAGATTAATCGAAGTTCCAACTGGTCCTCGCATTAATTTTACAGCTTCCATTAAAGTTTTACCTTGAACTTGATCTTCACCAATTTTTACAATGTAATCACCAGCTTTAATTCCGGCCTCAGCAGCCGGTGTATCGTCAATAGGTGAAATAACTTTTACTACTCCAGCTTCCATTCCAATTTCTATTCCAAGACCACCAAACTCACCTTTTGTATCAGTTTGCATTTCTTTAAAAAGCTCAGGAGACATGTAGGCAGAATAAGGATCTAAAGACTGCAAAACACCATTAATTGCTGAGTCCATCATTTTAGTTTGATCTACTTCATCTACATAATCTTTTTTAATATTTTCAAGGACTTCACCAAACAAATCAATTTTTTCATAAAGATCATTTTTGGAGAATGCAGTTGTGTTTAAATTAAATATAAATATTAAAAAAAATAAAAATTTTCTCATAATGTGGCTCTCTCTTTAGGTATTTCCTCAGACCACATTTTTTCAAGGTCGTAAAACTCTCTTTTTTCAGGATTAAAAATGTGAACTATTACATCATGGGCATCTACTAATTTCCAATCATTACTATCTTTTCCCTCTATTCTACAATTTTCAATTCCTTTTTTTTTAAGTTCATTAACAAGAATTTCAGAAAGTGATTGAAGATGTTTTGAAGATGTGCCTGAGGCAATTATCATGTAATCGGCTATATAGGACTTATTCTTAAGATTTATTGAAGTGATGGTTTGAGCTTTATTATCGTCTAATATTTTTTCGATATTTTTTTTAATTTCAGCAACTTCCATTAATTATTTAATCTTGTTTGGTTTTTTAACTGTGTAGATGAAATTGTAAAATGTTTGTTTTTGATGAATATGATTTTATTTTTAAAATTTTTAACCACAATTGATTTCATTCCTTTTCTATCATATCCCCTCCTAGAAAAAACAATTAATTTCACTAATTTTACAACTTTTTTCCAGCTTTTCCACTTGTGAAATCTGATTAAATTATCAGAACCAATTATAAAATATATATTCTTTATATTTTTTTTTCTTATAAAGTAATTAATCATATCAATAGTTCTGGGGGACTTGATGATATTTTCTAGATGCATTATTTGAATTTTTTTTTGTGTTCTAGAAATTTTTTTTGCATACTTAATTCTTTCATCTAAAGTATAAAAGGTTTCATTCTTAAAGGGGTTTTTTTTGGTTATAATCCAATAAATTTTTTTTAATTTAAATTTTTTAATAGCAATTTTTGATATGCTCAAGTGTCCTTTATGTGCAGGATCAAAACTACCTCCCAATATTCCGATATATTTTTTTTGGATATTCACCATTAATTATGGTCTAATAATTCCTTTTCCAGATACAAGATACTTATATGAAGTTAATTGATTAATTCCTACAGGACCTCTAGGTGGAAGTTTGTTAGTAGAGATACCAATTTCTCCACCAAAACCGAATTCACCACCATCTGCAAATTGAGTTGAAACATTATGCATAGCTATTGAGCTATTAACTCCATTTAAAAAAATTTTGGAGTTTTTTTTGCTATTAGAAATAATACTATCAGTGTGCATTGTGCCATATTTTAAAATATGTTCGACAGCACTTTTGACGTTTTTAACTGTTTTAACTGAAATAATTGCATCAAGATATTCTGTTTTCCAATCTCTCTCAGTAGTTTTTTTTAATTTACCTTTAAAAATTTTGTTAATTTTTTTATCAGCTCTAACTTCGCAACCTGAGTCTAAAAGAGTGTTAATGATTTCCTTAGCATGTGAGCCTAAAGCTTTTTCTTCGATCAGAAGAGTTTCAACCGCACCACAAATACTTGTCCTTCTCATTTTTGCATTAATAATTAAATCCTTCGCCATTTTAATATTTGCAGTTTTATCAACATAAATATGGCACAATCCTTCAAGATGACCAATTACATGAACGTTAGAAAATTTTTGTACTTTTGCTACTAGTCCTTTCCCTCCTCTTGGTACAATTACATCAATGTATGCACTCATTTTTGATAATAGTTGATCTACTATTTTTCTATTTTTTTTTTCAATAAACTGAACACAGTTTTGATTAATATTATTTTTTCGTAAATTTTCTCTGAACAAGTTAGCTAATAATCTATTTGAATAAAAAGCTTCAGATCCACCTCTTAAAATAGAACAGTTTCCTGATTTTAAACATAATGCTGCTACATCAGCAGTTACATTAGGTCTGCTTTCATATATTACGCCTATAACCCCAATCGGAGTTGTAACTTTTTTAATAGTTAAATTATTTGGTCTGCGCCATGTTTCTAAAACTCTTCCAACAGGATCTTTAAACTTTGCTATTTCATTTATTGAGTGTCTAATACCTTCTATTCTCTTTTTATTTAAAATAAGTCTGTCAACTAAATGTTTTCTTTTAACATTTTTTACGTCTTTTAAATTTTCTTTGATTATCTTATTTGTATTTTTAAAAAGAGATTGATTGTAATTTTCTAAAATTTTTTTTATTTTTTTATGTTTAACATTTTTTAAATCCTCAAAGGCTTTTTTCGCATTTTTTCCAACTTTTTCTAAATAATTCATTTATAATAATACCATATCATCTTTATGAATGACCTCTGTTTTACTTAGATAACCAAGAATTGTTTCTATCTCTTTACTTTGTTTGCCCTTAATTTTATCTATTTCTACAGAGCTAAATGATGATAGCCCCCGAGCTAGCTGATTATTATTTTGATCTAAGATTATTACATTTTCTCCTTTTTTGAATTTTCCATTAATTTTAGTTATACCAGCTGCGAGTAAACTTTTACCATTTGATAAAGCTTTAGCTGCTCCGTTATCAATATAAATAGTTCCATTAAAGTTAACGGAGCCGATAATCCATTTTTTTTTAGCATCTAATGTAGAAATTTTTGGTAAGAAATGTGTATATTTTTTATTTTTAATCATATTTGAAATTGGATTATTTACTTTACCATTAGCAATAAACATATGACTTCCTGAATTCATACAAATTTTAGCCGCATCTAACTTTGTAGCAATACCTCCTGAACCAAATTTGTTTTTCTTGTTATCTATCATAGATGTTATTTTTTCATTAATTGAAGTTACTTCTCTTACAATTTTTTTTCCTTTCGACTTATCGTATAGTCCATCAACATCAGAAAACAAAATTAACATATCTGCTCCAATAATTTGAGCCACTCTTGCTGCCAGTCTGTCATTATCTCCATATTTTATTTCACTAGTTGCCGTTGAGTCATTTTCATTGACTACAGGGATAGCTTTAAGTTTAAATAAATTATCAAATGTTCTTCTTACATTAATAGCTCTTCTTCTTTGCTCAGTGTCATCTGGACTAATTAAAATTTGGCCAGTTTTAATCTTATATTTATCAAATATTTTTTGAAATTCTCCTGCTAGATGAATTTGGCCAACTGCAGCAATAGCTTGGCTCATTTCTAATTTAATTTTTCCTTTTTTGATCTTTAGATATTTTTGGCCAAGAGCAATTGCACCTGATGAAACAATTACAAAGTTTTTCCCCTTGCCGTATTTTTTAATATCTTTAATAAGAGAAGCTACCCACTTTTTTTTGAAAATACCTTTACCGTCAACTACGGTCGCAGATCCAAGTTTTAAAACTATTTTATTTACATTTTTAATTAGCATATTTAATTAATAATTTTTTTATTTTCTGAATGTCTTTGTTAGAATAAACAGATATAACTTCATAATTAGTTTTAATTTTTTTTTTAAATTCTTTTAATTGTTCATTTATCTTATTATCATCTAATAAATCTGATTTATTAAATATAATGATTTCTTTCTTTTTTATTAAATCTTTATCATAATTAGATAACTCTGATTTAATTTTCTTATAAGAATTTAGTAAATCGTCTTCTGATAAATCTATTAAATGAAGTAAAATTTTACACCTTTCTATATGTCTTAAGAATTTATCTCCAAGACCAACACCTTTATGTGCACCCTCTACTAAACCAGGAATATCAGCTAAAGTAATTTCTTTCCCTCCGTAGTAAGACACTCCTAAATTTGGATTTATTGTTGTAAAAGGATAGTTTGCTATTTTTGGCTTAGCTCTTGTCAATGCTGCGAGCAAACTAGATTTACCAGCATTTGGCTTACCAATAATTCCAATATCAGCAATTACTTTTAATTGAAGCCATATCCAAAATTCTTCACCTAATTTTCCACTAGTTTTTTTTCTTGGTGCTCTATTCGTCGAACTTTTAAATCTTACGTTTCCAAGTCCACCTTTTCCGCCTGATGCCACAAGATATTTTTCTTTATTTTTTGTAAAGTCATAAATTAAAGTATTATTATCTTCTTCATATACTTGGGTCCCTAAAGGAACTTTTAAAATCAAATTTTCCCCATTAGCTCCAGTTTTATTTCTTTTACTCCCAGATTTTCCATGTTGAGCTTTAAAATGTTGAGCATACCTGAAATCAATTAATGTATTAAGGTTTCTATCTGATTGAACAATTATAGATCCACCGTCTCCACCATCGCCGCCATCTGGTCCGCCATATTCCACAAACTTTTCTCTTCTAAAGCTTGCGGATCCTGACCCTCCATTTCCAGCTTTAATATAAATCTTCGCTTGATCTAAAAATTTCATTCTTATTACAATATAAATAACTTTAGTTATTTATATAGATTTAATTGGGGATTACAGAAACAAAAGTTCTGTTTAATTTAGATTTTTTGAATTTTACTTTTCCTTTAATCAAAGAAAAAATTGAGTGGTCTTTACCCATACCAACATTATCACCAGGATGAATTTTTGTTCCTCTTTGTCTAACTATAATGTTTCCAGGTATAACAATTTGATCACCGTATTTTTTTACTCCAAGACGTCTACCTTTACTATCTCGGCCGTTTTTCGATGATCCACCTGCTTTTTTAGTTGCCATTCAATTTCCTATTTTTTTACTTCCTTTTTTATAACTTTTTTCTCTTCTTTAACAGGTTTCTTTTTTTCAATAATTTTAGCTTCATCTATAACTTTGCCACCTTTTGCTAGAATTTTTGTTATTTGTATTTTAGAATGACGTTGTCTATGACCATTCTTTTTTCTTGAATGTTTTCTTCTTCTTTTATGAAAAACTAATACAGTTCTATCTTTAACGATGTCTAAAAGCTTAGCTTCTACTGTAGCTCCATCAACTTTAGGACTACCAACCTCAGTAGTTTTGTCATCATTTAAAAGCAAAACATTATCAAACTTAATGGTTTGACCGACTTTAGCGTTTAGTTTTTCTATTTCTAATATTTTACTCGCAGAAACTTTGTATTGTTTTCCACCAGTTTCAATTATAGCAAATGACATAAAATCTCTTTTTTTAATTTCCACGCAATATATCTGTCAGTGCTAGCAAGTCAAGATTATTGAAGCTAAAAAGAGTCCTTTAAATCTCGTAATTTTGAAAAAACTTCAACATCAGATGAATCTTTTAAGCCTAAGCCTTGCTTTATTACAGGGTCATCAAACCTTAGGAAAATATTCGTTTTAATTTCTTCGGCTATAGTAGACGGAATAGTCGGTTGGTTAGAGTTTAATTTTTTTTCGATGTCAATTTTTTTTTCTATTAAATAAGAATTTTTTGGGTCATGCTTTAAACAGAAAATTAAATTTGAATTTGTGTACTCATGTCCACAATAGATTTTTGTATCAAGAGGAAGATTTTTTATTTTGTTCAAAGAATTAAACATTTCTTTATGAGTACCTTCAAACACCCTCCCACACCCTAAAGAAAATAATGTGTCTCCAGTAAAAGCAATTTTTTCTTTTTTAAAGAAAAAAGCAATATGACCCTTTGTGTGACCTGGAATAAAAATTACTTCAAATTCTAAATTGCCAATTTTATATTTTTGATTTTCCTTAAGCAATATATCTATTCCTGGAATACGATTTTTATCTGAGTTAAAGCCTAAAATCTTTGAGTTATATTTTTTTTTTAGTTCCAGGTTAGCACCAACATGATCAGCATGATGATGAGTATTTAAAACAAAGTCTAACTTTTTATATTTATCAATTATTTTATCACAGGCATTAAATTCAGAAGGATCTACTATTGAAACAGTGCCTGTTTCTTTTTCATGAATTAAATAACTGTAATTGTCACTTAAGCATGGAATAATTTTTACAATCATTTACCCTATTAAAAAAATCCCTAATTTTGAAAAGAGATTTTTTAATTCTAAATTGCTTTTTTTTATTGGCGAAGTTTTATCTTCATTAACTCCAACTACTTTTTTGATATTTATATTTTTTTCATCACAAAACTTAAATAAATCTTTAATAGTGCACATATGTAAGTTAGGAGTATTATACCAAGTATTTGGCAATGTTTTTGTAACTGGCATTTCACCAAAAAATAAAAGCTTCATTCTTACTTTCCAATATCCGAAATTTGGAATGGAAACAATTACTGCTTTACCAATTCTCAGAAGATTTTTTAAAACTTCTTCCGGGTTATAAAAAGCTTGTAACGTTTGACTAAGCACAACATAGTCAAAAGATTGATCGGGAAATTGATGAAGTTCAGTTTCAGCGTTTCCTTGTATGACCGGCAAACCTTTGCGTATGCACAGTTGCACATTTTCTTGATTAAGTTCCAATCCACGAACCTCTATTTTTTTTTCCTCTCTAAGAAAATTCATTAGAGATCCATCTCCACAACCAACATCCAATACTCTTGTGTTCTTAGGTAACAATTCAGCTATTACTTTAAATTCTTTTTTCATTTTTAAACTTTTCGTACATTGAGTCTATAAAACCCTTAAGAGTTTTTAAAAATTCTGGTTCTTTTAATAAGAAGGAGTCGTGTCCCTTATCTGTTACTATTTCTGAGTAGGAAACATCAGCGCCAGATGCATTTAATGCAATTACTATATCCTTATTTTCTTTTGTTGTATAAAGCCAGTCAGAAGAAAATGATATTACTAGAAATTTCGTATTTTGATTTTTAAAAGCTTCAACTAACCCATCTTTATATTGCTTGGAAAGATCAAAATAATCCATTGCTCTAGTTATATAAAGAATTGAATTCGCATCAAATCTTTCTACAAAAGCATAACCTTGATGTCTTAAATAACTCTCTACCTGAAAATCTGCGTTAAAACTAAATTCGTAATCAGCTTTTTCTTGTAATTTTCTTCCAAATTTTTCCTGCATACCTTTTTCAGATAAATAACTTATATGCCCAACCATTCTTGCAACTGCTAAGCCATTTTTAGGTTGCACATCTTTTGAGACATATTTTCCATTATCCCAAACAGGGTCAGCCATAATTGCTTGGCGTGCTAGTTCGTTTAGCGCAATATTCTGAGCACTATGACTTGAACTACAAGCTATTGGAATAGCCGAAAAAGCTTTATCAGGAAATGTTGCGCAAAACTGCAATAACTGCATTCCACCCATAGATCCGCCAGTAGCACATAAAAGTTTTTTTATACCGAGGTGTTCCAGTAAAGACTCTTGTGCTTTTACCATATCTCTAATGGTGATAACTGGAAAATCTAAACCGTAGGGTTGGTTATTTTCAGGATTTGTATCTTTTGGTCCAAGAGAACCCATACATCCACCAATTACATTTGCGCAAATCACAAAATATTTATCTGTATCAATAGCTTTGCCAGGACCAACAGCAGTGACCCACCAACCCTCTTTATTTGTAATAGGGTTAGTACCAGTTACAAATTGATCTCCCGTCAAAGCATGAAATACAAGAATAGCGTTATCTTTATTTGCGTTTAATTTTCCGTAAGTCTCGTATGCTAGTGGAAAATTATTTATTGTTTTACCACAATCAAGTTTGAGTGGTTTTTTTACTATAATTTTATTTATATCTTCAGTTTTTCTATTCATCCAAAAAAAAAGCCCAGCTAAACTGGGCATCTCCCTTTTTAGCTAAATTTATTATGCGCTTGCAATATGGTTAAATCAGCGCGATATCTATTTACTAGATCATCACAAACTTGTCAATTTTATATAAGATAAAGACTTCTAGAAAAACTCTAACAATTTGGATATTACATTAATAAATGAGATTACCTAAACCAAATAACATAATAGCTGAAAAATACGTGGTAGGAATGAGCTTATTTAAAAATAGACTAGCTAAGATAAAATTATCAGCTAATGAGTCTGCGCTTGGACCTAGTCCAAAAGCAAAAAAGGAATATATAAAAGTATCAAAAAGTTTTGCAAGATATCCCGATACCAATGGTACTTTCTTAAGAGAAACCTTATCAAAAAAATTTAAACTAGATAAAAATAGAATTGTTTTGGGATCAGGTTCAGATCAAATTTTTGAATTAATCTGTAAAGCATATCTAAAAAAAGGTGACGAGGTAATTGTGCCTAAGTATAGTTTTATTATTTATAGAATTTATAGCAAAATGAATGGAGCAAAAGTTATTTATTCAAAAGAAAATAACTTTACAGTTTCAGTAAAAGATATTTTAAAAAAAGTAACTACCAAGACAAAAGTTGTATTTTTAGCTAATCCTAATAATCCAACCGGGACCTATGTTGCAAAAAAAGATTTGTTGTTTTTACGAAAAAAACTACGAAGCAATATTTTGTTAGTAGTTGATGATGCTTATTTTGAATATGTAAAACAAAAAAACTATTCTTCAGCGTTAAAATTATTTTCTAACTTTAAAAATGTAGTAATGACAAGAACATTTTCAAAAATTTATGGCCTAGCAGGATTGAGAGTTGGGTGGGGATATGGATCAAAAGAGATTATTGATACGTTAAATAAAATTAAGCCACCTTTTAATGTAAACAAAGCAGCTTTGTTTGCTGCATCTGCCGCAGTAAAAGATAGTACTTGGTTAAATAAAGAAATTAAACACGTAAATAATTGGAATAAAAAAATGTTTAATGAATTTAGAAAAATGAAAATTGAAACTAATAGAAGCTATAGTAATTTTTTATTAGTTAATTTTGATAAAGTAAAAATTAATTCATCAAGAGTTTTTAAATTACTAGCGAAATCAGGAATTTTAGTTCGTAAAATGGATGTTTATGGTATTAAGAATTCACTAAGAATAACAATTGGAAAAAGTGAAGAAAATAGAAAATTAATATTTAAAATGAAAAAAATATTAAATGTTTAGTAAGATTAGTATAATTGGTTGTGGTTTAATCGGTTCTTCAATATTAAGAGCTGTGAAAGAAAAAAAATTAGCATCTAAAATAAGTGTTTATGATAAGTCTTCAAAAGTAAACGACTATTTAAAAAAGAACTTTTCAGTTGAAATAAATAATAATATCTCAGATGCAGTCAAAGACTCTGATCTAGTAATTATTTCTTCTCCATTAAGTAGTTACAAAGAAATACTTCTTTCTATTCATTCAAATTTGAAAGAAAATGTGATTTTAACTGATACAGGCTCTGCTAAAAAAGAAGTAAATAAAATTATTAGCAACTCAAATCTTAAAAATGTTAATTGGATTGCCTCACATCCTATAGCAGGAACTGAGTACAGCGGACCCGAAGCTGGTTTTGCAAGCTTATTTAATAATAGATGGTGTATTTTATCTGCAGATAAAAAAGCTAATAAAGACAAAATTAATGAATTAGAAAAGTTTTGGTCTAGTCTTGGAAGTAAAGTAAAATTCATGTCATTTGAAGATCATGATTATATTTTATCACTCACAAGTCATTTACCACATGCTGTTGCTTACAGTATTGTCAAAACAGCAATTAATAATGAAGACAAATTTAAAGATGATGTTATTCAATATAGCGCTGGTGGATTAAGAGATTTTACAAGAATAGCTGCATCAGACCCATTAATGTGGAAAGATATTTTTATTGATAATAGTGATAATATTTTAAATGTATTAGATAATTACCATAAAAATCTTGAGGAAATTAAAAACGCTATTAAAAATAAGGACAGTAAAAAACTTCTAGAAATATTCTCATCGACTAAAAAAGTGAGAAAAGAAATTATTGAAGCTGGACAAGATACAGACAAACCTGGATTTGGTAGGAATTAATTTATGAAAGAATATAATATTGCATCAATACCAGGCGACGGAATAGGAAAAGAAGTAGTTCCTGAAGGCTTAAAAGTTTTAAAAGATGCTGCAGAAAAGCATCAATTTAAAATAAATTTTACAGAATATGATTTTGCCTCTTGTGATTATTACGAAAAACACGGGAAAATGCTTCCAGATGATTGGAAAGAAAAATTAGGAAAACATGATGCTATATTTTTTGGAGCAGTTGGTATGCCAGACCAAGTTCCTGACCATATTTCTTTATGGGGTTCGCTACTTCAGTTTAGAAGAGAGTTTGATCAATATATTAATCTTAGACCTGTAAAATTATTTCCTGGGATTAAACCGCCATTAGCAAACAAAAAACCAGGTGATATAGACATGTTGATTGTCAGAGAAAATACTGAGGGTGAGTATTCTTCAGTTGGTGGAAGAATGTTTAAAAATACAGAAAGAGAAATAGCCGTCCAAGAAACAATAATGTCTGCACACGGAACAGACAGAGTTCAAAAATTTGCTTTTGAACTAGCTAAACAAAGAAAAAGAAAAAAATTAACCAATGCAACAAAATCAAATGGAATTTCAATAACGATGCCATTTTGGGATGAGCGTTTTAATCAGATGAAGAAAAATTATCCAGATATTGAAACAGATCAGTTTCATATAGATATTTTGGTAGCAAGATTTGTACTTAATCCCGAATGGTTTGATGTAGTAGTTGCATCTAATTTATTTGGAGACATCCTTTCTGATTTAGGACCTGCTTGCACTGGAACTATTGGAATTGCTCCATCTGGTAATATTAATCCAGAAAATAAATTTCCATCTCTATTTGAACCAGTGCATGGCTCAGCCCCCGATATTGCTGGTAAAGGAATTGCAAACCCTGTAGGTCAAATTTGGTCCGGCGCAATGATGTTAGATTATTTAGGAGAAAAACAAGCCTCCAATTCAATCGTTCAAGCTATTGAAAAATCTTTAAGTGAAAAAAATAACAGAACTAAAGATTTAGGCGGGAACGCTGATACTATTAAATGTTCTAATTCAATACTATCTAATCTCTAATTTTTTTATCTCAGTATAAATTTTATCTTCTATTTCTTTGACAAATTCATCGCTTTCTTTACCAGGCATGATGGGTTCTAAAAATGAAATATGTATATCACCTGTATATTTCATAAAACTATTCTTTGGCCAAACTTTTCCAGTGTTTAAAGCAACAGGTATGCAGGGTAAATTTAAGGCTTTATAAATTCTACCGGCTCCCTTCTTAAATGGCGGTCGTTCATCAAGTTTTACTCTAGTCCCCTGAGGAAATATAAGTAAAGGTCTTTTACTTTTATCTATTGTTTCTTTAATTTTATCAAAAAAGTTTAAATTTTCTTTTGTGGTTGTTTGCCTAACTATTGCGATTGATCCTATTTTTCTTAAATACCAACCAAATAGTGGAATATTTAATAGTTCTTTTTTTAAAATAAATACTGGACCATCTAATGGAATTTGAAAGGCGAAAGTCTCAAACATAGATTGATGGGCTGAAGCAACAAAAAAATTATCTACCTTTTTTAAATTTTCAACGCCATGAAATATTACTTTTGAATGAAGAATAATTTTTATTAGAAAAACTATGTACTTAGCTGACACTCTACCAAAAAATATTGTGAATTTACTAGGTAGAACTAATGTTGGTATAGCTAGGATAAAAATTGTTATGAGCCCAGCAAATAAAAAAATATTAAAGATTAAAGATTTTAAAAATTGCATTAAGAACTAATCAATTTTAGTAAATTTTGTTTCTTTCTAATATATCTTAATTTATTTTTATTGATTAAAATTTCAGCAATTAATGGTCTAGTATTATAGTTAGAGGATAATGATGAACCGTAGGCTCCTACATTAGTAATAGCTATAAAGTCGTTTTCATTTATTTTCTGATAATTTTTATATATTCCAAATTTGCAAGTACTTTCACAAATAGGTCCTACAAATTCTATTTTACCTTTTGACTTTGCTGAGTTTTTAGAAACAGGAATAATTTGGTGAAATGCATCATACAAAGCAGGGCGCATAAAATCATTCATACCAGCGTCTAATATAATAAAGTTTTTATTAGCTCCTTTTTTTATGAATTGTACTTTGCTTACTAAAAGACCAGTATTTCCTATTATTGATCTACCTGGTTCAAAAATTATTTTACAATTTAATTTTTTTGAAAAATATTCTACAAGTTTAGAATATTTATTAAGATTAATTGGCCTTTCTTTATTTGTATAATTTATTCCAAATCCACCTCCTAAATCTACATAATTTAAATTAAGTCTTAATTCTTTAATTAGATTACTCATCACACTTAGAGTTTTTATGAATGGAGCGTCATTTAGGATCTGGCTTCCAATGTGAACACTTAGAGCATCTAGCTTAATATTTTTTAGAGAATTAATTGTTTTAAGAAAAATCTTAAAACTCTTAATTGACAATCCAAATTTATTTTCAGCCTTACCAGTTGATATATTTTTATGTGTTTTTGCATCAACATTTGGATTCAATCTAAATCCTATTGAAACTTTTTTTCTTAATTTTTTTGCTAAGTTATTTACTAATTTGGCCTCACTTTCTGTCTCACAGTTAATTAATAAAATATTTTTATTAATAGCTATTTTCAATTCTTCCTCAGTTTTTCCTACACCTGAGAAAACAATTTTTTTTGCTTTTATACCTGCTTTAAGAGCTTTCAATAATTCACCACCTGACACTACATCAGCACCAGCACCTAATTTTCCAAGTACTCTAAGTATATTCAAATTACTATTAGATTTTGCCGCAAAGCAAATTAAAGGATTAGTTTTTTTAAATGTATTTTTAAATTTAAGAAAATTTGTAATTATTTGATTTTCTGAATAAATGTAAAAAGGTGTTTTTTGTTTTTTTAAGATATTTTTAATTGATAACTTTTCAATAAATAAATTTTTGCCAACATATCTTAAGTTTTGCATTTGATTATGAGATTATATTTATCTGATTAATTTTACCTTGATATTTAGGTTCAGATTTTTTTCCACAACTTGAAAGGACAAATATTATTAAGAAAAATGTAGCAATAATTTTCATTAAATTTCCTTTTTATATTTTTTTATCATTGATTTAACATTAATTATAGATGTTCCTCCATGAGATTTTTTCATATTCATAGAATTTTTAACATCAAATACTTTTAAAACGCTTTTATCTAAATTTTTATAAAATTTTTTGACTTCTTCCAGACTTAATTCAGATAATAATTTTTCGTTTTTTTCTGCAAAATTTACAAGTTTAGCTGAAATAGAATAAGACTCTCTAAAAGATAAATTTTTATTCTTAACAAGATAGTCTGCAAAGTCAGTAGCCGTCGTATGACCTTGGTTAGCCATAAAAAGCATGTTTGATTTATTTGCATAAACTGAATTAATTAATTCAGCGCTCATTGTTAGAGTATCTTTTAAAGTATCAAAACCACTGAAAACTAATTCTTTATCGTCCTGCATATCTTTAAAATATGACATAGGAAGACCTTTCATGATTGTTAAAATTGCATTCAGTTTCCCATAATTAATTCCAACTTTCCCTCTTATAAGTTCTGCGGGATCAGGATTCTTCTTTTGTGGCATTATTGAAGAACCTGTAAGCATGCTATCTTTAAAAGAAATAAGTTTAAAAGCATCAGAATTATAAATAATAAAATCTTCTGCTAATCTTGAAAGATGCATTGCACAAACAGCCGAAGCGTATAAAAAATCTATTGCAAAATCTCTATCAGATACAGAGTCGATAGAATTATCAGTCGGTTTTTTAAACCCGAGTTTTTTTGCAGTATAAGTTCTATCTATCTTATACGATGTTCCAGATAACGCAGCTGATCCAAGAGGACATTCATCCAAAAGGTTTAGGTTATTTTCAAATCTTTTCTTATCTCTCTTTAACATTTCAAAATAAGATAAAAGATAATGCGCAAATGAAATTGGCTGTGCGTTTTTTAAATGAGTCAATCCAGGCATAACTGTGTCTGTATTTTTTTCTGCTTTTTTAAGCAAATTTTTCATTACTAAAGAAATGTCTTTTAAAATTTCTTTAGACGCATCTTTGATCCATAATTTAAAATCAGTAACCACTTGATCATTTCTTGATCTAGCAGTGTGCATATATCCAGCTGAAGGACCAATGATATCAAATAGTGCTTTTTCAATGTTTAAATGAATATCCTCAAATTTTTCTTTAAATTCAAAATTACCTTTATCTATTTTCACCTTAATTTTTTTAAGACCATTGATAATTTTGTTTGCATCCTCACTTTTAATGATCTTTTGTTTTGATAGCATTTGAGTATGTACAATAGACGCAGCTATATCTTGTTCATAAAGTCTTTTATCAATATGAATTGAAGACCCTATCTTTTGAAAAGATTGGGACGTTTTACTCTTAAATCTATTTGACCAAACAGTTTTATTTTTATTTTTCATTTTACTGTGCTATTTCTAATTTAAATTAATATGAAAATTAGTAAATCGTTTAAAATCTATATTCACATAATCCTTCTATATCTGATTAACCACAATCTTTACGGGGCAGAAGATTTTTCAAAAAATATAATAATCCACGAAAAACCGACTCAAATTAAAGAATTAAAATTCAAAGATTCAGATCTTAATGATGTCGATTTAACTAACAAAAAAGGCAACATCATGATCTTGAATTTCTGGGCAACCTGGTGTGCTCCATGTAAAAGAGAGATGCCTTCCCTTGAAAAATTAACTAATCAATTTCCACAAGTTAAAGTTTATGCCATTAACATGGAACAACCTAATAAGCTAAAAGTCAGAGATTTTTTCAGAAGTATTGGTGTTGCTAGTTTAGATACTTACTATGATCCAAAGTTGAAATTAGTAAAGCAATTCAAAATGCGAGGACTTCCCACAAGTATTTTGATCGATAAAAATGGTGATGAATTTGGTAGAGTCATCGGTGAAGTTGATTTTGTGAGTGATGACTTTATAAGTTTAATTAAAAAATATATTTAGTTTTTAAAAAAATAGGCCATTAAAACCAGAACTATAATTGCAATAAACTGAAGCAAGACCCGTAATTGCATTAATTTATTAGAATATTTTTTACTAGTACTTCCGCCCTTAAATAAAGTATATATACCCATTATTAAAACTATGGCTACAGCACCTAACAAAGTAAATCCTATAAAATTAAAAAAAAATTCAGACATTTAATATTCTACTATCATGACCTATTCATTAAATACAATTGTTTTAGAACCACTTTCTAAAAATAAACCCAAAAACGCCGTAATACTTTGCCACGGTTATGGTGGTGATGGTAACGATATCTCAATCCTTGCAAATTACTGGCGCGCTCATTTACCAGACACAATATTCATTTGTCCTGATGCTCCTGAGAAATGCGCAGCAAGCCCATCCGGTTTTCAATGGTTTGATTTAATGGATCAAACGCCAGAACAAGTTTTAGCTAAATCACTGGTTGCCGAGAATAAATTAAACAAACTTATAGATGAGGTTAAAGAAAAAAATAAATTAAGCGCAGATCAAATAATTATAGGAGGTTTTAGTCAAGGATGTATGATCACATTACAAACTGGATTAAAACGAAAAGATAAAGTAAATTCTGTAATCGGCTATTCTGGTAGAATTATAGACACAGAACATTTATCAAAAAATATAAATTCTAGGCCAAATGTAATCTTAATGCATGGTGATCTTGATCAAGTTGTATCGATTGACTCATTCTTAGAAGCGAAAGAATTTTTTGGAAAAAATAATTATGAAATTGAAACAAAAATATTTAAAAATTGTGAACACCGAATACCCACTGAGGGTTCTAGTTTGGGACTTCAATTCATAAAAAAACATTTTAATACATAAGCTTTAAAACTGTAACATATTTATAACTTGATAAAATTTTTAGTATCAGTTAGCTTTAGGTATGATTATTTCTTCTGCAGATAAAGTTCCATTAGAAAAATGTCCAGCGCTAGTTTTAAACGCTGATTTTAGACCTTTAAGCTATTACCCTTTATCAATTTGGTGTTGGCAAGACGCAGTAAAATCAGTTTTCTTAGACCGTGTAAGTATAGTTTCAAATTATAAAAGAAAAATAAGAAGTCCATCTTTTGAAATGAATTTACCAAGTGTAATAGCTCTTAAAAATTTTATTCAACCTTCAAAAAATCCAAACTTTACAAGGTTCAATGTTTTTTTAAGAGATAAGTTTGCCTGTCAATATTGCGGAGATAAAAAAGATTTAACTTTCGATCATTTATTACCAAAATCTAGAGGAGGACTAACAGATTGGAATAATGTTGTAACAGCTTGTTCAAGTTGTAATGTTAAGAAAGGCGGCAAACTTTATAAAGATTGTGATTTAAAGTTGGCTAACAAACCTTACGCACCTACTGTAGAAGATCTTCATAGAAATGGCAGAAACTTTCCACCAAACTTTTTACATGAAAGCTGGATGGATTACTTGTATTGGGATATTGAATTAGAACCCTAATTAAATTTTTTCTGAAATTGTTATTGCTATTCTAGATGAAGTTTTAATTACTTTATCCAAAACTCCAAATAAACCTTTTTTTGTTGCCCCATGTTCATAAGCAATGTCTCTGTGATCTAATTCATCTTGACGAAATTTCATTATCTTTTCTTTTAACTCTTTTTCATCATCACCAAGTTTGTAAGTTTGATTTTTATAGTGATCATCAATTACTTCTTCCACAGAAGCTGTGCACAGCATAGCTGCTTTTTCACCAAGCATTGCAGTACCAAAACCAAGTGTTACTCCTAAGATATCCCAAAGAGGTAAAAGTTTTGTAGGTTTAATATTTCTTTTTTGAATCTCTCCATCGAAATATTCGTAATGTTCTTTTTCATGCTCTTTCATCTCTTCAATTTTTCGTTTTAAATATTCATCTTGCTTAAAAGTTTTAAGAGCTAAAAGTTGACCTTCGTATATTTTAATAGCGCCACGCTCACCAGCGTGATCTACTCGGATAATTTCTTCTAAATATTTCTTATTAGTTTTTTCCATAATTTTTAATAACTTTAATCATAATAACACTTAATAAAATTGAAATAATTGTATTTATTGTAGCAAGAGAAAGCCCAAAAAACCTAAAAGTTACATCTTTACAGCTCACAGCTGTTTTACTTTCAAGCTGTTTTAAAAGCTCCTTTGAAGATAGATTTTCAGAAGATGTACCTAGATCACACACTAACGACTCGCTAAAAAAACCTTGTTCGATCCCCATATGATAAAAAGAAACTAACGCACCAAAAATAAAAAGTAACAATAATATGCCGGCAATAACTTTTTGAAATTTATTTAATATAAATATTAATGAAATTAAAATTAATGCTGAAATATATGGAATTCTCTCAATTAAGCATAAATTACAAGGTTTGTGACCTAATTTATATTGAATGAAGTAGGCAATAGCTAATGATAGAAAACTAAAAACTAAAATACTGTTTAAGATAAATTTATTACTATTAATCATTTGACGAAAATCATATACAGGGCGATCGCTAAAACTACAATAAAAATACCGGTTAAAGTAAACCAAAGCGCACCTCTTTTCTCTATGAAATCACCAAATTTTTTTCCAAATAGATATGTAAAATAAGAAACTAAGAAAAATCTTAGTCCTCTAGTAAATAAACAAATAAAAAAGAATACAGGAAGATTATAGGCAATAACCCCACTTGTTATTGTAAAGACTTTAAAGGGAAGAGGAGTAAACCCAGCTAAAAACATAATTCCTAGCCAAGCTAAAAAACCACCTTTTGTTGACATCTTATCTTGCATCTCAAAAACTTTTTCCTCATAGCCATAAAATTCAATTATGACCATTGAAGCGTCTAAGAAAAAAACTCCAAGCATATACCCGAACAATCCTCCAAGAACTGAGCCAGTTGTAGCGATTAAAAAAATTTTTAAATAGTCTTCTCGCTTAGCTACAACCATTGGCACAATCATTAAATCTGGTGGAACAGGAAAAAAGAAACTTTCGATAAAGGCTACAAAGCTAAGCAAAGGCTTAGAAAATTTATGTCTAGCAAGTTCTACACATCTGTCGTATAATTTTTTTAACATGAATTTAAAATGCACAATTCTTAGATACCTCGCAAGTTTAATTTTATCGACAGTTGTGATCTACGCTATCGTAATAGTTGCGGGAATGTTTGGTGCAGACTATGGGTTCTCTCCAAGTGATACCTTTATCATTTGGATTTTAATGGCTATTCTTATTAATCAAAGCGTTACTTGGAAAAAATAATTTTTAATGAGCAAAACTGTAGATATAAAAATTGCTCAATTTACAAAGCCTGACAATCTAGAACAATCTATAGATAGCTCTTTAGTTTGGGAAATCTTTCAAAAAAATAATAATGAAGTTTTAAAAAACTTCATAAAATTTCAACAAACTTGGGTTAATCAAGCTTATTCCGTATTTAGAGATTTTGATACTTACTTAGTGTTAATATATTTAATTAATAAAGTTTTTCTTAATTTGTCTGATCGATTTCACTATATGTCTTTTGAAAGTTTTTATAATCAAGAGAGGTTATCAATAGACAAAATAAATTTAATTGAAATATCTAAAAATTTGAACATTCCAAAAGAAACAATAAGACGAAAAGTAAACTTTTTACAGGATCAGGGCATAATTTATAGAGATGGTAAATCTATATTTTTGAATGTATCTAAAATTGCGATACAAAAACCAGTAACATCGATAGGTTTACTCGCAGCGTGTTTGGCAAATTTTTCAAATTTATTGTCATCAGAAAAATGGTTTGGAGATAAAATTAGACAAGAAACAATAATAAAGTTTATTCATGATCATTTTACTGTAAGCTGGGAATATTTCTTTAGATTTCAGATACCTTATTTAGTCCGTCATAGAACATTTTTTGGTGACTTAGAGTCTTGGAATGTATTTGGCTCAATCGCAATAGTTCAAATGAGAGAATTGATAGAAAAAGCTCAAAAACAGGTTGTTGATATTCCAGGTAGTTTTAAGGATTTTTTTATACATTTGTTAAAACATAAAGCGAAAAGAGGTATTAACGCATCATCGATATCTGATATTTCAGCCATTCCTAGAGCTACAGTAATTAGAAAGCTTAAAGTGATGGAAAAGAAAAAAATTATTAATAGAAATAAAAACTTAGAATATTCGATGGGCAATCAACCAGTTCACCTTAAGGGGTTAGAAGAAAATTATCTTGTTCATCAAAAACAATGGTCAGATTTTACATCAACTATGTATAATTTGATGAAACACTCAAAATTAAAAATTAATTAAAATTATGGAGATAGCAAAAACAATAGCCCCGGTGTGTTTAGCCATAATAATGTTCGGTTTGGGCCTTGGTCTTACTTTAACAGATTTCAAAAGAGTAATTACAATCCCTAGAGATTTTATAATAGGTTTTTTTGGTCAAGTTATAATACTTCCAATTATCGCTTTTATCTTAATTCATATTATTTCAATGCCACCAGAAATCGCTCTTGGTGTAATGGTAATTGCAGCAGCACCTGGTGGAGTTACTTCAAATATATTAACTAAATTTGCGAATGGTGACGTTGCTTTATCTGTAACTTTAACAGCAGTTGTGAGTTTAATTTCTGTAATTACAGTGCCTTTAATCGTCCATAATTCAGCAAGCTTTCTCGGTTTTGAAATAACCAAAGAAATTTCTATGATTAGTATTGCTGTTAAAATGTTTTTTGTAGTTACTATTCCTGTAATCTTTGGCATGATTGTTAGAAGCTTAATGACAGATTTCATTGTATCTAAAACTTTGTTAATTCAGAGATTGTCAGTAATACTGTTTCTAATTGTCTTTATTTCTATATGGGTAGAAGAGTGGGATAGAATTATTAATTTTATTACAAGAGCAGGTTTTGTAGCTTTCATATTAAACATCACAATGATTTTTACAGGTTACTATATGGCAAAATTTTTATCTTCTGGTTTGGAACAAAGAAAATGTATTTCACTTGAGTGCGGTTTACAAAACGGAACTTTAGCTGTGTTTGTGGCTACACAACTATTCGACGATATAGTATTTATGGTGCCAACAGCCGCATATGCACTAATTATGTTCGTTACCTCAATTATTTTTGTTCTCATAGTTAGAAAAATAAATTAGATTATTTCAAAAAATGGGCGAATGGTGGAACTGGTAGACGCGCCGGACTCAAAATCCGGTGGTAGCAATACCTTGAGAGTTCGAGTCTCTCTTCGCCCACCAAGTTATGGAAATAGATAAACTTAATAGTCTTGTAGAATTATACTTTAAAAAGTGTGAGGAAGTTGATCCTAATAGGCCTTTTTTAAAATGGCTAAAACCTAATAAACCAACTTATACCTGGGGCGATATCAAAGAGAGAATATTTAAGCTTTCTACAAAAATAAAAACTTTAATCAAAGAAGGAGACCGATGTTTAATATTATCTGAGAATAGACCTTATTGGCTGATGTCAGATCTTGCAGTTATGAATGCAGGTGGAATTTCAGTTCCAATTTTTACAACATATTCATCAAATGATTATAAATATATTCTAAACGACTGTAATCCGTCTTTAATTATTGTCTCTAACAATGATCAATTTAAGAAAATAAAAAATTATGTAAATTTAAATAAGCAAAAAATAATCTCTTTTGAAGAGATAGAAGCTGATAGTTTATTAATTAAGAATGTTCTTAACGAAGATAATTATAAAAAAGAAATTAATGATAATTTAAAAAGAAATATGCCTGCATGTATTATATATACATCAGGTACTTCAGGTAATCCTAAAGGAGTAATTTTAAGTCACGGGGGGATATTATCTAATTGTGAAGGTGCAGTAGAATTACTTGAAACTTTAACTAAAAAAAAAAATCCTACATTTTTAACTTGGTTACCTTTATCGCATTCTTATGAACACACAGTACAATTTATACAAATCATTGTAGGTGCTAAAGTTTTTTATGCTGAAAGTTTGGAAAAATTAATTGCTAATATGGAAACTGCTAAACCAACTATCATGACCGCTGTTCCAAGATTTTACCAAAATCTCTTTACCAAAATAAATATGAATTTTGAAAAACAAAAAGGACTTAAAAGAAAACTAATTAATCAAACTTTGTATCTAGGAAAAAAGACACTTAAAAAAGAGGAACTAACCTTAGCTGAAAAAATCATAAACTTTTTATGTGAAAAATTAGTCAGAAAAAAAATAAGAAATCAATTCGGCGGAAATCTTCAAGCCTTTGTTTCCGGTGGAGGAGCTTTAGATCAAAATATTGGAGAATTTCTTAATGCTATAGGACTGCCAACCTTACAAGGGTACGGCCTTACCGAGACATCTCCTGTAGTAAGCTGCAATTTACCAAATTTAATAAAAGTAGAAACAGTGGGTCCTCCATTTAGAACCAATAAAGTGAGAATAGCAGAGGATGGTGAAATTTTAATAAAGGGTGAAAATGTAATGCTGGGTTATTGGAATCTTAAAGAGGAAACTGAGAGAGTAATTAAAGACGGTTGGTTGCATACAGGTGATATTGGCGAGCTTGATCACAATAATTATTTAAAAATAACTGATAGAAAAAAAGATATTATTGTTAATTTAGGCGGAGATAATATTTCACCAAGTAAAATTGAAAATATTTTATGCTTAAACGAATTTATTAAACAATCTTTTGTTTACGGAGATAAGAAAAACTATTTAGTTGCTTTACTAGTTACCGAAAAAGAAATTAGTAAAGATAAAATAAAACTTATAATTGAAAATATAAATAAAAGTTTAACTTTAATAGAAAAAGTTAAAAAGTTTGTTTTAATTAACGAAGAATTTACAATTGAAAACGGAATGTTAACACCTACTTTAAAGTTAAAAAGAAAAGAAATAATTAAAAAATATAAACAACAATTAGAAAATCTTTATTAATTTTTTAAAAAAATTAAATAAAATTGCTTAAAAAAACATTGATATTGCTAACTTTTTATAAATATTTAAAAAAATAAAAAAATAATTAAAAAATTAAATTTTGAATCAATTTCATAAAATAATTTATGTTTGACATGAATCTTTTAATAATTAATGTTTAATTAACAAACGAATCATTAAGATTTGTTTAATAACAAGGGAGAAAAGATGGCTAAAAGAAGAAAAAAAGCTAAAAAGAAAACTAAAAAGAAAGCAAAAAAGAGAAGAAGAAGAAGATAGTTTTCTGTTTAACTAAACGCCCTTTTTATTTTTTAAAGAGGGCGTTTTTTATTCTGCATTCTCTGAAATATTTGTTCTACCTAAAGCTTTATCCATTTTCTTTTGAACTTCTTCAGGGCTTGTTTTTAGAACTGCCTCGAACTCAGATTTAAGCCTTTCGTACGCTTTTTCAAATAATTGTCTTTCAGAATAAGACTGATCGGCTATGATATCTGTGTTCTTATTAAGATCTTTTACCACCTCAGCTAATTCATAGATTTTACCCGAGTTGATTTTTTGATCATACTCTTGAGCGCGTCTACTCCACATTGTTCTTTTTATTTTTGGCTTAGTTTTTAAAATAGAAACACATTTATTAATTTGATTAATAGAAGAAATTGGTCTTAGTTTTGATTGTTGATTTATAGGAACAGTTAAAGTTAATTTTTCTTTTTCAACAAGTATTTTATAAAATTGAATATCGATTTCTCCAATTTTAGCTTTTTCAATAGCTGTGATTTTACCCACACCATGTTTTGGATACACCACAAAATCTTTTAAATTATAAATACGTTTTTCTGTGGGTTGTTTTTTTATTTTTTTAATTTCTGGTTTTTCATCTTGACCAGGGATACTGTTTTTTTTATCAATTGGATTGGCTACAGATTTAGCAGAATTCTTAATTTTTTCCTTTTTTAATTTTTTAGTTTTTTTTATTTTTTTTGTTTTTTTTATTTTTTTTGTTTTTTTTACTTTTTTCTTTTTAGGCATATTTTTTATTTTCCAGGTTTATCGGAGAAGTGCTTATCGTATTTATCTTTAATTTCTCTAAATTTCTCATGTTCAGCCATCGGCTCTTTTTTTTTTGAAATATTAGGCCATATTGCAGAAAACTTTTTATTAAGCAACAACCATTTTTCCATTCCTTTTACGCTTTCATCAGTGTCAGCCTTTATAGCATCAATTGGACATTCAGGTTCGCAAACTCCACAGTCAATACATTCATCTGGATTGATCACCAACATGTTTTCACCTTCATAAAAACAGTCTACTGGACAAACCTCCACACAGTCAGTCAGCTTACATTTTATACATTCATCTTTTACAATATATGTCATTTTGAATTAAGTAAGTTTAATTTAATTTCAGCACATTCTTTATCTGAAAAATATATTAGCCCACAAATCCGTCTCATTAAATTAGACTCATATTGGTCTACAGTATTATCAGATATTAATACTTTCCACAGATGTTCAATAATATCCTTTTTTATTTCTAATGAATTTTGTTTTATAATATTTGTGTAATTAAGCAACTGATTAGAGTTTTTTTCTATTTCTTCAGCCTTTTTTAAAATTTCATCAGAATTTTCTTCTTTTAGATATGACTTTATAAATTCTTTAACAAGCTCTTTTTCATGGTCCGAATAATTCTCATCAATATTTGCAGCATGTACTAGCAATGCAGTTACACCGATTACACTTTCTTTATCTAGTTTACTCATGAGTTATTTAATATTTAAAGCACGAAGTTTATTAAATGGATTCTCTTTATTGTCAAACTTAAATAATTTCTCTTTTTTCTTCTTTTCACCTTTAAAAATGTAAGTATCTTCATTTTTATCCTTTTTATAATTCATATAATTCATTAATTTTAAGAAATTTTCTCTAGAACAACCCAATAAATTCATCATACTTGCGTTAATTTTAAATTTCTTATCTTTTGTATTATCTATTATCTTAATAAATAATTTCTCTAAAATATCAATTCTTACAAAAAATTCCTTAAATTTTTCAAAACCACAAAGCAATAAGAAGTTTCTTTCTAGTTTTTTATCTATTAAGAAATTCAACCCTGACTTAGGTATTTTTTTTCCAGACAAGTTATGAAATAAACTCCATAAACTAATTCGAAATTCTACAGCTTTTGGTTTTAACATTTTAGGTAAGTAAATATGATATCTTCCTATTTTAATCCCCATGCCCCATAATTTTTTTCTTTCTTCGGAAGGAATTAACTTTACAATTTTATCAACTTCATTTCGTTTAACTACCCCATTTTTTTCATAAAGTTGAAATACTAGCCCTCTTAGATACTGATTATTAATTTTATGTTTAGTAAGCTTAATTAAATCTCCCAAAATATCATTAATATAATTATCTAACCATTTTGCTAAAAAATTAGTCAATTTTATTTTAGATGTCTCATCTAGAGAATCGTCAGCAATTATATCAATTTCTGGATTTAAATAGCTGCTGCCTTTTTTTAATCGAGCAATAGGATTATTTTTCCATATAATTTTATTTTCATAATTAACTGATAAATCTTTACTAATAAAAATATTTTCTACTCTTTTTATTAATTCTTTTTCAACACCTTTTCTTGCAGCTTTTTTAATTGATTTAATATCTGTATCTAAAGTTTTAGATGTAACTTCTATTAAAAATTTTAAACCTTTTAATTCACCAATTAACTGCCCATCTATATAAATTTTATCATCTTCATTGATTTCTGTATTTAGGACTAAATCTTGTTTAAGACTACGTGAGAGAATACTAATTTTTTTATCAATAAAACTTTTAGTCAATTCATTATGTAATTTATCCGAAAGTTTATCTTCGATACTTTTTGTTAGTTGAACCCAATAATCTGAATTTTCTACCCAATTCTTTTTATTAGCAACATATGACCAAGTTCTTACATTTGATAGTCTGTGTGATAACAAATCTACATTCCCATGATCTTTTTCAAGGCCTTTTAGTTGTTCTTTCATAAAAGTACTTGGAATTCTTTTTTTTCTTGTAGAAAGAAATTGGAACACTTTATCAATAACATTAATATGTTGACCGTAAGCTTTTTTTTCAAAATCAGGTATCTGACAACATTCCCAGAGTAGTTCTAAGTTTTTATGATAAATAATGTTGTTGTCACCTTTTTTAAGAAAAAATCTTAATACACTTTCATCAAGCGAATCGTTCGTTCTTAATAAATTTTTTTTATCAGGTCTAAGCTCTAATGATGCAATTAGTTTTTAGGGTTGCTAAAATTAAGGTTAGAATTTCTCCAATAAATTGATTTGGTGTCTGGTAATTGATGTTTTTCTATTTTTTCTATTTCATCTGAATTTAAAGTTTCACAATCACCTGTTGTTCCAAATCCGCCATCATTTTTATATCTCCCTGCACGGCCGGCGATTTGGGACATTTCAATTAGGTTGAGACGTCTAGTTTTTTTGCCATCAAATTTTTTTAAATTTGAGAAATAGATTTCATTTATGTCCATATTTAACCCCATGCCAATCGCATCCGTTGCAATTAAATAGTCTACGTCTCCAGATTGATACAATCCTACTTGTGAGTTTCTAGTTTTTGGACTCAAGGAACCCATAATAACTGCAGCTCCTCCTTTTTGTCTTCTTACTAATTCTGCAATCGCGTAAACTTCTTCAATTGAAAAGGCTATTATTGCAACTTTACGATCCAAACGTGATATTTTTTTTATCCCCGAGTAACTTAATTTTGAAAACCTTTCCTTTTTCTCAAATTCTACGCCTTCGACAAGTTCACTAATTATATTTTCCATTACTTGTGAACCTAGGAACATTGTTAATTTTGTTCCTCTAGACTCTAGCATTCTTTCAGTAAAGATGTGGCCACGTTCTCTGTCAGAACACATTTGTATTTCGTCAATTGCAATAAAGTCGACTTCTTTATTTTTAGGCATTGACTCAACGGTACAAATGAAATAGGTAGCAGTGCTTGGGATAATTTTTTCTTCACCCGTTATTAAAGCTACTTTTTCTGCCCCGACTTTATTTACGCATTTGTCATAAACTTCTCTTGCCAGTAATCTCAAGGGTAAACCAAAAATGCCTGAGGAAAATTCAAGCATTTTTTCTATTGCAACATAAGTTTTCCCCGTATTCGTAGGACCTAGTAATGCAATTATTCTTTGAGATTGATTAGTCATTTTTTGTGTTAGAGATTTTTATTTACACTATATGTAGACCTAAGTTGAGAACAAAATAAGATTAAAACATGACCGAATCGTTTTGTCAAATGTTCCAATTTTCACAATTGATTTGACTTCCAATAGGCAGTCCCCGTATAGGTAATTAAAAGTTAAAATGTCATCTAAAGTAAAAAAGAAAATTCTAAAACTCAAAGAATCCTCAACACTTGTAATTAATGAAAAGTCCAAAGAGCTAATATCCAATGGAAAGAAAGTATATCAATTTGGCTTTGGACAATCTCCATTTCCAGTTCCAGAAAAAATTGTAGAGGCTTTAAAAAAGAACGCTCATAGAAAAGAATACTTACCTATTCAAGGATTACCTGAACTAAGAGAAAATATTTCAAAGTATTTAGCAAAAAGAACAGGAAATGATTACCCAAAAGAAAATATATTAATCACACCTGGTTCGAAGGAAGCAATGTTATTGATACATATTGCTTTTAATGGTGAAATTATAATTCCTGCCCCTGGTTGGGTTTCTTATGAACCACAAGCAGAGATAGGTTCAAATAAAGTTCACTGGTTAGAAACTACAAGAGAAAATAATTGGTTTCCAACTGGAAAAGAACTTGAAAAAAAAATCAAATCAGTTGGAAAAAATAAAAATCTAATTTTAATTCTTAATTCTCCAAACAATCCGTCGGGAGCAGTTTGTAAAAATTTAGAGGAATTAGCTAAAGTAGCAAAAAAATATAAGATAATGGTTTTGTCAGATGAAATTTATACTGATCTCACTTTTACAAATCAATATAACTCAATATCAAAATTTTATCCTGAATTGACTTTTATAACTGGCGGATTAAGTAAATGGTGTGGTGCAGGAGGTTGGAGATTAGGTTTTCTAGCTGTTCCAAAAAAATTAACAGAGTTTTTAAAAAGTTTAAAATCACTTGCTAGTGAGTCTTATTCAACAGTTAATACACCCACACAATATGCGTCTGTAGAAGCTTACGCTCATGAGCATGATCAATATAAACTTAAAGTTAGAGCAATATTAAATGCTGTTGGATATTATGTTTATAATAATCTGAAATCAAACAAGGTATTAATTGCTCCTCCACAAGGCGCTTTTTATTTGATGCCAGAATTTAAAAACAAAAAATATAAAACTTCATCAAAATTATGTGAAGTAATTTTAAACGAAACAGGTGTAGCAATGTTACCAGGATCGGACTTTGGGTTTAAACCAAGTAAAATGTTAACAAGATTAAGCTATACTGATTTTGATGGAACAGAATTTTTTAAAAACGTTACAAACTGCAAAATGATAGATGATGAGATGATTAAAAAGCATGCACCAAATGTGGTTGAAGGCGTTTCAAAATTGTCAAATTGGGTTAAAAATTTATAAGAATCTCTTTGACCTCAATACAATAACGTAGTTAAATTCAATAATAAACAAAAGGGAGAACACATGAAAAAAATGATATCAATGATTTCAGCTGTTCTAGTAATGATAGCTTTCTCAAGCCCATTCACTTCAATAGCAAAATCAGCAGAGTTCTTTACAATAGGAACAGGCGGACCAACAGGAGTATATTTCCAAACAGGTAACGCTATATGTAAAATGTTACATAAGTCAGCAATTAGTGCTGATCATGGTAGAAAAAAAGGTACTGCAAAAGCTTATAGATGTACTGCACCTTCAACAGGTGGTTCTAACTACAACATTGGACAAATCAAAGATGGTGAGTTTCAATTTGGTGTTGCCCAGTCTGACTGGCAGTATCATGCTTACAACGGTTCAAGCAAATGGGAAGGAAATCAGTTCAGTAATTTAAGAGCTGTATTTTCTGTTCATAATGAACCTTTCCAAATTTGGGCAAGCAAAAAATCTAAAATTAAAGATTTTAAAGGTCTAAAAGGAAAAACAGTAAACATTGGTAACCCAGGTTCTGGACAAAGAGGAACTATGGAAGAATTAATGAAAGCTATGGGAGCAGACATGAGTATGTTCAAAGCTACTACTGAACTTACTTCTTCTGAACAAGTTAAAGCTCTTTGTGATGGTAAAATAGATGCATTTGGATATTCAGTAGGATTTCCAAATGGTGCTATGGAACAAGCAGCAACTTGTAAAGCAAAAGCTAGCCCGATCAATTTAACTGGAGCACCTGTGCAAGGTTTAATTGACGGAGCTGACTATTATGCTAAAGCAGTTATCCCAGCAGGGACTTACTCAAATCAGAAAAAAGATGCTACAACTTTTGGTGTAAAAGCTACAGTTGTTACAAGCGCAGATGTTTCTGAAGAACTTGTATACTTAGTAACAAAAGCGGTAATGGAAAACTTTGATGATTTCAGAGCTCAACATCCTGCTTTTGCTCCTTTGGAAAAGAAAAATATGATAGCTGATGGTTTATCGGCTCCATTACATCCAGGTGCAATTAAGTACTACAAAGAAGCTGGATTAATGTAATTCAACTTTTTAGTTTAATTAAAAAAGGCCCAATATTTCTTGGGCCTTTTTTTTTATAATAATGTATCTTAAGTTAAATGAATCAAACTATTCAAAGTAAGATAAAAGACAAAATTCATGAAGATATTTCACCAACTCGAAATTTATCAGGGATTCATCTAAAAATAGTTTTTGTAATAGCGATTCTTTGGACACTATTCCAACTTTGGTATGCTTCTCCTTTTCCTTTCTGGTTTAATTTTGGAATGTTTAAAGGTTTGCCTGCTAGAGCCATACATTTAGGTTTCGCACTTACACTTACATTTTTAATTTTTCCTGTTATGCGAGGAAAGAAAATATCAGTTTTTGATATTCTTATAAGTATAGTTGCTGCATTCTGCTGCCTTTACATTTATTTTTTTTATGATGATCTTGTTAATAGGGGCGGTATTCTTTTAGTTAGAGAGATATTTGGATTTAAAGTTCCAGTCGAACTTATTATTGGAGCAACAGGTATTTTAATACTTTTAGAGGCCACAAGGAGAGCAATAGGCTTACCTTTGGTAATTATCGCTATCTGCTTTCTTTTATTTTCTTATTTTGGAAAATATGCACCTGATATTATTTCTCATGGAGGTCTATCTGTTAAAAGATTAGTTGGATTTCAATGGTTTGATCAAGAAGCTATTTTTGGAATACCAATAGGTGTCTCTGTTGATTTCATATTTTTATTTGTACTTTTTGGAGCTTTACTAGAAACAGCTGGAGGAGGAAAATACTTCTTAGATTTAGCATTTGCCATGGTAGGCAAGATGCGGGGAGGACCTGCTAAAGCTGCTATTCTAGGATCTGGAATGACAGGAATGATTTCAGGTTCTTCAATTGCAAATACTGTTACTACCGGAACTTTTACAATTCCGATTATGAAAAAAACTGGATTCTCTCAAGAGAAGGCCGGAGCTATTGAAGTTTCATCATCTGTAAATGGTCAAATAATGCCTCCAGTTATGGGAGCTGCGGCTTTCGTAATGGCAAGTTTTATAGGCGTTACTTATTTTGAAGTTGTTAAACATGCATTTTTACCAGCTATCATTTCATACATTGCTTTATTTTATATATCCCATCTAGAGGCTCTTAAATTAGGACTAAAAGGAATGGATGATGCTGACGTTCCTCACCTGAAGAGAACATTTTTATCTGGATTACATTTTTTAATACCAATTTTTGTTTTAATTTTTTTACTTGTTTACATGAGATACACAGCAGGTTTTTCAATTTTTTACGCAACCATTTCTTTGATTCTAGTGAATTTGATAAATCGTATAATTAAAAACTCAGATTATAAAACTGGCTTAATCGAATGGTGGAACCAAACAATTGTTGGGCTCCAAAAAGGAGCAATTAACATGGTGGGAGTTGGAATTGCGATTGCTACTGCAGGTATAATAGTAGGAGCGGTTGGTTCAACAGGGTTAAGCACTAATTTGATTATAGTCATTGAGACAATAGCAAGAGATAATGTAATCATATTAATTTTATTAACTATTATTCTTTGTTTACTTCTAGGAATGGGTCTTCCCACGACTGCAAACTATGTGGTAGTCGCTTCGCTAATGGCTACGGTTTTAGTAGACGTTGGAAATGCTTCGGGCTTTATTTTTCCATTAATAGCAGTTCATTTATTCGTATTTTATTTTGGACTGATGGCCGATGTTACACCTCCTGTTGGTTTAGCATCTTATGCAGCCGCCGCAATATCTGGTGGAGATCCTTTAAGAACAGGGCTTCAAGCTATTTGGTATAGTTTAAGAACGGGAATTTTACCTATAGTTTTTTTATTTAATCATGAACTTTTATTAATTGGAGTAGAAAGTATCTGGCAAGCTTTATTGGTAATAGCAACTTCTTTAATTGGTATTTTGGTTTTTACTGCAGCTACACAACAATGGTTCATAAATAAATTAAGATGGTATGAGACTATAGCTTTCCTAATAATATCTTTATCTTTTTTAGCTCCAGACTATGTATTAGGTAAATTCTATCCGAAATTTAACGAACAAAAACTTTCAGCAGAAAATATTCAAAATTTATCTTTCGATCCTTCAAAAGAAGTTCACATAAAAGTAACTCGAGTTACTGAATACGGAGAAAGATATAAACTATTTGTTATTGATAAAGGAAAATTTGAAAATGATTACAATCTAGAAGAATATGGAGTAACATTAGTAGATCAGAATAACCAACTTACTGTAGATAAATTAAATTGGAAAGGGGAAGCAAAAAAATCTGGTATTCAAATGGGTGATATCATTAGTAATTTTAAAATTGAAAATCCAGAAAGACCAAATAAAGTAATCGTTTATCCGTTTGCTCTTACATTTTTATTTATTATTGGTTATTTGAACTATAGAAGAAAAGCTTAAAGAATTTTCCAGGTTCCAGAGGCAGAAACGACAATTTCTTTATCATTAGAAATTTCACAGCTTATAAAAACAAGAGTCTTTGTTTTTTTTAAAATTTTTACATCACCTTTAAGCTTGTCACCCAATTGACCCGCTGAAATAAATTTCATATCTAAATTAATTGTTACACATCTCTTGTCACCAGCAACTCTGTGAGCAGCAGTTCCCATTCCAGTATCGGCAATAGTGGAGAGGAATCCACCATGTGCAATTTTACCTGTGTTTAAATGTATTTCTTTAACCTCCACTGAAAACTCATACTGAGTATCACTAATTTTTTTTAGCTCTAACCCGCCCAGATGTTTCATAAACCCTCGATTAGACTCGTCCATACTTTTTTTTATCATATAACGGAGCTAATTGTGAAAAAATAACTGCAAATAAAATAAGAGTTATTCCTAAAATTTTTATTTCATTTAAAAACTGACTTAAAATTATATATCCGAAAATTGAAGCGAATACACCTTCTAGTGAAAATATAATAGCTACAGGTGCTGGAGAAAGGTTTTGTTGTCCGTAAATTTGAAGAAGAAACGCCACTCCACTTGATAGAATTCCGGCGTATAACATCTCTTTTCCATCCATTACCATATTTGAAAACTTAACACTTTCAAAAACAAAAGCCGGCATCAATGCAAATATAGATGCAATTAGGCATTGAAGGCAGGCAATAGTGATTGGATAATTAAATATCCTTAAAAATCTTGAAATAAAAACAATATGGAACGCCCAAAATAATGCGTTAAAAACTGCAATACTATCTCCTATTCTTACTTGAATATTATCGAACTCTGTTAAAAGTATACCTCCAAATAAACAAATAATAATAGATAGCCAAACAGACTTATGAATATTTTTTGAAAAAAAATAGTAAGCAACAAATGGAACTAAAACTACATAAAAAATTGTAAATACTGCTGTATTAGCTACATCTGTATAAAGTAGAGCATATTGTTGTAAAACATTTCCCATCGAAAGAAGAAATCCAATAAGCAATAGATTTAAAATGTTAACTTTTTTAAAAACTATTGAATTAACCTTTTTATATTCGAAAATATAAAAAAATGGGACTAGCGTTAGAAATCCAAGAAATAGCCTGCCGAAAGTAAAAGTAAATGGTCCGTTATAATCCATTCCCATATCTTGAGCCACGAAAGCTGAACCCCAAATTAAAGAACAGCTAATAGCACATATAAGAGAAAATACTTTTTTATTCATTAAGGCTTATTAGGTTAAGAGCAACTAAACAGCAAGTTTAAAGGCAAAATCTTTTCCAAGACATTTTCCAAGATAGACACAAAATCTAGCACCTTCCGCACCATCTATTAATCTGTGATCATAAGATAATGAGATCGGAAGTATTTTTTTAGAAACTATTTGATTTTTTTCTTTAACAAGCCGATCAAAAGTCCTACCAACTCCCAAAATTGCTACTTCCGGCGGATTAATGATAGGTGTAAAATGAGTTCCGCCAATACCTCCTAAACTAGAAATAGTCATCGAACCTCCAAAAAATTCTTTTTTATCGATTTTAAGTTCTCTGCAAAGTTGACTTGTATTTTTAAGTTCTTCTCCAATTTTTTGAATACTCATTTGATCAACGTTTCTTAATTTAGGAACCATTAGACCGTGGGGAGTATCAACAGCAAAACCAATATGAAAATATTTTTTATAAATGATTTTATTATTCTCAGGATTTAATGATGCGTTAAAGTTTGGAAATTCTTTTAGAGCACTTACTAAGGCTTTTGCAATAAATGCGAGGGGCGTTACTTTAATTTTTTCTCCGGTATAATAATCATATAAAGAATTCCTAAACTGCTCCATGTCAGTAACATCTATTTCATCATGTTGTGTGACGTGTGGAATTTCTGTCCATGATCTGACTAAATGGGGACCTGAAAGTTTCTTAACACGTGGTAGATCTTGCGTTGTTATTTCGCCAAATTCCTCGTGAGAATATTCTTCTACATATTTTGCAACTTCTTTTTTTTGCACCTCACCTTGCGAAACTGTAACTTGAGATCTTACAAAATTTTTAACATCTTCAGCTGAAACTCTCCCAGCACGTTGTGTGCCAGAAATTTTAGAAATATCCGCTCCTAGCTCTCTTGCAAACTTTCTTATTTTTGGACTTGCAGAACTTTTCCCTGAAGCAGGAATACCAGGTGCAGGCTGTTGCTGTTGTACCTGAACTAATTCTTCTTGTTTTTTTTCTTTTACAGGTTCTTTTTTAGATTTTTCTTTTACAGGCTCATTTGTTTCCTGCTTTGATTCTAGAGTAAGAATTAAATCCCCTTTGTTTATTTTATCACCTACAGAAACATTAATTTTTTCAATCTTACCTTCGTGAGTAGATGGCACCTCAACACTAGATTTGTCACTTTCTAAAGTTATTAAAGAATCATTTTTTTTAATAACTTGACCTTTTTTAACAAGAACCTCGATGACTTCTACATCTTTAAAGTCACCCATATCTGGAACTAAAATTTTTTGAATTGTCATTTTATAAATTCGCTGGAAAATCTTTCTCTTTGTCTATCTTATATTTTTTAATTGCTTTTTCTGCTTCTTCAGAGCCAACAAGTTGTTCTTTTGCTAATGCACTTAAGGTAAAGGCTACTATATGCTCTTTATCTACCTCAAAAAATTTTCTAAGATTTTTTCTAGTGTCACTTCTCCCATAACCATCTGTTCCAAATGAGTAAAACTTTTTGTCTGTGTAAGGTCTAATCTGATCTGTGAATGCCCTTGTATAATCTGAAGCTGCAATGACTGGCCCATCTCTTTTTGCTAAGCATTTCTGAACATAAGATTTTTTCGGTTTCTTATCAGGGTTAAGTAGATTTAATCTTTCAGTTTCCATTCCATCTCTTCTTAACTCATTGAAACTCGTAACGCTCCAAATATCGGCATCTATATTGTATTCTTTTGATAGGATCTTGGAAGCGGCTATAATTTCTCTTAAAATAGTCCCTGAGCCTAATAGTTGAACTTTAGTTTTTCCTTTATTTTTTCCCTCTTTGAATAAGTACATACCTTTTAGAATTCCTTCATCACAATCCCTAGGTTTTTCTGGATGAGAGTAATTTTCATTCATCGCTGTGATGTAGTAGAAGACATTCTCTTTCTTTTCGTGCATTCTTTTTAAGCCTTCTCTAAATATTGTTGCCATCTCGTAAGCAAACGTTGGGTCATAACTAATGCAGTTTGGAATATTCGATGCTAATAAGTGGCTATGTCCGTCTTGGTGTTGCAATCCTTCACCGGCTAATGTGGTTCTTCCTGCTGTTGCTCCAATTAAAAACCCTCTAGCTTGTGAGTCTCCAGCTGCCCATGCTAAATCCCCAACTCTTTGGAATCCAAACATTGAGTAGAAAATATAAACAGGTATCATTTCGATATCGTGATTAGTGTAAGCAGTTCCTGCTGCAATCCAGGATGACATCGCCCCTGATTCATTGATACCCTCCTCTAATACTTGACCACTTTTATCTTCTCGATATGAACTTAATTGTTCAGAGTCCACTGGCTCATATTTTTGTCCCTCATGTGCATAAATACCAATTTTTTGAAAGAATCCTTCCATTCCGAAAGTTCTCGCTTCATCAGGGATAATTGGCACCAATCTTGGAGCAACGTTTTTATCTCTAAGCAGCGCAGTCATCATTCTAACTAAAGCCATTGTCGTTGACATTTCTTTTTCCCCGGTTGATTTCATAAAAGCATCAAAAATATCTTTTGGTGGAGCCTTTATTTGTTTAGCAAAAGAAGATCTTTCAGGAATGAATCCTCCAAGCTTTAATCTCTTATCTTTTAAATATTTTATCTCTTCAGAATTTTCGCTTGGTTTGTAATACTCTATATTTTTTACCTGTTTATCTGTTAACGGAACATTGAATCTATCTCTATAGTAAAGTAGATCCTCTTCATCTAATTTTTTTTGTTGATGGGTCGTGTTTACACTTTCACCTGTTTTACCCATCCCATATCCTTTAATAGTTTTTGCCAAGATAACGGTTGGTGATCCAGTATTTTGCATTGCAGCTGCATATGCCGCATAAACTTTGTGCGGATCATGTCCTCCTCTATTTAATCTCCAAATATCTTTATCCGTTAATGAAGAAACAAGCTCAGTAAGCTCAGGATACTTTCCAAAAAATTTTTCTCTAACATACGAACCACCTTTAGCCTTAAACGCTTGATATTCTCCATCTACACATTCATTCATCCTCTTTATAAGAAGGCCCGTTTTATCTTTAGCTAATAATTGATCCCAGTAAGATCCCCAAATAACTTTTATTACATTCCAACCAGAACCTCTAAAGCTACCTTCTAGTTCCTGAATAATTTTACTATTTCCTCGAACAGGACCGTCCAGTCTTTGCAAATTACAATTTACAACAAAAATTAAATTATCTAATTTTTCACGAGCAGCTAAACCAATTGCACCGAGTGACTCTGGTTCGTCCATCTCACCATCACCTAGAAATACCCAAATTTTTCTTCCCTCATCTTTAATTAATCCTCTATTGATAAGATATTTTAAAAATCTGGCTTGATAGATAGCCATGATAGGTCCAAGGCCCATAGATACAGTTGGAAACTGCCAGAACTTCGGCATCAACCAAGGGTGAGGATATGAGGATAACCCTCCTTTATTCACTTCTTGCCTAAAACCATCTAGTTGTTTTGAAGTAAGCCTTCCTTCTAAGAAAGCTCTTGCGTACATTCCTGGCGCCGAGTGTCCTTGAAAATAAATTAAATCTCCACCAAATTTATTATTCTTTGCTCTCCAAAAATGATTCATTCCCACATCATATAGTGTAGCTGCAGAAGCAAAAGTACCGATGTGACCACCCAGTTCAGGATTTTTTTTGTTTGCCTTTACGACCATAGCAGCTGCGTTCCACCTCACATATGCTCGGATTTTTTTTTCAATATTTTGATCACCGGGTGATTTAATTTCAGCTTCTGGCGGAATAGTATTAATGTATGGAGTTGTTCTAGTGTCCGGAAGTACAAGACCAGATTTATAAGCTTGATCGATAACTTTGTTTAATAAGTAACTTGCTCTTGAAGAACCATCATTTTCAATAACTGAATTTAGAGAGTCTATCCATTCATTAGTTTCAACAGGATCAATATCATCTTTTGAAGCTGGTTCAGCAAAGACTTTATTAACTTGTCTTACCTGATTTACTTCGCCATTAGTTTTTGGTTTTTCTTGAGCTTGAACTTCTTTTACTATTTTTTTTTCTTTTGTGGCCGAGGCAGCTTGACCATTTTCTATTGTTGCTAATACGCTTCCTTCTGAAACTTTATCTCCAATTTTAACTTTTAAATCTTTGATTTCTCCTGCAGCAGGGGAAGGTATTTCCACGCTTGACTTATCGCTCTCTATTGTTACGATGGGATCATTCTTGTTTATTTGGTCCCCAGGTTTGACTAAAACTTCTATGACCTCAACATCTTTAAAATCACCTATATCTGGAACTGAAATATTCTGAGCCATAATTAGCTATTATAAACTGGGTGGAACATATTAAAAAATAAATAATTAATAAACATTAAAGAATAGGGCAAATAGTCGGATAAGATCAATTTTTGTCACATTTTCTGCTTTTTTTCGTCAATTAATTTTATTCATATGTGACATGCGTTGGTTAATAAATTTTTTATTTAAAAAAAGAGAGATTAAAACTAATAGAGCAGTTTTAGTTCAGAAAATTATTCTAAAAAAATATCTATTAAGATAAAAAAATAAAAGCTAAGTTAGCTTTTATGGACAAGTTTTTGTGGGAACCTTCTGACAATAGGAAAAAAGAGTCTCTTATTGAAGATTTCTCAAAATTTATAAATTTTAAATCAAATTATAATTTTAAAAATTTATGGAGATGGTCTGTAGATCATCCCGAAGAATTTTGGTCAAATTTCTGGGATTATTCTAAGATTATAGGAGACAAAGGTAAAGAAATAATTAAAAATAATAAAATTTTTAATAAAACAAAATTTTTTCCAGATTCTAAATTAAATTACGCAGAAAATATTCTTAAGAAAAAAACCTCAGAACTTGCAATAAGTTTTTTATCTGAAAAGGGATTTGAAGAAGAGATTTCCTGGGAACAACTTTACAATAAAGTCTGTAAATTTTCTGGTTATTTAAAATCTATAGGTTTGAAAAAAGGAGATCGTGTTGCAGCTTATGTCCCTAATAAAATTGAGTCTATTGTAAGTTTTTTAGCTTGTGCAAAAAATGGAATTGTTTGGTCATCATGTTCCCCAGATTTTGGCACTCAAGGGGTCGTAGATAGATTCAAACAAATTGAACCATGTATTTTGATTACTAGTGATCACTACTTTTATAATGGTAAGAAAATAAATATTCTTGAAAAAATTGAGGATATCTTAAAGGAAATTCCTTCAATAAAAAAAACTTTAGTATTTGCGTACAATAAAAAAGAAGAGATGAATATTCAAAATTATATAAACTTTAATGAAGTTTTAGATCAGACAGAAACAGATGAAATTTTTGAGCGATTTGAATTTAATCATCCTATCTATGTTCTCTTCTCAAGCGGAACAACTGGAAAACCTAAATGTATTACTCATGGAGCTGGAAATGTTTTAATTGAGCATAATAAAGAATTCATGCTTCATTGCGATATCAGAGATAATGAAAAGTTATTTTATTACACTACTACTGGCTGGATGATGTGGAACTGGTTGGTGGGAGGACTGGCAACAGGCTCTTCTATATTTTTATTCGATGGGGCACCTGTTTACCCAAAAATTGATATTCTCTTAGAGTATTGTCAAAAAAAGAAAATTAATCTTTTTGGAGTAAGTGCTAAATACATCGATCATTTAAAGAATGAAAAATATAACAGCAAAAATTTAGATCTTAGCTCAATAAAAATAATAACTTCAACAGGCTCTCCTTTAGCTGAAGAAAGTTTTAAGTATGTATATGACAATATAAAAAAAGATGTTCATCTCGCATCTATTGCCGGAGGAACAGATTTAGTTGGTTGTTTAGTTTTAGGAAACCTCTACTCAAATGTATACATGGGAGAAATTCAAGGCCAGAGCTTAGGTATTGATGTGGATGTTTTTACCGATAAGGGCAAAAGTGTAAAAGATGGAGAAAAGGGGGAGTTAGTAGTTAAAAAACCTTTTCCATCCATGCCAGTAAAATTTTGGGGAGATGATGACGGACAAAAATATCAAAAAGCTTACTTCAATAAATTTGAAAACATCTGGCATCATGGTGACTTCATTGAGCCTACTAAAAATAATGGTTTTATTATGAGAGGACGATCTGATGCTACGCTAAATCCTGGAGGCGTAAGAATAGGAACATCAGAAATATATCAACAAGTTGAAGACATTGATTTTATAACCGAAGGGTTAGTTGTTGGGCAAGATTATAATGATGATGTAAGGATTATCTTGTTCATTACTACAAAAAACAACGAAGAGTTAGATGATGAAAAAATTAAATCAATTAAATCTAGAATAAAAAAAAACTGTTCTCCAAAACATGTTCCAGCAATTATTATAAAGGTGCCAGAAATTCCTAGGACAAAAAGTGGTAAAATAGTTGAGCTAGCAGTTAGAAAAGTAATTCACGGGGAAACAATCAATAATTTAGAGGCAATAGTTAATCCTAAGAGTTTAAAATTTTTTGAAAATTTGCCACAGTTAAAATTGTAGCGCGTCAATTTTTGAAATAAACTTTCATTATTATTTAGATTAATTTACTTTTATGCTTGGCCCTAACCCTGGAACTCCTATAAAAAGGTAGTTGGGGCTGAGTTTCAAATAGTCTCAGCGCAATTTTTGTGAAGCATAGAATGAAGTTTAATCAACTTCTCAAAACTTTTATTATATCCTCCGCCTAAAACTCCACATAATGGGATGTTTTTAGAATAAAAATTTTCAATGACAATCTTATCTCTTTTATTTATTCCATCATCAGAAATTTTGAGCTTTCCTAATCTATCTTCATGATGAATATCAACCCCTGCTATATAAAATACAAAGTCATATTTATTTTTATTAAGATCTTTTAAATTTTTATAAAGAATATTTAAATACTCTTCATCTTCCATGTTATCTTTAAGTTCAATATCGATATCACTCTTTGATTTTTTTGCTGGGTAATTGGAGGCACAATGCATACTAAACGTTAGAGTGTTTGGATCATTTTTAAATATTTCTGAATTGCCATTTCCTTGGTGAACATCTAAATCAACTATAAGTATCTTTTTAGAGTAATTCTTATTTTTTAAATAATTGGCTGCTACAGCAACGTCATTAAAGACACAATAACCTGCACCATGATTGAATGTAGCATGATGGCTACCACCTGCGGTATTGCATGCTAACTTCGAGTCTAAAGCAAGTTTACTAGCAAGAACAGTTCCACCAGTTGCAACAAAGGATCTCCTTACAACGCTATCATTAATTGGAAAGCCAATTTTTTTCTGAAGTTTAATATCTAAAGTCTTATTTCTTATATGATTTATATACTCCAATGAATGTGATGTTTTAATTGTTTCTGTAGAGCATTCTTTAGGAATAAAAAATTTTTCTACTACGCCCTCTTTGATCAAATGGTCAGCTAGAGCACCAAACTTTTTTATAGGAAATTTGTTGTCATCGTTAATTTTAGCTACGTAGTCAGGGTGATTTACGACAGGAAGTTTCATTGAAGAATAATTTATCTCTCAACACACATCGAAATACCCATACCACCACCGATACAAAGAGTTGCTAAACCTTTTTTTACATTACGCTTGATCATTTCGTGAATAAGAGTGACTAATATTCTAGTTCCTGACGCTCCAATAGGATGACCTAATGCAATAGCACCACCATTTACATTAACTTTTTCTTCAGGAATGGAAAGTGTCTTCAATACAGCTAAACTTTGAGCTGCAAATGCCTCATTAATTTCGAAAAGATCTACGTCTTTTACAGACCATCCTGCTAAGTCCAGCGCTTTTTTTGATGAGGGAATAGGTCCTGTACCCATTAAAGCAGGATTAACACCACAACTTGCCCATGATTTTATTGAAACTAACTTATTTAATCCTCTTTTCCGAGCCTCATTATCTAACATTATAGTTACTGCTGCAGCTCCATCATTGATACCCGAGGCATTTCCGGCTGTGACTGTCCCATCTTTTTTAAAAACTGGTTTTAATTTTTTTAAAGTGTCGAGACTTATTCCCTCTCTAGGATGTTCATCTTTGTTGAAATCTATTTCATTTTTTTTTGTTTTAATCTTAAGATTAATTATTTCCTCTATAAATTTATTTTGCTTCTGAGCTTTTAAAGCTTTTTCTTGAGATTTTAGAGCAAACTTATCTTGTTCCTCTCTAGTAATTTGAAATTTCTCAGCGACATTTTCAGCAGTAACACCCATATGATAATCATGAAAAGCATCCCAAAGACCGTCTTTAATCATGGTATCAATCATCTCAGTATCACCTAATTTTTTTCCATTTCTCAAGTGAATAGTATGCGGGGCCAGAGACATATTTTCTTGTCCACCGGCTACAACTATTTTTGAGTCTCCTAACTTTATGCTTTGATATGCAGAAACAATTGATCTAATGCCTGAACCACAAACTTGATTAACAATATAAGCTGGCTTCTCTTTTGGAATGTCTGATCTCATTGCAGCTTGTCTTGCAGGATTTTGTCCTAAACCAGCTGTTAAAACTTGTCCTAAAATTAATTCATCAATATCATTAACTTCTAGACTGTTATCTTTAAGTAAGCCCCTAATTACAGCAGCACCAAGATCATAACTTTGTACATTTCTTAAAGATTTATTTAGTGAACCAACTGCAGTCCTTTTCGCAGAAGTTATTACAATATCTGATGTTTTCATATTTTATTAATACTATATTATTTTAAATCTTTCCTGTTTAATAAACTTATTATTAAAGATATTTGTAAAAAGATAAAAGTTGAATTAGCAGTTCCAAAAAAACTACCTGTTGTTTTTATAGGAAATATATCGCCGAGTAGAATTAATAAAAAAGGAAGAAGGATAATTTTCTTATTATAATAAGATTCTCTGAAAATAAGAAAAAAAACAGAAATTATTATTAGAAATCCAGTTAAACCTATGTCAGATAAAATTTCTAAATAATAGTTGTGAGGATGTGCATTACAATTAACAAAAACTTTGGGACAGTTAAATCTGAAAGACTTTATGCCACCTCCAAAAAATTTGTTTTGAAGCCAAGTTTTGTACCCCGTGTAAAATTCTTTAGCATGAACTGATTTAGTTATGTAGTTTTCTCCTTTAAAGGAAATTGAATAATTTTTTTCTCCATAAGTTAATTCATTTTTATTTTCAAAGTTAACTTTATTTTCCTCTGAAAAAGATTTTAAAAGATTAGTAACTTGCCATGGAAATGCCAAATAGTGTTTTCGGATCTCGTTATCATAATTTTTTAAAATAAAAACACAACTTATTGCAATAATTAAAAGTGAAAAAAAATAAATTCTGTAATTTCTTAAAAGTATTAAACTAAACAGAGTAGTAGAAAAAAAAATAAAAAACGGCATTCTATTACCAGCGAGTGTCATTCCCAGGCTTAGAATTAAACTGACAATTAAGAAAATAAAAAATTTATTTTTAAACGTCATATTTTTAAAAAATTCAAAAATAAAAAAAGAAAAAATTAAGAAAAATGAAAAACGAGAAATGTAGCCTCCAGCAATAAGTTCATCACCAAAGGGCCCAGATACTCTTCGAGAGACACTTTCGTAACCAAACAAACTCTGGCCAAAGAAATATTGAATAATTACATCTAAAGATACAAATAAAACACAAAAAGAAGATATAGAAAAAAAATATTTTAAATTTAAATATTTATTATCCATTAAAAATCTTAAAGAAAAATAAAAAAACAAATATCTAATATAAGAAAAAGTTTTAAAAATTAATTGATCTCTATGAACATCATCAGAAATTTTAAAGTAATTGAAAGTCGAAACTAAAAAAATGTAAATAAAAAATATTACAATTAATTTATCAAATAAATTTAGTTCAATTTTACTACTGTCTTTTTTTTTAATTAATAAAAATATACAAAAAAATACTATTATTAAAATATTAAGGTTTATTGCTAAATTACCTAATATGAAACTCACTGGAATGAGTGAAATCAATAAATTAGCAAAGAAAGTATTGGAAGAAGTATTGATATTGTTTATCATGAATTTATTAAATTTATATACAAAAAAGAATAAATACAAAATGATAATTTTAACTTTTGTTATCTGCGCCTGTAGCTCAACTGGATAGAGCGCTTGGCTACGGACCAGGAGGTTCTGGGTTCAAATCCTAGCAGGCGCACCAATTTTGGTTTGATTTTTTCTTTAATATTATTAAATATATTTTATGAAATTTTTATTAAATTTATCGTTACAAAAATCAGTAATTTTCTTTTTTCTTATAATAATACTGATTTTATTAGTACTTGCTCTTATCTTATAGATAAGCAACAACAAATAAGATCAAACCTAAAAAAATTCTATAATACACAAAAACATTTAAATTAAATTTCGCTATATACTTTAAAAAATATTTAATTGTAATTAGAGAAAAAATAAATGATAGAAATATTGAAATAAGGTTTACCTTAGCAAAGTAAACACTTTCTGATAAAATCAAATTCTTTAAACCAAAAAAAGATACTGCACTTAAAATAGGAATTGAAAGCAAAAAAGAAATTTTCGCTGCATCCACTCTTTTAAAGTTTAGAAGTCTAGCTGCCGTTATGGCGATACCTGATCTGCTAACGCCAGGTACTAAAGATAAAATTTGAAACAATCCAATAAAAATTGCTGATTTATAGGAAAAGTTTTTTTCTAAATTTTTTTCTAATTTAAATTTATCGCTAAAATAAAGTAAGAAACCAAATATTAAAGTCGTCAATGCTATTATTTTGATATTTCTGATTTGATCAATTATCCCTGTTTCCACAAGAAGAAAACCGACGATCACTACTGGTAGTGAGGAAATAAAAATTTTAAAAAATAAAATTTTATTTTCAACAAAACTTATTATGTCTTTATAAAAATATACAAGCACAGCAAGCAATGAACCTATATGTAAACTAATATCAATTGAAAGACTTTGATTTTCGAAATTAAGAAGATTTGACATTAAGATTAAGTGAGAAGATGAACTTACAGGTATAAACTCAGCGACTCCCTGGACAAAAGATAGAATAATTATTTCAATCATTTATAAAAAATAAAATTAAAGGTTGTTTTTTTATTGGCAATTTTAAATGCATATCAGGTATGCAAAGAATGACATTAATTTTTTGAGACATTTAGAATATAGGTAACTACTATTGACCTTAAAAAGCTATCATTATAATAAATCTTTACTATTTTAGGCAAACTATGACAAAAAAAATGCTACAGTTTGTAGATGTTAAACAAGAGACACCTGAAAAAAGAGAGACAGGTAAAAGAAAAGATGACTTTAACGAAATCTACAAAGATTACATAAAAAATAAAGCAACCGAACAATCTAGCAGATGCTCACAATGTGGTGTCCCGTTTTGTCAGATACATTGCCCTCTTGGAAATAATATACCTGACTGGCTCAAACTTACAGCTGAGGGCAGACTTAAAGAAGCTTACGAATTATCACAAAGCACTAATAATATGCCAGAGGTATGCGGAAGAATTTGTCCTCAAGACAGACTTTGTGAAGGGAATTGTGTAATTGAACAATCAGGACATGGAACTGTAACAATAGGTTCTATAGAAAAATATATAACCGACACAGCTTGGGATAAAGGTTGGGTCAAACCATTTAAAGTTAAAAAAGAGCTTAAACAATCAATAGGCATTATTGGAGCAGGTCCTGCTGGGATGGCTTGTGCAGAAGAATTAAGAAAATCAGGTTATCAAGTAACAATTTACGATAGATATGATAGGCCAGGTGGTCTTTTAATTTATGGAATTCCAAATTTTAAATTAGAAAAATTTGTTGTTGAGAGAAGAACAAAGTTACTTAAAGAAACTGGCATAAAGTTTATTCAAAATTTTGAGGTTGGAAAAGATAAAACTTTATACGAACTCAGAGAAAAACATGATGCAATACTAATTTCAACTGGAGTTTATAAAGCAAGAGAAATTAATATACCCGGCCATAATCTTCAAAATATTTTTCCAGCAATGGATTTTTTGACTGCTTCTAACAGAAAAGGTTTGGGCGACAAAGTTAAATTATTTGATGATGGCACTTTGAACGCAGAAGGAAAAAATGTTGTTGTAATTGGTGGTGGAGATACTGCTATGGACTGTGTGAGAACATCGATAAGACAAAAAGCTAAATCAGTAAAATGTATATACAGGCGTGATCGGGAAAATATGCCAGGATCAGCAAGAGAAGTAGGAAATGCGATCGAAGAAGGAGTAGAATTTGTTTGGTTAACAAGTCCTAAAAGTTTTATTGGAACAAATAAAGTTGAGGCAGTTGAAGTAAATAAAATGAAATTAGGCGAACCAGACTCATCAGGCAGGAGAAGACCAGAAGTTGATAAAGGATCAGAATATAAGATCCCTGCAGATCTTGTAATCAAATCTTTAGGATTTGACCCAGAAAATCTACCTCAACTTTTTAACGCTAAAGAATTAGTTGTATCGCAATGGGGTACTTTAAAAATTGATTTGAAATCTATGCAAACAAATTTGGATGGAGTATTTGCTGCAGGTGATATTGTTAGAGGAGCTTCACTTGTAGTTTGGGCGATCAGAGACGGTCGCGACGCTGCTAAACAAATTGAAAAATATTTACAATTAAAAGCAAATAAAAATACGTCAGAAGTGGCAGCATAATTGTTATGAAGAATTACCAAAAAAATAAAAAAATTTTAGAAAAAAGTTTTAATTATTCTCCTGATATGGAACACGATGCATGCGGTGTTGGATTGATTGCATCTACGAATGGGAAAAAATCTAGAAAAATTGTTGATTATGGGATCGAGGCATTAAAAGCAATTTGGCATAGAGGTGCTGTAGATGCTGATGGTAAATCTGGCGATGGAGCAGGAATTCAAATAGAAATAGCGCCTGATTTTTTTAAAGAAAAAATATCAGCAACTGGACACACTCTTGATGAAAGTAAAAGAATTTGTGTAGGAATGGTTTTTCTCCCAAGAACAGATTATTCTGAACAAGAAAAATGCAGAGAAATTATCGAGTCAGCTCTTTTAGATGAAAACTATTATATATATGGGTGGAGACAAGTACCAATTAACCCAAGTGTATTAGGTAAAACAGCTGATCAAAATCGTCCAGAAATTGCTCAAGTAATGTTTAAAAAAAATGAAACGTTACAAACTAACGATCTTGAAAGAGATTTGTTTGAGACAAGAAAGAAAATTGAAAAAGTTGCCAGGGATAAACAAATAAAGGACTTCTATATCTGCTCATTCAGTTCAAGGTCTATTGTTTACAAAGGCATGTTTTTAGCTGAAATGTTATCTGAGTTTTATCCAGATCTTAATGATGAAAAACTAACTTCAAGATTTGCAATTTTTCATCAAAGATACTCTACCAATACTTTTCCTAGCTGGGATTTAGCTCAACCTTTTAGAACTGTAGCGCACAATGGTGAAATAAATACAGTTAAAGGAAATATAAACTGGATGAAAATTCATGAGCAAGACATGTCTAGCCAACTTTTTAAAGATGTTAAAAATTTAAAGCCAGTTATTCGAAGCTCATCTGACTCAGGTGCCCTAGATAATGTTTTTGAACTGTTAACTCACTCTGGAAAACTAGCGCCATTAATTAAATTGATGATGATACCAGACTCATGGTCAAAGAGAAGTAAAACAGTTCCAAAAAATCACCAAGACTTTTTTAATTTCCTTAACAGCACGATAGAACCCTGGGATGGTCCAGCTGCTATTTGCGCAACCGATGCCAAGTGGGTTTTAGCTTCCTCAGATAGAAATGGATTAAGGCCACTTAGGTATTCAATTACCTCTGATGATTTATTTTTTGCAGGTTCAGAAACTGGTATGATTAAAATTCCAGAAGATAAGATTATTGAAAAAGGAAAGCTTGGTCCAGGTCAAATCATTGCAATCGATTTAAAAAAAGGAAAACTATTCAAAGATAAAGAAATTAAAGACTTTTTGGCAAAAGATTATAAAAAATACAATAAACAAATTATTGATTTAGAAAAAAAGATTTCATTTGGTGGAGAAAATCCAAATTTCGTAGGTGAGGATTTAAGGAAAAGACAATTTTTATCAGGACTAAGTATAGAGGACTTAGAGTTGATTCTTCATCCAATGGCAGAAGAGGGAAAAGAAGCATCAGGTTCAATGGGTGATGATACACCTGTTGCAGTTTTATCCAGTCATTTTAGACCTGTGTCACACTATTTTAGGCAAAACTTTAGCCAAGTAACCAATCCTCCAATAGATTCATTGAGAGAAAATAAAGTAATGAGTTTAAAAACAAGATTTGGAAACCTGGGTAATATTTTAGATTTTGATAATCTTACAGAAGAAAATATTTATGTTCTAGATAGTCCAGTACTCACTAACTCACAGTTTAAAAAATTTAAAAAATTTTTTGCAAAAAAAGTAAAAATTATAGACTGTACTTTTGATATTGAAAAATCTCTTAAAGAAAGAATTGAGCTAATCAGGGAGGAAGCAGAAACAGCTGTTAGAGAAGGAAGTACTTGTTTGGTTTTATCTGATAAAAATATATCAAACAAAAAAGCAAGTATACCAAGCATATTAATTGTAGGAGCAGTTCATTCTCACTTAGTAAAACATGGTTTACGAGGTTACTGTTCATTAAATGTTGAGTGCTCTGATGCAATGGACACGCATTCATTTGCAATTTTAATAGGAGTTGGAGCCACAACTGTGAATTCTTATTTGGCAATAGATAGTATTTATCAAAGATTTGAAAAAAAATTATTTGGAAAATCAGACTTTGAAACATGTGTAAATAAATTTAAGAAATCAATTGATGCTGGTCTTTTAAAGATTATGTCAAAGATGGGAATTTCAGTAATTAGCTCTTATAGAGGCGGGTGTAATTTCGAAGCAGTGGGTTTAAGTAGAGCAATCGTCTCAGATTATTTTCCGGGTATGTCCTCAAGAATTTCAGGAATAGGGATAATTGGGATCGAGAAAAAGATTAAAGAACTTCATAAAAAGTTTAATGCTAAAAATGTATTTACCTTACCTATCGGCGGCTTATATAGATTTAGAAAAAGTGGCGAAGATCACCAGTACCAAGGTAAATTGATCCATTTGTTGCAAAGCGCTGTTGGCAGTGGTTCTTATGAATTATATAAAAAGTATTCAACTGGAATTCACAACTTACCTCCTATTAATATAAGAGATTTACTAGAATTTAAAAAAAAGAGAAAACCTATTAGCATTGATGAAGTTGAACCAATTGAAGAGATCTTAAAACGATTTGGTAGTGGAAGCATGTCCCATGGAGCATTATCGGCTGAGGCTCATGAAACTTTAGCAGTAGGAATGAACAGAATTAAAGGAGCATCTTGTAGTGGAGAGGGCGGAGAAGACGCTAAAAGATTTAAAACTTTATCTAACGGAGATAGTGCAAATTCAAGAGTAAAACAAATTGCATCTGCCAGATTTGGAGTTACAGTTGACTATTTAAATAATGCTAACGAAATAGAAATCAAAATCGCCCAAGGAGCAAAGCCAGGTGAAGGAGGACAACTTCCAGGTTTTAAAGTTACCAAAGAAATAGCAAGATTGAGACATTCGACGCCAGGAGTTACTTTAATTTCACCACCACCTCACCATGATATTTACTCAATAGAAGATTTGGCACAGTTAATCTACGATTTAAAACAAATTAATCCTGGTGCAAGAGTAGGAGTTAAACTAGTTGCATCGACTGGAATAGGAACAATAGCAGCTGGAGTTGCTAAAGCAAAAGCAGATATCATTTTGATTTCAGGTCATTCAGGAGGAACTGGCGCTAGTCCTCAAACAAGTATTAAGTATGCGGGTATTCCTTGGGAGATGGGCTTAACAGAGGCGAACCAAATTCTTACTTTAAATAATTTAAGACATAACGTTACTTTAAGAACCGATGGGGGATTAAAAACCGGCCGTGATATTGTGATGGCTGCAATGATGGGAGCAGAGGAATATGGAATGGGTACGTCATCTTTAGTTGCAATGGGATGCATAATGGTAAGGCAGTGCCACTCAAATACGTGTCCAGTTGGAGTTTGCAGTCAAGATGAAGCTTTACGAGAAAAATTTACCGGCACTCCAGAAAAAGTTGTAAATTTATTTAAGTTTGCAGCAACAGAAGTAAGAGAAATTCTAGCCTCTCTTGGGTTTAAATCAATTAATGAAATTATAGGAAGAACAGACTTATTAACTCAAGTAAATAAAGGAGCATCTAACTTAGATGATTTAGATTTAAATCCACTATTAGTTCAAGCTGATCCTGGTGAAAATCTTAGATATTGTAAAGACAAACATATAAATGAAGTACCAGATACTCTTGATGAAAAGATTTGGTCTGAGATAAAAGATAAGATTAAAACAGACTCTGAAAATAAATTTAATTACGAGATAGAAAACACTTCAAGATCAGTAGGAACAAGATTATCTCATCATATTTATAAAAAATTTGGTAATAATAAATTAGAGGAAAATACAGTTAAAATTAAACTAGAGGGTTCAGCAGGTCAATCTCTTGGTGCTTTCTTAACTAAAGGAATTAAACTTATTGTCGAAGGAGACTGTAATGATTATGTTGGTAAAGGATTATCCGGAGGGACTATCGTTGTATATCCATCTCCAAAAAGTTCGTTAGCTTCAAATGAAAATACAATAATAGGAAACACTGTTCTTTATGGAGCAACTTCGGGAAAACTATTTGCATCTGGGCAAGCGGGAGAAAGATTTGCAGTTAGAAACTCTGGAAGCTTCTCAATCGTCGAAGGATGTGGAGCCCATGGTTGTGAGTATATGACAGGTGGAACAGCTATAATACTAGGAGAAGTAGGTGACAATTTTGGAGCAGGAATGACGGGTGGAATGGCATTTGTTTATGATGACAATAATACATTTGAAAATTTTGTTAATCCAGCCTCAGTAATTTGGCAAGAAGTTGAAACAGATTATTGGAAGGAGTTTTTGAAAGATAGTTTAAATTCTTTTGTCAAAGAAACTAATTCTAAAATTGCTTGGAAAATATTAAATGACTTTGATAACGAAGTTAAAAAATTTAAACAAATTTGTCCAATAGAAATGCTTGATAAATTAGACAATCCTATTAGTTTAAGATCTCATACTAAGAAAGCAGGTTAATGAGTAAACTTAAAGTCTTTTGCTTTGGCTTTGGCCAAGTAGCAAAAAATTTTATAAATAAGTTAATTAATGAAAAAAAAGACTTTGATTTAAGTGTTACATCTAGACAGGAAACTCATCAGATAGAGTTTAATGATATTAAAATAAATTCATACCAGTTTAATAACAACAAGTTTGATGACTCTATTAAAAAAAAAATAGAGGAAGCAAATTATATTTTGGTTTCTATTCCGCCAATTGATGGCAAAGATATTGTAGTAAACTTTCTCGATACAAATCTAAAAAAAATAACAAATTGTAAATGGATTACATATTTATCAGCAACTAGTGTATACGGAGATCATAAAGGTGATTGGGTCAACGAAGATAGTGCTACTCAACCTACTTCAGGTAACGGGATAAATAGATTAGAAGCAGAAAAAAATTGGAAAAGTTTATCGAATAAAAATAATTATCCGCTTCAAATTTTTAGATTAGCCGGCATATACTCAAATGAATTTAATATTTTGAAAAGATTAAAAACTGGTAAGGTACAAATTGTAGATAAAAAAAATCACTTTTTTTCAAGAATTCATGTTGAGGACATAGCTAACATTTTATTTAAGTCTCTGGATAATTTTAAAAATAATGAAATTTATAATATTTGTGATGACAAACCCGCCTCGCAAATTGAAGTAGCAGCCTACGGTGCAAAATTACTAAAACTGGAGAAACCTAATTCAGTAAAACTTGATGAAGTTGAAAGCGAAATGTTACAAAACTTTTATAAAGACTCAAAAAAAGTGGATAACAAAAAAATGAAAGCTTTTTTTAAATATGATTTAAAATTTCCTTCCTATGAGGAAGGGCTAAATTATATTTTTAATAATGGTATTTAATTCTTTAATTATTTTCCCCAAAGGTCTTTGACTGGATAAACTATGATCTCCATTTTTTATTATTACAATTTTCTTTTTAGCTTTAATGAAAACTTTCAAGACTAATCTAGAGAAACTTATCGGGACAACTTCATCTTTTTGACCGTGAATCATTGTTATATTTATCTTTGAATTTATTTTTTTATGTAAAACTTTATTTTTTCTTCCATCCTTAATAAGCTGTAAAGTTATTGGATATTCATAGCCCCCATTTTTGATTAAAATCTTTCCTGTTTTCCGCAATTCCCTCTTCGTTTTTTTTGGAAATTTATTCCACATAAGTCTTGTTAAAAAATCTGGAGCCGAACCAATCCCTAAAAAACCTTTTATTTGAGATTTAAAATATTTAAATTGATTAATGGCTACCCAAGCACCCATACTTGATCCCATTAAAATAAAGTTATTTTTTCTAACAATTTTATTTATTACTCTTCTAGTATCATTTGACCATACGCTTATATTTCCTTTAGTGAATTCGCCTGATGATTTTCCATGACCCGAATATTCAAGCGCTAAAAAACCTAACTTATTTTTTTTTGCAAAGCGAAGAAGCGTTTGAGGTTTTTTTCCCTCAATATCAGACATGAATCCATGTAAAAAAACAATATAAAGTTTTTTTTTAAAGTAATTATCAATAAATCTTAGTTTTTTTGACTTTGATAATTTTAAATATTTGAATTTTTTCATATAAAAATATTTCAGTGCTATTATATAACAATTAACATGACTACTAAATTAAATGTTCTTCAAGTTATTCCAAAGCTTGGATATGGTGGAGCTGAAACAGGTTGTTATGACATTGCTCATTTTTTATCAGAAAATGATTGCGGTTCATTTTTAGCTACTTCTGGTGGAGAACTAATCAAATTCATCAAAAAAGATAAAGTGAGACTGATTAGACTACCTGTTCATTCAAAAAATCCTATTTTAATTTTGTTTAATACTTTAATTTTAGTTATTTATATTTTTTTATTTAAAATTAATATCATTCATGCAAGAAGTCGTGCACCAGCTTGGTCGTGCTACTTCGCTTCGCTCATAACAAGAAGATCATTTGTTACAACATTTCATGGAACTTACAATTTTAAAAGTAACATAAAAAAATTTTACAATAGCATAATGCTTAGAGCAAAATTAACTATTGCAGGATCCAATTTTATATTTAGTCACATTAATGAAAATTATGGGGAGTATTTAAGCAAAGAAAAAAAACTTAGAGTAATTTTTAGAGGCATAAACGTAGATTATTTTAATCCAAAAAATATATCAGTTCTTAAACAAGAAAAACTAAAGCAAGAGTGGGATTTATCATCTAATAAATTTACAATTCTTTTACCAGGAAGACTGACATATTGGAAAGGACAAGAAAAGTTTATCGAGTCATTAAATATTTTAATTGAAGATTATAATATAACCAATTTTCAAGCAGTAATACTTGGATCAGATCAAGGAAGGAAAGTTTATTCGAAAAAATTAATAAATCTTGTTCAAAGATACCGACTGAACAAGAAAATAAAATTTATTCAACACTGTAAGGAGATGCCATTAGCTTACTCACTAGCAGATGTAGTGGTATCAGCTTCAATTGAGCCAGAAGCTTTTGGTAGAGTTTCAGTAGAGGCCCAAGCAATGGGTAAACCGATTGTTGCAAGCAACATAGGAGGATCAAAAGAAACAATAATTAATAAAAAAACTGGTTTTTTGTATAAGCATGACGATCCAAGAGAACTTGCTAAAATTTTAAATACTGTTATTCAATTATCAGTGGATGATTTAAAATTTATGGGTAATGAAGGCAGAAAAAATGTTACAAAAAAATTTGATGTTGAAACAATGTGCCAATCTAATTTAAAAGAATATAAAAGATTAATTAAAAATTAATGCCCCAAATTCAACTAATAGATGGAAAAAAGATAGAATTTGAAAATTCTATTACAGGTTTTGAATTAACAAAAAAAATTAGCAAGTCATTAGAAAAAGCTGCTTTAATAATGGAAGTTGATGGTAGCTTAAAAGATTTAAGTCATAATATAACTAAAGATGCAAAGGTAAGAATTATAACTCCAAAAGATAAAGAAGGTTTAGAGGTAATAAGGCATGATGCTGCGCATATAATGGCAATGGCCGTTCAAGAATTATTTCCAGGCACACAGGTAACAATAGGCCCCGTTATCGAAAATGGTTTTTATTATGACTTCGCAAGAAAAGAACCTTTCACAAGTGATGATTTAAAGAAAATTGAAAAAAAAATGTCAGAAATTATTGACAGGGATGTAAAAACTAAAAGAGAGGTTTGGAAAAGAAATGAGGCTATTAAACATTTTAAAAAAATTGGAGAAAAGTACAAAGCTGAAATTATAGAGAGCATACCCGAAAATGAGGAATTATCAGTATATCATCATGGAGATACATGGCATGATTTGTGTAGGGGGCCACATTTATCTTCATCTGGAAAAATAGGAAAAGCATTTAAATTAACAAAAGTATCAGGAGCTTATTGGAGAGGTGACTCAAACAATGAAATGCTTCAGAGAATTTATGGAACTTGTTGGGCCTCTAAAAAAGAACTTGATGATTATTTGCACAGATTAGAGGAAGCTGAAAAAAGGGATCATAGAAAATTAGGAAAAGAGATGGATCTTTTTCATTTCAGAGAAGAAAGTCCAGGTTCAGTTTTTTGGCATGAAAAAGGTTGGTTATTATTTCAAAGATTAGTTGAGTACATGAGAGCCAAACAAAGACTTGCTGGATACAAAGAAATAAATACGCCCGAATTGCTTGATAAAACATTATGGGAAAAATCTGGCCACTGGGATAAATTTGGAGAACATATGTTTACATCTGAAACTCCAGATGAAAAAACATTTGCTGTTAAACCAATGAACTGTCCAGGTTGCGTTCAAGTTTTTAATCAAGGTTTAAAAAGCTATAGAGACCTACCACTGAAATTATCTGAATTTGGAAAAGTTCATAGATATGAACCATCTGGTGCATTACACGGACTATTAAGAGTTCGGGCTTTTACGCAAGATGACGCACACATATTTTGTACTGAAGATCAAATAACTCAAGAGTCATTATCAGTCACAAATTTAATTCTAGAAATTTATAAAGATTTAGGTTTTGAAAATGTAATATTAAAATATTCTGATAGACCAGAAAAACGCGTGGGTGATGATAGTGTTTGGGATAAATCTGAGGCAGCACTTCTCTCTGCTATCAAGAAATCAAAACTTGAGTACACAATTAATAAAGGTGAAGGAGCATTTTACGGACCTAAAATAGAATTTGTTTTAAGAGATGCTATCGGGAGGGATTGGCAATGCGGTACTTTACAAGTAGATTTAAATTTACCGAATAGATTAGGCGCATCTTATGTTGCTAAGGACGGTAATAAAAAAGTTCCTGTAATGTTACATAGAGCATTGTTTGGTTCTTTAGAAAGATTTATTGGCATACTAATTGAAAACTATGCAGGAAAATTACCTTTCTGGCTTTCTCCATCACAAGCAGTTGTATGTCCTATAGCTGAAGAGAATAATGAATATGTAAAAAAGTTGTTTGAAGATTTATTTAAAGAAGGTATAAAATGTGAAATGGATTTAAGAAATGAGAAAATAAATTATAAAGTAAGAGAACATTCTCTTGCAAAAGTTCCATTTATATTAGTGTGTGGAAAAAAAGAAGTTGCAGAAAATACTGTTACAGTCAGAACACTAGGTTCAGATAAACAAGAAGTTATGAAAAGAGATGATTTAATCAAAAATATGCTTGCCTCAAACAAGTTACCATTAAACTAAGTGTCAAACTTTAAACCAAACTACTTCCAAAGAAGAAGCAAACCCCAAGGCCCTAGAGCCAATGAAAGAATAAGAGCTTTAGATGTTCAAGTTATTGGAAGCGATGGAGGAAATTTAGGTGCAATGCCTCTAAAACAAGCAATTGAATTAGCAAAACAAGAAAGTTTAGATTTAATAGAGATTTCTCCAAATGCAAACCCACCTGTATGCAAGATAATGGACATGGGTAAATATAAATACGATCAACAGAAGAAAGCTAATCAAGCAAAGAAAAAGCAAAAAACAGTTTCTTTGAAAGAAATAAAATTAAGACCTGGTACAGAAACTCACGATTATAATTTTAAAATAAAAAATGCTAAGAAATTTATTACAAAAGGAAATAAAGTAAAATTTACAGTCAAATTTAAAGGTAGAGAAATGCAACATACCGAACTTGGTAAAGAATTGATGGACAAGATAATAGAGGAAACAAAAGATGTTGCTAAGGTTGAAAGCAAGCCAAAATTTGAAGGTCGTCAAATGGTTATGATTATTCAACCTGTGTAAATCAACAATTATTGCGTCTTGTAAAGATTTATTTAAGCATATATAAGTCCGAAATATTTATGCCAAAACTTAAGACTAAAAGCTCAGCAAAAAAAAGATTTAGATTTACTGCTTCAGGAAAAATAAAAATGCCTCAGGCTGGTAAGAGACATGGTATGATTAAACGAACAAATTCACAAATTAGAAAACAAAGGGGCACTACTATTATGACCAAGCAAGACTCAAAAATAGTCAAATCGTATATGCCATATAATTTAAGAGGATAGTATGGCTAGGACAAAACGAGGTGTAATTAGTAGAGCAAAACATAATAAAGTTCTTAAATCAGTTAAAGGTCAAAGAGGAAGAAGAAAAAATACTATTCGTATAGCTCGCCAAGCAATGGAAAAAGCTATGCAATATGCTTATAGAGATAGAAAAGCTAAAAAAAGAGAATTTAGATCTTTATGGATCCAAAGAATTAACGCTGGTGTACGAGCCGAAGGTTTAACTTATGCAAAATTTATCAATGGTTTGGCGAAATCAAAAATTAAACTAGATAGAAAAGTTCTAGCAGAGCTTGCTTACAATAATCCTGAAGTCTTTAAATCAGTGGTAAAAAAGGTTCAATCCTCCCTAGCTTAAAAGGGTCTTTGATTTAATCTCAACTTAATATAAAAAATCAATAACCTAATGAGTGATTTAGATAAAATAAGTTCTGTATTTAATGCAAAGATAGATACCGTTAAAACAAAAGACGATCTTCAAAATATTAAAACTGAATTTTTTGGAAAAAATGGTCAAATTACCCTTCAGTTCAAATCTCTAGGATCTTTAGATCCAGAAAAAAGAAAAGAATTTGCTTCAAATTTAAATAAGATTAAAGACGATCTAACACATCAATTAGAGCTAAAAAATATAGAGATCGAAACAAATGAAATAAATGAAAAACTCAAAAATGAAAAAGTTGATGTTACTTTGCCAATTAGACCTGAACGCCAAGGAAAAATTCATCCAGTTTCACAAGTTATAGATGAAATATCATCTATCTTTTCAGAAATAGGTTTTTCAGTTGCTGAAGGACCTGACGTTGAGACAGAATATAATAATTTTACAGCATTAAATACACCTGAAGAACATCCTGCTAGAGATATGCATGATACTTTTTATTTAGAAGAAAATAAAAAATTGTTGTTAAGAACACATACTTCACCCGTTCAAATTAGAACAATGTTATCAAGCAAACCACCATTTAAAATAATAGTACCGGGAAGAACTTATAGATGTGATAGTGATCAAACTCATGCTCCAATGTTTCATCAGCTTGAAGGCTTACACATAGATAAAGGCATTACAATGGGACACCTTAAAGGGTGCCTTGATTATTTTATAAAAGAGTTTTTTGAAGTTAAAAATGTAAAAATGAGATTTAGACCTAGTCATTTTCCTTTTACTGAACCATCAGCGGAAGTTGATATTGGATACAAAATTGAAAAAGGAAAAATTGTTATTGGTGAAGGGGATAAATGGTTAGAAGTTTTAGGATGTGGAATGGTTCATCCTAACGTTTTAAAAAATGTAAAAATAGATACAAAAAAATATCAAGGATTTGCATTCGGAATAGGGATCGATCGTTTAGCAATGTTAAAATATGGAATTAATGATCTAAGAGCTTTCTTCGAGGCAGATTATAGATGGTTAAGCCATTTTGGATTTGATCCATTAGATGTTCCAACTAATTATAGAGGATTGAGTAAATGATCATAACAATTCCATGGCTTAAAGAACATCTTAAAACATCAGCTAAAGAAAATGAGATTATTAATAGTCTTACAAATATCGGCCTTGAAGTTGAAGGTGTAAAAGAAAACTCAGAAAAGATGGGTAAGTTTAAAATTGCGAAAGTATTAAAAGCAGAAAAACATCCTAATGCTGATAAGTTAAAAGTTTGTGACGTTTCTATCGGTGGGAAAGAGATTTTAAAAGTTGTATGCGGAGCTCCAAATGCCAGAGAAGGTCTAATCACAATTTATGCACCTCCTGGAGCTATAATTCCTAAAACTAATTTTGAATTGAAGGTAGCTAAAATAAGAGGCGTTGAGTCGAAAGGGATGCTTTGCTCCGAAAGTGAACTTAATTTATCTGAGGAAAGTGAGGGGATTATCGAACTTAATAATAAAGAGAAAGAGATAGGAAAAAGCTATTTTAAAAGTAGTTCTCAAAAAGCTATTGATATTTCTATAACCCCTAACCGTGCTGATTGTTTAGGCGTTAGAGGGATTGCGAGAGATCTTTCATCTGCAGGAGTTGGAAAATTAATACACTTAAATAGAAAGAAAATTAAACAAAATACAAAACACCAAATTAAAACATCCATTACAAAAGAAAAGAATCAAGGATGCGATATCTTCGGAAGCTGTTACATTAGAAACATTACTAATAAAGAAAGTCCTGAATGGCTTAAAAATAAATTAATCGCGCTAGGTCTAAAACCTATCTCCGCTGTAGTTGATATTACTAACTATGTAATGTTTGACCTTAATAGACCATTACATGCTTATGATGCAGATAAAATCAATAAAGAGATCATTGTTAGAAACGCCAAAGAAGGTGAGATGTTCGAGGCATTAGATAATAAAAAATATAAATTAAAAAAAGACATGTGTGTCATCTCTGATAAATCTGGTGTTCTTGGGTTAGGTGGAATAATTGGAGGAACATCTACCTCTACCGAATTAGATACGAAAAATATACTTTTAGAAGCTGCTTATTTCAGCCCATCTTCAATAAGAAAAACAGCTAGAGTCCTTAATATAAATACAGATGCTAAGTACAGGTTTGAAAGAGGAATTGATCCTAACTCGATTAAAGAAGGGCTAGAACTTGCAACTGAACTAATTTTAAAAATTTGTGGAGGTGAAGCTAGTAAGTTTCAAATTAGTGGAAAGACGAACCAAAAAAATAAGATAATTAACTTTCAAGTAGAAAAATTTGAGAAACTAATTGGTATTTCAATCACAGCTAATGAAATTGATAAAATTTTATCTTCTCTAGGTTTTAAATGTAAAAAAAAACAAAAAGCTATTAAAGTGGAAGTACCAAGCTGGAGGCCAGATGTGAGTTTGGATGAGGATTTGATTGAGGAGCTAATTCGGATTAAAGGATTTAATAATATAAAATTAATCGAACCAAGCAAAAACAGAACAAAAGATACTCTTAACTTTAAGCAAAAACTTTTCCATTTATCACAGAGATCCTTGGCGTCAAAAGGCTATATGGAAATAGTGACCTGGTCGTTTACGGACTCAAAAATTGACAAACAGTTTGCTAAAGGTGAAAAAGAAATTCCAATCTTAAATCCAATTTCATCTGATCTTAATGTCCTAAGACGTTCAATTTTTTCTAATTTAGCTGTTTACCTTAAAAAAAATCAAGATAGAGGATACGAAGACTTATCTTTATTTGAAATTGGCCCAACATTCTTTGGAAAAAATCCGGGCGAGCAACAAATTGTGGTTGGAGGTTTAAAATCTGGAAAAATAAATAGAAAAAGTTGGCTAGACAAAGAGAGAAATGTGGATGTTTTTGATATTAAAAGTGATGCCATTAAAACTTTGGTTGAACTTGGAATAGAAGAAAAAAATCTTTTCGTAATTGATAATACAAAACATTGCTACCACCCAGGAAGATCAGGTTCAGTGACTTTAAAATCTGAGAAAGGACCACATCTAGCTTATTTTGGAGAAATTCATCCTGCAATTATTAAGAAATTAGATTGTAAAGATAAAAATATCTTTGGATTTGAAATATTTTTAAAAAACATACCTGAACCAAACAAAAAATTGAGACAAAGCAAAAAAAGCTTTCAAGCATCAGATTATCAGAAATCAGAAAGAGATTTTGCTTTCGTGATAGATAAAATTTTTAAAATTGGAGCCCTAGAGAAAATTATTAGAGAAGTAGATGAAAATTTAATTCAAAAAGTATCTACATTTGATGTTTTTGAGGGAGAAAATATTCCAAAAGATAAAAAGTCAGTTGCGATAAATGTTACTTTACAGGCTATCAATAAAACTTTATCAGAAAATGATTTAGATGATATCAGTAAAAAAATTATTGATACAGTAAGCAAAAAAACTGGTGCTACAATTAGGTCCTAATGCCAGATATAAAAAGAATACGTAATTTCTCTATAATTGCGCATATTGATCACGGTAAATCAACGATAGCTGATCGCATTATCCATAAATGTGGAGGATTATCCGATCGTGAAATGAAACAACAAGTTCTTGACTCAATGGATATTGAAAGAGAAAGAGGAATTACAATTAAAGCGCAAACTGTAAAACTCAATTATAAAGCAAAAGATGGGAAAGATTATATATTAAATATTATCGATACGCCCGGTCATGTAGATTTTGGCTATGAGGTAAGCCGATCTTTATCAGCATGTGAAGGGTCTCTTTTAATTGTTGATAGCACTCAAGGAGTAGAGGCTCAAACTCTAGCAAATGTTTATCAAGCTTTAGAAATTAATCATGAGGTAATACCGATTTTAAATAAAATAGATTTACCTGCTTCAGATATCGAAAAAACAAAAACCGAAATTGAGGACGTTGTTGGAATTGAGACAACGAATGCTATTTCTTGTTCTGGAAAAACGGGAGAAGGAATAGATGAAATATTAGAAGCAATTATAAACAAATTGCCTGCTCCAAATGGGGATATTGATGAAAAATTAAAATGTTTATTAGTGGATAGCTGGTATGACAGCTATCTCGGCGTAGTAATTCTGGTCAGAATCATTAACGGTAAATTAAAAAAAAACATGAAAGTAAAATTAATGTCTAATGATCAAGAGTATATAGTTGAAAAAGTAGGAGTATTTACTCCTAAACCAAATGACATAGAGGAGTTAAGTTCTGGAGAGATAGGATTTATTATTACAGGAATTAAATCTCTATCGGAAACAAAAGTTGGTGACACTATTTGTGATGCCAGTACACCTATTGATAAACCACTCCCAGGCTTTAAACCAAGCAAACCCGTTGTATTTTGCGGACTCTTCCCAGTCGATAGTTCTGAATATCAAAAACTAAAAGACGGTTTAGCGAAATTAAAACTTAATGATGCAAGTTTTTCTTTTGAGCCAGAGTCATCTAGTGCACTAGGATTAGGTTTTAGGTGTGGATTTTTAGGTCTACTACACTTGGAGATTATTACCGAAAGGCTTGAAAGAGAGTTTGACGTTAATCTAATTACAACAACTCCAGGAGTAATATACAAAATTCACAAAACAAAAGGCGCAGTTTTAGATTTACAAAATCCATCGAACATGCCGGACCCATCTCAAATTGAGAAAATAGAGGAACCATGGATTAAGTCTACAATTATTACTCCGGATGAATATTTAGGATCAATTATAAAAATTTGTCAGGACAAAAGAGGAATTCAAACAAATTTAAGCTATTCAGGCAAAAGAGCAGTTTTATCTTATGACCTGCCACTAAATGAAGTTGTATTTGACTTTAATGATAAACTAAAATCTATCTCGAGCGGTTATGCAAGTTTTGATTATGAAATTTCTGGTTACAGGGAAGGAGATCTAGTTAAACTTGGTATCCTCGTTAACTCAGAACCTGTTGATGCATTAGCTATGATAATCCATAAAGATTTTGCTCAGTCTACTGGAAGACAAGTTTGTGAAAAACTAAAAGATTTAATACCAAGACATAACTTTATGATTCCAGTCCAAGCAGCTATTGGAGGTAAGATTGTAGCTAGGGAGTCTATAAAAGGATTTAAAAAAGATGTTTTAACAAAAATACATGGTGGTGGTGCTACTGATCGGAAAAGAAAACTTTTAGAAAAACAAAAAAGAGGTAAAGCAAGATCAAAACAGTTTGGTAAAGTTGAGATTCCTCAAGAGGCTTTCATCGGAGTTTTAAAAATAAATAAAGACGCATAATGAAAAAAAAATTATTTATTTTCTCTAACGAAAGTATTTTTGTAGAAGATAATAAATTTTACTGTGATAATCTAGATTTGAAATCGACACCAGAAGGTTTAAATAAAAAATTTGAGGTAAATCTACTAGGTAGAAAATCAATTATAAAGAGATCTCATGAGATAAAGTTAAAAAAAACAAAAGTATTTAGCAACATATTTTCTTATTTATCTGAGGTAAAAACTGCATCAAAAAACTTAGACTCTAAATTTTTGATAATTTCTATTTCTCCTTACACTTTTTTAATTGCTATATTCCTAAAAATCCTAGGGCAAAAACCTATAGTTTATTTGAGAAGTGACGGTTATGGTGAATATAAAGCAATTCTTGGAAGAATTGGGCCTCTAATCTATCATTTTATGTTTAGTATTACCGGGGCGATTTCAAATTTAATAAGCTGCAGGGATTATATTCTTTATGGAAAAAAAGGAAAACTTATAAACCCATCTCAATTAGATTCTGTTTGGTTAAGACAGCCCAAGAATATAGAAATAAGAAATTTTAAACTTTTGTATGTTGGAAGAGTTAGAGTTGAAAAAGGAATTTTTGCTCTGTCTGAGTTGATTAGAAATAAAAGGGATATCTCTTTGACAATTATTGGTGCAGAAAAAGGAAGTTCAAATAAAATTAATCAAAGTAACATCAAAATTCTTCCTACACAAAGTAACAAAAATAAATTAATAAAACATTATGATGATCATAATATCTTTGTTTTACCCTCATTTACGGAGGGTCATCCGATGGTTGTGTTAGAAGCTTTAGCTAGAAGAAGGCCAGTAGTTATCTTTGATGAAATTAAACATGTAATCGGAGACAAAAGAGGGATTTTTGTAACAAAAAGAAATTTTTTAAGTTTTCTAGGAACTTTAAATAATATTAAAAAAAATTATAAAAAAATTCAAAAAGACATGAAGAAAAATAAGCTACCAACAAATAAAGAGTTCATAGATAAATTCATCAAACTTATTGATGATTTTGATTAGGAGAGGTGGCCGAGTGGTTGAAGGCGCACGCTTGGAAAGCGTGTAAACGGGAAACCGTTTCGAGGGTTCGAATCCCTCTCTCTCCGCCATTATCCAGGAATTTATTAGCTTTTTTAAAATTGATATTAATTCTATCTTAAATAAATTACACAAAATGTATTTTAAGCTAATTTTACTTTTTTTGAGTTTTTTATCCTTATCCCAAGTTGTCTTAGCTGACAGCGCAACTCTAAATGATGGCGCTACAACTAATAGTCAGCAAAATATTGATGGGAACGATGAATTTTTAACAGTTACAAATAATTCAACCTTAAATACTGGCGCAACTAAACCTGCAAACATTACCGGAGACACTGTAAGTGTTACTGTTGACTCTGGTTCCACAATAACATCAAATACAGTTAGTATTTTTGCAGACGATACTTCTGATTTAACAATTTCAAATTCTGGCACAATCAGCTCAAGTGGAATAGTGGCAATAGATGTTAAAGGAACAACTGATGCAAGCATAACAAATAATTCTGGTGGTCAGATTTCTGCAACTAGAAATACAATTAGAATTAGTAAATCCACTAGCAATAGCACTACAGGATTGACAATTACCAACTCTGGAACAATTGAAGCAACAGACCAAGGTTCTGCAATTTTTGCAGCTGATTCTAATACAACAGCTACAGTAACAAATAACTCAAGTGGTATTATGACAAATTCTGACAGCAGTAACGCAACCATAAGAGTTGGTGCAAGTTCTTCAGTTACCAATAGCGGAACAATAAAAAATGATGTTGGAAACGATGCTATCAAATTGTACGGAAACAATTCTACAATTACTTTAAAAGACAAAGGAATAGTAGTTGGAAAATTAGATGCTCTTTTAAGAACTGGAAGTACATTAAAAATTAATCATGGAGCTGGTCAATCTTATTTTTATGAAACAGAGGGTTCATTCACATTAGAAGATCTTGATGGTAACCAAGTAGTAAAAGGATCAGCGGGATCAGTAGGTCAAGGTGGAAGTGAAACGTTAGATGAACTTTTAAGTTATAAATCACTAAACATAAGACAATTTATAAACAGATACAAAGACTCAGAAAATTTTTATGATGGTAATGGCTGGGGAGAAACTTATACCTCTCTTTTAAATCGAAAAGAACATGCCACAAATTTGGCTTTAGAGTACGATTTATTTAATGTGGGAGCTAATTTAATTTCACCTTTAGAAAATTCAGATTTCATTCTTACTTTTGAAGCTGGAGTTCAAGATTTTGAAAAAGATCATAAAATAACATATCAAAATGTTTCTGCTGGATTGTATCTTCCAAGCAATAAATATCTTTTAAACTTAGATTCTTTTATTTTAGGTGGAATTACTTTAAAAGAGGGTGAGAGAACAATTTTAACAAATACAACATCATCAGGTAAATTAGATATAGACAGTAATTACCAAACTTTCGAAGTACATTCTGGTGTAACAAAAACTAACTCCAAGCTTATTCCGAATGTTGGATTAACTGGAAGTTTTTCAATTACACCAAGTTATGACGAGAGCAAATATTATTCATGGAGAAATAGAAAAGTGGGAAACGTGTCTGTATTTTTTTCTGATAAATACAATCTTATAAATAATGATAATAATAATTTTAATCTAGGTTGGTTATTAGATTTTAGAAATTTGGTAGGAGACAAATCTCAAGTTTATTCAATTAATGGCACAAGCGCCACGTACAAACAAGATAATGCTCTTACAAGAGAGATTTCATTAGTTGCTAATTTAGGTTACGAAAAAAAGATTACAGATAATGGAAAATTTACTGCTGGTATTTCTGCAAAAAATACTAATCAGGATGTTAAAAGCTTAAGTGGAAATTTAGGATTTAAACTAAATTTTTAATTAAGATTGGTCGCCATATGGTCGTCGCTAGACCAATTTTTTTAAAGTCTTAAAAATAAATTGAAAGTTAATCAACGATTCTAAGCCGCTAGGTTGAAGGCGCACGCTCGGAAAGCGTGTAAACGGGAAACCGTTTCGAGGGTTCGAATCCCTCTCTCTCCGCCATTTTTAATATCCACATACAACCTATAAGAGTCTTAAATTACTTTTACGAATCAGATAAATAATTAATAAGGGCAGCGGAGGGAGACTGAAGCTGCCTTTACTTTTTATAGCCTTTTAATTCCAATTACACTAAGTTTGGCAGTACGTTCAATTCTTTTAATTGTTTGATTGATATCCATAATAACAGTTTTTTTCATTGGTCCATAAGCGTGGATTAATTTTTTATTTGATAATGCAACGGCAACATGGCCTTTCCAATAAATGATATCGTTTTTTTTTATATTTTTTAATTTTACGTTTTTTTTGAAATATTTTACCTGGTCTTTCGCATCTCTTGGGCAAAATTTATTATTAAAATTAAAAAATATTTGTACAAGTGCCGAGCAATCAATTCCTTTAAAAGATTTGCCACCCCACTTATATCTTACATTTTTAAAATATGTAATTTTTCTAAAAAGGTCTTTTTCTTTAAATAAAATCGGCTTTACATCTTGTTTGCTTATCCATCCTCCAGCAAATTTGAATGATTTTGAATTTTGGTCAATAACTCTAATTTTAGAACCAAAAGTAATTTCTCCTTTTTTAATTTTATTTGGAAATTTATAAATTTTTGCCTTTAATAAATTTATTTTATGAGTTGGTTTTAAAAAAGAAGAATATTTTTTATTTAATATGTATCCTTTGTAATTATCTTCTTTAATTTTTATTTTAAGCCATTTTTTAGATTTGTTAGATATAGAAAAGCTTTCACCATAAATCATTTGTGTAACTATTTCAGATTTTAATGAGGGTTTCTTATAAAGATTTATTACTGAGAAATTATTTGTAAAATATTTAATCATTCATATTAAGTTTATGTCTTATCATGTAAAGAAATATAAGAGATGGAATTACCATTATTGCTGTGATAATAAAAAATATACCCCAGTCTCCATTTAACCAATCAACTAAAGCCCCAGAGGATGCCGCTAAAGTTGTTCGTCCTGCTGTTCCTATCGAAGCTAATAAAGCGTATTGTGTTGCAGTGTAGGTCCTATCTACTAGCATCGAAATGAAAGCTACAAATGCAACAGTGGCAAAGGCTGCTGCCATATCATCAAATATTACTGCAAAAGCAAACAATAATTCTGATTTTCCTGACCATGCTAATAAAGAAAAAAGTAAATTTGTTGAGGCCATCAGTATTCCTGAAACAAACATAGCTTTTATCACACCAGATCTTATAGCGAATAAACCACCTAGAAGTGTAAAAATTACTGTAGTTAACCATCCAAGACCTTTTGAATACAATGCTATATCTGTTTTAGTAAAACCTATTTCCTTATAAAAAATTACTGACATTCTGCCAAGAAAAGCCTCACCAATTTTAAAAAGAAAAATAAAAGCTAATATTGCTAAAGCAATATTAAAACCATTTTTCTTAAAAAAACTTATGATTGGACCAGCGACTGTCCCTGAAAGCCAGGCAAGAATCTTTGTGAAAAGGTTTGAAGCGCCTAATTTATCTTCAATCATTTTGTCAGTTTTATTTTGAGACTCGCTTCTATTTGTTTGTAATGCTTCGTTAACAAACATTAAACCAATGTTGCAGGCTATAATTACAGCTCCTAAAACTAGAAAAGTTACTTGCCAATAATTTTCAAAACCAAAATTTTGAAAGAATTCTGCTGAGGTAAGAGCTACTACACCGCCTAACTTATATCCAGTCCACCAACCTACTACTGCCATTGCTGCACCAGCTTGCATAGATTTTCCCTCGTTTTCTCCAATTTGCTCAATTCTTAACGCATCGACAGTTATATCTTGTGTGGCTGAAGCAATAGCAATTACAAGCCCAACACTTATTACTAATGCTAAATTTGTAGACGGCTCAATCAAACTCCAAAAAATCAAACTTACTAGAATAATAATTTGCATTAAAACTATCCATCCACGCCTATGACCAATTTTATTTGTTAACCAAGGAATCCTTACTCTATCTATAATTGGAGCCCATAAATAATTAAAAGCATATACTGCAAAAATTAAACCTGCCCAACCAATCGTGCTTCTACTTAAACCATCCTCTTTTAACCAGAGGCTTAAACTGCTTCCAATAATTACCCAAGGAAATCCACTAATGGCTCCAAGTAATAATATTTTGATCATTCTCTTATCGAAATAAACTTTAAAAGTTTCAGCTAAAGTTTGTTTTTTATAAATTTCCATAATTTAATTTCTCCAAAAAGACGGAAAGAAAAGAACAAGAACTGCGAATAACTCTAATCTACCAAGTAACATGCCAGCGGCCAATATCCACTTAGATAAGGTGGGTAGATCCTTATAATTTCCATCTGGTCCAATAATTTCACCTAAACCTGGACCTACATTTGATATCGAGCTTGCAGCGCCTGATATTGAAGTTACAAAATCTAATCCAGAAATAGAAAGAAGCATTGCGATAATTAAGAAGATAAACAAAAATGAGAAAATAAAAATAATTACAGATCTAATAAAATCATCAGAAATTTTATGATTGTTGTATTTAGTTATTACTACACTATTTGGTGAAATCAGTTTTTTAATCTGATCTTTCAAAAATATTAACAACATTTGAAGTCTAAATATTTTAATTCCACAAGCTGTTGATCCTGCACATCCTCCGATAAACATAAGGAATAAAAAGAATATTAAAGAAAACTTTCCCCATAATCCAAAATCATCTGTAACGTAACCTGTTCCTGATAAAATTGATACAACATTGAAAGATGAAACTCTTATCTTATCAAAAAAACTACCTTCGTAATTTATAAACAAAAGATATAAAAACATTACTATTACTGAAATTCCCAAAAGGTAAATGAAACCTTTTATTTGCACATCTTGAAAAAAAATTTTTTTGTTTCCCTGTGAAAACTTTAAATATGAGATAAAAGGTATGCTTCCCAAAATAATAAATATAGTTGCTATTATTTCTATATTAGGATTTTTAAAAAAACCTATAGACTCATTGTGTGTTGAAAATCCACCTGTAGCTATAGTTGTCATTGCATGACAAAGACTATCAAAAATTGACATACCAAAAATCCAGTAAAAAAAACCACAAAGAAATGTTAAAATTAAATATGTTGAAATAATAATTGCAGCTACTTCAATAGTTCTAGGTAAAATTTTTTCAGTACTATCAGGACCTTCCATTTTAAATAACTGCATTCCTCCAACTTTCAATAGAGGCAAAATTGTAATCGCCATAACCACAATACCTATTCCACCTAACCATTGCATTATCGCTCTCCACAACAAAATACTTTTGGGGCTGTTATCTAAATCATTTATTATTGTTGCACCTGTGGTTGTTATTCCAGACATACTTTCAAAAAAAGCATCGCTAAAAGAATAAGTTTGAGTAGCTAGAATAAAAGGTAGGCTTCCGAAAATTGCAACCATAATCCAAGCAAGAGTTGAGAATAAAAATGTTTGTCTTAAGTTTAATTTAAAATCTTTTTCAAGATTTGCTAAAACACATAAAATTCCAATAAAAACCGTCACGATTGCAGAAGATATAAAGCTATGACTGTTTTCATTATATAAAATTTGCACGGTATAAGGAGCAAGCATTGAGATACCAAGAACGATAAGCAGTATTCCAATTAGAAAAAAGACTGTTTTGTTAGTAGCCATTAAAATAAGATTATTTAAATAGTTTTAAAATTCAACTTAATATGACTTAATTATAACTGTATTTTGCACATAAAATTTAATAAACCGTAATTATGCTAGATAAGAACTTAATTCAATCAACTTCATCTTGGCCTTTTGTAGAAATAAGAAAGCTATTAAAAGATAGAAAAGATATAATAAAGAAAAAGGGCAAAATAACCTTCCAAACTGGATATGGTCCAAGCGGATTGCCACATATCGGCACTTTTGGAGAGGTAGCAAGAACAACCATGATGATTAATGCTCTTAATCATATAGATAAAATTAATCACGAACTCATAACTTTTTCAGATGATATGGATGGTTTAAGAAAAGTTCCTGATAATATTCCTAATGATCAAGTTTTAAAAGATAATCTTGGAAAACCGTTAACAAATATTCCGGATCCATTTCAAAAATTTAATAGTTTTGGAGAACACAACAATGAAATGTTGAAACAATTTTTGAATAAATTTAATTTTAAATTTATTTTCAAAAGTTCAACAGAAAACTACAAAAAAGGCATTTTCAATAAATCACTAATTAGAGTTGCAGAAAAATATGATGAAGTAATGAATATTATTTTACCAACTCTGCGAGACGAAAGAAAAAAAACATACTGTCCGTTCTTACCTATTTGCCCAAAAACAGGAAAAGTATTGGAAATACCTTTATTAGAATTAGATAAGAAAACTGGTAAGGCTTTGTTTGATAATAACGGAGAAAAAATTGAAACAAGTATTTTAAATGGAAAATCTAAACTTCAATGGAAAGTTGATTGGGCTATGAGATGGTTTACTTTTGATATTGATTTTGAAATGTATGGTAAGGATTTAACTGAGAGCGCTATTTTATCAAATAAAATTTGTAAAATACTTGGAAAAACTCCTCCTAATGGTTTTGCATACGAACTTTTTTTAGACGAAAAAGGAGAAAAAATTTCAAAGTCTAAAGGTAATGGAATTTCTATTGAGCAATGGCTTAGGTATGCTTCACCAGAAAGTTTGTCTTTATATATGTATCCAAATCCAAAAAGAGCAAAAAAGCTTTATGCGGAGGTAGTACCTAAAACAGTTGATGAATATTTAACATCTATTGAGAAATACCCAAGTCAGAAAGAAAAAGATAAAATTTTAAATCCAGTTTGGCATGTACACAATGGGAAGCCGCCATCTGAAAAAATTATAATGCCTTTTTCAATGCTATTAAATTTAGTTGGCTCTAGTAACGCAGATAATAAAGAAATATTATGGAAATTTATAAACAGATTTCATAAAGAGATAAAACCAGAAGATTATCCAATTTTAGATGGATTAACCTATTATGCTATAAATTATTTTAAAGATAAGGTTGAACCAAATAAAAAATTTAAAAAACCTTCTTCTATTGAAAAGAAAGCTTTAGAAAATCTTGTTTCAAAGTTATCTGATATTAAGCAAAATTTAAAACCAGAGGAAATTCAAACAATTGTTTATGCCACGGGTAAAGAAAATGGGTATGAAAAAAACTTAAGAGATTGGTTTAAATTAATTTATGAAGTTGTATTTGGTGAAGAAAATGGACCAAGAATGGGTTACTTTGTTAGCTTTTTTGGTTTGAAAGAGACAATTAAACTAATTCAAGATAAAATAAGTAATAACTAATGTTTTCAATTTTAAGACCTTACATATTTTCGTTAGATCCAGAAGTAGCTCACGATTTGGCTATAAAATCATTAAAAGCCAACTTCCTTCCTAAAAGTTTTTTTAATGTGGAAAATGAGGAAATGCTTAAGACAAGTCTTTTAGGAAAAAAAATTTCAAATCCAATAGGTTTAGCTGCAGGATTTGATAAAAGCGCTGAAGTTTATAATTCTCTTTTTAAATTTGGGTTTGGTTTTGTTGAGGTGGGGACTGTTACTCCAAGACAGCAATTAGGCAACCCAAAACCAAGAATATTCAGATTGGAAAAAGATCAGGCACTTATAAATCGTCTTGGATTTAATAATCATGGCTCAGAAACTGTTTCAAAACGAATATCAAATAATTTTCCAGAAGGATTTCTAGGTATTAATATTGGACCAAATAAAGATACAAAAAATAAGGCTGATGACTACTATACTTGTCTCTCAAGACTTGCGGCATATGCAGGGTATATAACAATTAATATTTCTTCTCCTAATACTGAAGGTCTAAGAAATTTTCACGACCAAGAAGAAATGAAAAAACTTCTATCAGGAATAAATAAAGTTATTAAAGAAAAAAAAATAGATTGTCCGATAGCGCTAAAAATATCACCAGATATAAATGATAATGAAATTAGTAGAATAGTTGATTTGGTAAGTAGCCATAAAATACAAGGATTAGTAGTTTCCAATACAACAGATAGTAATCGTGATAATCTCTCAGATATTAAAAAACATGAAACCGGAGGGCTATCTGGACAACCACTAAAAGATATTTCAACAAACTTAATTAAAAAATTCTTTAAAGAAACCAAGGGTAAAATTAAGATTATAGGTGTTGGGGGAGTGGATTCTGGAAAAAGTGCTTTTGAAAAAATAATAGCAGGCGCTGATGCAATTCAGTTATATACAGGTATGGTTTATAAAGGACCTGGCGTCGTTAAAGAAATAAAGAAAGAATTAATATCAATTTTAAAAAAAGAAAATATTAAAAATATAAGCGAAGCAGTTGGAATTAACGCTTGACCCCACTGTTTACAAGAATTATATAACCTCAGGAAGAAATTATGTCTAAAAGATGTGAATTAACAGGAAAGTCACCTTTAAAAGGTCACAACGTTAGCCACGCAAAAAATAAAACTAAAAGAAGATTCTTACCTAATTTAAAGAAAGTCACTTTTAGAAGCGATGTCTTAAAAAAAGATATAAAATTAAACGTAGCTAATGCCGCGTTAAGAACAGTAGATTTCAAAGGTGGTATAGATAAATTTTTATTATCTGCAAAAAACGCTAAATTATCAAAAAAAGTAAAAAAAATTAAAGCATCTATTTCAGCAAAATCATAATTCAATAATGAATTTATTTTACAAACTCTCTCTTCTAATGGGTTTGATTGTAGTCCTTTCAAACTATTTGGTTCAATTTCCGATTCAATATTTTGGATTAGATAAAATCTTAACTTATGGCGCTTTTAGTTACCCGATCACTTTTTTAATTACAGATCTAGCTAACCGCGCTTATGGAAAATTGGTAGCAAGAAAAGTTGTATATGTTGGATTTGCTATTGGAGTTCTTTTAACATTATTTGTATCGACTAATTTTACAGATATTATCTCTATTAGAATTGCTGTTGGTTCTGGTGTTGCATTTTTCATTGCTCAAAACCTTGATGTTCAAATATTTGACTCCTTAAGAAAAAAAAAATGGTATATAGCTCCTCTCGCATCATCAGTGATTGGATCCGTAACTGATACTTTTCTATTTTTTTCAATTGCTTTTTACGCAACAGGAATACCTTGGGTGACTTTAGCTTTTGGAGATTTAGCCGTTAAATTGTTTATAGCGCTGGCAATGTTAATTCCATTTAGATTATTTATTTATAAAATAAAAGATTTTTCGGAAAGTTCAGTTTCAGAAATAAATCAGAAATAAAGAATTAGTGAATTGTTTTTTTATTCTTTTTGACAAATAGGTCAGTTAGCTGATTAATCATTACATCACCTAAATCCTGAACATCTGTAATTTTTACAGCTTGATTATAGTACCTTGTAACATCATGACCAATACCGATAGCTAATAATTCAATGTTTGTTTTATTTTCAATCCATTTGACTGTTTTTTTAAGATTAGACTCTAGATAGTCACTAGTATTCGTTGATAAAGTAGAGTCGTCCACAGGAGCTCCGTCTGAGATAACCATAAGAATTTTTCTTTCTTCTTTTCTTCTATTCATTTTATTGTATGCCCATTTGAGTGCTTCACCATCGATGTTTTCTTTTAATAAACCTTCTTTTAACATTAGCCCAATATTGTTTTTAGCCTGTCTCCAAGGCGTGTCCGCTGACTTATAAATAATGTGTCTGAGATCATTCAATCTTCCTGGTAAAGTTGGTTTATCATTTTTCATCCATTTTTCTCTAGAAGATCCTCCCTTCCAATGTTTTGTTGTAAAGCCGAGTATTTCTACTTTGACCGCACATCTTTCTAATGTTCTAGAAAGTATGTCGGCACAAATGGCTGCTACTGAAATAGGTTTACCTCTCATTGAACCGGAGTTATCAATTAATATTGTTACTAACGTATCTTTAAATTCAATATCTTTTTCTCTTTTAAAAGATAAAGAATTATATGGATCCATAATTATTCTTGGTAATTTTGAGGTATCTAATAAACCTTCTTCAAGGTCGAAATTCCAAGATCTATTTTGTTTAGCTAAAAGTTTTCTTTGTAATTTGTTAGCAAGTTTAGAAATGAAATTTTTAAGCTGCAATAATTGCTGATCTAAATTTTTTCTTAGTCTCATTAGCTCTTCAGTATTCTCTAATTCTTCAGCTTTTATAATTTCGTCAAATTCTTCAGTATAGGTTTTATAATTTATATCTCCTAAAGCACTCTTTCCTTTTTTTCTTAAATCCGGTTGAGAGCTGTCTTCTATTTCAATATTTTCTTCAGCTTGATCTGAGTCTTTGGCCTCATTTTCCAAATCTGGCATCCCGGAGTCTATAGACATCTCTTCTTGTTTATCCTCTTTTTCTTTTGCCTGTTTTTCTTGGTTATCGGGTTTATTTTGTTTATCGTCTTTATTTTGTTCATCATCTTTTTTTTCCTCTTCATCTAAATTCTCATCAAGATTCATATTTGTGATGAGTTTAGAAATAAGGGCGTTAAATTTTTCTTGATCCAAAGTAAATTCTTTCAATTGACCAATCTTATCCTTAAATTTCTCGTTTAAATCTTTTTTATATGATTTTAGTTTTTTATCGATTTGGCTATTATTTTCAAAATCAAGAAATTTTGTTCTTAAATAATTTTCAAAAGACTCAACAATTTTATCTTCACTACTTTTAAGATTTAAGCCATTTAATCTCTCTTGATAAAAAGTTTCAATATTGTTTTTTACTCCTTTAAAATAGCTAGTTCCAATTTTTTCACATCTAATTTTTTCTGAAATTCTATATAGCTGCTTAGATATATTTCCATCGGGTTCATATTGTTTAAATGTTTTAGAATCAGAGAATCTATGTTTCAAGGATTTTGAGTCTGCTATTGCTCTTATTTGATTATAATTAAGCTTGTTATTAATTGGACTTAGTTCTGGCAGTCTAATTGAATTTTTCCCAGATTTGGCAGTATCATTGCCAAATGAAACTTCAATTTTTTCTGAATTAGATAATGACCTTACTGTAGAACTTATTGCAGTTTTAAAGTCAGTTATTTTTTCCTTTTTATTTTCCACTTTATAAAGTGATATTGATAGATGACTCCGGTAAGTCTTCACCAAAACATCTCTGATAGTACTCAGAAATTATTTTTTTTTCTAATTCATCACATTTATTTAAAAATGTAATTCTGAAAGCATATCCTTGATCTTTAAATATACCTGTATTCTCTGCCCAATGCAAAACTGTACGAGGACTCATCACAGTTGAGATATCACCATTAATAAAACCTTTTCTAGTAAGATCAGCAACTTTAATCATATTTGAGAGAAGTTCTTTGCCTTCTTTGTTATTAAGATTTTTGTTTTTAGCTAATACTATGTCTAATTCTTTTTCAAATGGTAAATAATTTAAAGTTGAAACAATGTTCCATCTATCCATTTGTCCTTGGTTGATTTGCTGTGTTCCATGATACAGTCCAGTTGTGTCTCCAAGTCCAACAGTATTGGTAGTTGCAAAGATTCTAAAAAAATCATGTTGCTCTAAAACTCTATTCTTATCTAATAAAGTAAATTTACCATCACTTTCTAAAACTCTTTGTATTACAAACATCACATCTGGTCTTCCTGCATCATATTCATCAAAAACAAGAGCAACCGGATTTTGTATCGACCAAGGTAAAATTCCTTCTTTAAATTCCGTTATTTGCTTTCCATCCTTTAAAACAATTGCATCTTTACCAATTAAATCAATTCTGCTGATATGACTGTCTAAATTAACTCTTACACATGGCCAGTTTAGTCTTGCCGCTACTTGTTCGATATGAGTAGATTTGCCTGTTCCATGATAACCTTGAATTAAAACTCGCTTATTGAAAGAGAACCCTGCAAGAATTGCTAAAGTTGTATCTTTATCAAATTTGTAATCACTATCTATTTTTGGGACATATTCATTTTTTTTTGAAAAAGCTGCTACCTGCATATCGCTTTCAAAACCGAATGTTTGCTTAACTGATAATTTAATGTCAGGTTTTTGTGTTAGTTGTTGTGAACTCATTTTTTTCCTAAAGTTTTTTTCAGCTGACTATATGCCAACGTAATTTTTTTTAATTTTTCTTCAAATTTTCTATTCCCATGGTTCTTATCAGGATGGTACTTTTTTACAAGTTCTTTAAACTTAGAGTGTATTTGCTTCCATTTTACCTCCTCATTTAATTCCATTATTTGTAAAGCATCTCTATCTTGTTGAGAAACTTTTGTCTTTTTAAAATCTTTAAAATTTGAGCTTTTAAAAATGTTTAATTTATCATCAAGAGCATTATTCCATAGAATATTAAAAAAATTATCCGAAGAGCCAAAAGTTTTCGTAGATTTATGCCAAGTTAAATCCGATTTAATAAAAAATTCTATTTCTTGATCATTCATGTTCTCAAAATAATTCCAATTTTTATTAAATATTTTAATATGTTTTAGACATAGCAATCGGTATTTTTTGCTGTTATCTTTTTCGACTGGAGCTTTATAAGATCCAGTTTCTTTACAATTTTCCCAATCACAAATTATTTTCATTAAGTTTATCTATATAGTAAAATCTTAAATATGAATAATTTTTTTGAAGATATTATTGCTAAATTAAAAAAAGAAATAGAAATTGAACAAATAGAGATTATTGATAATTCATATAAACATGCTAAACATAAATCTTTTTCACCAGATAAGTTTCACTTACACTTAAAAATAAGATCTTTGTATTTAAATTCACTTTCAAGAGTAACAGCTCAAAAAGAAGTAATGAAAGTTTTAAAAGATGAACTTTCAAGTAAAATACATGCTTTAGAAATTAGTATTGAGCAATAGTTTTTGTAATACTTTTTAAATGTTTTAAAGATATTTTATTTTGATTTGATAAAGTTGTTTTGCCAATGCGTTTTAACAAAATAAAATTTATTCTCCCATCATTATTTTTTTTATCATTCTTTAAGAACGGAAGAAGTTTATCAATTTCTTTTCTATTAGAATATTTTTTGTAAGTGTAATCTAAATTATTTTGAATATAAATATTTTTAATTTCTTTTAATGTCTGACTTGAACACAATTTTTTATAAACTGAAAATTTACTAGCTAATATCATACCTGATAAAACTGCTTCTCCATGAGTAGATTTTTTTGAATAATTATTTTTAACTTCAATTGCGTGAGCAAAAGTATGGCCAAAATTTAAAGTCATTCTTAAATTCTTTTCTGTTGTGTCTTGCTTTACAAAAAACATTTTTATCTGGCAACTTTTTTTGATTGAGTAAATTAGTTCTTTTTTTTTCTTATCTAAGATTGATTTAGTATTCTTTTTTAACCAGTTAAAAAAAATTTTATCTTTTATAATTGAATGTTTTAAAATTTCAGCATAACCACAAATCATTTCTTTTCTTGGCAATGATTTTAAAAATGTAGTATCGATTAATACTAATTTAGGCTGATAAAATGATCCAATTAAATTTTTACCGTGATTAGAATTTACTCCAGTTTTTCCACCAATAGATGAGTCTACTTGTGCTAATAAAGTTGTTGGAATATTAATAAAATTTATTCCTCTTTTAAAAATACTAGCAACAAAAGAAGCCACGTCACCTGTAATACCTCCGCCGAAACCAATTATCAAATCTGAACGATTTAAATTTTTTGACAATAAAATATTTAATAATGAATAAGTTTTTTTTAATGATTTATTTTTTTCATTAGCTAAAAATTGTAAAAAGGAAACATCATAACCTTTCAATTTTTTCTTTAGTATTTGTTTGTATTTTGAGGGTATATTTTTATCTACTATCACACCTATTTTTTTTGTTTCGGGACATAAGTTTTTAATTTTTTTTGGTAATAAATTTATTGAATTTTCACCTATAAAAATTGAGTACTTTTCAGACTTATTTTGAAACTTAATTTCTTGATTTTTCATAAAAGTTTAAAATTTTTTCAATAATTTGTTTTAAGGTTAATTTTTTACATTTAATTCGATAATCAGCCTTATTGTAAAATTTTTTTCTTAAAAAATAAATTTTTTTTATTGAACCATCAGTTTTTTCTTTTCCAAGCATAGGTCGATTTTTGCTTTTCTTTAATCTTTTTAACAATATTTCAATTGGAACATCTAACCAAAAACTAACGGAGTGTTTCTTTGAGCATTGTCTTATTGAGGAATTCAAAAAAGCTCCGCCACCAAGTGAAATTACCAAGTTATCTTTTTTAAGCTCTTTTAAAGTTTGTTGTGCCTCAAGTTTTCTAAAATAATTTTCTCCCTTATTCTTAAATATTAAGCTTATAGAAGCGCCTTCTTGCTTTTCGATAATTTTGTCTATGTCTACGAATGCATAGTTTAATTTTTTTGCCAGTCTTTTACCTATAGTGGTTTTACCCACACCCATCATACCGGTCAAAGTAAGGTTTTTTTCCATTTTATATAATTTTTACAATTTGATTTTTCATAATTATGTCTTATTTATTGAGTTTAAATAAAATCAAAAAGTATGCAACTTAAATACAACAGACAACCTAAAATTGGAAACACACTATTTAGAATTCTAATTAAAACAATTTTAGCGATAGTTGTTTTAGTTTTTTCAATTTTTTTAATTGAAAAAATCAAATTTCCAAGTCCTGAAAAAAAATTTAAAATTGATGTGACTAATGAGATTAAAAAACTTTAACTATTTAATTAGCTTATTAGTTTTTTTTTTATCATCTTCTTTATGGAGTGAAGAAAAAATAGATATTTGGCAAAACAATACAAATAAAAATAATATCGAGACTTCTAATTCTTTAAGTAAAGAAATTCAAAAGATTGATAACACAAAAGCTCCTAACGTAATCAAGAGCTCAGAAAAAATAGAAATTCAAGAAGGGAACGAAATTGAAACAGAAGAAAGAAATGTTTTTGGAATTTTTCAACCGGCAGATTATAATTTTGATTTAAATATGTGGTCTAACACAAAAGCTGAAGATTTAAGATCAAGCTTAAAACGACTGAATAAAATAAATCTTTCAAAATCATCTCAAGAAATTTTAGAAATTGTTTTGTTTTCATTTTCCTACCCTCCTCAAGGGATGACTGAAAAAGAATTTGTAAATTTAAAAATAGATTGGTTAATTAAAAATGACAGGGTTGAGTTAATTGAAAGTTTTTTAAAACAAAACCAAGAATTTGAAAGTAAAAGTAAAGCTGTTCAGTTTTTAGTTGACAAGAATATTGCTAGCGCAAATATTAAAGATGGTTGCGATAGGATCCAATTCATAGATGCTCAAATTAAAGATCCATACTTAGAAAAATTTAAAATTTATTGTTTAGTATTTAATAAAAGAAATTCTGAAGCTCAACTTTTACTGGATCTTTTGCGTGAACAAAATTTATCTAGCAAATTTTATGATGATAAAATCAATTTTCTTTTAGGTATAACTGAAAAGACAGATAATAAAATTAATGAAAAAAACCTTTTAAATTTTTATCTTTCAAGTATTACTAACTCAAATTTTAAATATAAACCTTCGCCAAAAACAAAACCAGAGATTTGGAGATATTTAAATTCAGCAAATTTAATAAAACTTGAGGACGCCACAAATAAAGAAAAAATAAAAGAATTAGAAATTGCAGCGAATAACAATAAATTAGATAAAAAAAAAATTTTTGAGTTCTATAAACAAATTCCATTTGATCTAAATAGTTTAGTTAATGCTAAAAATAATTATCAAACTTTCGATGAAAGTGATGCAAGGGCATTAATTTATCAAAAATACTTACTTTCCGAGTCTAATGAAAATAAAATAGAGTACTTGTTTCTTTTAGAAGATTTGTTCAAAAAATCTAAATTAAACAATATTTACCCAGAATTTCTTAGCGATCAAATTGAAGGGATAGGATTAGAAAATCTTCCAGAAAAGTATCAAGAAATTGCTCAAAGTAGAATTTTATCTGAAACTAATTTTCTTCAGAGGAAAATTAAATATAATGACAAGGTTTTACATCAATCTAAAATATTAAAATACTTTATAGAAGGGGAGGACCAAAAAAAAGTACAAAAAGATATAGATAAAATTTTTAAAAAAGTTTCAAAAAATAAAAAGTATTTTATATCAGCAAAAGATCTAGCCTTAGCAGACGCACTTATTAATGATGGCTTTTCTTTACCCGAAAGTTTTAAATATGAGGAGTTATCCCAAAAATTTGAAATACCAGAAAATTTATTAAAATTAATTGATAATAAACAAAGAGCATTTTTAAGTTTGAAAATTGTTGAAATTATAGGTGAGGATGAAATTTACCAGTTGGATCCCGAAACTATATATTTTGTGACTAACTTATTAAATAAAATGAGTCTAGTTGCTATCAGAAATAAAGTAATTATTTCAGCATTTCCTGAAAGGGTATAAATAATGTCAACAAGAAACATTATTATTGAACCAGACGCTATTTTAAGAAAAAAAAGTGATCCTTTACACCAAGTTAATAACGATACCAGAAAACTATTAGACGATATGTTGAAAACTATGTACACTGCGCCTGGTATTGGTTTAGCCGCAGTACAGATTGGCATCCTTAAACGAATAATAGTTATAGACATTTCTAAAAAAGAAGAAAAAAAAAATCCAATTTTTCTAATCAATCCTGAGATTACATATCAATCGAAAGAAACTTCGATATATGAGGAGGGATGTTTATCACTACCAGGTCATTTTGCGGAAATTGAAAGACCAGCTAAATGCAAAATTAATTATATTAATTACCATGGAAAGAAAGCAGAGCTAGCGGCCGAAGGATTGTTGTCAACTTGCGTTCAGCATGAAATTGATCATTTAAATGGAATTCTATTTATAGATTATTTATCTAAATTAAAAAAAGATATGATAATAAAAAAATTAAAAAAACAAAAAAAAGAGCTAGATAAAGCGATATTATAAAATTAATGTCATTAAAAATTGTTTTCATGGGTACCCCAAGTTTTTCTGTTCCTATATTGACAGCAATCAACAACTCAAATCATAAAATTATTGAAGTCTATTCTCAGCCTCCTAATAAAAGAAACAGGGGTTTGAAAGTTCAAAATTCTGCAGTTCATGATTATGCTGAGAAATTAAATATTCCGGTAAGATGTCCAATTAAGCTGGATGAAGAAAGTGAAATTAACCATTTAAAAAAATTAAAACCTGACCTAGTTGTAGTAGTCGCCTATGGTAAAATTTTACCAGAAAAACTATTAAATATTGAAAATTTAATTTTTTTAAATGTGCATGCATCTTTACTTCCTAGATGGAGAGGTGCAGCACCAATTCAAAGAGCTATTATGAAGGGAGATAAAGAAACAGGTATTTCTATAATGAAAATTGTTCCTAAGCTTGATGCAGGACCTGTTTTAATTCAATCAAAATTGTTGATTAGTAAACAAATCAATCATGAGCAAATGAGTAAAAAAATGTCAGATCTTGGAGCAAAGTTAATCATTGACGCAATTGAATTAATCAAAAATAATAAGGCAAATTTTACTCCACAAGATGAGTCTAAAGTTATTTATGCAAAAAAAATTGAAAAGATTGAGTCCAAAATAAACTGGAATGAAAGTGCGGAAGAAATTTTAGCTAAAATTAGAGCTTTTTATCCAAATCCAGGGACTTGGTTTGAGCTTAACGGCACAAGAATTAAAATTACTAAAGCGATTGAAGTTGAAAAAACAGACAAGGCTGGAGCAATTATTGACACAAACAAAATGATAATTGCATGCAAAAAGAACGCGGTACAGATTTTAGAGTTAAAAAAAGAGGGCAAAAAATTAATGCCAGTAAATGAGTTTTTAAAAGGAAATAAGATAAAAATTGGTCAAATCTTAAGTTAAGATGTTAAATTATTTGATCAAAATTGAGTACGAGGGCACAAATTTTGTTGGTTGGCAGAGTCAAAAAAATGGCAGTTCAATTCAAGATACAATTGAAAAAGTTTTAAAAAAAATTCTAAAATCTAAAATAAGAATTATTGGAGCTGGTAGAACAGATAAAGGAGTACATGCATTCTCACAATATGCTTCTTTTAAAATAAAAAATAAAATCGGAAATAAAAAAATTTTTTTAGATTCCGCCAACTATTTCTTGAAAAATAAATTAATATCTATTTTAGATATTAAACAAAAATCAAAAAATTTTCATGCAAGACATAGTGCCAAACTAAGAACTTATGAATATTTAATTTCCAATAGACAAGGCAGCCTATCAATAAATAAAAATAGAGCCTGGCATGTAAAAAAAAAAATAAATTTAAATCTATTAAAAAAAGGAGCAAAATTACTAGAGGGGACTCATAATTTTTCAACATTTAGAGCAGCTAGTTGTTCTGCAAAATCACCAATAAAAAAAATGAATGTTATCAAAATAGTAAAATTAAATGATATTATTAAAATCAGATTTAGTTCTCAATCCTTTCTCCAAAACCAAGTAAGATCTATGGTAGGTTGTTTGAAGTATCTCGCCACAAATAAGTGGAATATTGATGATTTTAAAGAAGCATTTAAATCAAAAAAAAGATCTAATTGTGCACCACCGGCTCCAGCCTGTGGCTTATATCTTTATAATATAAAATATTAATTAAAAATATTTTTTCCACCATACTTTTTTATAGAATTTAGAGAAATAAAAAATAAAGAAATAAAATTTTCGAAAAAATTAAGATTATTATAATCTTTATTTATTTTCCAAATCCAATAAAAGTTTCTAATATTATTACTTTGAAGTGATTTATCTCTAATTCTATATCTAGTCAAATTTTTTTTTAAACAGTGAGCGAGTTTAATTTTTTTTAAAAGTTTACATTTAAAATAGTAATCTTCACAAATTTTTGAGTTGGTGAATTTTATGTTTTTAATTTCTTTTCTTCTGACCATCATAGTGCTTGTTGCTATAGAGGTATTTCTAATAAAATTTGAATAATCTATTTTTGGCGGATTGATAATTTTTTTCATTTTTTTTCCAAAAGTTTCATAATTGGTATAAGTAAGTGAAAAATTATTTTTTTTCATAAAATCAATTTGATTTTTAAGCTTATTTTTTTTCCAAATATCATCTGAGTCAATAAAAGCCACAAAAGGAGAATTTGATTTTTTTATTGCATAGTTTCTACAAAAACCTGCACCACGATTTTTTTTTTGCCAAAAAACCTTTATCTTTTTATTTGATGTAATTTTTTTTAAAATATTTACAGTTTTTCTATCTGAACAATCATCAACAATTATTAATTTCCAATTTTTATAAGATTGATTAAGAACGCTATTGATAGTCTCTGTTATAAAAAGAGAGCTGTTATAATTTGGTAGAATAATGTCTATTTTTTCTTTTTCTTTATTCTCCATCTTGATCCTTCTCTTACAATGTAACCACAACAATTTTTAGATTTACACCTACATGGGTAGTTTTTATAATCTTCATCAAAACTAAATCCATAATCATAAGAAAATTCATCACCTTTTTTTATATTTTTGATGGCGTGAACCCAAACTTTAAGTCCAGTTCCAGTGACCTCACAATTAGGATCGCAAGAGTGATTGATTAATCGCGCTGTATTAAATTTAAAATCTCCATCAAGATCATATCTTTTATTTAAATTAAAAAGGTAAATTGCTTTACCATTATCATACTTAGGATTTTCTTCTGCTTCTCTTCTAGTAATTACTTTTCCTTTATACTCAATTACTCGAGTTCCTTTTTTTATATCTTTAGAAGCATAAAGACCGAAATTATCAATTTTAGATTTTTTTACTTTATAAAGCTTCACCTAAAATAATCCTCAAGGATATTTTGATAAATTTTTGTCAGATTTTTTAAATCTTTTAAAGAAACACATTCGTCAACTTTATGCATTGTTTTATTAACTAAACCAAATTCAAGACATGGAGAAATTTTTTTTATAAATCTTGCGTCAGAAGTTCCACCTGTTGTAGAAAATTTAGGTTTTATTTTAGTTACCTTTTTAATTATATCTCTAGCCATATAAATAGTTTTATTGGGTTTAGTAAGAAAAGACTCACCATTTACATGAAAATCTATTTTAAATTTACATTTATTTTTTTTGCATAAATTTTTAACAATCGAATTAATTTTTCTCTTTAAACTGCTTGAGGTATGAAGATTATTAAATCGGACATTAAACTGTGCTTTAGCCATTGCTGGAATAACGTTAGCAGCAGCATTATCAACATTTATCGAAGTAACTTCTAAATTCGAAGGTTGAAAATTTTTGTTACCCTTGTCTAGCTTATGCTCATTAAGTTTTTTACATATTTTTACTAATGTATTTATAGGATTATTAGAAAGATGAGGGTAAGCAACATGCCCTTGCGAACCAGAAACAAGAATATTCCCAGATATACTACCACGTCTACCTATTTTTATCATTTCTCCAAGTTTATTTGGATTTGTAGGTTCGCCAACAATGCAAAAATCTATTCTCTCTTTTTTCTTTTTTAAATAGTCTACTACTTTTTTTGTTCCGTTAATTGCGAGGGCTTCTTCATCTCCAGTGATAAGAAAACTTATTGAACCATTAAATTTTTTTCTTTTTTTTAAGAATTTATCTACAGCTGATATAAAACAAGCTATGGAGCTTTTCATGTCATTAGCGCCTCTACCAATTAAATGATTATTTTTAATTAATGGTCTAAAAGGGTTTACAGTCCAATCCTTTAGATTTCCTGGCGGCACAACATCTGTATGACCGGCGTAACATAAATTAGGACTTTTTTTTCCTAGTCTTGCATAAATATTTTTAATTGGCTTACTAATTTTATTTTTATCTTTAAATTCTAAAATCTTACAATCAAATCCTAGCCTTTTTAATTGCTTTGCTACATATCCAATAGCTCCTGCATCTTCTGGCGTCACACTTGGATATTTAATAAGCTCTTTTGCTAATTTTAGTTCATTCATGTTTTATATTAATCTCTTAACAGATCGTTAATAGATGTTTTGCTTCTTGTTTTTGAGTCAACTTTTTTAACTATTACTGCACAGTATAAAGACGGCCTATCTGGATTTGATTTATTAGGTAAGCTTCCTGGCACCACAACAGAATAAGCTGGTACTTTTCCATAAGTGATTTCACCAGTTGCTCTATCTATAATTTTTGTCGATGCTCCTATATAAACTCCCATTGATATAACAGCACCTTCTTCAACTAATACACCTTCAGCAATCTCAGATCTCGCCCCAACAAAACAATTATCTTCAATAATTACCGGTCCAGCTTGCAATGGTTCAAGTACGCCACCAATACCAGCTCCCCCAGAAATATGACAATTTTTTCCTACCTGTGCACAAGAGCCAACTGAAGCCCAAGTATCAATCATAGTTCCTTCATCAACGTAAGCTCCAAGGTTAACAAATGAAGGCATAAGAATAGCATTTTTAGCAATAAATGATCCTCTTCTAACGACGCCGTTTGGAACGTGTCTATAACCAGCTTTCTTCCAATCATTTTCATTCCATTTTACTGTTTTACCGGGAACTTTATCATACCAAGTTGTATAAGGACCTTTGGACATTGTCATTTTATTTACTCTAAAACTTAAAAGTATTGCCTTTTTAATCCATTGATTAACAACCCAACTGCCATTTATCTTATTAGCCACACGGATCTTTCCTTGGTCAACTAAATCAATTGTTTCATTAATAGCTTTAATAATTTTTTTATCCGACTTTGGGTTAACCTTTTCTTTTCTTTCAAAATTTTCGTTAATAATCTTCTCTAATTTATCTGTATTCATTTATCTCCTTTAAAAAATTGGCTAAACTTTTAGTTTTAAAATTAACAAATTTTTCATCTGCATATTTTGCTGCCCATGGCTCATCATTTTCTATCCAAACAGTTTTCATTCCTAATTCGTATGCTGGTTTCAAATTTCTAGCAATATCTTCAAAGAATATACAATATTCTGGCTGAATTTTGTAATTTTCTATAATTTTTTTATAAGGTTCGATTGAAGGCTTAGGATAAAAATCGGAGTCTACTATATCAAAAACCCCATCAAACAATTGTTCTATACCAATTCTTGAAGTTACATTAGAAGCATGTGCTTTAGATCCATTAGTAAAAATAATTTTTTTTCCCTCAAGTTTTGAAATTTGTTCTTTTAAATAATCATCTTTTTTTAAGAAGTTAAGATCTACATCATGAACAAACTCTAAAAATTCATTGGCATCAATATCATGATTTTTAATCATCCCATTTAGAGTAGTGTTATATTCGTGGAAGTAATTTTTTTGAATTTTTTTAGCTTCATCAATACTAACATTGAGTTTTTCTGAGATAAATTTTGACATTTTTTTATCTACTTGGTCAAAAACTTTTGTATCGCCGGAGTAAAGAGTATTATCTAAATCAAACAACCAATATTTTATTTTCTTCAATTCTTTCACCTTATTAAGGTCCCCGCACCTGAATCAGAAAAAATTTCATTTAAAATTGAATGTGGTTTTCTACCATCCATGATTACAACACCTCTTACACCATTGTTAACAGCATCTAAACAAGTATTAATTTTTGGTATCATTCCACCACTAATAGTTTGATTTTTAATTAATTCTAATGTTTTTTCTGAAGATATTTCTGTAATTAGTTTTTTTTCTTTATCCAAAACACCTTCAACATTTGTCATTAATAATAATCTTCTTGATTTCAGTGATTTAGCTATTGCACCTGCAGCAGTATCTCCATTAATATTATATACTTGATTTTTTTTATCTAAGCCTAACGGTGCAACAACAGGTATTTTATTATTTTTTACTAAATCCTTAATAATTTCTGTATTAATTCTTTTTGGTATGCCTACAAAACCCAGTTCTTTACTTTCAGGCACGACATTAATTACATTGCTTTTTTTACTATTTATCTGAGTAGCTTCAGAACTTTTATTGTTTAAAGATTCAACGATATCTTTATTGAATTCAATTAAAACTTTTTCTACGATATTAATAATTTTTTGATCAGTAACTCTCAATCCATTTATAAATTTGGACTCAATATTTGATTTTTCTAACTCTCTTTGAATTCTCGGACCTCCACCATGAACAACAACAATTGAAAGACCAAGTCTATTTAAAATTTGAATATCTAGAATAAAGTTATTAAAAACTTCTCTATCAATTAAAACGTTACCTCCATATTTTATTACAATTGTATCCTCTTTATATTTTTCTACGTATTTTTGAATATTAGAAATAGGTGGAGCACTATTAGGCCAAAGTATTTTTATTTCCTCTAGGGAAAAATTTTTAGACATCTAGTTGGTTTTAACAGTTGTTTTTTTATTTATTACCCATTGTTGCGCAATAGTTAAAATATTATTGACTGTCCAATAAACAACCAAACCCGATGGAAATGAGGCTAGTATAATTGTTAAAAATAATGGAAAGAACGCAAAAATTTTTGCTTGAATAGGATCAGCTGGTGCTGGATTTAGTTTTTGTTGCACCCACATTGATGCCCCCATAAGAATTGGCCAAATACCAATAATCATGAAACTTGGAGGATCCCATGGAATTAGCCCAAACAAATTAAAAATAGTTGTAGGATCAGCTGCTGATAAATCTTTAATCCATCCAAAAAATGGCTGATGTCTCATCTCGAGAGAAATAAAAAGCATTTTATAAATTGCGAAAAAGAATGGAATTTGAATTAATACTGGCAAACAACCAGATGCTGGATTAATTTTTTCTTTTCTATAAAGAGCCATCATTTCTTGCTGTAATTTTACTTTATCGTCTTTATGAAGCTCCTTAAGCCTCATCATTTCTGGCTGTACAGCTTTCATCTTTGCCATTGATTTAAATGAAAAGTTTGCAAGAGGGAAAAATATTAATCTTAAAGCAATAGTTAAGAGAACGATAGCAGTTCCAAAGTTTCCTGAAATTTTAAACAAATAATCAATCACAAAAAATAATGGCTTTGTGAAAAAATAAAACCAACCCCAATCAATTACTAAATCAAACTTTTTAATGTTCTGTTTTTCAGCGTAAGTATCTATCGTTTCAACTTCTTTAGCAGCAACAAATAATTTAAGTTCATTAATTCCTGTTGAAGATTGATTAATTATAGTTGGTTTATTAATTATATAATTAGCTTTAAATCCTTCATCATAAAGAAAAGTTGATTTAAAATTTTTGCCAGACTCAGGAACAAAAGCTGTCATCCAATATTTATCAGTTATGCCAAGCCAACCTTCATTTGACTCTCTAACAATTTTTTTCTCTTTTGCATCATCGTAATCATCTTCTTTTAATTCGTCATCAAATACACCGATAAAACCCTCGTGTTGTATGTAAAAATTTTGAATGTCATCTGGAATCTTGTTTCTAGTCATTTGAGCATAAGGAAATAGCTCAACAACGTTATTAGTATTATTCTTTACTTGTTGTGATATTTTAAAAAGATATTTATCATCAAGTTCTATTTTTTTTTCAAAAATAATTCCTTCCTTATTATCCCATTGAATTATTACTGGAGATTTTTCGGTAAGAGTACTATTGCCTTTTACAGTCCAGGTAGAGCTATTTGATGGTACTTTTATTTTATTTCCAATACTTGTCCATCCTGTTTCAATAAAAAACCCATTTTCTGTTTCTGATGGAAATAAAAAAACTGTATTCTCACCATCAACTACTTTTTGTTTATGTTTTTTAAAAGATATATCGTCAATTAAAGCTCCTTCTAAAGATAGTGATCCAATAATATTATCATTTTCAATTGTAATTCTTTTATTTTTATTAATTGCCTCCTCTCTAGTAACTTTTTTAATAATTATGGGTTGATTTATAGTAGGCGCTATTGAAGATTGATTATTATTTTGTTCTGCTTGTTGAGTAGTGTTTTGTTCAGCAGTTTTTCTTGGTGTTTCAAAAAAAGCTCCCCAAAATAATAATACAGACATTGAAAGAGCTATTGCTACAAAAACGTTTCTGTTATCCATTAAATTTTTTCTTTCTTTATCTCTTCTTTACTTGGAACATAATTGTAGCTAGACCCACCACCTAATCTTTTTATTGGATGGCAAGTTAATATTCTTTTAACTCCTAATAAAGATCCGTTCAACAAACCATGTTGTTTAAGCGAGCCAATATAATATTCGGAGCATTCTTGGTCATATCTACAATTACTACCCATTAAAGGTGATAATAGATATTTATAGATCTTAATTAAGTATATTTGAAAGTTTATAATTATATTTATCATTTTATTTTACCAAAACACTTTTCCATTATAGGCAAAAGTAAATCATGTTTTTGAGCATAGGCATTAGATTTTCCAAAAACTATATAAGTGTAATCTTTATTAATTGCACCTCTTTTTTTTAACAGCTTTTGTACAATTGCTTTTAATTTCCTTCTAATTTTGTTTCTTTTAACAGCATTCCCAATTTTTTTTTTCATCACAAAACTGATTAATAAGCTAGATTTAACTTTGGGCTTATAAAAATTCTTTTTAGCGAAGATTGAAAAATAGTCTGAATGAACTTTTTTCTCTTTTAATGTTTTTTTAAATTGGAAGCTTTTTTTTAAGCTTTCAAGCTTAACCATCAAATAAATTATGTTGAGAGAGTTTTTCTACCTTTAGATCTTCTTCTTGCAATAAGCTGTCTACCAGTTTTAGTTGCCATTCTAGCTCTAAAACCATGTCTTCTTTTTCTAACTAAATTACTAGGTTGATAAGTTCTTTTCATAAATATTTTAAGGTATATATTTTAAATGATGTCTGTTGTACAGGTTTAATATGAGTAAAAATTTAAAAATCACTTTAGGAGCAATTTATTTATTCATTTTAATCTCGTTTTTATATTTCTTATTTTCAAAATTTGATATTTCAAGAATTGATGATTTTTCATATTATAAGTTAATCCAAGCTAATATTGATGAATTTATAGGTAAAAGTTTAATATTAAACCTTACTCTGTTTTTTGCATTTTCAATTATTTGGATAATGCTTTTGGGTTTCGGGTCCCCAATACTTTTGTTGTCAGGAATATTATTTGGAAAATGGCTTGGCACTTTTATCTCAACTATTTCAATTTCGATTGGAGCATTATTTTTATACATAATAGCAAAATTTTTCTTTAAAGATTTTGTTAATTTTTTACTTAAAGATAAATTTGGAAAATATATCGATCGTTTTCAGCAAAATGAATTTTATTACTTTTTAGCTTTCAGGTTTTCCGGCGGATTAGGGATACCTTTTGGATTGCAAAATGTTTTACCTGTTATATTTAATATAAAAAATAGTAATTATTTTTTTGCTAGTTTTTTAGGTTTCATACCGCATTTTTTTATTTGGAATGCGGTAGGGTCAGGAATAAACAATTTTATAAGAGGTTCTGATAGTTTTAATTTTACAAACCTAATAATGAATAAAGAAATTTACATCCCAATATTAATCTTTTTAATTTTTGTTTCAATTTCTATACTAGTTAAAAAATATTTTTTTAAATGATTGATCTTAATAAAAATAATTTAATTGATGACCCAAGCCCATATTTAAGACAGCATAAAAATAATCCTGTTTATTGGCAAACATGGTCAAAAAATACTTTAGAAGAAGCTAAGAAAAATTCTAAACCTATTTTATTGAGCATAGGATATGCGAGCTGCCATTGGTGTCATGTAATGGCACATGAAAGTTTTGAAGATAAAGAGACAGCTGATCTAATGAACAAATATTTTTTAAACATTAAAGTTGATAGAGAAGAAAGACCTGATCTCGATTTTGTATTCCAAAGTTCATTTCAATTATTTAATCAATCGGGAGGAGGTTGGCCTTTAACCATGTTTCTCGATGAAAATGGTGTACCGTTTATGGGTGGAACTTATTTTCCAAAAAATTCAAAAAACGGTTTACCATCTTTTAAAGAAGTTTTACAAAAAGTTTACGACTCATACAAAGAACACAAAACAAATATTATTAATCAAAAAGACTTAATTATAAAAAATTTAGATTTAAAAAAAAATTCAGTTCTAAGTCAGGATCTTGAACCAATCATAGAAAGCTCCTTAAATTATTTAGATCCAGAAAAGGGAGGATACAAAGGCGCTCCAAAATTTCCTACATTTAATTTATTCGAAACACTTTTATATTTTCATAACACAACTAAAGATAAAAAATATTTAGAACCTGTTAATATTCTTATTAAACAACTTTGTTCAAAAGGAATTTATGATCATGTTGAGGGAGGTATTTCTAGATATACTGTTGATGATGCTTGGATCGTTCCTCACTTCGAAAAAATGTTGTATGACAATACTCAATTTATCTTACTTTTAGCTAAGTATTGTAAAATTAATGATGAAAAGTACTTCAAAGATAAATTAGAGCAGACAATAGATTTTTTAAGGTTTGAGTTTTTAAACAAAGATAAATTACTAGGGTCTGCTTATGATGCAGACAGCGAAGGTGAAGAGGGTAAATACTATGTTTTCAAATATGAAGAAATTAAAAATATAGATAAAATTAGTGAATACTTTGAAGTAAGTGCATCAGGAAATTGGGAAAATAAAAACATTTTAGTTGAAAAAAGCAAGCCGCCAAAAGCGATAATAGATAAGCTTTTAGAGATAAGAAAAAAAAGAAAAAAACCTTTTTTTGATAATAAATCCCAACTTGATTTAAATTGTTTGTGGGTCAGCTCTTTAATTACAGCTCATGAAATTCTGCCTGAAAAAAAATACCTTAATCTAGCGGAAAGCTTTTTTTCAATTATTGAAGAAAAATATATAAAAAAAAATATCCAACACTCTTATTCTAAAGAAATTGTTTTTTTAGAAGATTATGCTTTTTTAATTAATGCATTAAACGATCTCTCTGATAAGACTCTGAATTTTAAATATAAAGATTATGCAAATAAATTAAGTGATGAAGCTTTTTCAAAATTTTATGTAAAAGAAAAAAATATATTTCAGAAAAATCAAAAAGATAATAATGATATTTTTTTTAATCCAATTGATATTAGTGACAATACTATTCCAAATGGAAATGCAATGATGCTTATAAATTTAGTCAGGTTAGGAAAGATGAAAGAAGCTAAAATATTATCAGATAGTCTAAATGGATATTTAAATATTTACAAAAATCACATGATGACAGCTGTAAGAGCTTTAGATTTTTTCAATAATATAAATTCTGGTAAAAAATGCACAGAACAAGGTTGCACTATATATGAAGCAAAAAATTAATTGGATAGCATGTTAATTCTTAATAATTTTGTTAAATTATGGTTTTCCTAATGCTTCTCCATTCCAGGATGCGCTAATTGCCGTAATTTTGTCTGTATTATTTATAATTATACATAAGCTTCGATCAAGAGGGTTGCAAAAAACTAACTCAAGAAGTAAATTTAAGAATTGATGAAGGGATACTTGTTATGGGAATTCATTATGATTACAAATCTACTCGTGGCGATAAGGCTATGAAAAAAGAGGCTAAGAGAAAAGCTCGAATAGAGCAAAGAAGAGCAAAAAGAGCTAGCAACACTTCTAAAGAGTCCGAAGAAAAACCGATGCATGATATTGATAAACCCATAACACTCGAAGACTTAACCAACCCAGACAATAACTAGTTATTTAATGAAATCTTTTGAAAAAAAAGATTCTCTTACTAAGAGTAGGGAAGCTGCTTTAAAAAAAAACTTAAAAAAAAGAAAAAAAAGAGAGAGAGAAAATAAAAAAAAAAATGACAGTTCTTTCTGATAAATGGATAAAAAATGCTGCTTTAAAAAAAGGCATGATAAAGCCTTTTGTTAGCAAACAAGTAAGAAAAGGAAAAATTTCTTTTGGTTTATCTTCATATGGGTATGATGCTAGGGTTTCTAATGAGTTTAAAATATTTACAAACGTAAACTCAGGTATTGTAGATCCTAAAGTTTTTAAAAAGGAGAGTTTTGTAACAAAAGTTGGTAAAGAGTGTATTATTCCGCCTAACTCTTTTGCTTTAGCCAGGACCATGGAATATTTTAAAATTCCCGATGATGTTCTAGTTATTTGTCTAGGTAAATCAACTTATGCCAGATGTGGAATTATTGTAAACGTAACACCTTTAGAGCCTGGTTGGGAAGGCCATGTTACATTGGAGTTTTCAAATACAACTCCCTTACCAGCAAAAATTTATGCTAAAGAAGGAGTTGCTCAATTTGTTTTTCTTAAGGGTAATGAAAGACCAAGTGTTACCTACGCTAAAAGAAAAGGCAAATACATGAAGCAAAAAGGTGTTACGTTACCCAAAGTTTAAATTCTTAAATGCAAAAACTCATAATCAAAGGTAAGAGGAATCTGAGTGGAAAAATTCTGATATCAGGCTCTAAAAACGCAACATTACCAATCTTAGCAGCATGCATATTAAGTAATAATATTAAACTTCAAAACATACCATTAGTAAAAGATATTTTTACAATGGTTGAGCTTTTAGAATTTATTGGGCTAAAGGTTAAAATATTAAAAAAACAGAATACTTTAAAAATTTTAAATAATAGTAAGACAATTAAAACGTTAGCTCCATACAAGCTTGTTAAGACAATGAGAGCTGGAGTATTAGTTCTTGGTTCCTTATTAACAAAATATAAAAAAGCAAAAGTTTCTCTACCTGGTGGTTGTGCTATAGGTACCAGACCAGTTGATCTACATTTATTTGCATTAAAAAAAATGGGTGCGAAAATTAAAATTAAAAATGGATATATATTAGCTGAAGCAAAAAAAGGATTGAAAGGTTCAATAATAAAATTTCCATCTATTTCAGTTGGAGCTACCGAAAACTCTTTATTGGCTGCATTTAATGCTAAAGGAAAAACAACTTTAAAAAATTGTGCTACTGAGCCTGAAATAAAAGATTTAATCTCATTTTTAGTAAAATTAGGAGCCAATATTAAATTTTACGGAAGAACTATAATTATTAATGAAAGTAACAATAAAAAACTTAAGGTTAATCATGAGGTAATGTTTGATAGAATAGAAGCTGGAACTTATTTAATTGCAAGCGCTTTAGTTGGTAAGAAAATTACTATAGATAGAATAAATCCAGCAATAATAAAAACAGAAATAAATACTCTTAAAAAGATAGGTGTCAAAATTAAAAAAAAAAAATCTTCAATTACTATTCTTAACAGTAAAAATTTGAAAAAGATTAATATATCCACAAAACCTTACCCTGGCTTTCCTACCGATCTTCAAGCTCAGCTAATGGTTCTTTTAACGCAAGCAAAAGGTACTTCTAAAATAAAAGAGAATATATTTGAAAATAGATTTATGCATGTTCCAGAATTAAATAGAATGGGTGCAAAAATAGAAACAAATAATAAAATTGCAATTATAAATGGTCCTACAAGGTTAACAGGAGCAGAGGTAATGGCAACTGATTTGAGAGCTTCAGTAAGTTTAGTTTTGGCAGGATTAGTTGCTGAAAATAGAACAATTATTAATCGAATTTATCATCTTGATCGAGGTTATGAGTTTTTAGAAAAAAAATTAAAAAGTTGTAAAGCGGAAATAAGAAGAGTCTAATGGTAGTTAAAAATTTAAAATTAATTGCAAAAACCGAGGAAGATATAAAAGTTGTATCTGCTCACCTACAAGACTCGATTTTAAGTGTTGCTGATATTGCTAATTTAAAAAAAAATAAAATTTTTCTTATGCAACTAAATCGATTTATGTGGGAAGATGTAGAAAAGGGAGTTTTTAGAAAAAATAAGAGAATAAGAACAGTTTTGAAATTTGATAATGTCTTAAAAGTATTGTCAAAAAATATTAAGCAGAAAAAAAAAGATAATTTCTTGGACTTTCTAGCTATTGAAACTATTAAGATGCCTGATAATAACTATGAAATGAAAATAATTTTTGCTGGAGACTCAATTATTAGAATTATCGCAGAGGTCATTGAAGTGACTTTAGATGATCAAGGAGAAGCCTGGGATACTAAAAACAAACCAAAACACCAAGTGATATAATGCTTAAAACTTTAAATTATAACAAAAATGGAGCTTCTAAGATGTTAGAGGTTTTTTTAAATAAAAGAAAATCTACTCAAAAAAATATAGCTTCTTCGGTTTACAAGATAATTCAAGACGTAAAAAGAAATGGAGATAAAGCTGTTTTAAAATATGAAAAAAAATATTCAAACATCAAAACAAAATCTCATAAAATTTTTTTTTCAAATAAAGAAATTAATCAAATTGCTAAAAAAACAGATATCAAAATAAAAAAAGCTATAGATTTAGCCTTTGCTAGAATTAAAAAATTTCACTCAAGACAAAAAGTTTTAAATTTTAAGTTTAAGGATAAGTACAATAACGAACTTTCTTATAAATACTCATCAATAGATAAAGTTGGAGTGTATGTTCCTGGTGGTACCGCAAGTTACCCAAGTACTGTTTTAATGAACTGTATTCCAGCAATAGTAGCAGGTGTAAAAAATATATACTTAACTACACCTTGTCTAGACTCAAAAATCAATGCAGCGGTAGTTTACGCTGCTAAAAAATGTGGAGTAAAAAAAATTTACAAAACTGGTGGAGCTCATTCAATCGCTGCTTTAACATATGGTACAAAAAACTTTGAAAAAGTTGACAAAATAGTTGGACCTGGAAATGCATATGTAGCACTTGCTAAAAAAGAAGTTTTTGGAGATGTGGGAATTGATATGGTTGCAGGACCTTCAGAAGTAAGTGTTGTAGGTGATAAATACTCTGATCCAAAATTAATAGCTGCAGACTTAATTGCTCAAGCGGAACATGATATTTATGCTCAATCAATTTTAATTACAGATAATAAAAATTTGATAAGCTCAGTTAATAAAAACTTAAAACAACAATTAATTAATTTACCAAAAAAAAAAATTGCTTTTAAAAGCTTAAAAAACTTTGGACTAGCAATTTACACTAATAAAAGAAATAAAATTTCAGAGATAATTGATATAATAGCACCAGAGCATTTAGAATTGTGTACTTCATTCAATAATAGGTTAATAAAAGAAGTAAAGAATGCAGGTTCAATATTCATTGGAAAATTTTCACCAGAAGCTATAGGCGATTATTTGGCAGGACCTAACCATGTTCTGCCTACCTCTGGATCAGCACGATTTTCTTCAGGTTTGTCTGTTAACGATTTTCAAAAAAGACATTCATTAATAAAAATAACAAAAACAGGTATTGAAAGATTAGGTGCATCGGTTATAAATTTAGCGAAGTATGAGAATTTGGACGGTCATGCGAACTCAGTAAAAATAAGATTAAAAAAGGTTAAATAATTGGCAAAACAAGAAACTTTAGAATTTAAAGGAAAAGTAACAGAACTTTTACCTAATGCTATGTTTAGAGTTAAATTAGAAAATAATCATGAAATCTTAGCTCATACAGCTGGGAAACTAAGAAAAAATAGAATAAGAGTTTTAGCTGGAGACAATGTAATGGTTGAAATGACACCATACGATTTAACTAAAGGTAGAATTACTTTTAGATTTTAGGCCTTGTAGCTCAGTAGTAGAGCAGTACCCTGAAAAGGTATGTGTCGTAAGTGCGATTCTTACCAAGGCCACCACCCACAATTTTTACACATCGAAAAACAAAAATTAATCTGATAATTATTATAAAATGGACAAAAAGATAGGATTATTCTGGTTAAGAGATGACTTTCGATTTGTAAAAAATCATGGGCTTATCGAGGCTACTGTTAAACATAATCAAGTGGTGGTTTTTTATCTTTATAAAAAAGATTTATACACCGATCAGGAGGCTCAAAAATGGTGGCTAAGTAGATCTCTATCAAATTTTAAAAAAAAACTAAATGGGTTAAATATTAACCTTGAAATAGTTGAGACTAATTCATTTAAAATTTTCTTTGATGCTCTGATTAAAAAAAAAGACTTCTCAATTTATTGGAATAAGGTTTATGAGCCAGATTATTTAAAATTTGATGAATATTTATTTAACATTTTTAAAAATAAAAATATATTTCATAAAAGATTTAAAGGAAACGCTCTTAATGAAATTAATGAAGTAAAAAAAGGCGACGGAACTCCATTTAAGGTTTTCACTCCTTTTTGGAGAACAGCAGAAAAATTTTTCTCTGAGAAAATACCGTCAAAAGAGATAGCTATTAAAAAATGTAAAAAAAAAACAAATTATTTTAAAAATTGTATTAGTGCTGAGAAGATTTTACCTAAAAAAGATTGGTTCAAAAATTTTGAAAAAATTTGGCATCCAGATGAACAATATGCTTTCAAAGAATTACAAAATTTTATTAAAAAGAGAATAGAGAATTATTCTGAAGGTCGGAACTTTCCAAATATAGCAGGAACATCTAAATTGTCTCCGTTTATAAAATTTGGTCAACTACATGTTGAAACAATATGGAATGAGTGTAATAAACTAAAATTAAAAAAAATTGGAACCTCAAAGTTTCTTACAGAAATCGGCTGGCGTGAATTTAATCATTCATTAATAAATCATTTTCCTCACATGTTAAAAAGTAATTACTCAAAAAAATTTGACAAATTTCCATGGCAAAAAAATTCTAAATTTTTAAATGTATGGAAAAAAGGATTAACTGGATATCCAATAGTTGATGCAGGGATGAGAGAACTTTATTCTACGGGCTGGATGCATAATAGAGTGAGAATGATAGTTGGGTCATTTTTAGTAAAACATTTGTTAATTAATTGGAAAGAAGGTGAAAAATATTTTAGAAACTGTTTATTAGATTATAGCCCAGCCAGTAATGTTGCAGGTTGGCAATGGGTTGCAGGCTGTGGGGCAGATGCCGCGCCATATTTTAGAATATTTAATCCAATTCTACAAGGAGAGAAATTTGATAAAGAAGGTGAGTACGTTAAAAAATGGGTACCTGAATTAAAAAATTTATCAAAAAAATTTATTCACAAACCTTGGGAATTTAAAGATGAAAAATTTAAATTAGGTAGAGACTATCCTCATCCAATTGTAAAACATGAGGAAGCTAGATCCAAAGCTTTAAATGCTTTTAAAAAAATTTAAAAAACTAAATATTTCCATGACAGTGTTTGAATTTTTTTCCTGAACCACATGGGCACTTTTCATTTCTTCCAACTTTTTTATCAGATTTACTTTCTATAACTTCATCTTTTTCTTTTGTTTTTTCCTCGGAGGAAACAATGATATTGAGATTTAAGAGAAATTTAATTAAATCATTTTTTATTTTTGATAATAACCCTTCAAATAATACGAAAGCCTCTTTCTTAAATTCAGATAAAGGATCTTTTTGACCATATTGTCTAAGGCCGATAACTTGTCTTAGTTGTTCAAGATATTGCAAATGTGATCTCCAAGAAAAATCAATGATTTGCAAAAATATTTTTTTTTCTAAAACATCATTTTGATCTTTACCTAAAATTTTAATTCTTGAATTTTTCTTTTCAGAGTAGATATTTTTAATTTTGTCATGTAATTCACCTTCTTTTAACTTGCCATAATTCATTAAATCACCATCAATAATTGAATTTCCGGTTATACTTTTAACTTCAGTAAGATAATTTTTCTCATCCCCAGATTTTTGTAAGTTTAATCTAGCTGAATTTAAGTTTTTTAATATCTCATCAAAAAAATCATTCAAAATTACCTCAATATTTTTTTCTTTAAGTATTTTTAATCTTTGAGAAAATATTACTTGCCTTTGATCATTCATTACATCATCAAATTTAATTAATGTTTTTCTTATATCAAAATTTCTACTCTCAACTTTTTTTTGAGCTCTTTCCATAGCTTTGTTAATCCAAGGATGATCAATAGATTCATTTTCTTTAAGACCTAGTTTTTTAAGCATTCCATCAATTGAATCTCCACCAAAAATTCTCATTAATTCATCCTGAAGACTTATAAAAAAAATTGTACTCCCAGGGTCTCCTTGTCTTCCAGATCTTCCTCGTAACTGATTATCAATTCTTCTGCTTTCATGACGTTCTGTTCCTATGATAAATAATCCGCCAAGCTCTTTGACTTTTTTTTCATTAACTCTGATCTCTTCAATATTTTCTTTTTTTCCATCTAAAATAAAATCTTTGTTCCCTCCAAGTTTTATGTCTGTGCCTCTACCCGCCATATTAGTAGCTATTGTTACAGCTCCAATTTTTCCTGCTTCTGCAATTATTCGCGCCTCCTGTTCGTGGTGCTTTGCATTAAGAACATTATGTTTAATTTTTTTACCGTTTAAATAATTTGAAATTTTTTCTGATTTTTCAATACTTGTAGTTCCAACTAACACCGGTTGACCTTTGTTATTACATTCAACTATTTTATTAGAAATTGCATGATATTTTTCTTTTTCAGTCCGATAAATTTGATCATTGAAATCTTTTCTCATCGTATCTTTATTAGTTGGGATTGAAACTACATTTAATTTATAAATGTCAAAAAACTCCTCTGATTCTGTCATTGCAGTACCAGTCATACCAGCTAACTTTTTATAAAGTCTAAAATAGTTTTGGTACGTGATTGATGCTAATGTTTGATTTTCCTCTTGGATTTGAACATTTTCCTTAGACTCGATTGCCTGGTGAAGTCCATCTGAAAACCTTCTTCCATCTAAAACTCTTCCTGTAAACTCATCTATAATTTGAACTTTGCCATCTCTTACAATGTAATCTATATCTTTCTTAAAAATTAAATTAGCTTTGAGCGCCTGATTAATATGATGAACTAAATCTAGATTAGCTGGATCATAAAAATTATTATTTTTTAATATTCTTTTTTGAAGTGCTAGTTTTTCAATTTTATCAATCCCAATATCAGTAAGAATTGCATTTTTATTTTTTTCGTCTAATTCATAATCTTTTTTTTCTAAGTATTTAATAAAATTATTTGATGTTTCATACAATGTTGTTTTATCTTCTATTTTTCCTGAAATTATCAAAGGTGTTCTAGACTCATCAATCAGGATGCTGTCTACTTCGTCAACAATACAAAAGTTATGATTTCTCTGAACCATTTCATTAAGCTCATACTTCATATTGTCTCTTAAATAATCAAAACCTAGTTCATTGTTAGTTGCATAGGTAATATCATGTGAGTAATTTTTCTTCCTTTCCTCATCATTAATATCATTTGTTATGCACCCTGTGGTGACACCCAAATAGTCAAAAACTTTACCCATCCACTCAGAATCTCTTTTTGCAAGGTAATCATTTACTGTTACAATATGAACTCCTTTCCCTGTTAATGAATTTAAATAAGCGGGCAAAGTTGAGACAAGAGTTTTACCCTCACCAGTTTTCATCTCAGCTATTTTTCCTTGATGAAGTATTAATCCCCCCGCAAGCTGAACGTCATAGTGTCTCTCACCCAAGGTTCTCTTTGCAGCCTCTCTAACCAAAGCAAATGTTTCTGGAACTATTTCATTAATATTTAAGGAACCATCCTGAGCTTTTTTTTTATAAATAAAAGTTTTTTCTTTAAAATCTGCCTCAGTTAAAGACCTGATCTTGTTTTCTTTACTATTAATGGCCTCAATAATATTTTTGATTTTGTCTAATTGTTGTTGATTAGAGCTTTTAAATATTTTACTAAAGGTTCTTGTAAATAAATTCATTTTACATCTATATATGTATTATTTGATTAAATTAAACTGTAATAATGACAATTAATATTAAAAATTTCTTAAACGATAAAACAAAATTATCAAAAATGGGTGAGTTTCAGAACCTCAAACAGATTGAAGGTTTAGAAATGTCTTCTATATCAGCAGATTTGTATAAAGATGGAAGAGATGATTTAGCGTTATTTTATTTTTCGAAGGGAGCAAATTATGCAACATTAACTACATCAAATAGCATCACTGCAGAATTTATACCTTGGAATAATAATTCTCATAAAAAAATAATTAAAGGTCTTTTGGTAAATACAAAAAATGCTAACACATTTACTGGCAAACAAGGAAAAGAAAGCATTGATACTTTAGCAAAAAATTTATCTAGAATATTAACAATTAAAGAATCTAAAAATCAGAAGGGAACAAGCGAAACTGTAAAAATAAAAGATCTCATTTTTGCTTCTACAGGAGTGATAGGGGAGGAGTTTCCAGTTGAACAAATCAAAGATAGACTATCTGACTTAGTAGATAAATTAAGGACAGATCAAAATAAAATGTATTGGATTAAAATGGCTTCAGCAATTATGACAACCGACACGAAGCCCAAAGTAGCTTATGAAGAAATAATTATTGGAGATGAACTAATCAAAATTTCTGCTATCGCTAAAGGATCTGGTATGATTGCCCCAAATTTAGCTACTATGCTTTCATTCATATTCACTAATGCTGATATTAATTCTAATCTATTAAAAACATTATTAAAGAGAGCAGTTGCAAATTCTTTTAATGCAATAACAGTAGACAGCGATCAATCAACAAATGATATGGTTGCTATTTTTTCTACAAGGACAGTTAAAATGGGACCAAATATTTCTTTGAAAGATAAAGCAGTTCAAAAATTTGAAATTGCTCTAAAAAAATTATGTTTAAATCTTGCTAAGCAAATAGTTGTTGATGGTGAGGGAGCTAAAAAATTTGTAACTATTAATGTAATTAATGCTAAATCTTTAGGGAATGCAAAAAATATTGCTTTTTCAATTGCTAACTCCCCTTTATTCAAAACTGCTGTTGCTGGAGAAGATCCTAATTGGGGAAGGATCGCTATGGGGATTGGTAAGTCAGGAGAACTTGTAGATCAAAAAAAATTAAAGATTAAAATTGGAAATTTTATTGTTGCAGAAAATGGTAGAATTTCTGAGAACTATGATGAAAAAAAATTAAAAGAATATATGCAATGGGGTTCAATTAGTATCGAAATAAATCTTAAACTTGGCAGTGATAGTTTTACATGTTATACATGTGATTTCACACACGACTATATAGATATTAATGCCGATTATAGAAATTAGATGATCAAATATAATTTAAAATGTCATAAGGATCACGAGTTTGAAAGTTGGTTTTCAAGCTCAGAGGAATTTGAAAAATTAACTAAAAGGCAATTATTGGAATGTATTTATTGTTCATCAAAAAATATAGTTAAATCTATAATGTCACCAATGGTATCAAATTTAAAAAGTAAAAATGAGGAATTTGATATTATGAGAAAAGATTTAAAGGATCATAAAAATAAACTTCTTAAATTAAGAAAATATATAGAAAAAAACTTTGATTATGTTGGGAAGGACTTTAGCAAAAAAGTAAGAGAAATTTATTACGATAAAAAAAATAAAAAAGCAATTTATGGAACAACAACTTCTGAGGAAAGGAAGGAATTATCTGAGGAAGGAATAGATTTATTATCAATTCCCTGGGTTAATAAAGACAACTAATTTTTCAAGCTACAAATAATATAGTTTACAGATAAGTCTGTTGACTTTTTCCATTTCTTTGTAAATGGATTAAAACTTAATCCACTAATATTCTGTGTAATGAGTTTTTCTTTCGTTAAATAACTTTCTAATTCTTCAGGTTTTAAAAATTTATTCCAATCATGTGTTCCGATAGGAAGCCATCTTAATATATATTCAGCACCAATAATTGCCTTAATGTAAGAGGTAAAAGATCTATTTAATGTAGCAGTAAATATTAATCCATTTTTCTTTAATAATTTTTGGCAAGATTTAATATATAGATTAACATTCTCAACATGTTCAACGACCTCTAGATTTAAAATTACATCGTAAGTTTCAAAATCTTCTAATTTTTCTGGTGAAGTATTGACATAATTTATTTCTAAACCACTTTCCGTAGAATGCATTTTTGCAATATTGATATTTTTTTCAGATGCATCAATTCCTGTAACTTTAGCTCCAAGCCTTGTCATTGGCTCGCTTATCAACCCTCCGCCACATCCGATATCTAGAATTCTTAGACCTTCTAGTGAATTTGTTTTATCTTTTTTTATCTTGAAGTGTTTTTTTATATTTTCTGTTATGTATTCAATTCTAATGGGATTAAACATATGGAGGGGTTTAAACTTTCCATTAACATCCCACCATTCTTCAGACAATTTTGAAAACTTTTGAATTTCCTCTTTATTTATAGTAGTACTCATTTTTAAATTATTTAAATTAATATTTATATCTATATTTTATTATATTACATTCTTAAATGACTAAAAAAGTACTAAAGTTTGGTGGAACATCTGTTGGAACTATTGAAAGGATTCAACATGTTGCTAGTATTGTTAAAAAAGAGCATTTAGCCGGAAATAATGTAGTTGTAATTGTTTCAGCAATGGCAGGAAAAACTAATGAACTTATTAAACTTTCAAAAGAAATTTCTGATAAATTTAGCAAAAGAGAGCTAGACGTACTTTTATCTTCGGGAGAACAAGTGACAAGTGCACTTCTCGCTGGCGCCTTAATAAAATTAAATATTAAAGCTAAATCATTGTTGAATTGGCAGATACCAATTTTAACTGAAGGGGAACATTCTAACGCGAGAATAACTAACATGAACGTTGAAAAAATAAATGAGCATTTGAATGAAAAAGAGGTTGTGATTATTCCAGGCTTTCAAGGTATTACAAAAAGTGCAGACATCACAACAATAGGAAGAGGAGGCTCCGACGCAACAGCCGTAGCTGTAGCAAAGTTATTAAACGCGGACACTTGTGATATATATACTGATGTAGATGGAGTGTATTCTACAGATCCTAATAAAATTCCAGTAGCAAAAAAAATTGATAAAATTTCTTATGACGAAATGTTGGAATTGTCATCTTTGGGAGCAAAAGTAATTCAATCTTCTGCTGTTCAAACCGCGATGATGTATGATATTCCTCTAGAAGTTAAATCAACCTTTACCGAAAGAAAAGGTACAAAAATTTTTAACCAAGAAAATATTGATTACACAAAAAGTGTTACAGGCGTAGCTTATTCAAAAGATGATGCAAAGATTACTCTTATTGGCGTGGAGGACAGACCAGGAGTTGCTGCTAATATTTTTGAACCTCTTAGTAAAGCACAGATCAATGTTGATATGGTAATTCAAAATATTTCGTCAGATCAAAAAACTACAGATGTTACATTTACTGTAAAAAGAGATGATGTAGATAAAACTAAAGAGATTTTAAAAGAAAAAAGTGAGATAAAATATAAAGACATTATTCACAATGATAAAGTTGCTAAGGTCTCTATTGTAGGAGCAGGAATGGTTTCTACTCCCGGAGTTACCTATAAAATGTTTAGAGGTCTGTCAGACGAGAAAATAAATATTTTAGCTATCTCTACCTCTGAAATTAAATTATCAGTTATTATAGATGAAAATAATACTTTAAATGCAGTAAAAAAATTACATACAATATTTGATCTTGATTAATGGAAGTTAGACCTCACAGAATAATTAATAGAAAAATTACAAAAGAAATTAAGGTCGGCAATGTTAAAGTTGGTGGTAACGCACCAATTAGCGTTCAATCAATGACAAATACTCTTACAACAGATATTAAAGGAACTATTAATCAAATTCACTCATTAGAGGATGCAGGCGCAGATATTGTTAGGGTCTCATGTCCAGATGAAGAGTCCACTAAGGCTTTAAAAGAAATTATTAAAGAAGTCACAGTACCAATAGTCGCTGATATTCATTTTCACTACAAAAGAGCAATAGAAGCAGCTGAAATGGGAGCAAGTTGTTTGAGAATTAATCCTGGCAACATAGGAGATAAACAAAGAATTTTAGAGGTGATTAAAGCCGCTAAAACTAATAATTGCTCTATAAGAATAGGGGTTAATGCAGGCTCTCTAGAAAAAAATTTACTAGAAAAATATAAAGAACCATGTCCGGAAGCACTAGTTGAGAGCGCTCAACATAATATAAAACTGTTGGAAGATAATGATTTTTTTAATTTTAAAATAAGTGTCAAATCTTCAGACATTTTTTTAACCGTAAAGGCATATAAAAAATTATCACAAATTTGCAATTATCCTCTACATCTTGGAGTTACTGAAGCAGGGGGGTTATTTACAGGAAGTATAAAATCTTCAATTGGTATTGGTCAACTGTTAATGGATGGAATTGGAGATACAATAAGAGTTTCTCTGTCATCAGATCCTGTTGATGAAGTAAAAGCTGGTTTTGAAATTCTTAAATCTTTAGGGATAAGATCAAGGGGTGTAAATATTATTTCATGCCCATCATGTGCAAGACAAGCTTTTCCAGTAATTGAAACTGTAAAAGTATTAGAGGAAAAATTATCACACATTAAAAAACCTATTAATCTGTCAATAATTGGTTGCGTTGTTAATGGGCCAGGTGAAGCTGCTCAAACTGAAATAGGTCTTACTGGCGGCGGTCATGATAGTAATCTTTTATATCTCTCAGGCATACCTCATTCAAAGGTTCCAAGTTCTGAAATAATTGAAAAAATTGTAAAAATGGTAGAAGAGAAAGCCAAAGATTAACTTAATTATGGTTCCTATAGACAAAGTAAAAGAAATTATAAATAAACATATAACTTTGGAAAAAGAGCTTTCTGCTGGGAATATTGATCCAAAGTTATTTGCAAAAAAATCAAAAGAATATTCTAATCTTGGTAGCATCATTGATACAGCTAAGTCATTTGTTAAGTTTGAGGATGAAAAAAAAGATTTAGAAAATATAGCTCATGATAAATCTAATGATCTTGAAATGATCGAATTAGCTGAGAAAGATCTTACTGAACTACTTAAAAGTAAACAAAAGTGGGAGAATGAACTAAAAATCTTTTTACTACCAAAAGACGAGGACGATGATAAAAACGCAATTGTAGAAATTAGAGCTGGAACTGGAGGATTGGAAGCCTCACTTTTTTGTGCAGACTTATTTAAAATGTATGAAAAAGTTTGCTCTAAAAAAAAATGGAATTTAGAAATTATAAATATTTCTAAAAGTGAAGCAGGTGGTTTTAAAGAAGTTATTTTTTTAGTTAATGGAAATGATATTTATTCATACCTTAAATATGAGTCTGGTGTTCATAGAGTTCAAAGAATACCTGAAACAGAAACTCAGGGAAGAGTACACACGTCAGCAGCTACTGTTGCAGTGCTACCAGAGGCTGAAGAGGTTGACATAGAAATTAAGGACTCAGATTTAAGAATTGACGTTTTTAGAGCTGGCGGACCGGGTGGGCAATCAGTTAATACAACAGATAGCGCTGTTAGAATAACGCATATTCCAAGCGGAGTAGTTGTAAGCCAACAAGATGAAAAATCCCAACATAAAAATAAAGCTAAAGCCTTAAAAATTTTAAGATCAAGAGTTTACGAAGCAAAGAAAAGAAAAAAAGATCAGGAAAGATCAAGCAATAGAAGAAGTCAAATTGGGTCAGGAGATAGGTCAGAAAGAATAAGAACTTACAATTTTCCACAAGGACGAGTTACAGATCATAGAATTAATTTAACTTTACATAAACTTGACGAATTTTTAAGCGGTGACATTCACGAGGAAATGAACCAAGAACTTCGACTGAAAGAACAAAATTTAAAACTTGAAAATTTAAATTCATGAAAGTTTTAGAGGCAATAAAAGCAGGATCAAAATTCCTGAAAGAAAAAAACATTCCCACATATATTCTTGACTCAGAATTGCTTCTTTCAAAAAGCTTAAAAAAACCAAGAGAGGAAATTTTGATAAATTTAGACCAGAATATAAACAAAAAAGTTCTAGAGGATTTTAATAAATATCTGCTAAGAAGATCGAAAAAAGAACCTATAGCTTATTTATTCGGAGAAAAAGAGTTCTGGAGTAAAAATTTTTTTGTAAATAAAGATACTTTAATACCAAGACCCGAAACAGAGCTATTAGTCAGCAAACTGGTAACTATTTTCAAAAAAAAAAAAATAATTATTTTAGATATAGGGACTGGCACAGGATGTATAATTGTAAGTCTATTAAGTGAGCTTAAAAATTCTAATGGCATGGCAATTGATATTTCTAGAGAGGCAATTCTTGTTGCAAAAAAAAATGCTTGTAAATTTAAGCTTTCTGATAGAATTAAGTTTTTACATAAACCCTTTGAAGAACTCTATGGAAAAAAATTTGATTTAATTGTATCTAATCCGCCGTATATAAAAAGAAAAGATATTAAAAATTTAAGCGATGATATAAAAAAGTTCGAGCCTAAAATGGCCTTAGACGGTGGAAATGATGGACTTGACCTTATTAAAAAAATTATTTACAAATCAAAAAAAATCTTAAAGATTAATGGAATGCTTGCTTTAGAAATTGGTAGTGAGCAAATAAAAAAAGTTTCAAAAATATTAATAGACAACAAATTTAAAATTAATTGTATTATTAAAGATTATAGAAACAATGTAAGGTGTGTAATTGCAGAGTACAAGTAGATGAACAATAACAGAAGAAGAAATTTTAGATCGAGAATTCAGAAGAACAACTTCAGAAGAAGAAGCGGTTCAGTTAATTCAAGTAATTCAAACAGTTTGAATAATAACGGCAATATGCATTTTAATAGAAATGGATCTATGAATAATATCCATAATGTAGAAAAGACAATGCAGAAATATCAACAACTAGCAAAAGATGCACAAAGCAATGGCGATCCAGTTTTAGCGCAAAATTATTTACAACATGCCGATCACTACTTAAGAAGATATACAGAACTCAATGAAAGAAGAGATAATTCAATTGAAAAATCTATTCCAGAAAATAAAGATTTATCAAAAGAAGAAAATCAAAAATCACAAATTCAACAAACTACAAATTAAAATAAATTTATCTAAGTTCTGCTAGTTTCAAATCTATCTTAATCCTGTCTAACTCAAATTGTTTTCTCTCATCGCCTTTAAGAGTTTTACCAGATGGCAATTTCAATTTTTGTGAATTTACTTTTTTTCCGTTTACTACAACTTCATAATGTAAATGAGGTCCAGTTGACAAACCTGTTGAACCAACATAACCAATTATCTGACCTTGTTTCACTTTTCTTCCTTCTTTAATACCTTTGGCAAATGCCTTCATGTGAGCATAAATAGTTTCGTAGGTTGAGTTGTGTTTTATTTTTACGCAATTACCACCTCCGCCACACCATCTAGCTCTAGTAACTGTTCCTGAACCTGAGGCCATTATCGGAGTCCCACTCGGTGCAGCAAAGTCTGTTCCTCTATGCATTTTATTATAACCTAGTATTGGATGTTTTCTCATACCAAAGGAGGAAGATAAGCGAGCTCCATTGATGGGAGTTTTCATTAAAGATTTTGTAATACTTTTTCCTTTTATATCATAATAATCTTCTTCTTTTTTGTATTTAAAATTATACAAGTTTATCTCCTCCCCATTTACATACATTGATGCGTAAATTATTTTTCCAGTGTCTCTAACTTTGTTGTTATCATCTTCGAATCTTTCATAAAGAATTTCAAACCAATCTCCTTTTCTAATATCTCTCTGAAAGTCTACTTCGAATCCAAAGATTCTAGCAAATTCTACAATTATATTTGGCTCCACACCTGAAGAAACTGCTGAGCTGTATAAATTATTTGTTATAACTTTTTTAACTACAACCTCTTTTTTGTATAACTGTAAAACGTTTTCTTTAACAGTGAAGTTGTTTTGAACCTTTCTAACTTCTACACTAGTTGTATTATTTATTGGATATAAAAAATTTACAATTGTTGTAGATCCATCTTCTAGTTTCTTTAAAATTATAGATAGTTTTCTTCCAGAGTAAATATTAGCTAATTTTTTTTCCTTTAATTTCAATGAAATTTTTTTAATTTCTTCGTCTCTTATTTTGTATTTTTTTAATATTTTTTCTACAGTGTCATTGTTTTTAATTACATGTTCTATCTCTTCATATGGGCTGTTTATTTTTGAAATTAGAAAAAGTGCTAAATTTGAAAATTCATTAGTTTTAGTTATTTCTATTAAATTACTTGTATTTTCTTTATTTTTTTTGTTAGTCAAATTGGATGAAATAAAAAAAACTCCTGAAAAAATAATTATTATTGAAATAAACGTAACAGGACTAAAGTTTTTTAACTGAAGAGTTTTTGAGCTAATTGTAGAAAATAAAATGTATTTTTTTTTAGCAAAATTCTTTATTTTTTCATTTAGCGTCATAGTTGTTTTTTATAAAAATAAGATACTCTTTGCAATGCTAGATGGCCTAAAAAGCGCTATTTTACTTATTATTTAAGGCAATATACGCCTTGACTTATAACTAATTTGTAATAAAAACACCGCTCACCTCTACGAAATTAATTATTTAACGTTGCTAGGGGTGTGTAGATTTTAAACACAAAAATCTTAGCTTTTTTAAATTGTAAATTTTAAGAAGAGAAGTGTGGACGGCTAGGTTAATAAAGAAATTGTCGTACACGCTTTAACGAAAAAATAACTTTGATTTACCTTAAAGTTATTAAAGCTAGTGTGCGCCGTTATTAAACTTGAGAGTTTGATCATGGCTCAGAACGTACGCTGGCGGCACGCCTAACACATGCAAGTCGAACGCAGTAGCAATACTGAGTGGCAGACGGGTGAGTATAATGTGGGAATCTGCCTTTTGGTTTGGAATAACACGGGGAAACTTGTGCTAATACCGAATAAGCCTTTACAGGGAAAGTTTTAACGCCGAAAGATGAGCCTGCACTTGATTAGCTAGTTGGTAAGGTAAAAGCTTACCAAGGCAACGATCAATAGCTGTTCTTAGAGGAAGACCAGCCACATTGGGACTGAGACACGGCCCAGACTCCTACGGGAGGCAGCAGTGGGGAATCTTGCACAATGGGGGAAACCCTGATGCAGCGATGCCGCGTGAGTGAAGAAGGCCCTTGGGTTGTAAAACTCTTTCGTCGGGGAAGAAAATGACTGTACCCGAATAAGAAGGTCCGGCTAACTTCGTGCCAGCAGCCGCGGTAATACGAAGGGACCTAGCGTAGTTCGGAATTACTGGGCTTAAAGAGCTCGTAGGTGGTTAAAAAAGTTGATGGTGAAATCCCAAGGCTTAACCTTGGAACTGCCATCAAAACTTTTTAGCTAGAGTGTGATAGAGGTAAGTGGAATTTCTAGTGTAGAGGTGAAATTCGTAGATATTAGAAAGAACACCAAATGCGAAGGCAACTTACTGGGTCACTACTGACACTGAGGAGCGAAAGCATGGGTAGCGAAGAGGATTAGATACCCTCGTAGTCCATGCCGTAAACGATGTGTGCTAGACGTTGGAAATATATTTTTCAGTGTCGCAGCGAAAGCATTAAGCACACCGCCTGGGGAGTACGACCGCAAGGTTAAAACTCAAATGAATTGACGGGGACCCGCACAAGCAGTGGAGCATGTGGTTTAATTCGAAGATACGCGCAGAACCTTACCAACACTTGACATGTTCGTCGCGAGACTAAGAGATTAGTTTCTTCAGTTCGGCTGGACGAAACACAGGTGCTGCATGGCTGTCGTCAGCTCGTGTCGTGAGATGTTGGGTTAAGTCCCGCAACGAGCGCAACCCCTACTTTTAGTTGCCACCATTTAGTTGGGCACTTTAAAAGAACTGCCAGTGATAAGCTGGAGGAAGGTGGGGATGACGTCAAGTCCTCATGGCCCTTATGTGTTGGGCTACACACGTGCTACAATGGTACTTACAATGGGAAGCAAAGAGGCGACTCTAAGCCAATCCCAAAAATGTACCTCAGTTCGGATTGTACTCTGTAACTCGAGTGCATGAAGCTGGAATTGCTAGTAATCGCGGATCAGCGCGCCGCGGTGAATACGTTCCCGGGTCTTGTACACACCGCCCGTCACACCATGGAAGTTGGTTACACCTTAAGGCAGAGCTTATACCTCTGACTACGGTACGATCAGCAACTGGGGTGAAGTCGTAACAAGGTAGCCGTAGGGGAACCTGCGGCTGGATTACCTCCTTTCTAAGGAAGACCAAAAAATTTCTTTTGGTCTCAAAAAATTAAGTTAATGTGGCCGTCCTCATTTCTCTTCTTTTAAATTAAAGTGTCTCATAAATGCTTAGGGGCCGGTAGCTCAGGTGGTTAGAGCGCACCCCTGATAAGGGTGAGGTCGGACGTTCGAGTCGTCCTCGGCCCACCATTTTTCACGGGGGATTAGCTCAGCTGGGAGAGCGCCTGATTTGCATTCAGGAGGTCAGCGGTTCGATCCCGCTATCCTCCACCATTGACACTTTTTGCTTTTTTAAATTGTAAATAATGAATATCAATTTTGATTGTTCAAACAGTAAGAACAATCAAACAATATCTATATCCGATTGTTCGAATAGATGAACAATCTAAAATATTCGAATAGATGAATATTTTTAAAAAATTTAATTTAGACAGAAAATTATTTTCTGTGCATAAATCAAGCGTTTAAGGGCGTATGGCGGATGCCTAGGCACTGAAAGGCGATGAAGGACGTGGTATACTGCGATAAGTTTCGGGGAGCTGTATGCAGGCTTTGATCCGAAAATTTCCGAATGGGACAACCCACCACTTTATGTGGTACTTCAAGCTGAATTCATAGGTTTGAAGAGCTAACCCGGAGAACTGAAACATCTAAGTAACCGGAGGAAAAGAAATCAATTGAGATTCCGTTAGTAGTGGCGAGCGAACGCGGAACAGGCCAGTAACAGTATTAAGATAATCTAAATAGTTTGGAAAAGCTAACCACAGAGGGTGATAGTCCCGTAGGAGTGATGCTTAATATTGTTCTTGAGTAAAGCGGGACACGTGAAATCTTGTTTGAATATAGGGGGACCACCCTCTAAGCCTAAATACTCTTCAGTGACCGATAGTGAACTAGTACCGTGAGGGAAAGGTGAAAAGAACCCCTATTAGGGGAGTGAAATAGAACCTGAAACCGTATGCCTACAAACAGTCGAAGCTCTTTTTAGAGTGACGGCGTACCTTTTGTATAATGGGTCAGTGACTTAATTTGTCCAGCAAGCTTAAGCCGTAAGGTGTAGGCGTAGCGAAAGCGAGTCTTAAATGGGCGCAAGTTGTATGAATTAGACCCGAAAACGAATGAGCTTACCATGAGCAGGTTGAAAGCAGGGTAACACTTGCCGGAGGACCGAACCAGTTGACGTTGAAAAGTCTTTGGATGACTTGTGGTAAGGGGTGAAAGGCCAACCAAATTCGTAGATAGCTGGTTTTCCGCGAAAACTATTTAGGTAGTGCGTTGAGTAAATTGATGTTTGGAGGTAGAGCACTAAAGGGGCTAGGGGAGAGAAATCTTTACCAACCCTCATAAAACTCCGAATGCCAAACATTTTACCTCAGCAGACAGACTGTGGGTGCTAAGGTCCATGGTCGAAAGGGAAAAAGCCCAGATCACCAGATAAGGTCCCCAAATCATGATTAAGTGTGAAAGGATGTGGAGATTCCTAAACAGCCGGGAGGTTGGCTTAGAAGCAGCCATCCTTTAAAGATAGCGTAACAGCTCACCGGTCTAATAGAGTTTCTGCGCCAAAGATGTAACGGGGCTCAAATCATGTACCGAATCTGTGGATTTATAATTTCTTCGGAAATTATATCTGGTAGCGGAACGTTCTGTAAGCCTGTAAAGGGATACTCGTGAGAGATTCTGGAGGTATCAGAAGTGCGAATGCTGACATAAGTAACGATTAACAGAGTGAAAAACTCTGTCGCCGAAAATCCAAGGGTTCCTGCGCAAGGTTAATCCGCGCAGGGTTAGTCGGTCCCTAAGTCGAGGGCGAGAGCCGTAGACGATGGAAACAAGGTTAATATTCCTTGACCGGATGGAAGTGACGGATTTTGTAAGTTGTTAACTCTTAATGGATTGAGTTAGCCGCGAAAAAGTCCCAGGAAATAGCTCCATCATTAGACCGTACCCGAAACCGACACAGGTGGATTATTAGAGTATAATTAGGCGCTTGAGAGAATGATGTTGAAGGAACTCGGCAAAATGCCTCCGTAACTTCGGAAGAAGGAGGACCCATTTTTAGGCAACTCTAAGTGGGTGGCACAAGCTAGGGAGATGCGACTGTTTATCAAAAACACAGGGCTCTGCTAACACGTAAGTGGATGTATAGGGTCTGACGCCTGCCCGGTGCTGGAAGGTTAATGCGATCAGTGCAAGCTGATTTCTGAAGCCCCAGTGAACGGCGGCCGTAACTATAACGGTCCTAAGGTAGCGAAATTCCTTGTCGGGTAAGTTCCGACCTGCATGAATGGCGTAACGATATCTCCGCTGTCTCCAACATCAACTCAGTGAAATTGAATTCTCCGTGAAGATGCGGAGTTCCCGTGGTTAGACGGAAAGACCCCGTGCACCTTTACTACAACTTTATATTGGTGTTAGGAATGATATGTTTAGCATAGGAGGGAGACTTTGATGTTTTAGCGTCAGCTAAAGCGGAGTCACCAGTGAAATACCTCTCTTATTATTCTTGACATCTAACTGCATGCCGTAATCCGGCTGCAAGACACTGTATGGTGGGTAGTTTGACTGGGGCGGTCGCCTCCCAAAAAGTAACGGAGGCGTGCGAAGGTAGGCTCAGAACGGTCAGAAATCGTTCGTAGAGTGCAATGGCATAAGCCTGCCTGACTGCGAGACTGACAAGTCGAGCAGAGTCGAAAGACGGTCATAGTGATCCGGTGGTTCTGAGTGGAAGGGCCATCGCTCAACGGATAAAAGGTACGCCGGGGATAACAGGCTGATACCCTCCAAGAGTCCATATCGACGAGGGTGTTTGGCACCTCGATGTCGGCTCATCACATCCTGGGGCTGGAGCAGGTCCCAAGGGTTTGGCTGTTCGCCAATTAAAGTGGTACGTGAGCTGGGTTCAGAACGTCGTGAGACAGTTCGGTCCCTATCTGCCATGGGTGTAGAAGAATTGAGAGGATTTGTCCCTAGTACGAGAGGACCGGGATGAACATACCACTGGTGGACCGGTTGTAGCGCCAGCTGCAGTGCCGGGTAGCTAAGTATGGAAGGGATAACCGCTGAAAGCATCTAAGTGGGAAACCCACCTCAAAACTAGTTCTTCCCATAGAGCCGTAGTAGACCACTACGTTGATAGGCTGGATGTGTAAACGCGGTAACGCGTGCAGCTGACCAGTACTAATAGCTCAATTGGCTTGATTTATGCACTGAAAAAAATTTTTAACTAATAATAAAACTTAAATAAATTAATTTTCATAAAAATTATTATGAAAAATTGTAACCATCAATTAAAGTCACTTATTTGAAATTGAAAAAAAAAAATCAAAACTTTTGGAGATTTTCTGGAAACGAAAAAAAATACATTTCGTCTCTGTTAAAAAATGGATTTAAACCAAAAAATATTCCTTTTTCAGAAAAATTGGAAAATAAATGGTCTAAGATACATAATATAAAATATTCAATATGTATTAATTCTTGCACATCAGCATTACATGTTGCTTTTATGTCAATAGGCATAAATAAAGGAGATGAAGTTTTAGTACCAGCCTTAACACCAATAATGTGTGGCACTTCAATTCATTTAGCAGGAGGAGTACCAATTTATGTTGATGTAGATCCAGAAACGTTTCTTTTAGATCATGAAGATTTAAAGAAAAAGATCACAAAAAAAACTAAAGCAATATTAGCCGTTCATATGTACTCTGGTATTTGCAATTTGAATAAACTAAAAAATATCTGTAAGAAAAAAAAATTATATTTAATAGAGGATTGTGCAGAGGCGGTTGGAGCCAAAGATGAAAACAGAAATCTAACTGGGACGGTTGGAGATATAAGTTGTTGGAGTTTTCAAGCCGCTAAACAACTTACCAGTGGCGATGGTGGAATATTATCCACAAACAACAGAACGTTGGCAAAAAAGATTAGAAAATTTTCAAATCTAGGTTTTAGAACTCTTAAAGCAGACAATAGCAAAACTTTAATATCAAAGAATGAGAGACAAAATCCTAGCTATAAAAGATTTGATGAAATTGGCTTTAACTATAGAATGAATGAATTTACTGCAAGCATAGTATTAGCTCAAGCAGAACAAATTAAAAAATTTATAAAATTAAGAAGAAATTCAGCTAAAGAGTTTGAAAAAGTCTTAAGTATTAACAATAATTTTAAAATTCAAAAAATATCTCAAAAATCATATTCAACATATTATACTTTTGCGGCTTTATTTAATCCTAAAAAATCAATCAAAGTAAGTTGGCACGAATTTAGAAAAAAATTTATGCAATTTGGAGGTGATGGAATTTACGCAGCAAGCAGACTTATTCAACAAGAACCGGCAGTGAAAAAGTATAAAATTGGAAGGTGTTTTAAAAATTGTTCAAAAAATTGTATTAATAATTGTACAGGCACACCTAATGCGAAAAAAATTCAAAAAAATCTTTTATTATTTACCACTAATCAAGCAAATAATATTGAAATTAAAAAACAAATTATAGCCCTTAAAAAAACAATAAATTTTTTTAAATTAAATTAAAAAATGAAATATTGCTGTTTTATTACTGTGCGATCTTCTTCAAGTAGATTACCTCAAAAATGTTTTTTAGATTTTAATGGTATTAATACTTTAGAGCATATAATTTTAAGATGTAAGTACGGAAATTTATTTCCAATAATTTGCACGACTACAAATAAAAAAGATAATAAAATTGAGAAAATTGCTAAAGATTTAAAAATTCCATATTTTAGAGGTCCAGAAAAAAATAAAATTTTAAGGTGGCTTCTTTGTGCTAAAAAATTTAATATTAAATATTTTCACACAGTAGATGCAGATGACCTGTTTTTTGATTGGACAGCGATAATTAAAAGTATACAGCAACTTTATCTTAAAAAGATCGATATTATATTTCCTTCGAAAGTATCATGGAATGGAGGGGCAAGTGAGGGATACAGCATCTATTATAAATGTTTAGAGAAAATTTTTGAACTTAACCCATCATTGAAAAAGAAAAGCAAAGAATTAGAATTTATAGAACCTTACATTAAAAATAAAAATTTTAGATATACAATATTTAAAGGAATGCGGTATGAAATTAAAAGTGCTCGATTAACTCTTGATTATAATGAGGATTATGTTCTATTAAAAAAAATTTCAAAACAGATTGGAAGTTTTTGTGATAGAAAAAATATTAATTCTTTTTTAAAAGAAAACTCGAATTTATTAAAAATAAATTTTCATAAGAACCTCGATTGGAAAAGAAAGCAAAATAAAATTATTAATAAAATTAAATTATAGATATTAATTAAAATGAAAAATTATCAAATTATATTTTTTGGTGGTGATAGACTTAGTGAAAATGGGCCATTAAGTAGATTATGCTCTTTTGCCAAAAAAAATAAGATAAAATTTTTAATAATTACAGATCCTTGGAGAATAAATATTAAAGTTAATGATAATAAAAAATTTAAACAAACATTAAAAGAAAATAATTTCGAATATATCTGTGCAAAAAAAATAAATCTCAAATTATTAAAAAATTTCGTAACCAAAGAAACGATTGCCTTCTCAATTAATGCTATCTGGAAATTTAATGAAGATACAATTAATTTGTTTAAAGGTAGATTTTATAATTACCATGCCGCAGACCTTCCATCAGAAAAAGGGGCTGGTAATTATACTTGGAGAATTTTAATGAAAAAAAAGAAAAATATTTCAATAAATATTCACGAAGTTGAAAAAGAATTAGATACTGGGCATATTTTGAAATCAAAAAAAATTATAATACCTGCTAATAAAAAACTACCATTTGAACATTTATCAATAATACGTAAGGCTGAAAAATCATTTTTGGAAAACTTCTTAATAGATTGTATAAATAAAAAAAAATTTTCAAAAATTAAACAACGTGAAAGCAATAGTTTTTACTGGCCAAGACTAAATTCAGATACAGATGGACTTATTAACTGGAACTGGCAAGCAGATGAAATTGTTAATTTTATAAAGGCATTTTCCAAACCCTACAATGGAGCTTTTACTTTCATAAAAGGTAAGAAAATTAGAATATTCAACGCTGAAAAAATTAAATTGAAAGAAAAATTTCATCCGTTTCAAAACGGCATTATATTCAGGCATTATAATTTTTTTATTTATATAGCTTCTGGAAAATATGCAATAAAAATATCTTTATCAGATACTATTGGTTTAGATAAAAAAATATCTCAATATTTAGGAAAAAAATTTTTAAATGAATAATAGATTTGGAATCATAGAGGGAAGACTAATCAAACCACCGTCCAAAGATTTATTACAATATTTCCCCCCAAATTGGATAGATGAAATTAACATTGCAAAATCCTTAAAATTTGGTTTTATAGAATTCTTTAAAGATAGAGAAAATAATCAAGCTTGCCCCTTTTTTTCAAATAAAGGTTTTGAAATTGTGTCAGATATTTTAAATTTAAAAAATTTTAAATCTTACTCTTTTTGTGACGATTATTTTATAAAAAAAAATATTTTAAAATATAAATCTTTAAAAAAATATTTTAAAAATATGTCTTTAAATTTATCAATTATAAACGCAAAATTATATGTATTACCCTTATATGAAAAAAGTAATTTAAATAAAAATAATTATATACATTTTTTAAAAAAAATTAATTTAATATCAAATATCTTAAATAGAAATAATATTTTTCTAGCTTTAGAAACTGATTTAGAAATAAAATTTATAAATATTTTATTTAAGAAAGTAAAAAACAAGAATCTTTATTTAGTTTACGATACTGGTAATAGAGTTAAAAATAGTATTAATCAGTTTGAAGAGATTTTAAGTTTAAAAAATAAAATTATTCATATTCATTTAAAAGATAAAGACTCTCAAGGAAATAACGTAATTTTAGGAAATGGTATTGTAAATTTTAAAGATATTTTTTTTGCATTAAAGAAAATAAATTATAAACGAAATTTTTCTTTTGAGACAAATAGAGGCACCGATCCTATTAAAACAATGTTTAAAAATATAAAATTTATTAAAAAAATTAGTAGCTTTGTTAGATATAAAATAAGTTAAATAATTTAAACTTTAGACTAAATTTTTTTGTTAATATTATTTTCTAAGAATTCGCATAAAATCTGACCTATCATTATTTCCAATACTTGAATTTCAGAGGTATTACTTGAAGGAATAATTACGGGATATTTAACGAATTTTTTCAATTTACCACCTTTATTCCCCGCAAAACAAAAACTTTTTATTTTCATTTTGTTTAGAGTTTTTGCAGCTTCAATCAAATTTTGACTATTTCCAGAAGTTGTAATCGCAATAGCTAAATCTCCCTTTTTTGCTACCGCCTCAATCTGTCTAGAAAAAATAAATTTAAAATCAAAGTCGTTGCCTGTCGCTGTGATTACAGATGTATCAGTAGCTAATGAAATAGCGCTAATCGCTTTTCTATTTTTTTTGTAGCGCACCACTAGTTCCGCAGCTAAATGTTGAGCATCAGATGCACTTCCACCGTTGCCGAAAAATATAATTTTATTATCATTTTGAATAGTTTTTAAACATTCAAAACAAAGCTTATCTAAATTTCTAAGATAATTTTTTTTTATCACTGATAAGGTTTTTTGAATCTTTTCTATTTCAGAAAAAAGTAATTTTTTAGGTATATTATTTTTCATAAATATTATTATATGGTAAAATTTTTAATATTAGTATAAGAAATAAATATGATTGAATGTGGGATAGTGACTGGAGCAGCAGGTTTTTTAGGTCATATACACTCTAAGTCAATTTTAGATTTATACGCTGGTTTAGTCATAGTCGATATTAATAAAAAAAAACTAGAAATATTATACAAAAACTTAAAAATAAATTACCCCAAAAAGAAAATCCTAAAATTTAATTTAGATATCACTAAAGAAAAAAAAATAATTGAATTAGAGAAAAAAATTAGAAAAAAGCTTTTTTTTGTTAGAGTTTTGATAAATAACGCCGCATTAGATCCTAAGCCAAATAAAAATACTAAAAAAAGCTTTAATTGGGACAAAGAGTTAAATGTAGGATTAAAAGCATCCTTTTTATTTATAAAACATTTCTCAAAACAAATGATTAAAAAAAAAGATGGGTGTATTATTAACATTGCCTCTGATTTATCAATTATAGCCCCAACGCATACAATTTATAAAAATGTGTTTGGAAACTTTAAAAAGCCTGTTACTTATTCTGTGATAAAGCATGGTTTAATTGGTTTAACAAAATATTATGCGGCTTTATATGGTGAATTTAATATAACTTGTAATGCAATTTCTCCTGTTGGCATATATAACAATCAAGATAAATTATTCTTAAAAAGACTTTCAAATCTTATTCCAATGAAAAGACTGGCAAATAAGAGCGATATTAAAAATATAATAGATTTTTTGATAAACAAAAAACAAAAGTTTATAACTGGGCAAAATATCGCTGTAGACGGCGGCAGAACTATAGTCTAGAGTTAACAAAATTTACTATGAGTTTTTCAATACTTTATTTATCAAAATAACTTTTAAAATAATGAAAATGGAATTACCTTTTTTTATAGCTGAAATAGGAATCAATCATAATGGGGACCTAAATATAGCAAAAAAACTTATTGACCGAGCATCAGAATGTGGTTTTAACGCTGTCAAATTTCAAAAGAGAGATATTGAAACTGTTTATTCCAAAGAAGACTTGGATACTTTAAGAGAAAGCCCATGGGGAAAAACCACAAGAGATCAAAAATATGGAATTGAATTTTCCGAAAATGACTATGACGAAATAGATAAATATTGCAAAAATAAAAAAATTGAGTGGTTTGCCTCTGCCTGGGATTTGAAAAGTTTAGAATTTTTAAAAAAGTATCAACTTAGATTTAATAAGATAGCTTCAGCAATGATAGTTGATTTGAATTTTCTTGAAGAGGTAGCAAAAGAAAAAAAATATACTTTTATTTCAACTGGTATGTCATCAATTAATGATATTGAGAAAGCCATTGAAATTTTTAAAAGAAATCAGTGTGAGTTTGAATTAATGTATTGTAAATCAACATATCCAATGAAAGTAGAGCATGCAAATCTAAGCACAATATTTGAGATGAAGAAGAAGTTTGGATGCAAAGTTGGATATAGCGGTCACGAGAGTGGCTTGGCAGTTTCTTTCGCGGCTGCCATGCTGGGGATTAGTTCACTAGAAAGACATGTTACCCTTGATCGATCCATGTATGGATCAGATCAATCTGCCTCCTTAGAGTTTAGAGGAATGCAAGAATTAGTATCTGTTATTAAAAGAATGCATTTAGCATATGGACAACCGAAATTAGGCGAGATATTAGCAGAAGAAAAGCCAATAGCAAAAAAATTAAGAAAACACTTAAAAATATAATTACTATTATTTTTGAAAAGCCAACTAATTTGATCCATTTTTAATTTATATTTTGAAAGATATGATTTCTTATTTTGTCAATTGTGCTTTCTTTTTTGTCAAAAACCATCAAATAATCTATAGGTTTTTCAATTTTATTTAAGTATTCATCAATATTCATATTTAATATATCGGTAACTCTCGAGTTAAATTCATTGAAATTTTTACTTTTTAATTTACAAATTCCATTTATAGGAAAATCAAATAAATTTTCTATAGAACTGTTTACGCTTAACATTTTTTCCTTACAACCAAGTTTATTTATTAGTAAAGTTGAAGCAACTCCAATTGCAATTTTACTTTGAAACAAAGGAAAATATGATGAATAAACATCTTTTTTTTTAGTTGAGTTTTTCAATAAAAATTCAAATTCATTTTTTTCTAAATATTTTTTGTAAAAATCAATTTCATCATTATTATTTCTAAGGGTATTGTAATATCTTTTTTGAGCAAAAATAAATTTAAGATTGTGATTTTTAACATATTTAATCACAAATTTTACTGGAAGTATAAAACTTTCTTCAAGATCTTGACTACGCAATCTTGCGTTTAGACCTGGCTGGGGTTCCGAAATCAAACAAATATCATACTTTGTTTTATTTAATTTGATTTTATTTATCTCTAAAGATCTAAGAAAATTTGCAACTCTAATACAACCAACTTTAAAAAAATTATCAATTTGTAAATTGTATTTTTTTGCCTCATCTATTTCGCGTTGTCCAAAACAATATAAATTTGGAATGTAGTAAAAAATTTTATTTAAATTTTTATTAATAATTTTCTTTTTTAATAGATAATCATTTAACATAAAATCAAACCTATTTGCATTTTGAATAGCGACAAATTTAATTTTTTTTTTTAATAATTTTGCTAAATCTGAAAATTTGAATGAATTATCAGTACTTGTAATAACTAATTTTGGGTTAATTGTTGTTATAAGTGTAAATAAATAAATTGTATATAAATTATTATTTTTAAAGAAATTTAAAAAAAAATTTTTTAAATAATTAATTAAAAAATTAATACCAAAATAAATTATTTCTATTCTTTCTTTTCTATTTTCAACTACTAAATAACTTTTTTTTTCAAGAATAAACTTAAGATCTTTTATGGAATGTCCATCAAAAACAACAATTTCACTTTTGGGGGGGCTACTAAATTTAAAAATCATAAAACTTAATTTATAATTAATTTTAAAGTTTATTAAATTTCATTAATCAGCTCTATATATAGAAAAATTTATGTATTTGATACTAAATACACATAATAACTTTATTTTTAAAGAAAACCTGTTCAAAAAATGAACACAATTGTGTTCAATTATTGAACATATGAAAGACAATCAAGATTATTTTGAAATATTAAGAAAAATTTATAATAAACCAGATTCTTCTCAAAGAGAAATAGCTGGAGATCTAGGGTTTAGTTTAGGAAAACTAAATTACTGTCTCAAGGCACTACAGCAAAAAGGTTTAGTAAAAATTGAAAATTTTAGCAAACAACAAAATAAAGTTAAATATATTCAATATATATTGACACCAAAAGGTGTTGCAGAACGCACAAGGCTTACTCTTAACTTTATGAAAAGAAAAATGAGTGAATATGATGAACTTAAAAAAGAATTAAAGAGAAAATAACATGTGGACTGTAATAAAATTAGATCAAAAAAAAATTAATTTATTTAAGGTAGATTTAAAAAAGAAAGTAGGAAATGATTTCAAATTATATTTACCAAAATTAAAAGTAGAAAAATTCATAAAAAAAAAAATTTTTAAAAAAGAAATTAATTTGCTAGGAGATTATGCTTTATGTTTTCTTCCGAATTTTAATGATTACACTACAATGAGTAAATTAAAATATTTAAGGGGTCTAAAGTATTTTTTAAATGGTTTTGCATCCTGTCAAAATGAAATAACTGAATTTATTAATAGATGTAAAAAAATTGAAAATAAGGATGGGTATATTTCTTCAAATCTTTTCGAAACAGAGATTAATAAATACTATAAATTTATGTCGGGACCATTTAATGACAACATATTTAAAATAATTAAGTTTCAAAAAAATAAGATAAATATTTTAATGGGAAATGTGAAAGCTACGATTAAAAAAAAAGAGTTTTTATATAACCCGGCTTAAAAAAAAAATGAAAAAAAGAAAAATCGCTTTTTTACAAAGTGCGGAGCTTTGCTTAAACAAAAAATAAACTCTTGAACTGATGAAACAAAAAACTTTTTGGAAAGGAAAACATGGTCCTTTGCTTATTGCAGAAATTGGAGGTAACCACGAGGGCAACTTTTCATATGCTAAAAAACTTACGAAACTTGCAATTTCTACAGGCGTAGATGTTATCAAATTTCAAATTTATAGTGGATCAGGTTTAGTTAGTCATGTTGAGTCTAAAAAGAGATTTGAACATTTTAGAAAATTTGAGTTATCCAAAGAGCAACATATTGAAATTGCAAATATGTGTAAAAAAGCTAACGTGATATATTTAGCGTCAGTTTGGGAAGAGAGTAGTTTAAATTGGATTGATAGATATTTAAAATTTTATAAAATTGGATCAGGAGATTTAACAGCTTATCCAATTTTGTCCCAATTAGCTAAGAGAGATAAGCCTATAATTTTATCCACTGGACTGTCGACTTTAAAGGAAATTAAAAACACAATTAAATTTTTAAGACTGCAAAACAAGAAATATAAACAACAAAATTATTTAGCGCTTTTGCAATGCACCTCCTCATATCCGACTAATGACAAAGAGGTTAACTTGAATGTTATCAATACTTTAAAACAATCGACAAATTTACCCGTTGGTTATTCACATCACAATAAAGGTGATCTTGCATTAATAACAGCCTATTTAATGGGTGCACAAATTCTAGAATTTCATTTTACAGATACTCGAAAAAGAAAAACTTTTAGAGATCACAAAATATCTTTAACAACAATAGAAACAAAAAGATTAATCAAAAAAATTAAAAAAATTAATGTCTTAAAAGGTTTACACAAAAAACAGCCTTCTACTTCTGAAATAAAAAGTAAAAATATTAAAACGTTCAGGCGTGCAATCTATTTAAACAAGAATATTAAAAAAGGTGAGGTTATTAAAAGGAATGATATTATCTGTTTACGACCAAATAATGGGCTAGATGCTAGAGATTTTAAAAAAATAATAGGATTAAAAGCTTCTAAAAATTTTTACGCATATAAAAAAATAAAATTTTAAATGAAAGATTTAATCACAGTTTATATTACTAATCGGAATTATGGAAAATATTTAAATCGATCTATACAAAGCGTGATAAGCCAAGAATATAAAAATATATTTATTGTAATTATTGATGATGCTTCAACTGATAATTCAAAAAAAATACTAAAAAAATATAAAGAAAATAAATTAATTAAAATTATATATAATAAAACTAAAAAGGGCTTAATAAAATGTGCAAATATAGCAATTAAAGCAGCTAGAGGAAAATATATTTTAAGATTAGATGCAGATGATTATTTAAAACCAAATGCAGTAAAAACTTTACAAAAAAAAATAGCAAATAATTTGAAAGTGAAAATGGTTTTTCCAAACTTTTTTAAAATAAATGAAAATAATAAAGTTTTATACAAATATTCTTACATTCACAAAAAAAAATATACAATTAAGGATGCACCAGCACATGGAGCTTGTTCTCTTATAGATTTAAGTTTCTTGAGAAAAATAGGAGGCTATAATGAAAAATTTGATAGGCAAGATGGCTATTATCTTTGGCTATCAATACTTTTTAAAAAAAAAAGTATAATTCACACTAACCAGCCTTTATTCTTTTACAGAAAACATAAAAATAATTTAAGTAAAAATAAAAAAAAGTTATTAAAAACTAGAATAAAGATATTAAATTTTTTTCTAGGAAAATATTTGATAAATAAAAAAGAAATCATTGGTTTAAAACAAGCAACTGAAGAACAAATAAAAAAAATTTTTTAAGATGAATTATTTTGAAAAATTAAGAAAAAAAGTTATACAAAAAAATGCTATTATTTGTATTATTGGTCTAGGTTATGTCGGCAGTGGTTTATTAAAAAGTTTTCATTCAAGAGGGTTCAAAACTATTGGAATAGATATCGATGCCGAGAAAATAAAAAGAAAATTTATAAAAAAAAATTTAATACTTACCAAAAACTATCAAAATATTAATATAGCCGATATAATAATTATTGCTCTTCCAACGCCCTTAACTAAAAACTTAAGCCCTGATCTTTCTTTTTTAAGAAAAAGTTTAAAATTAATGTCACCATATTTAAAAAAAGGTCAATTAATTTCTTTAGAAAGCTCGACATATCCTGGTACTACAGAAGAAATCATTGGGAGTTTTTTAAAAAAAAAACACTTTAATTTGTCCAAAGATTTCTTTTTAGTTTATTCTCCAGAAAGAATTAGCCCTGAACTTAAAATTAAAAAAAGCAAAAAAATTAAATATAATTTAAACAATACTCCTAAGATTTGCGCGGGCTATTCGAATAAATGTCTTAAATTAGGAAAAGAAATATATAATTTTGTTACCACCGATGTAGTGCAAGCTCCAAATTTAAAAACTGCTGAAACCTCTAAGATGGTTGAAAATGTTTTTAGATCAATAAATATTGCTTTAGTGAATGAACTGAAGATGTTTCTCAATAAAATTAATATAGATATCGATGAGGTTTTAAATTTAGCAGGGACAAAACCATTTGGTTTTACAAAGTTTAGTCCGGGCCCAGGCTATGGGGGACATTGTATTCCGTTAGATCCTTTTTATTTATATTGGTTAGCAAAAAAAAATAAATTTGATTTAAAATTTGTAAAAACCTCTGGTTTGATTAATAGAAAAATTACAAGTTGGATTTCAAATAAAATAATAAATTTTATAGTTAAAAATAAAATAAAATTATTTAAAAAAAAGGTTTTGATTTTGGGAATGGCTTACAAAAAAGATATAGATGATACAAGAGAGTCACCCGGATTGATTATTGCCAATAAATTGAAAAAAGAAGGTTATGATTTTGAGTATTCAGATCCACATGTAAACAAAATTAATTTTAATGGGTTGATTAAAAAAAGTAAGAAGTTAACAACAAGTCTTTTTTCAAGATTTCAAGTAGTTATAATAGTGACTGATCACTCAACGTTTAATTACAAATTGATTTCTGAAAAATCTAAATATTTATTTGATTGCAGAAATTCAGTGAATAATAGAAAAAAAAACTATTTTAAACTTTAAGCATAATGAAAAATATCGGGATCTTAATTTTTGCAAGACTCAATTCAAGAAGATTTCCAGGAAAAGTTTTAAAAAAAATAATTTTTAATAAAAATTTGTTAGAAATAGTATTTTTAAGATTAAAAAAATATTTGAACTTAAAAATAATTATTTGCACTTCAATTACAAAAAGGGACGAAAAGATTGTAAAATTTTGTAAAAAAAAGAAAATAAAATATTTTAGAGGAAGCTTAAACAATGTTTTTGAAAGAACAGTAGAGTGTGTTCTTAAGTATAAACTTGACGCTTTTGTAAGAATTAATGCTGATAGACCTTTTGTTGATTTTAAAGAAATTGGAAGAATGGTATCAATATTTAAAAAAAAAAAATTAGACATTGTGACTAATCAACTTACTAAAAATTGCCCAAAAGGTTTAGCTTCTGAAATTGCAAATTCAAAAATATTTTTAAATGCACCAAAAGAAAAACTTAAAAAAAAAGATAAAGAACATATATTTAACTTTTTTTATAGGAATAAAAAAAAATATAAAATTTTTAATTTGAGTAATAAATATTATCAAGCAAATCGATCAAAAAATTTTAGTATTGATAAACCTTTAGATCTAATTAAAGTAAGAAAGATATATTCTTATTTTGGAAACATATATATCCCCACAAAGAAAATTTTATCTAAAACAAATGAAATTTAAAGTCAAAGATAATTGGCACTCATGCAAAATTAAAAATTTCAAAAAAGTTTTTGAATATAAGAAAAAGCCAACTGCAGAAAAAAATTTCAAAATTAAAGGAGAATATCGTAGATCATTTTATGAATGTCCATCTTGCAATCATTTTTTTGCTTTTCATAATTTTAAAACTGCTAACTTGTATAATAAAGATTACTTAGATCTAACTTACAAAGATGAAAAAGGAATTTCTGAAAGATTTAATCAAATTTCTAAATTACCAATAAAAAAATCTGATAACAAAAATAGAGCTTTAAGAGTAAATAGTTTTATAAAAAAAAGATCTAATATTTTAGATGTGGGATGTGGTACAGGTGTATTCCTATACGAAATAAAAAAAAAAGGTCACAAAGTAATCGGATTTGATATTGACGAAAGGTATAAAAATTTTTTGAAGAAAAAAAAAATTAATGTAATCACAAAAAATTTAAATAAATTAAGAAATAAAAAAAAATTTGATCTCATCTCATTCAATAAAGTTTTAGAGCATGTGCCTGACCCTTTGAAAAATTTAAAGGAATCCAAAAGATTACTTAAACGAGACGGCATCATTTACATAGAGGTTCCTGATGTGATGGCAAAATTAAAAGGAAAATTTTCTGGGGAATTTTGTCTGGATCATTTACAGATTTTTTCGATTAGTTCCCTAGATAATCTGGCCAGATGCGCTGGATTATTAACCGTTAAAATTAAAAGAATAATAGAGCCTTCAAATAAATATACTATTTATGGTTTTTTTAAAAAAATTAAATAAGTAACTATGAGAAAATTATTAATCACTGGAGTAGCAGGTTTTATTGGTTTTCATTTAGCGAAAAAATTGATTCAAACTAAAAAATTTAAGTTATTTGGAATAGATAACTTAAACAACTATTACAGCGTCTCTCTAAAAAGGGAAAGATTAAAAATATTAAAAAAAATTGATAAAAAAAAATTATTTTTTTTCAAAAAAATTGACATAAGCAACAAAAAAAAAATAAGAGAATTATTCGTTAAAAATAAATTTGATATTGTTGTTAATTTAGCTGCTCAAGCAGGGGTTAGACACGTTATTAAACACCCTGATAAGTATTTTGAGAACAATATTAAAGGTTTCTACAATATTCTAGAGTCATCTAGACGTATAAAATTAAAACACTTAGTTTCTGCAAGCACGAGCAGTGTTTACGGTATTAATAAACAAATGCCTTACGATGTTAACTTGCCTGCCGACCATCCTACTCAATTTTATGCAGCTAGCAAAAGATCTAACGAAATAATGGCACATTCGTACAGTCATATGTTCAAATTACCGGTTACACTAATAAGGTTTTTCACGGCATATGGTCCTTGGGGGAGGCCTGATATGGCTTTATATATTTTTGTAAAAAGTATTTTAGAAAATAAATCTTTCAAAGTTTTCAATTACGGAAATCATTCCAGAGACTTCACTTATGTCGATGATATAGTTAAAGGAATCATTCTCACGATTGATAAAATTCCTAAAACAAATAAAAAATGGGGTTTAAAAAAAAATAACTTTTCGTCTAGTGAAGCTCCTTACAAAATTTTAAACCTAGGAAATGGGAAAAGAATATTTTTAAAAAATTATATAAAACTTATTGAGAAAATTCTAAAGAAAAAAGCAAAGATAAAGTTAGTAAGTTTTCAGCCGGGAGATTTAAAAGACAGCTTAGCAGATATTAAAGACACCCAAAAATATTTAAATTTTAGACCTAAAGTTAAAATTGAAGTTGGTGTCAAAAAATTTATTGAATGGTATTTAAATTTTACAAAAAAAAAACATGAAATATCTTGATCAAATAAATAAAATTATATCACGTAAACAAAAGTTAGCATTTATTTCTTTAACCATTCTTATGCTTGTCGCTGTTTTCCTTGAGATATTAACACTAAATTCAATTTTTATTCTATTAAGTTTTTTTACTAATCCCGATAGCATTGAAAATAATAGATTTATCTTAATGTTAAAAAATATTGACTTGATAGTTTTTTCTCAGTCAAAACTTTTAATATTATTTTTTATTATTTTTTTATCTAAGACTATTTTTAGCATTTTATTAATATACAAAGAGCATGCATTTATAAATAATACTAGAGCTGAGATTAGTAATGATTTTTTTAAGGGGTATTTATATATGCCAAGAATTTTCCATTTACGTACTAACATATCAGAAACAACAAAAAATATTACAACAGAGATTGATGTTTTACTTTCTGCACTATTATCAATTTCTATTATTACCTTAGAAAGTTTAGTTTTGATTGGGTTAGTAACTTTTTTGTTATTTGTAAATTATAAAATTACAATAATCTCATTTCTGTGTTTATTAATTTTTTCAATTTCATTAAATTATTTAAATGCTAAAAAAGTTATCGCTTTGGGGAAAAAAAGAGTAAAATTAATACAATTAAGGTTAAAAAATATTATAGAGGGATTATCCGGAGCAAAAATATATACATTAACTGGTTCTCAGGAAAATCTCATAAAAGATTTTAATATTAGTAATTTTAGTTTGGCTTCAAATAATATTAACATTGGCTTTAGAAATGGGTTACCAAGACCTTTATTTGAATTATTTATTTTAGCAATAGTTGTAGTTTTTCTTATTTTTTTTCTCAAAAATAATAGTTTCTTAAAGGATATGATTCCAACGTTAGGAGTTTTCTTAACTGCTGCGTATAGGTTAGCACCTTCTTTTGGTAAAATCGTAACAAATATACAAAAATTTCAGTATAATATTGCAGCTGCTCAGAAACTAAGTATCGATAAAGAAAGATTTTTACCTTTAGAAGAAGAAAATAAAAAGATTATTCCAATAGAGTTTAAGTCTCAAATAGTAGTAAAAAATTTAAGTTTTTCATATGATAAAAATTTAAAAAACGAAAAAAATTTTGTTCTAAAAGATATAAATTTAAATTTTAAAAGTGGTTCGAAAATTGGGATAGTGGGTAAAAGTGGTTGTGGAAAAAGCACTTTCATTGATTTATTAATGGGTATTTCAAACCCTCAAATAGGAAAAATTTTTATTGATGGCAAAAACTTAGAAAATTGCAAAAAAAATTGGCATAAGATAATTGGTTGTGTGCCACAGGATGTATTTATTTTAGATGAAAGTTTGAAAAAAAATATAGCTTTTGGATTATCGGATGAGAATATAAATGATGAAAAATTAGAAAAAGTAATTCACCTCTCAAATTTAACTGAATTAAAAAACTCATTAAAGCATGGAGTCGATTCTTTAGTCGGTGAAAAAGGTTCAAGATTATCCGGCGGACAAAGACAAAGAATTGGAATAGCAAGAGCATTATATCATAATCCAAAAGTTTTATTTTTTGACGAAGCAACTAACGCGCTTGATATTGAAACTGAAAAAAAAATTGTAAAAGAAATTTTTACAAACCAACAAAATAAAACAATATTTTTTGTTTCACATAATCCCGAAAATCTAAGATACTGTGATGAAATTTACGAAGTGGTAGATAAGTCTATAAAAAAATTTTCTAAAGATTCTTATCAATAATTTTTTAACTATAATATAATTTATGAATTTAATTATTTCTGATAACAAAGAGCTTTGGAATTATAAAAACAATATTTTATTAGGTAGTTGGTGTTTAAATCAAAAAAATATTTTTGATCTTAATAATAAAAATTATGAAATTATTAATTATCATTGGGCTGATAAAAAAAAATTAAAAAAAGATTTGGAATATTTAAAAAAAATTCATAATCTTTTTTCTAAGCAACTAAGAATAATATTGAATGACTATTTTGATAAAAATAATTCTTTAAAGTATTACGAGATCTTGTTTAGTAAATGGCTGTGGAGATTTGTTCTTTTTAATTTTGATAGATGGGAAATTGTTAGATCGTTAAATAAAAGGAAAAATACAATCAATGCAAAAATTTATAATTTTAATGAAGAAAAATTTATTCCATATTCAACTTATGATTTTTGTACTGAAACAATATTTTCAAATGACTGGAATCATTGGGTTTTTTCAAAAATTCTAAAAGAACAAAAAACTTGTGAACTCATATCGTTAAATAAAAAATTAAAAAATCCAAAATTAGTAAATAATAAAATTAATTATGAAAATATAAAAAAAAGAATAAATAAATTTCTAAACTTTTTTTCGTCACAAGAAATATTTGCTCAAAATATGAGTTTTTCAAAAATAGGACAAATATTATTTAATCTAAGATTTAGGCAATTTAGAATTTCATATAATGATAAATCTAATATAATTAATGAAAATAAAATTGATTTAAATCTCAGAAATAGATTATTTTTTAAAAAAAATAATAAGAATAACGAAAAATTTGTAAATTTTTTATTTAAGCAATTAGTTTATAATTTTCCAAAAGTTTTTTTAGAAAATTTTCATGAAAACAAAATCAAGATAGAAAATTTATCTTTACCTAAATCACCTAAAGCAATCATGACTAGCATGGATCATCATTTTAATGATTTATTTAATCTATATGCAGCAGAAAAGGTTGAAAAAAAAAGCAAACTGTTTATTTTCCAGCATGGCGGTTCATATGGATTAACAGATAATTTTGCTGCTGAGCACTTTGATAAATTAATTTCAGATAAATTTTTCACATGGGGCTGGAAAAATAGCAAAAAAACTATACCACTTTTTGCTCAAAAATATCTTTTTAAAAAAGAAATTTTAGAGATCAAAAAGAGGGTTGGTATAGTACTTCCTACAACAGAATTTAAAAAATGCCCTGGTGATATTGGTGGTGGAAGACCTCGTTATAAAGATGAGATTGATATGCATATCAAGGACATAATAAAATTTATAGCAAAATTAGATAAAAAACATCAATCCAAAACATATGTAAAATATTTAGTTACTAGAAATACCGATTATATTAAAAAATCAATTTCAAATTCATTTCCTAATTTAAAATTGATTACATCAAAAAAAAACACTTATAAAATGAATTTTAAAATTGCGGTAGAAACTTTAAACTCTACTGGCTTTTTAGATGCAATGTATTTAAACCACCCGGTAATTTTATTGCTTAATGAGAATTTCTCAAATATAAGGCATTCAGTGATTTCTGATTTCAATATGTTAAAAAAATTAAAAATAGTTCATTTTAACTCTTTATCAGCAGCAAATTTTGTTAATAAAAATTATGAAAATTTAGAAAATTGGTGGTTTGGTAAAAATTTGCAATCCTTTAGAAAAAAATTTTGTAACAAGTTTGCAAAAAAATCTAAAAAACCATTAGCAGATATTAGAAATATAATTTAATCAATGTCATCAAAAATAGTTAGATATGTTAAAAGTTTATGAGTCAGAAAACATTAGCTACTCTAAAAAATATAAATCATATGATTATCAAAATTTTTGAATAGAAAGAAAATAATTTAGGTCTATGAGTAAAAAAAAAGTAATTTTGATAATGGGCTTGCCGGGATCAGGAAAGACAACCTTAGCTAAAGAAATTGTCAAAATATTAAATGCAGATTGGCTAAACGCAGACAATATTAGAGGTAAGCATAAAGATTGGGATTTCAGCAAGAAAGGTATTATTCGCCAGGTAAAACGAATGAGAGTATTAGCAACAAAATCCATAAAAAAATATGTGGTTGCAGATTTTGTTTGTCCAATAAGAGAACAGTTAGAAATATTCAAGCCCGATTTTATTATTTGGATGGACACTATTCAAACAAGTAGATTTAAAAGTATGAATAAGATATTTAAAAAACCAAAAAGTTTTAATTTAAGAGTAACTTCTAAAAATAAAAATTTTTGGATACCAGAAATTTTAAATAATATGGAAAATGAAAATATTATCCCACATAGAATAGCCAAAAAAATCAATAACAAAATTAATTCTGCAATTATTCTCTGTGGAGGTAGAGGAACAAGATTAGGTAGTATTGGAAAAAAAATTCCTAAAACTCTAGTGAAAATACACGGTAAGCCCATTATTTGGTATATAATAAAGTCTCTTTTAAATAATTCAGTAAACCATTTTATCCTTCCGTTGGGGTATAAAGGAAATCAAATAAAAAAATTTATAAAATCAGATAACGAACTAAAAAAACAAAAAATTGATTTTATCGAGACAGGTACTGACACATCAATATCCAAAAGAATATTTCTTGTCAAAAATAAAATTAAGTCAAAGTTTTTAACATTATTAAATGGTGATGCAATCTTCGATTTTGACCTTAAAGAAAAGCTAAATTTACACACCAAAAAAAATAAAGATATAACCTTTTTTGGATGTTCCGCTCCATTAGCATATGGCGTTGTTGGAATTAAATCAGGTAAAATAATTAGTTTCGAAAGAGAATTAGAATTTAATTATGTAAAAACTTACAAAAAAAATAATTTTTCGGGACATATTTTTTCTGGAATTTCAATTATTAAGTCTGATCTAATAATAAAAAATTTTAAATATAAATTTAATTTTGAGAGAGAGTTTTATCCTAAAATAATTAAAAGAAATAATTCAAATTTCACTGATATTAAGGGATTTTGGTATTCAATAGATAATGAAAAAGATATTAAAAATATAAATAATAGATTAAGTAGTCTTAATTATCTAAAAATAAAAAAAATTAAAGAAAAATTAAGCAATTAAATGAAAAATTTTTGGAAAAATAAAAAAGTTTTAATTACGGGTCACACTGGTTTTAAGGGTAGTTGGATGACACTAATATTAACAAAATTAGGTGCGAAGATTTATGGTTATGCATTAAATCCTATTTCTAAACCCAACTTTTTTGATGGATTAAATTTATCTCAATATTTAAAGATGGATGTAAGAGCAAATATTCAAGATATTAAAAAATTAAAAAAAACTGTTCAAAAAATAAAACCCTCAATCGTTTTCCATATGGCAGCTCAATCAAGTGTATTAGTAAGTTATAATAACCCAAGTGATACTGTAAAAACAAATATTTTAGGAACTACGAATATTTTAGAAGCAATTAAAGAATGCAAAAGTGTTAAATCAGCAATAATGGTCACTACAGATAAAGTCTATTTAAATTTAGAAAAAAAAAAAAAATTTAAAGAGACAGACCATCTTGGAGGTCATGATATTTACAGTGGAAGTAAAGCTTCATGTGAAGTGATGGCAAATAGTTATATAAACTCTTTCTTTTTAAAAAATTCTAACTGTAAAATAGCAACAGTGAGATCAGGTAATTGTATCGGAGGTGGAGATTGGACAAAAGATCGAATTATAAAAGATTGTGCAGAATCTCTTATCTTTAATAAAAGTATAATAATTAGAAGCCCTAAAGCGTCAAGACCATGGCAACACGTAATGGAGCCAATATTTGGTTATCTTATCTTAGCAAAAAATTTATACCATGGTAAAAAATATACTGGAGCATGGAACTTTGGCCCAAACTTTAGAAACAATATGAAGGTAATTGATGTAGTGAAATTTGGAAAAAAATTTTTAAATTCTTCTTCAAAAATTAAATTTACAAAACAAAAATATTATGAGTCTCAACACTTATCTTTAGATAGTTCAAAAACCTTGAGTAAATTAAAATGGAAAACACAATTAAATCCAAGAGAAGCATTAAAATTAAGTTTTATTTGGTATAAGTTTTTTTATAAAAATAAAAATAAAAAAAAATTACTAGATTTAACTTTTAAGCAAATTTTAGATTACAAAAGAAAATACATAAATTAATAAATGACCAAAGTAAGATTATTTAAACCCTGGGTTGGTAAAGAGGAAATCTTTAACATAAAGAAAGTATTTAAAAACGAATGGTTGGGATATGGACCGGAAGTTTACAAATTTGAGAAAAAATTTGCTAAATTTATAGGAACAAAATATGCGGTAGCAGTCAATTCGGGTACAGCAGCTCTACATTTAGCATTATTATGTAATGATTTTGATAAAAATAAAGAAGTTCTTGTTCCTTCAATTACTTTTAGTGCTACAGCTGCCTCAGCGCTTTATTGTGGTTTAAAACCTAAATTTGTTGATATCAGAAAAGAGGATTTAACTATTGATTTTGAGGATATCAAAAAAAAATATACTAAAAATTGCATAGCATTAATTTGTGTACATATGGGTGGTCATCCAGCTCAAATGGATAAAATTAGACCTTGGGCAAAAAAAAAAAAATTACTTTTAATTGAAGATAGTGCAGAAAGTTGTGGGTCAATTTATAAAGGAAAAAAGTTGGGCACATGGTCTGACATATCATGTTTTAGTTTTGAAGAAAAAAAAATAATAACTACTGGAGATGGTGGAATGATTTGTCTTAATGACAAAGCAAAATATGAAAAAATCAAATCACTTAGCTTTCATGGATGGAACATTGACCCATGGAAGAGACATCAAATCTTTTTTAGAAAAAATAATAGATTTTCAAAACATTGGAGATATGAAATTGAAAACTTAGGATACAAATATAACATGAACGACCTAACAGCTGCTATTGGTCTAGCACAACTAAAAAAAATTAATTTATTTAATAAAAATAGAAATTTGATTTTAAAAAAATATATTGATGGAATTAAAGATTTAGAATATATAAAACCTGTTTTTCCTTATGATCTGAAAAACGGTTCTTACTGGTTATTTTCAGTGAAAACAAAATTCAGAGATGAACTAATAAATTATCTAAAAAAGAAAAAAATTAGTACTGCAGTACATTTTGTACCGCTCCCTATGAATAAGCTTTATAAGAGTTTTAATAACAATAACCTCAAAAATACTAAAAGTATTTGGAAGGAGATAGTTTCTCTTCCATTTTTTCCTGACTTAGAAAATGAAAAAATTGAGCAAGTTATAAAATGCTTAAGATCTTTTGATAAAAATCTAAAATAAATATATGAAACTTTATAAACTTGCAGATAATACAATTGATCATAAAGACTACAAAAATATGATCGAATTTTTAAAAAAAAGAAAATATCTTAACCAATCAAAAGTAACCCAGTTATTTGAAAAAAAATTTTCTAATTTCTTGCGTACAAAATTTTCTGTATTTGTAAACTCGGGATCATCAGCTAACCTCTTAATAGCTCAAACTTTACTTGAAGGAAATTTCTTAAAAAATAAAATAGCTGTTTTGCCAGCAGTTTCTTGGTCCACTACAGTCAGTCCATTTTTACAATTAGGTTATAAAGTTATTTTGTGTGATTGCGATAAAACAGATCTTGGGCTTTCTTACAGTCATCTCGAGAAAATCTGCAAAAAACACAATCCTGGTTTAGTAACTGTTGTAAATGTTTTAGGACATAGCAATAATTTCAAAAAAATTATATCTCTTCAAAAAAAATATAATTTTAAAATAGTAGAAGATAACTGTGAAAGTATGGGCAGTTATTTCCCTAATAAAAATCTGGGTACTTTTGGATTAGCGAGCTCTCATTCATTTTATTTTGGCCATCATATTTCTACGATAGAAGGCGGAATGGTCTCGACTAAAGATAAAAAATTTTATAATATTTTATTAGCAATTAGGTCACATGGCTGGGCTAGAGATGTTCAAAAAAATTTTAGAAAAAAATTAGAAAAAAGTTTTAAAGTTGATGAATTTAAATCACTTTATACTTTTTATTATTCTGGACTAAATGTTAGATCTACTGATTTTAATGCAAATATTGGAATACAACAGCTAAAAAAAATTAAAAAAATTTCAATTATCAGAAATAAGAATTTTAATCGTTATCAAAAAAATTTAAATCAATTTTGGACACAAAATAGTAGATTAAAATTGGTTTCAAGCTTTGGTTATGCAACTTTTGTTCAAAATAGACTTGAGGTATTTAAATACTTAAAATCGAAAAATATTCAGACAAGACCTTTGATTTGTGGAAATATGGGACAACAACCTTTTTGGAGAAAAAAATCTAAAAACAGTAGCCAACTACCAAATGCAGAGTTTATAAATAAATATGGTTTGTATTTACCTAATCATGCAAATTTATCTTTTGAAGACATAGATTATATTTGCAAAAATTTTAATCACTGCGCAAAAGCTATATTTTTTAAATAGGTGTTAATTTCAATTTGTATACCAACTTACAATAGACCTAAAAGTTTATTGAATTGTCTTAATTCACTAGTGCTTCAAACAAAAAAAAACTTTGAAGTTTGTATTTCAGATAATTGTTCTGATAAAAATATTAAAAAACTAATTCAACCGTACAGAAAAAAATTAAAAATTAAATTTAATAAAAATAAAAAAAACCTTGGATTTGCTTTAAATCTACTTAAAGTTTCTAATATGGCTTCTGGAAACTTTATTTGGTTTCTAGGCGACGATGATTTAATTGTAAGAAATGGTGTAGAAAAGTTGGAAAAAATCATAAAAAAAAATAACGACTGTGATTTTTTCTGGATAAATTCGTTTTATTTAAATAAAGAGTATTTAGAAAATTTCTCTTACCCATTTAATACTAAAAATCTTCCAAAAAATATGCGAACTCATTCTCTTTTAAAAAAAGATAAAAGACTTAAGTTTTTTGATTTAATTGATAGAAAAATTTCATTTGATTTTTTGCTAGGTGTATTTGTCTGTGTATTCAGGAGAGATAAATGGAAAGAAAACCAAAATGTTATAGACAGGAAACTAATAAAAGATAACAGAGTTTGGTCTAATTTTGAGAATACTTGTTTTTTTATAAAAATATTTTGTGCAGCTTATTCCAAATCAAATGCATATTTTTGTGCAAGACCTCTCTCTGTGAGTTTACATGGAATAAGAGAATGGAGCAGTCTATATGAAATGGTTGAAATAGTAAGGATACCGGAAGCCTTAGATTACTTTAGAAGCAAAGGACTAAACTTTACAAGTTATATAATTAATAAAAATTATGCCTTAAGAAATTTTTTTAATTATTTTTTTAAGATTTTAATATATGGAGATAAAATGGGAAGAAATTACATTAATTTAAAGAAACATTTTTTCTATAATTTAATTTACCCCAATGCATGGTTATCAATATTTTATTTTGTTTTTAGAAAGCTAAGTTCAATTCTAAAATTATGATTAAAGACGTAATTATAACTCCGCTAAGAATTTTATCTGATAATAGAGGTAAAGTTATGCATATGATGAGAAATGATAGTAAAATTTTTGAGACTTTTGGGGAAGTATATTTTTCAACAATTTATAACGATGCAATTAAAGCTTGGCATTTACATAGAGAAAACACTTTAAATTATGCTTGTGTTAAAGGAAAAGTTAAACTTGTAATATTTGACGATAGATACGAGAGCACTACTAATGGCAAATATCAAGAAATTATATTATCTCCAAAAGAATATTTTTTGGTAACTATTCCTCCAAATATTTGGAACGGCTTTAAAGGTTTAGACCGAGACGAGTCTATTATTGCAAATTGCTTATCTTCTCCACATAATGAAAAAGAGATGGTACGAAAAGATCCTTTTGATAAAAATTTTAATTATAACTGGAAAAAATAAAAATTTTCATGGCAAAAATCAAAATTATTTGCACGTTAGGTCCAAAAAGCTTAAATAAAAAATTTTTGCATTTTTCAAACAAAAATATTGATTTACTTCGATTAAATATGTCCCATTTATCAATTAATCAATTAAAAAAGTCTATTACATTTGTTAAAAAAAACTCAAACGTTCCTATTTGTATTGACACAGAGGGTGCTCAAATAAGAGTACAAGTAAAAAAAGAAAGTTATTTAAAATCAGGACAAAAAATAAAAATCTCTAATAAGAAAAAAGATATAAACCTATATCCTGAATACGTAAAAGATAAACTAAAGATAGGGGATATATTAAATATAGGATTTAATAATTTATATATTAAAATAATTAAAAAAAATTTATCTGAAATATTATGTAAAGTAATATCTTCTGGGAAAGTAGAAAACAATAAAGGAGTACACTTAGAAAATAGAAAAATAAAGTTAAATTATTTAACTAACAAGGATTTTAAAGCAATAGAAATTGGAAAAAAATTTAATATAAAATATTTTGCATTATCATTTACAAATTCAACTAGTGATATTGTAAAATTTAACAATCTTTTGAAAGAGAAAAAAAAAATCTTTAAAATTGAAACACAAAATGCAATTAAACACTTTGATAAGATTTTAAAAAAAGGTGAGTCTTTTCTAATTGATAGAGGAGATTTATCAAAAGATGTGAAAATTGAAAATATACCCCTTGTTCAAAGAAAATTATTCAAATTAAAATCAAAATATAAAAATAAAAAAATATTTGTTGCTACAAATTTATTAGAGAGCATGTTAGAAAATAATTATCCTAATAGAGGCGAGGCGAATGATATTTTTAATTCTCTTGAAATGGGTGCTTCCGGCTTAGTTTTAGCTGCTGAGACTGCAATAGGCAAATACCCACAAGATACAGTAAAGTTTTTAAAAAGGATGATTAAAACTTTTAAAAGGTCAAAATATAAAACCTAGTGAAAACATTACTTTTAGTCGCTGGCGGAAGAGGTGGTTCTGATTTTTTTCAAGGATTATTAGATGGTCATACGCAAATTTTAAGTTTTCCGCTCTACTTGAGAATAGATAACGATTTAATAAATATTTTATCTGAAAAAGACTCAAAAAAACTTTCAGCAAGATTTTTAAAAAAATATCCAGAATTTTTTAATTCAAAAATAAATAAGTTTGAGCGTCACCATAGATTGGGAAAAAATAAAAATAGCTATTTTAAAGTTAATAAAAAAAAGTTTATTTTTAATTTTATAAAACTTAATAAAATAAAAAAAAATACAAAATTTGAAAAATTAAAATTACTTCATCAAGCTTATGCTCTTTCAAAAGGTGAAAAGTTAAAAGATAAAAAAATCTTTTTTATACACACTCATCTAGTAAGTTGGACAAAAAAATTTATTGAAGAAATAAAGCCAACAAATTTTGAAATTTTACACATTATAAGACATCCCCTAGCTTCCTTAAGCTCTCCAATCAAAAATTGGTTGAATTATAAAAATGGCGAAAGTTTTTTCCCTAAAGATCTATATTTTCAAATAGATTTAGTGTTCAATGGTATATTTGATTTAATGAAATTAGGTAAAGTAAAAATAATAAAATACGAAAGTTTACATTGGAAAAATACAAAAGTGATGAATAACTTTTGTAAAATTTACAAAATTAAATATCAAAATTGCTTAAAGCTATGCACTAAGAATGATTTATTATGGTGGGGAGATAGTGTTAGTGGAAAGTGGCTAACTGGAATTGACAATTTATTTCAAATAAAGATAGATAAAAATTATTTTTTTGACAGAGATCTTCACTTCTTCCAGTTTATCAACAAAAAAATTATTAATAAATACAAATATAACTTTTTATTTAAAAATAAAAAAATTTATTTTAATTTTGTACCAATGAAATGTGAGCTGTTAGTGTGGAAAAATTCTATAAAACATTTTATCTTTAGATTTAGATGGAAGCACCTTGCTTCTATTCCTTATTTCTATTTAAAAAGAGTTATAATGATTAATAGATTAATGGTTAAAAATATTAAATTACCATATTCAATTGATTAAAAAAAAGGAAATTAAAATGAAAGTTGTTATCTTGTGTGGTGGTTTAGGTTCTAGGCTTGCTGAAGAAACTAAGCTTATCCCAAAACCAATGGTAAAAATTGGCAAAATTCCTATTGTACAGCATATAATTAATTATTTTAAATTTTATGGATTTAAAGATTTCATACTAGCTACAGGATATAAAAATCTAGTAATTAACAAATACTTTAAAAAAAATAAAAATATAAAATGTATTTTCACTGGTAAAAATACTTTAACAGGTGGAAGAGTCTTAAGGCTTAAAAAATACTTTAAAAAAAATGAGGATTTTTTGTTAACTTACGGAGATGGGTTATCAAATCAAAATATTTATAAATTAATAAAGTTTCATTTCAAACATAAAAAAATTGCTACGCTAACAGCTGTAATTCCGCCTTCAAGATTTGGTGTTTTAAAAATTAAAGGATCAAGAGTAGGTTCATTTTTAGAAAAACCTCAATTAAAAGATAATTGGATTAATGGCGGTTATTTTGTTTTTAACTCTAAAATATTTGAATATATTTCTGGTGACAAAATAATGCTAGAGAGAGAGCCCTTTAGAAGTTTGACTAAAAAAAAACAGCTCATGGCTTTTAAACATAATGGATTTTGGCAGTGTATGGACACAATGCGAGATAAAAATGTATTAGTTCAACTAATAAAAAACCGTAAAGCTCCTTGGATAAAAAAATAAAAAATAAAATTCTAATTGTTGGTGGAACAGGATTTATTGGTTATCACTTAGCTAAAAAAACTATAAAATTAGGGTGGGACGTAACATCCTTTTCTAAAAATAAACCCAAAAATCACAGAAAAATAAAACGTGTAAAGTATAAAACTGGCAATTTATACAAAAAAAATTCTTTAAAAAAAATTGACCAAAATTTTGATTATATTGTAAATTTAGGTGGCTATGTTGACCATGTAGATAAAAATAAAAATTTAAAATCTCACTTCATTGGCTGCAAAAATCTGGTAAGTATTTTTTCAAAAAAAAAAATTAAACTTTTTTTACAGGTTGGAAGCGGAGCGGAGTATGGTAATACCAAATCCCCTCACAACGAAAACTCAATTAGCATCCCAAATTCTATTTATGGAAGACCTAAGTTTCTCGCCACTAAATTTTTAATGAATAAATATAAAAAGTATAATTTTCCTTGTTCTGTTGTTCGCTTATATCAAGTTTTCGGAGAAAATCAGGATTCAAATAGAATTATACCATTTATAATAAGATCTTGTTTGCTTAATAAACCTTTTCCCTGCTCTGATGGGAATCAATATAGAGATTTTATTGACGTAGATCAAGTTGTAGATATTTTTATCAAAATTTTAAAATCAAAAAAAACTTTAGGTGAAATTTTCAACTTAGGATCAGGAAAAATTATTAAAGTTAAATCTTTAATTAAATTAATAAATTTTTATGTAAAAAAAGGAAAACCAGAATTTGGTAAAATCAAAATGCGTAAAGATGAGCAAATAAAGTTTTATCCTAATATTAATAAGTTAAAAAAAACAATTAATTGGAAACCAAAAAATAACTTTAAAAAAAAATTATTATCAACTATTAACTTTGAAATTAAATTGAGTAAAAGATTAAATTAGAAAATAAGTAGTAAAAATTTAATTAGTATTATAGTAATAATTGTGATTGGGCGTGTAGTTCAGTGGTAGAACGCTTCGTTGACATCGAAGAGGTCATAAGTTCAATTCTTATCACGCCCACCAAATTCAATTATTTAGCTAATAATAACCTGTTTACATATCAATATAAAAATAATATAAAGTTTCGCCTGGTAATTATTGCGAAGGGGCTACACCCGATCCCATCCCGAACTCGGAAGTTAAGTCCTTCAGCGCCGATGGTACTTTGTCTTAAGATATGGAAGAGTAGGACATTGCCAGGCTTTAAAAATTATGAAAATAGCTAGCTCATTAAAATCACTTAAAAAAAGAGACCTTAATTCTAAATTAGTTAAGCGAAGAGGGAAGCTGTACGTAATAAATAAAAAAAATCCAAAATTTAAAGCTCGTCAAGGATAAAGATGAGTGAGAATGATCACAAAAAAACCTACAACGGTTTCACAAAATTTGTTTTGTGGGGAACAATTGCAGTAATTAGTTTATTAGTAATACTTGCAATTACATTACTTTAAAATCATACAAATTATAAAAATGATAGTCGGCTCAATAAAAGAAAATACATCATTAGAAAAAAGAGTTTCTTTAACTCCTGAGTCAGCAAAAAATATTATTGGACTCGGGTTAAAAGTGTGTATCGAAAAAGGATATGCATCTCACCTCGGAATTGATGATAATGTATATAGCGATATAGGAGTTGAAATTAAATCATCATCAAAAGAGGTATTAAATTCAAGTGACTTGATCATTAAAGTAAACTGTCCCTTAGAAAATGAAATTGGAATTTTAAAAGATAATACAATTTTAATTGGAATGCTTAATCCGTCAAAAAATAAAAATCAAATTGATAAAATCATAGAAAAAAAAATTAAGCCTTTTTCTTTAGAGTTGTTACCTAGAATTACAAGAGCTCAATCAATGGATGTTTTATCCTCTCAATCTAACTTAGCTGGATATAGGGCGGTTGTTGATTGTGTTGCAGAATTTGAAAAAGCCGTTCCAATGATGATGACAGCCGCAGGTACGGTGCCAGCAGCTAAAGTGTTAGTAATCGGTGCAGGTGTTGCAGGTTTACAAGCTATAGCAACTGCTAAAAGATTAGGCGCGATAGTTTCAGCAACAGATGTTAGAGCTGCATCAAAAGAACAGGTAGAAAGTTTAGGTGGAAAATTTTTAACAGTTGAACAAAATGAAGATATGGAAACTGCTGGTGGATATGCAAAAGAGGTGTCAGGTGAGTACAAAAAAAAACAGGCTGAAATGATGAAAGATGCGCTTAAAAAAAATGATATAGTAATATGCACAGCTTTAATTCCTGGAAAACCTGCTCCAAGAATATTAACAGAGGATTTAGTTAAACTTATGAAGCCTGGATCTATAGTTTATGATTTGGCATCAGAACAAGGTGGAAACTCTGCATTTTCAGAGCCAGGTAAAATTAATTTAATTAATGGAATAAAGATAATAGGTGTGAAAAGTTTGATGAATAGTTTACCTCTTACTGCTTCAAGTTTATATGCTAAAAACTTATTTAGTTTCATTCGTAACCTGTATAGTAAAGATAAGAAAGATTTTAATATTAATTTAGAAGATGAAATAATAGAAAAATCATTAATTAAAAAAGTTTAATTATGGAAATAGATCCTTTTATATTTAGATTGAGTATTTTTATTTTATCAATTTTTATTGGTTATTACGTCGTATGGAGTGTTACTCCTTCCCTTCATACACCCCTGATGTCAGTTACTAATGCTATCTCATCAGTTATAATTGTAGGCGCTATAATTGCTGCTTTAGCAGGAAATTCTGATAGCATTTTTAATACGTCAAGTATTTTTGGATTTATAGCAATTATTTTAGCGGCAATAAATATTTTTGGGGGGTTCTTGGTCACTCAAAGAATGCTTCAAATGTACAAAAAAAAGAAAGATAAAAAGAAATGATTTCAGCAAATCTAGCAGCAGTTTCTTATCTAGTATCTGGGATTTTATTTATTCTTGCTCTAAGGGGATTATCATCACCTGACACATCTAGACAAGGAAATTACTTTGGAATTGCCGGAATGATAATAGCAATTGTTGTGACATTCCTTTCGGTTGGTAATTTTTCTTCATCATTATCTTATGTAATAATATTTTTACTAATTGGAGGAGCAATCGGTGCTTTTATAGCTTTTAAAATTCCAATGACTGCAATGCCAGAATTAGTAGCTGGGTTTCATAGTTTAGTTGGTTTAGCTGCTGTTTTTGTTGCGATAGCAGCTTTTTTAAATCCTGCAGCTTTTAATCTAGGAAATGTTGGAAATATTAAATTAGCAAGCCTTATTGAAATGTCCATTGGGGCAGCTGTAGGAGCAATTACTTTTTCAGGTTCTATAATAGCTTTTTTAAAGTTACGAGGAATAATGTCCGGCGCTCCCATTACATTTAGCGGTCAGCACATGTTAAATTTGATACTAGGAATAGGTATTTTTGTTTTAATTTTTTATTTATGTAAAACACAGTCCACAAATATTTTTTGGACGGTTATTGTAATATCATTTCTTGTCGGCGTATTATTAATCATCCCTATCGGCGGAGCAGATATGCCCGTAGTAATTTCAATGCTTAACTCTTATTCTGGGTGGGCTGCAGCTGGAATAGGTTTTACATTAGAAAATACTGCTTTAATTATAACAGGTGCTCTTGTCGGATCCTCTGGAGCAATACTTTCATATATTATGTGCAAAGCCATGAACAGATCTTTTGTGAGTGTAATACTTGGGGGTTTTGGAGCCGATAATTCTACTAATGATAACAAAGAAAAGAAAGATCAAAAACCAGTAAAAAGTGGCAATGCAGAAGATGCTGCTTTTTTAATGAAAAATGCCTCATCAGTAATTATAGTTCCAGGTTACGGTATGGCCGTTGCTCAAGCTCAACATGCTCTCAGAGAGATGGTAGATAAATTAAAAAAAAACGATATTAAAGTAACTTATGCTATACACCCGGTAGCTGGGAGAATGCCTGGACATATGAATGTATTATTAGCTGAAGCAAATGTTCCTTATGATGAAGTATTTGAATTAGAAGATATAAATAATGATTTCGCTAATTCTGATGTTGCCTTTGTAATTGGTGCAAATGACGTAACAAATCCTGTAGCAAAAACAGATCCAAAAAGTCCAATATTTGGAATGCCAGTGCTTGATGTTGAAAAATGTAAATCTGTTTTATTTGTTAAAAGAAGCTTGTCACCTGGGTATGCCGGAATAGATAATGAACTTTTTTACAAAGATAATACTTTAATGCTATTTGCAGATGCAAAAAAGATGACCGAAGATATTGTAAAAAATTTAGATTAATGAGAACAAAAATATTTTGTGATATTGCTGACTATAAGACTATTAAATTTTTTAATAATAAATCTTTAGTGGATGGCTTTACTACAAATCCAAGTTTAATGCGATTGGCCGGAGCCAAAAATTACAAAGAGTATTCTCTTAAAATTCTAAAAATCTGTAAAAAAAAACCTATTTCTTTTGAAGTATTTGCTGACAATTTTAAAGACATGCTTAAACAAGCTTACGAAATAAATTCTTGGGGTAAAAATGTTTATGTGAAAATACCAGTTCTAAATTCTAAAGGAGTATTTACAGGGCCAGTCATTAAAGAATTAAGCGATAAAGGAATTAAACTTAACATAACTGCAGTTTATACATTCAAACAAACTAAAAAAATTTTCAAAAAATTAAATAAAAAAACTAAATCTATTATTTCAATATTTGCTGGCAGAATGGCAGATAAAGGTAAAGATCCTCTTCCAATATTTAAAAAAAGTCTTTCCTTAACAAAAAAAAATAAAAATATAGAAATATTGTGGGCCAGCACAAGGGAAGCATATAATTTTACTCAAGCGAAGCAATTAAATTGTAATATAATTACTATGCCGCCAAAAGTAATAAATCAAATAAAAGGTTTTGGAAAAAGTTTCAAATCAATGACACTTGATACTGTTAGAGGATTTTTAGCTGATAGTAAAAAATCAAAATTTAAAATTTAATTCTTAAAAATCTATAAAATTTTAAAAGATATTCAGATAATAGTCTTATGATTAAACTAATAAAATTATTATTGGTTTTTGATAACGCAAAATCATAACTAATTATTTTCTTATGATTTTTTTCAATAAATTTTTTAAAATCATCATATTTCTGAGCATCCCATTCATTTAAATGAATTTGCGTTGATTGAATTCCAAAAGGCAATAATATATTTTTGAAAAATAACTGAGGTATAAAATTTATACCAAATTTATTATAAGGAAAAAGACCGTACCCATCTATCACGTTGTAAATACCATTTGCTTTCAAAGCTTTAAAAGTGTTTAAATCATAAGTATGGTTAGGGGCAAAAAAACTTCTCACACTTACATTTTTTTCTTTAAAAATTTCTATACTCTTTTTTAACTTTAATGTTTGATCTTCTAGAGAATACCCAAAAAACTCAGATCTTCCGCCGTAATTAAAATAATCTTTTTTATTTGTGACTGAGCTATATATGTGATTATAACCGTGAATTGAGATCTCCCAACCAAATGACTGCCATTGTTTAACTTTTTCCCAAAAATTCTTTTTTTCAGGAAAAGCTAATAATTCATCATCTTCATTATTTGGAATAATGCCCAATACTGGTTTAATATTATAATTTAAAAATAATTTTTCACATTTATCCATTAATTCCCAATTCATATTAGGTGCAATATCATCAAATCTTAGTAGAAGACCTGTATTTCTTTTAAAAAAATTCATAAATTTTTTGTACTAAGTTATAATATATCAATCGTAGATAATAAATTAATTTTTAAAATGAAAGAAAAACAAAAACTCGTAAGCATAATTCTTAATTGCTTTAATGGTGAGAAATATCTTAAAGATGCTTTAGAAACAGTTGTAAATCAAACCTATAATAATTGGGAATTAGTTTTTTGGGACAACAAATCAAATGATGAAAGCAAAAAAATTTTAGAGTTATTTTGGTCCAAAAAATTTAAATATTATCGATCAAATGTGCACACCTCACTCTATGAGGCTCGAAATTCTGCAGTTAGAGTGTGCAAAGGAGAATATATTGCTTTTATTGATGCTGATGATTATTGGGAAGAAGATAAACTAGAAAAACAAATAAAACTTTTTGAAAACAAAAATGTAGGAGTAGTTTATGGAAATTTATGGATCTATAATGAAATATTAAAAAAAAAAAAAATTTTTTCAAAAAAAAAATTATTAAAAGGAAAAATATTTGAAAAAATTTTCTCAGATTACAAAATTGGAGTGATCACATCAGTAATAAGAAAAGAAATACTTAATCAAAATAATATAAGCTTTGAGAATAGTTACAATCATATTGGAGATTTTGACTTGTTTATAAAGCTTTCTAAAATTTGCGAATTTGATGCAATTCAAGATCCAGTAGCAACTTATAGAGTTCACGGTGAAAATTTGTCTTTAAAAAATGTAGAAAAAGAAATCGAAGAAATGAAAGCATGGTTAAAATCAAACTCAAATCTTCTCAATAAATTTCAAGAAAAACAATTTATGATCAGATTGCATAATAGAGAATTTGTAAATATTAAATTTAATAAAAATTTTTTTTATACATTAAAATTTTTTTTTCAAAGCTCATTCTTAATCAAAAATTTAAGAAACTATTTGTTGCTCATCACCCCTAAATTCATTTTAAAAAAAATAATGTGGTACCAATAGTTATGTTTAAATATTTAAAAAAAATACTTTGTTATTTTCGTACAGTCGAAATTTATGAAAAAAATTCAAATCTATCTTTTAAATTTCAAAAAAAATTAAAATTCAAAATTTATAGAAGATTATCAAGCATTAAAAGAAAAGAAATTTTAAATTATTTTAAGATTTACCAAGATAAAAAAAAGCGATTTCAAAATAATTGTGTATTTTTAACTTTGAGTTTTAAAAATAATTTTGTTTCAAGTGGTTGGCTTTTTCGAGGAAAAAAATGGAAGATTACGGAGGTGAATCGTGATTTAAACGTTTTGAATAAATTTGTTATCTTCGATTTCATAACTTTACCAGAACATAGAAACAAAGGTTACTATACAAAATTATTAAAACTTATTATTAATAAATTTAAGAAGAAAAATATTTTGATTTATGTTCTTAGATCAAATAAAAAAAGCAAAAAAGCAATTCTTAAAGCTGGATTCAATTTTAAATATAAAATAAAGGCATTTGGTTAAATGGAAAAAAATTTTAATTTTAAAATTTTCAATAAACTTGAAGAAAAATTAGAGCAGGACTGGAAAAGTTTAGAAAATGAGGTAGAGCAATTTTTTTTTCAAAAATTCATTTTTATTAAAACTATTATTGAAATTTTCAACGATACAAAAATTAATATCGTTGTTTTGTATGAAAACAATAAACCTGTCGCAATTTTTCCTCTAGAAATTAAAATATATAATCAAATTAAAATTTTACAATGGATTGGCACCAATCAATCTGACTACTGTTGTCCTATTACAAGAAGTAAAAATTTTGTTGATGAAAATGACTTTAGACTAATTTGGAATAAAATTTTAGACACGATCAAAGATTTTGATATTATCTTCTTAAACAAGCAGCCCGAATATATCGAACTAACCGAAAATCCTTTTGTAAAATTTATTCATAATACTTGTTATTCAAAAGTTTACCAAACTAAACTAGTTTCTCATGAAAGTGATTATTTATCTTTATTGGAAAATAAAAAGTTTTCTTCAGAATTAAGGAGAACAAAAAAAAAATTATTAGAAAACTATAAAGTAATTTTTAAAACAGTTTTTTTAGCAAAACAAGAAGATTTAATTGAAAAAATTTTATTTAAAAAAAATTCTGAGCTTAAAAAAAAGAAAATCTCAAATTTTGTTGATGAAAGTTTAATAAATTTTTATAAAAAGTTAAGCTACTCATGTCCTGAAAAACTAGTAGCTGGATTAATCAAAGTAGAAGGTAAAACTATTGCCGCAAGCTTAGGTATCATCCAAAATAAAAGGTTTTACTACCTTGTGCCTGTAATGTTTACTGATGAATTTAATTCTTTCTCGCCTGGAAAAATTTTGATCTACTATTTAATAAACTGGGCAATAAAAAACGATCTAAAAGTATTCGATTTTGGAATCGGTGAGGAAAGTTACAAAAAATACTGGAGCAATTTCTCAACAAGAATTTTTAGACATCTAAATTATAAAGGAGTTAAAGGTTTTGTAGTATTTTTAATTATAAAAATTTATTTTAAATTTAAGCAAAAATTAGGAAGCCTTGGCTCTTGATTGTCTTTTTCTTTCATGAGGATCTAATACTAACTTTCTAAGTCTGCAAGATTTTGGTGTTATCTCTAAGGCTTCATCTGTATTAAGGATACTTAACTGTTCGGCTATAGCCATCTTTCTTACTGGTGTTAAGACTACATTTTCATCAGTTCCTTGAGTCCTCATATTTGTAAGTTTTTTCCCTTTTAAAACATTAATTTCCAAGTCACCACTTTTTGAAGAAAGGCCCACTATCATCCCCTCGTACACTGGATCATTGTGCGTCACAAACATTTCACCCCGAGCTTGTAAATTGAAAATTGCAAAGGCAACCGCTTTACCATTTTCCATGGATATTAAAGCACCGTTTCTTCTTCCCTCCATATCTCCGGTGTATTCTCCATAAGAGTGAAAAATTCTATTTATTACGCCAGTACCCTTCGTTAATGTTAAAAATCTACTTGTGTAACCCATTAATCCCCTTGTTGGCGCATGAAAAATTAATCTTTTTTTATTTTTTCCAGTGTCCTTAAGATCAATTAATTTACCTTTTCTTCTATTCATGGAGTCTATAATTCTTGACGAAAACTCTTCATCTAAATCCATTGTTATTTCTTCGATTGGCTCCATTTTATTTCCTCGATCATCTTTTCTAATTAAAACTTTTGGTGGACTAACTGTCATCTCAAAACCCTCTCTTCGCATCTGCGTTAAAAGAATCTCTAACATCAACTCACCTCTACCACTTATAACGAAAGCATCTTTATTTTCATTTTCTTCAAAGTTGATACCAACATTATTTTCAGCTTCCAAAATTAATCGATCTCTTATTTGAGTACTTGTTAATTTTTTTCCTTCCGTGCCTGCTAAAGGAGAGCTATTTACGGTAATTGTTATTGACATAGTAGGAGGGTCAATAGGGGTCGCATCAATTGGATCGTTTATTTCTAGATCACAAATTGTATCAGCAACGTTAGCTTTTTCCAATCCTGCAATAATTACTATATCTCCAGCCTCACCTTGTTCGATAGGAACCTTTTTTGTTCCTTCATATCTAAATATCTTTGTTAATCTTCCTTCATCAACTTTTTTTCCACTTAGATCTATTGCTTTAATTTGCTGATTAGCTTTTGCAGTTCCTTGAGCAATTCTTCCTACTAAGCTTCTTCCTAAAAAACTATCAGCATAAAGGAGTGTAGAGAGCATAGCGAATGGTTTTGTTTTATCAAAAGTCGATGGTTGAACATGTTCAATTATTAAATTTAATAAGGGTTGTAAATTTTCTCTTGGACCATCTATCTCTTTAGATGCCCAGCCAGATCTTCCACTTGCGTATAATACCGGAAAGTCTAATTGCTCTTCATTTGCATCAAGACTCACAAATAAGTCAAAGGTTTCGTCTAATACTTCATTAGCTCTTTGATCCTGTTTATCAAGCTTATTAATTACTACAATTGGTTTTAAACCTTGTTTCAAAGCTTTAGATAATACAAATTTCGTTTGTGGCATTACCCCTTCGGCTGAGTCAATTAGTAGTAAAGCTCCATCGGCCATGTGTAAAACCCTCTCAACTTCTGCTGCAAAATCTCTGTGGCCTGGTGTATCAATAATATTTATTCTTGAGTTTTTCCAATTTATCGAAGTAGGTTTTGCGAGGATTGTTATTCCTCTCTCTTTTTCTAGCTCTCCAGAGTCCATTACTCGCTCTTCAACATTTTCATTTTCTCTAAAAGTACCACTTTGTTTCATCAGATTGTCAATCAAAGTAGTTTTTCCATGATCTACGTGAGCGATGATAGTTATATTTCTGAATGTGTTTGTCATTTTGGTTGCGGGGGTAGGATTTGAACCTACGACCTTCAGGTTATGAGCCTGACGAGCTACCAGACTGCTCCACCCCGCGATTAATTATTTTTTTTTAATATTTATGGCTTGAAGTTTATTTTTTTCTTCTTTTATATCGTAAAAAATTTTTTGCTCCTCTTTTAAAACTCTTAATTTTGAATCTTCTAAAGCTGAAACATGAAGAAATACATCTTTTTGGGTTTCATCATCAGTAATAAATCCGTATCCTTTTTTTGCATTAAACCATTTTACTTTACCAGATGGCATAGTTAATCCTCTCATATTTTTTAATATAATTTAGTACCTGTTTTTTAATTTTTGGAGCTTTTTTATTCTTTTTAGATTTTCTGTTTGAACTCTTTTTTTCTTTTCAGATGGTTTTTCGTAAGTACTTTTCATTTTCATAACTTTAAAAAACCCGTCTTTTTGTAGCTTTCTTTTTAAAACTCTTATAGCTTGTTCTACATTATTATCTTTAACGTCTATTTTAATAAAAACCTCCAGTTAAATTTGTTGGTTGTTATCATCAGAAAATCTTTTTGTCTATAGGGAAGCTGCCTGAGCCTTTTTTTCCTCTCGAATCTTAGCTTTTTTTTCTCTTTCAATTCTCCTTTTAGCCTTATCCAGCGCTTTTTGAAAAGCTTCTTGGGTGCATAGTGCTAAAATTACTGGATCTCTTGGTTTTAAATTTGAAAAATTCCAATAACTTCTTTTTCTAATAAGCGAAACTGTTCCTTTAGTGCTGCCAACTAATTTTGAGATTTGTCCATCAGTCAACTCAGACGCATTTTTGCATAACCAAAGAATAGCATCTGGTCTATCTTGTCTTTTAGATAATGGAGTATATTTCGGCCTTTTTCTCTCTTTTAAATCAACTTCTTCAATTTTTTTTAATAAGTTTAATTTCTTTTCAGGATTTTGTGAACAAGTCTCTATTTCTTCTCTAGACAGTTGGCCTGCCAATATTGGGTTGTATGCTTTAATACCTTTAGCTACATCTCCATCTGCAATACCTTTAACTTCAAGTTCATGTAAATTGCAAAATTCAGCTATTTGTTTAAAAGTAAGCTTAGTATTTTCAACAAGCCAAACAGCTGTTGCTTTTGGCATAAATGGTGTTTCAATCATAATTTATTTTTTTGATCTTAGGTTACTAAATTTTTTATTATATTTACTAACTCTTCCTTTATCTAAAATTTTCTGTGTGCCGCCTGTCCAGGCAAAGTGAGATTTTGGATCTATGTCCAATTTTAAAACATCGTTTTCTTTACCCCATGTAGATTTTGTTTCAAATTCTGTACCATCAGTCATAATAACTTTAATTTTATGATAGTTAGGGTGTATATTTTTTTTCATGGGCGGAGTTTTATAATATAAATAGTTATTACTCAATACCTTTATTTATAAATTAACTCCCTTAATTCATCGTGTATTAAAGAATTTGAGGCTATAATATTCTTTTTTAAGGGTGTGTTTTTATCCTCATCAAAAAAATCTACAAAGCCTCCAGCTTCTTTTAAAATTACTATTCCAGCAGCTATGTCCCAATAATTTATTTCTCTTTGCCAATACGCATCAAATCTTCCACAAGCTACGTACGCCACATCTAGAGCAGCACTTCCAAATTTTCTTACATTTGAAACATTTTTAGAAACACTTATATATTCAGAAAATATTTGATCTTTTATTTTACTAGCACCTTTCGGTCCCCCTGTAACCACTAATGCATCTTTAATTCTGTTTTTATTTGAAACTCTTATTCTGGAATTATTTAAATAAGCACCATTACCTTTTTCTGCACAAAACATCTCATTTAAAATTGGATTAAATATTACACCACACTTAATTTCACTTTCTTCTTCATAGCCTACTGAAATTGCAAATTGTGGAACACCATTCATAAAGTTAAAAGTTCCATCTATAGGGTCTATGATCCATCTATTTTTATTATTAGATTTATTAATTATCCCTGTTTCTTCAGTCACAATCCCATATTCAGGATGTGCTTTCTGTAATTCCTCTATTAAAATTTTTTCTGTTCTTTTGTCGGCAGATGTTACAAAGTCTCCTGGTCCTTTTGAGGAAACTTGTAAGTTTTCAATCTCACCAAAATCTCTTATTAAAGATTTAGATGCTTTCGTACATGCTCTTGTTATTAAATTTATTTGAGGAGAGTTTAACCTCATTAATTTACTCTTTTTACATACTCTAATGTTCGAGTATCGATTATAATTTTTTCTCCACTTTCAATGAATGGAGGAACGTTTATTTTTATTCCGCAATCAAGTACTGCCGGCTTATATGATGATGAGGCTGTTTGATTTTTTATTGTTGCATCAGTAGTTTCAATAATACACTCAATATTATTTGGAAGTTCAATTGAAATAGGTTTTCCATCCATAAATGAAATATTAACTTCTAAATTTTCCTTTAAAAGTTTGTATTTTTCCCCAGTAATTGATTTAAGAATTTCGACTTGTTCAAAAGTTTCATTGTCCATAAAGTGACAGTTTTCTCCATCTAAATATAAAAAATTATATCTTTTTTCATCAACCTCAGCTTTTTCGACAGTTTCACTTGATCTAAATCTTTCATTTAATTTCGTACCTTTAATAACACTCTTTAGCTCTACTTGATTAAAAGCCCCGCCTTTGCCTGGCTTTACATGCTGAGTTTTTAAAACATTCCAATAGTCATTTTTATGCTCTATTATCATTCCAGGTTTTATTTCGTTTGCTGTTATTTTCATTTAAATTTTTTAATTGCTTGTTCAGGTTTTAATTTTGGGTTATCCCAAATAAAACTTGATAATGCAATATATTTTGCACCAGCCTTTATCAACTTTTTGTAATTGATATTATTAATACCCCCAATAACAATAATTGGTTTTTTAATATTTTTTTTTGCCCACTTTAATATATTTATATCAGAGTTTTTTGCATTTGGTTTAAGTCTTGATTTAAAAAAAGATCCAAAAGCGATGTAATCTGCTCTATGATCAATAGCTTCATTTGCGAGGACTTTAGAATTATGACATGTGATCCCCAAGATTTTTCCTTTAAGTTTTTTTCTTGCAATTTTAAAAGATCCATCTTGTTGACCCATATGACACCCATTAGCTTTAACCTTAGAAGTTAAAATATAATCATCATTAATGATAAATATCACTTTATGTTTAGTTGTTATTTTTTTTATCTTTTTACTGATATTTATAAGATTTTTTTGGCTTATGTTTTTCAACCTTAACTGAAAAAATTTTACATTTTTAAATGATAATACTTTATCTAAACTAGTGTAAAAATTTTGATTTATCTTATTTGGTGAAATTAAATAAACTAATCTCTTCAAAGGTTTTAGGCCGCAGACACTTTCTCTAATTCTTCCGACCATTCCCCTTTAGATGAGAGACCATTCATTTTTGCTCTATGGTTAAATGCCTTTTGAATATTTTCTAAATTTTTCTGATTTTTACCGAATTCTTTCAAAGCGCTTGCCTGTAAACCCCTTCCATAAGAGAAAGTAATTAAAAAATTAGTATCATTAATTTTATTTATTTCATTTAAGTTTTGGCTTGATTCTATTTCTGATTGTCCACCAGATAGGAAAGCTATACCGGGTACATCAGCTGGTACATTTTTTTTCAAACAATCTAAAGTTTTCTTTGCAATTTCTTCGGTACTAGATTTATCTTTACACTCCGAGCCTGATATAACCATATTTGGTTTAAGAACCGTGCCTTTTAAATCAACGTTATGTATTTCTAATTCGTTGTAACATTCATTAAGCACAGCCGTTGTAACCTGATAGCATTTATCAATGTTATGCGAGCCATCCATTAAAACTTCTGGCTCTACCATTGGAACCATTTTAGCTTCTTGAACTAAAGCAGCATATCTTGCTAACGCGTGGGCATTAGATTTAATAGATTGGGTAGATGGAAATTTATCTGAAATTTTATAAACTGCTCTCCATTTTGTAAATCTCGCACCTAAATCATAATACTCTTTTAGTCTTTCACGCAAACCATCTAAGCCTTCTGTTATAGTTTCATCGTTAGATCCAGCAAGGGGTTTAGCACCCTTATCAACTTTTATTCCTGGCACAGCTCCATTTTTAGAAATTAACTCTGGAATTGAAGGACCTAAAGTAGTTTTTTGTCTAATTGTTTCATCAAATAAAATTACCCCTCCAATATAGTCTTTCATTGCACTTGAATTAAAAAGAGTTTGTCTAAAGTTGAGTCTATTTTTTTCAACGTTTTCTACATTTATACTTTTAAATCTTTTAGCTATTGTTCCAGTACTTTCGTCTGCTGCGAGAATTCCTTTTCCTTTGGCACACATTTTTTTTGCAATTTCATTTAAAGTCATAGCAATTATTTATTTTAAAACACTAATACCAGGCAAGTCTTTTCCTTCTAAGTACTCTAAAAATGCTCCTCCTGCTGTTGATAAGTGAGAGAAAGTAAGTTTGTTATTACTTTTATTTACCGCCGCTAGAGTGTCACCACCACCAAGCACAGATATTAAAGATTTTTCTAAAGTATTCTTAGAAATATTTTCTGCAATAGACATAGTTCCTTTTGAAAAATTATCATTTTCAAAATATCCTGCTGGTCCATTCCACAGGACAGTATTAGAGTCATTTATTTTTTTTTGAATATTCTTAATTGTATTGAAGCCAATATCTAAAATTATTTCATTATCTTTAATTTCATCAAGATTTTTATTTTTACCATTTCCCTCAAAGTCTGTTCCTACCATGCAATCTTCAGGTATTAATATTTCACAATTATATTTTTCTGCTTTTTTGTAAATATCTTCTATTATCTTTTTTGTGTTTTTTTCAATTAAGGACTTGCCAACTTTTAAATTTTTATAAACAAAGAAATTATTTGCCATTGCTCCAACGATAACTAAATTATTAACTTTTTTTAAAAGACTAGTTATAACATTGATCTTTGTTGAAATTTTAGATCCACCGATAATACAAGTTACTGGTTCTTTTTTATTTTTTATAACAAGATTTATTGCTGTTATCTCTTTTTTTAATAATGGACCAGCATAACTTTTTTTTACAAATTTTGTTATACTATGTACAGAAGCCTGTTTTCTATGAGAGCATGAAAATGCATCATTAATATAAATATCTCCAAGTTCAGCTAACTTTTTTGAAAAATCTTGGCCATCTTCAGTTTCTTCTTTAAAAAATCTTATATTTTCAACTAATATTACCTCACCCCCCTTTAGGTGAGAAAATTTTTCTTTAGTTTTACCATCAAAACTTCCTCTAAAAAAATAAACGTTAGTTTTTAGAGCACCTTTTAGATATTTATATACAGGTAATAAAGATAGTTCCGGGACATTAATTCCTTTTGGCCGACCTAAATGACTTATAATTATAATTTTTGCTTTTTTTTGAATTAATTTTTTAATAAAAGGCAAGCATAAATCTATTCTAGTATCATCTTTTATAACCTTATCTTTAATAGGAACATTTAAATCTAATCTTAGAATTATCTTTTGATCTTTAATTTCTAAATCGTCAGGAAAGAAATTTATTTCACCCATTAACTGATTTCACTCTCTTAATTTTTTTTGAATAAAATTTGTAATATCTTCTTCTGATAATTTAAAATGTTTGTAAACTTCTTTATAAGGTGCACTTTCACCAAATTTATCTATACCTAAATTAGCACCTTTATTTTTTATATATTTTTGCCAAGACAGCACGCTTCCAGCTTCTAATGTAACAATCAACGAATTTTCTTCTAAAATATCTTTCCGGTAGTCTTCAGACTGTTTGTCAAAAAGTTCCATGCATGGCATCGAAACAACTTTTGAGTGGATATTATTTTCTTTAAGCTTTTCTTGAACTTTTAAAGCAAGATCTACCTCTGTGCCAGATGCAACTAGTGTAACATTGCTCTCATGTGAAGTTAAATTAATAGTATATGCTCCTTTTTCGCATTTATTCTCTTTTGAATTTTTAGGATTTATGTAAGGAACTTTTTGTCGTGATAATGCTATTGCACTTGGTGTGTTTTCACTTCTTAAAGCTATTTCCCAACATTCAAGGGTTTCATTTATATCTGCAGGTCTAAACACATTTAAATTTGGTATAGCTCTTAACCCAGATAGTTGTTCAATTGGTTGATGGGTAGGACCATCTTCACCAAGACCGATCGAGTCATGAGAAAAAATATAAATAACTTTCAGACCCATTAAAGCAGAAAGTCTTATAGAGGGTTTACAATAATCAGAAAAAATTAAAAATGTTCCTCCATAAGGAATTATTCCTCCATAAAGAGCTAAACCGTTCATAACTGCTGCCATACCATGTTCTCTAACTCCATAATGAATATAATTTCCATTAAAGTTTTTAGAATTAATAATTTTGGAATTATTAGTTTTTGTATTATTGGAACCACTTAAATCTGCTGATCCACCAATTAATTGTGGAAGAAAAGCAGAAATTTTTTCAATTGCTGCCATAGAGCACTGTCTGGTTGCTAAACTTGGTTTAGTTTCAAAATATTTCCCCTTTTCCTTTTGGATTAAATTTTCTAAACCTGAGAAATCTAATTTTTTTTTATATTTGTTAAGTTCATTTTTAATTTTTGGATTTTTTTTATTGATTGTCTGCAACCAGTTGTTCTCTAATTCCTCACCTTTATTTCCTATTTCTCTCCATTCATTTAAAATTTCTTGAGGTATTTCAAATGGTGAGCTATTCCACTTTAATTTTTTTCTTGCTAAAGATACTTCCTCATCTCCTAAAGGGGAACCGTGAGAAGAAGCCTTACCAGATTTATTAGGTGATCCAAATCCTATGATAGTTTTGCAAGATATGATCGTTGGTTTTTTTGACTTTGATGCTTTTGTAATTGCTTTTGATATTTGCTTTTCATTATGACCATTAACTTCTATAAAGCTCCATCCATAGGACTCAAACCTTTTTTTGTAATTGTCCGACACACTTAAGGAGGTTGAACCATCAATTGAAATTTTATTATTATCAAAAAATACTATTAAATTTTTTAATTTAAGATGACCGGCTAAACTCATTGCCTCGTGGCTTATTCCTTCCATCAAGTCACCATCACTGGCGATAACATATGTTTTATTATTAATAACTTCTGAGCTAAATTTTTTTCTAAATATTTCTTCAGCAATTGCCATTCCAACTGCATTAGCTAAACCTTGTCCTAATGGCCCAGTAGTAGTTTCAATTCCCGTGCCTTTTTTATATTCAGGATGACCTGCGCAAATAGAATTTAATTGTCTAAAATTTTTTATATCGTCAATTGAAATACTTTTGTAACCGTTTAGATAAAGAAGAGAATAAAGCAACATAGAGCCATGACCTGCAGATAAAATAAATCTATCTCTGTTAATCCAATCTGGATTTTTGGGATTAAACCTCAGGTGGTATTTAAATAAAACAGTTGCTACATCCGCCATTCCCATTGGCATTCCTGGATGACCCGAGTTGGCTTTCTGCACAGCATCAATTGATAAAAATCTAATTGCGTTTGATAAATGATTAAATTTTACAGTCACTTTTAATTACGTATATAGACTTAAACTAACTATATCAATATTATGGTATGAATGTTTATGAGTAGTTTTGAAAAGAAAGAACAAAATTTAAACCAGCTTATTGATAAATTAAATTCATTATCATTAAGTTATTCACAGCCTACTTATGAATTAGAAAAACTTAGAATAGAAAAAAATGAGCTAGCTAATCAAAAAGCAGAAATCGAAAAAAAAAATGAAGAACTAATGAGAGAGCATAAGTATTTAAAAGATAAAATAAAAAAACTTCAGTTTGAAGTAAATAAAAAATCTGAGTTAGAAGATAAATTCAATCAAGATATTGAGGAATTAAGTCAAGAAACAGAGAGCTTAGTTAATGAAATAGAAAAATGGCAAATGTAAATATAAAATTTAATAATAAAGATTACTTGCTTTCATGCGATAACGGCCAAGAGGAGTCTTTAAAAAAACTCACTAAGTTTTTAGATAAGAAATATGCAGAACTTAAAGATAAACTAGGTAACATAGGTGAAAATAAACTGTTATTAATTACCACTATTCAATTAATTGATGAATATTTTGATTTAAAACAAAAAATTACAAATCAGAAAAAAAAAATAGATGAAATTTCCAACAAATTTAAAGAGATAAGGTCACTAGCAATTAAGTATAAAGAAGACAAAGATATTGAGATCCAAAAACTACACGAAGAATTAGATAGCTTCAAAAAAACAATTGAAGAAAATAATTCTTTATACGAGTCAATGCTCGATAAAACCACCCAGTCATTAGAAAAAATAATTTCAAATACTGAATCGCTGTCCTAAATACAGTAGATGCAAAAAAAAACTAAATTAAGAAAAAGATATTTAAAGATAAGACAAAAAAAATATTACAAAATAAATAAAAAATTTTTCTCACCCTTACAAAAATTAATTAGAAAAAAAATTAAAAAAAAACCTGTTATAATAGCTTTATATTATCCTTCAAATTTTGAATTAAATATTCTTAAAGTTTTGGATTTTAAATATTTTTCAGGACAAACAATCTTGCTCCCTGTCATAGAAAAAAATAATTTAATGAAGTTTTATCCATGGAAAAAAAACGAAGTATTGACTGTTAATGAATTTGGCATTCTTGAACCTATAAAGACTAAAGCAAAAATTCCCGATGTAATAATGGTACCTTTGCTAGCTTTTGATAAAGATAAATTCAGATTAGGGTATGGAAAAGGATACTACGATCGTTATTTAAGTAAATATATAAAACAATACAAAGATATTATGACAGTTGGTGTTGCCTTTTCTTTTCAAAAACATCATAAGATTCCCATAAATCAAAATGACGTTAAATTAGATTTTATTTTAACAGAAAAAGGAATTTATTAATGAATTTATTAATTTTAGGTGATGTTATGGGTGTTTCTGGAAGAAAAGCTCTTTCTGAAAAATTACCAGACTTAATAAAAAAAAATAAAATTGATTTTGTTGTTGTTAACGGAGAAAACGCTTCAGATGATGGTAAGGGTATTACTCAAGAAATTACAGAAGAGTTTTTCAAATCCGGCGTAGATGTCATTACTTCTGGAAATCATATTTGGGATAAAAAAGATACTTCTGATTTTATTGAAAAAGAAAAAAGATTATTAAGACCTGCTAATCTTGCAGAGGGATCCCCAGGTAGGGGTTTTGAAATTTATTGGTCAAAAGATAAAAAATTTAAAATTGGAGTACTAAATCTTATGGGAAACGTTTTTATGAGAAAAACTGAAGATGTTTTTAAAAAAGCAAAAGAGATTCGTGACAAAATGAAATTAAAAAAGGATGTAGATTATCTAGTTGTTGACTTTCATGGAGAAATAACAAGTGAAAAAAATGCTGCAGGTCATTTTTTTGACGGTATTGCAACATGCGTAGTAGGAACACATACACATATTCCAACAGCTGATACTAGAATTTTAGATAAAGGAACTGCCTATCAAACAGACATAGGAATGTGTGGCGATTATAATTCTGTCATAGGGATGAACAAAGAAAATTCAATTAAAAGATTTCTAAAAGAAAAAGATGCGACAAGTCATTTTCCCTCTGTGGGTGAAGCAACATTATCTGGCATTATAGTCGAAGCTAATTTAGAAACTGGTTTAGCAAAAAAAGTTACTAGATTAATTCACGGAGGTAGCTTAGTTAATTAGTTATGGCAGGACATTCACATTGGGCAGGAATAAAACATAAAAAAGGTAGAGCAGATAAGGAAAGATCTAAAATATTTTCAAAACTATCAAGAGAAATAACTGTTGCAGCTAAACTGGGAGATAATAATCCAGATATGAACCCAAGATTAAGAACCGCAATCCAAGCTGCTAAACAAGCCAATATGCCTAAAGACAATATTTCGAGAGCAATAAGTAAATCAGAAATGAGTGGAGATAAAAATTATGAAAGTTTAAGATACGAAGGTTTTGGACCTTCAAATGTAGCTTTAATAATTGAAACATTAACTGACAACAAAAACAGATCAGCTTCAAGCATTAGAAACACTTTACAAAAAAAAGGTGGAAGGCTTGGTGAAACAGGTTCTACATCACATATGTTTTTTAATTGTGGAGTACTTCATATAGACAAAGATAAAATAAAAGAAGATGAAATATTTGAACTAGCTATTAACGCAGGCGCTAAAGATTGCTCAACCTTTGATAAAATTTTTGAGGTAATTACTGAAAAGGAAGATTTTTATAAAGTTAAGACAGAACTTGAAAAAAAAATAGATATTTTTGAATACTCTTCAATAGAATGGAGACCCTTTACCTATATTGAATTAGATAAAGATCAAACTAATAATGTAGATGAAGTTTTAACCTCACTAGAAGATTTAGATGATGTTCAAAATATTTTTACTAACGCTAATTTAAAAAATTTATAATAATGAAAATAATTGGAATAGATCCTGGTTTGAGCGGTGCAATAGCTGTTCTAGAAAATAACAAAGTATTAAATATTTTTGATATTCCTGTAATGTCAGAAGGAAAGAAGAATAAGAGACAATTAAATAGCGCCCTTCTTGTTAATTTGCTTAAAGAAAATGTTAATAAAGAGGAGGAAGTTGCAGTAGTTATTGAGCAAGTAAATGCTATGCCAGGTCAAGGAGTTACCAGTATGTTTAATTTTGGTCAAACTTTTGGGGCATTAAAGGGTATTTGTGCAGCGTTAGAACTTCCAATTTTTTTTGTAAGACCTTCAAAATGGAAAAAACATTTTGAACTCATAAATTCTTCAAAAGACGCGAGTAGAACAAAAGCTATAGAAATGTATCCAAAATTATCAAAACAACTCTCAAAGAAAAAGGATGTAAATAGATCTGATGCTATTTTGATAGCTAGGTTTTTTAGTGAAACAAGATTAATAGAAGAAAATTAAACCTATTTCGATTATTAACGCCAAATTCATGACACAATCTAAAAGTAATCACCTCTTATGGAACAAGATATAGCTGCACAAGTTGTTGGTTTAGGCGGAGCAACAGATTTCTCAATATGGAAACTTTTTTTAAGAGCTGATTGGGTAGTTAAATCAGTTATAATTTTATTAATAGCGTGTTCTATTTTTTCTTGGGCTCTGATTTTTGATAAAATAAAATTATTTAAAAATATTAATAGTTCAATAGTGGAATTTGAGAAAAAATTTTGGAAAGCAAAATCCGCTGAGAGCTTCAATAACAGCTTACCAGCCAACTCAGATGACCCAGCTATTCAAATATTTAAATCTGCTATGGCAGAACTCATAAAAACAAAGAGACAATCTTCCGCCATTCAATCTGCAAGAGTCGGAAGAATGCTTGAAATTGCGACTGATACTGAAATGAAAAAAGTAGAAAAAAATTTTACTTTCCTTGCAACTGTGGGATCAACAGCACCTTTTATTGGTTTGTTTGGAACAGTTTGGGGTATTATGAATTCTTTTCAATCAATTGCAATTTCTAGAAATACAAGTTTAGCTATAGTTGCTCCTGGAATAGCTGAAGCATTATTTGCTACGGCATTAGGTTTATTAGCTGCAATACCTGCTGTAGTTGCTTATAATAAGTTTAATAGTGATACTCAAAGATATTTTTCAAAAATAGAAAACTTTTCTAAAAGATTTTTATCAATAATTTAGTAATGGCATTTAAATTTAATCGCTCAAAAAAAGAACCCATGAGTGAAATAAATGTCACTCCATTTGTGGATGTTATGTTGGTGTTATTGATAATTTTTATGGTTACAGCTCCATTATTAACTGTTGGAGTTCAGGTTGATTTACCCGAGTCAGCTGCTGACTCTCTACCTGACGATCAAGAACCACTAACAGTAAGTATTAATTCTAAGGGCGAAATTTATATCCAAGAAATACAGGTTAATGCCCAAAAATTTATACCAAAACTTTTAGCTATTGCTAAAAATAGAACTGACACAAGAATTTATGTAAGAGGTGATAAAAATATCAATTACGGTAGAGTTTTGGAAGTGATGGGTACCCTATCTGGAGCAGGTTTTTCAAAAGTAGCTTTGATATCTGAGCCATATAAAAACTAAAATGATCTATGATAAGAAGTCTAATTTATTCTATAACTTTTCACTCCTTCATAGTCCTATTAACTATATTAAGCTTACCTTTTATGCTTAGAGAACCAATAGATTTACCTCCGATAATCTCGGTAGAACTTATTCAAATTTCAGACAAAACTAACATTTCTTACGCACCAAAAGCTAGAAAAATTATTGAGGAGAAAAAGAAAGAAGAAGAAAGACTTGTTTCAGAACAGGCTCCACCTGCTGCAAAAGCTAAAGAAAAACCTGATAGAATTCCTCTACCTAATGAAAAAAAAGAGGAAAAACAAATTGTTAAAAAAAAACAAAATCCAGAGGAAATTAAACCACAAATACGACAATCTTCGGAGTTTGAGAAAAAAGAAATTATAGACACTAACCAAATAGCAGCGCTAATTGATAAAGCTAAAGAAGAACAAGCTGTTAAAGAAAAAGCTAAACAAAAAATTACACAAAGTAGCCAAAAAAATTCATTTGCAACTGGATTAACTCTTTCAGAAGAAGACGCATTAAGAGCACAAATTTTTGGTTGTTGGAGCGTTCCTTTAGGTTTACCTTACGATGAAGATTTACTTGTTAGAATTAAGTTAGAATTAAAACAAGATGGAACAATAATGAAATCAGAAATTTTAGACCATCAAAGAATGAATAGACCGGGACAAAAATTTTATAAAGTTTTAGCAGAAAGCGCTTTAAGAGCAGTTAGACTTTGCCAGCCTTTAAAAGTTCCACCAACGGGTTATGATAAATGGAAGAATATACAATTAAATTTTAACCCAACAGAAATGCTTAAAGGGTAAGATGAAAAAGTTAATAATCCTATTAATATTAAAAGTACTATTTATTAAGAATGCTTTTGCATTAATCGAAGTTGATATCACAAGGGGTAATTTAGATCCTCTTCCAATAGCAGTATCTCCATTACATGTGGATATTAAATCTGAAAACATTGAGGGAATTAAAATAAAAGAACTTGGATTAAACATATCTTCAATAGTTGAAAAAAATTTTAAGGCTACAGGGTTATTTAACCCATTAAAAAAAGAGGCTTTCGTTCAAAAGCCAGATATCGCCCACTTAAAACCAAGATTTGAAGATTGGAGATTGATAAAAGCTCAAGCATTAGTAACCGGCAAATTATTAGTTAAAGATGGAAAATTAAAAGTTGAGTTTAGACTTTGGGATTTAGCAGCTGCTAAGGAAATGACTGCTTTGGCTTTTACGACTACCCCATCTAATTGGAGAAGAGTAGCTCATATCATTTCAGATAAAATTTACGAAAGGTTAACAGGTGAAGAGGGATATTTTGATACGAGAATAATTTATGTTGCAGAAAGTGGTGCAAAAAACCAAAGGGTAAAAAAATTAGCAATAATGGATCAAGATGGCGCAAACACAAAATATTTAACTTTAGGAAATGAATTAGTTTTAACACCCAGATTTAATCCAACCAGTCAAATGGTAACCTACATGTCATATTTTAGAAATATGCCAAGAGTTTACTTACTTGATATTGAAACTGGCACACAAGAGGTTGTTGGTAATTTTCCTGGTATGACTTTTGCACCAAGATTTTCACCAGATGGAAAAAAAATAGTTATGAGTTTTGCTAAAGATGGAAACTCAGATATTTATACAATGGACTTAGACACTAGAGTTGTCGAAAGAATAACTGATCATTCATCTATCGATACATCACCATCCTTTTCACCAGATGGAAAATTTATAGCATTCAATTCAGATAGAAGTGGATTACAACAAATATATGTAATGAGAAGTGACGGGAGTGGTGTAAAAAGAATTACTTTTGGAGACGGAATATATGGAACACCCGTTTGGTCTCCACGGGGAGACTTGATTGCATTTACTAAAATGCGTAAAGGTAGGTTTTATATCGGAGTAATGAGAATAGATGGAACTGGTGAAAGACTATTGACAGAAAATTACTATCAAGAAGCTCCTTCATGGTCTCCAAATGGAAGAGTTTTAGTTTTTTACAGAGAAACTAAAGCTGGATCAAAAGGAGAGGGGTTTTCAGCAAAATTATGGTCAATCGATATTACTGGATACAATGAGAGGAGGTTAAATACTGAAACCGATGCCTCAGACCCATCTTGGTCCTCTCTATTATCAAAATGATGGTGAATTTTATGTAATTTACTCTTGAATAATATCTTATAATTTGAAATAAACCACAATAATAAACCCAGGGGAAAAAATGATACTTAATAAGAATTTAAAAAATATATTACTAGTAGTATTTGCCACTTTAATTCTAAGTGCGTGTTCTACTGCAAAAAAATCAGGAAACATTGAAGGCGACGTTTACACTGGAAAAGAAACAGTTAAATTTTTAGCTTCAGGTGTTCCAGACAGAATATTTTTTGCAACTAACAAGTCTTCATTGACTACAGCAGCAAGAGAGACTTTAAGGAAACAGGCAACTTATTTAAGAAAGAACAAAAGTCTTAACGTTACAATTGAAGGTCATGCAGACGAAAGAGGAACAAGAGAATATAACTTAGCTTTAGGTGAAAGAAGAGCTAACGCTGCAAAAGACTACTTAATGACATATGGAATTTCTGGAAAAAGAATTTCTACAATTAGTTATGGAAAAGAAAAACCTGTTAACCCAGCTTCTACACCGTTAGCTTGGTCTCAAAACAGAAGATCTGTAACAGTAAAAGTAAATTAGTTTATTTTACAAAATACAAAGACCCTTTAATAGAAATATTATAGGGTCTTTTTTTTGCCATTTTATCAATTTAATAAAAGAATCATGAAGACTCTAAAAGATTATAAATACACTTCAGTATTTTTATTGACTATGTTTCTTGTAAGTTCTGTTAATGCAGAACAAGAGGAGATATATCTACAGTCAATATCTGACCAAATACAGGTTATAACTAAAGATCTTAAAACTTTAGAAAAAGCTGTATACCAAAAATCTGATGTTACCTCATCTTCAGTTTTAACTTCAATTAAATCTGATGGCTTAAATGAAGATATTATGACAAAGCATCTTTTAAAATTAAATGAGATAGAAAATCAATTTAGAGAACTAACCAATAAATTTGAAGAAGTAAATTTTAAACTAGATAAACTATCTACACGTGTTACAAAAATTCAATCAGATACACAGCTCCGATTTTCAGATTTAGAAAATGGAGCAATGTCTTCACCACAAGAAAAAAAAGTTTCACTTCCAGGATCAAGTAAACCTCAAGACTTCGGAGCAACACCAGCTTATGAAACAACTAACTTACCAAAGGAGCAATCCATCAACTCTATTGAAAGCGCTCAAACGGTTATCACCCAAGAACCTCAAGAGAGAGAGTCTTTACTACCAGATAAATCTCCAGAAGAACAATATGAGTTTGCTGTAAGTTTTATGAAAGTAGGAGATTATGAAACAGCAGAGTTTGCTTTGAAAGAATTTATAAATAAAAATAAAGATCACGATTTAGCAGGAAGCGCTCAGTATTGGTACGGTGAAACTTTTAGGATAAGACAATTATATTCTGATGCTGCAACCGCTTATTTAGACGGATATCAAAATTACCCTAAAAGTAAAAAAGCTCCCGATAACCTTTTAAAGCTTGGAATTACTATGGTTGAACTTGGGGAAAAAGACCAAGGATGTAAAATGATTTCAGGACTAAAAAAAGAATACCCAAAAGCTAGTAAGTCTGTGTTACAAAAAGCTCAGTATGAGCAAAAAAAATTCAAGTGTAAATCTTAAGAACAGTTTTAAAGAATTTAAAGATTTATCAAAAATATTTTCTAATTTTAAAAATAAATTAAATTTAACAAATAAAAAAAAATTTGTTGTTGCAGTATCCGGTGGTCCGGATAGTTTAGCTTTAGCAGCCTTATCTAAAGCTTATACATATTGTTATAAATCAAAATTTCATTATATTTTGATAAATCATAACATAAGAAGAAATTCATTACAGGAAGCAAAAAAAGTTAAAAATTTGCTCAAGAAAAAACAAATTAACTTAAAAATTATTTCTAATAAAAAAAAAATCGAGAAAAATATACAAGGTGAAGCTAGAAAAATAAGATATGAGTTACTTTCAAATTTTTGTTTAAAAAATAATATCAGTTCATTAATAACTGCACATAATTTAGAAGATCAAGTTGAGACTTTTTTAATTAGGCTATCCAGAGGGAGTGGATTAAGAGGATTATCTGCTATGAGACCCAAAAGTAAGATTAATATCAAAATTGATTTATACCGACCTTTGCTGGATATCAAGAAAGAATTTTTGATTAAGATTTCTAAAAAAACCTTTGGAAATTTTATAAAAGATCCGTCTAATAATAACTTAAAATATTTAAGAACAAAAGTTAGAAACCTTAAAAAACCTTTAGAAAAAAGTGGTATTGAATATGAACAGATTTTTAAATCAATCCATAATTTATCTGAGAGTAGAGACTCACTCGATGATTTCTTAAAAAAAGAATTTAGTAAAATTATTAAAAAAAAAGGTAATGAAATATTAATCAATTTTAAAAAATTTAAAAATCATAGTAATGAAATTAAAATGGCTATTATTAATGTTTCAATCAAAAAACTCAAAAAAAACTATTACGATCCTAGAGCAAAAAAGGTTACTAACTTAATTAGAACCATTAATACCAAGGGTTTTAAAAAATCTACTCTTGGAGGGTGTATTTTCTTCAAGAAGGGTATTAATTTGTGTCTAAAAAATGAAAAGCTTTAATTCAAAGGATTATTTGTTGCTTTTTGTCTTATTTACAACTTATTAATTGTTGAAGTATACTTGTTAATATTTAATTAATGATTATTTAAAAGGTATGAACGTTAAAAATTTAATAATGTGGGTCATAATTGTTCTACTTTCAGTAGGGCTATTCAATATGTTTCAAGATCCAAATAAGATGAATTCAGAGAGAAACTCTCTAGCGTTCTCTAATTTTTTAAATGAAGTAGAGGCAGGAAGAGTAGTTGAGGTTCAGATACAGGGAAATAATATCTCTGGAGTTTTAGCTGACGGCAAAACCTTTAAAACTTACTCACCAAATTACCCAGAATTAGTTGATAAGCTTTCCTCTAAAGGTGTGAGTATAGTAGCTGCACCGCAAGAAGATAAAATGCCTTCACTTCTCGGAATATTATTATCATGGTTTCCAATGCTTTTGCTTATTGGTGTGTGGATATTTTTTATGCGTCAAATGCAAGGCGGTAAAGGTGGAGCGATGGGGTTTGGAAGATCAAAAGCAAAACTTTTAAATGAAGCGCAAGGTAAAGTTACATTTAATGATGTTGCAGGTGTTGAAGAAGCTAAAGAAGAAGTAGAAGAGATAGTTGAATTTTTAAAAGACCCAAGAAAATTTAGTCGTCTAGGAGGAAAGATACCAAAAGGTGCTCTTTTAATTGGTCCTCCAGGCACTGGTAAAACTTTATTAGCAAAAGCAATTGCAGGCGAAGCAAACGTTCCATTCTTTTCAATTTCTGGTTCAGATTTTGTTGAAATGTTTGTAGGAGTCGGAGCATCTAGAGTTAGAGATATGTTTGAGCAAGGAAAAAAACATTCACCATGTATTATTTTTATAGATGAAATTGATGCCGTTGGAAGAAGTAGGGGAGCAGGTTTAGGTGGTGGAAATGATGAACGAGAACAAACTCTTAACCAATTGCTAGTTGAGATGGATGGTTTTGATACTAACGAAGGTATAATTTTGATTGCTGCAACTAACAGACCAGATGTCTTAGATCCTGCTTTATTAAGACCTGGAAGATTTGACAGACAAGTTGTTGTAGGAAATCCAGATATAATTGGAAGAGAAGCAATTTTAAAAGTACATGTGAGAAAAATAAGTACTGGACCGGATGTAAAACTAAGAACAATTGCAAGAGGTACACCAGGTTTCTCAGGAGCAGATCTCGCAAATTTGATAAATGAATCTGCTTTGCTTGCTGCTAGAAAAAATAAAAGAGTTGTAACTATGTCAGACATAGAAGAAGCAAAAGATAAAGTAATGATGGGAGCTGAAAGAAGATCAATGGTAATGTCCGAAGATGAGAAAAAACTTACTGCATACCACGAAGGTGGTCACGCGATTGTAGCACTTAATGAGAAAGCTTCTGATCCAATACATAAAGCTACTATAATTCCAAGAGGAAGAGCGCTAGGAATGGTGATGAGATTACCAGAAAGAGATCAACTTTCAGTAACTAGAGAGAAAATGCACTCAGATATAGCTGTTGCAATGGGAGGCAGAATTGCAGAAGAGATTATTTTCGGTCATGATAAAGTTACATCTGGGGCTTCATCCGATATAGATATGGTTACTAAAATGGCTAAAAATATGGTTACAAAATATGGAATGAGTTCTGAACTTGGAACTATTGCATATGGAGAAAATGAAGAAGAAGTATTTTTAGGTAGATCAGTTACAAAACAACAAAATATGTCTGAGGAAACAGCAAAAAAAATAGATGCGGAAGTTAAGAAAATTGTAGACAAAGGATATGAAAGAGCAAGAAAAGTTTTAACTGAAAAAATAGATGACTTGCACAAAATAGCTAAAGCTCTTTTAATTTATGAAACACTATCAGGCGATGAAATTAGAGATTTAATTTTAAAAAACATCAAACCAACTAGATCTTTTAAAGATGAGGATGAGGACGACGGCAAAACTTCGTCAGCTCTTGGTTCTCTAGGATTAAAACCAAAACCAGCAATATAAGTTAATGACCAAATATTACACTCGCGCGTGTAATTTTTTTTATGGTCAAGACTCAAGACAATTGGTTAAAAATAAACTTGCACTTCCTCTTTGCGATGATAGCTCAATATCTTTTAATCAAATTGAACTTTTTTCTAGAAATAAAAAAAAGGTAAAAAATAAAATTGTAGATTTAAAAAATATAAAGAAATTACCGAAAAAAATTAAAGAAAAAGTAATCCAAGATCTAAAAAAAATAACAAGTAAAAGAGAGTTTTTAGGAAAAAAATCCCATGCAATTATGGGCGTAATAAACATGACACCAGATAGTTTTTCCGACGGCGGAAAGTATAATACTTTCAAAAAGGCTAACCAAAGAATTAAAAATCTTATCAAGTCTGGTGCAGATATAATTGATATAGGAGGTGAGTCTACTAGACCTGGCTCTAAAGTTATTAATCCAAAAAATGAACTCGAAAGAGTAAAAAGTGTAATTAAAAAATTTAAAAAGAGTTTTTCTAGAACATTACTATCTATAGATTCAAGGAAAAGCCAGGTAATTGATTATGCTGTAAAAGTAAAAGCAGACATTGTGAACGATGTTTCATGTTTTAAATTTGATGAAAATTCTCATAAATCTGTAAGAAATAAAAATATATGGAAAATAATTCACCATATGCAAGGAACACCACAAACAATGCAAATAAACCCTAAATATCAACATGTATTATTAGATATTTATGATTTTTTTGAAAAAGAAATTTTAAATTTTAAAAATGACAAATATAAAAAGAGGTTAATTTTAGACCCAGGTATTGGTTTTGGAAAAAAGTTGAAACATAATTTGATGATATTAAATAAGATTTCAATATTTCATTCTTTAGGATTTCCTATATTAATTGGCACGTCTAGAAAAAGATTTATTAATCAAATTTCTGGAAAATATGATACTAAAGAAAGAATTGGCGGAACCATATCTTCAATAATGTATTCACTTTCACAAGGAGTAAAAATTTTTAGAGTTCATAATGTTGAAGAGGTAAAGCAAGGTATCCTAGTATTTGAAAAATTATTAAATAAATGAAAAAAAAGTACTTTGGAACTGATGGTATAAGAGGCACAGTAAATTTAGGCAATATTAATGGTGAAAAGTTTTTTAAATTTGGCTTAGCAGCTGGCACTTATTTTAAAAACTTAAAGAAAAAAAAGCAGGTAGCAATTATTGCTAAAGATACAAGATTGTCAGGATATACTTTAGAACCAGCTCTCGTATCAGGATTGGCCTCAGCAGGAATGCATATCTTTACATTAGGGCCTCTACCTACAAATGGATTAGCAATGTTAACAAAAAAAATGAAAGCAAATCTAGGAATAATGATAACAGCATCGCACAATCCTTTTCATGATAATGGGCTAAAATTATTTGGACCAGATGGAATGAAACTATCAGATAAAATTGAAAAAAAAATTGAGAGTCTAATTGACAAAAAAACCATTAATCAATTATCAAAATCAGATTTTTTAGGAAGAGTTAAACGATTAGAAGATGGAAATGATAGGTATATTGAAATTCTTAAAAGCAATTTCCCTAGTAATTTTAGTCTTAAAGGAATGAGGATAGTTCTAGACTGTGCTAATGGAGCAGGATATAAATCTGCTCCTAGAATCCTCTCAGATTTAGGTGCTAAAGTATTTTCAATTGGGATTAAGCCTAACGGTTTAAATATCAATTTAAAGTGTGGCTCAACTTATCCTGAGCTCTTAAAGAAGTATGTGAAAAAATTCAAAGCTAACATTGGAATATCCTTAGATGGTGACGCTGACAGAGTTATAATGTGCGATGAAAAATCACAATTAATCGATGGAGATCAAATTATTGCTATGATTGCCAAGAGATGGAAAAGAAAAAAAATTCTGAAAGGTGGAGTGATTGGAACTTTAATGTCCAATTATGGTTTAGAAAAATTTTTTTTAAGAGAAAAAATTAATTTTAAAAGATCAAAAGTTGGTGATCGCTACGTTAAAGAATTAATGAAGAAAAAAAACTATAATTTAGGTGGAGAACAATCAGGACATATAATTCTAGGTAAATTTGCCACAACAGGTGATGGTCTTCTAGTAGCATTAGAATGTTTATTTGCTTTAAGAAAAAGAAAAGTAGCAAGTGAATTATTTAAAGTTTATCAGTCGGTGCCTCAAAAACTAGTTAATATAAAAGTAAAAAATAAAGAAATTATTAATACGCCAAAGTGTAAAAAAGCAATTAAACTTGCAAATCATATTATTAAAAATCAAGGTAGGTTGCTTGTAAGGCCTTCCGGTACCGAACCAAAAATTAGAATTATGTGTGAATCTTTCAATTCTATTTTAATTAACAGATGCATTAAAATTGTCAGAAGATCTATAAATTAAAAGATGCGTTTAAAATCTAAAGTTCTTATAATAGCTGGATCTGACTCTTCTGGAGGTGCAGGTATTCAAGCTGATATTAAAACTGTAACTTCATTAGGTAGTTATGCAATGACCGCCATCACTGCCGTTACTGCTCAGAACACAACTGGGGTTAAATCTATTACTCCTATCCGTCCAAAAGAGATTTCAAATCAAATCGAATATTCAGCTAAAGATATTCGTCCTCATGCAATAAAGATAGGCATGTTACACTCAAAACAAGTAATATTAGCAGTCAACAAATCATTAAATAAATTAAAAATAAAAAAAATTATATTAGACCCGGTAATGGTTGCCAAAGGTGGAGCAAAACTTATCAAGCCTGCCGCTATTTCATTTATAAAGAATATATTAATGAAAAAAGTTTTATTAATCACCCCGAATATACCAGAGGCAGAAATATTATCAGGAGTAAAAATCAGATCGTCCAAAGATATGATACATGCTGGAAAAAAATTAGTCAAATTAGGAGCTAAAAATATTCTTATTAAAGGCGGTCATTTAAAATCCAAAATGATGATAGATATTTTAATAAATAAAAAATCAGTTAAAGAATTTAGAAGCAAAAAATATAATTCAAAAAACACTCATGGAACAGGTTGTACTTTATCCTCAGCAATAACAACGCATCTATCATGTGGAAAAGATTTGATTAAATCTTGTGAGCTTGGAATTAAATATGTTAATGATGCAATCAAAACTAACACTAATTTAGGAAAAGGAAACGGTCCAATTAATCATTTAAACTCTATTATTCTAAATAAAAAATTCAAATAATGAAAAATGTTGCAGTTGTAGGTTCACAGTGGGGAGATGAGGGAAAAGGAAAAATAGTAGATTGGCTTTCAAGTGAAGCTGATGTAGTGGTTCGATTCCAAGGCGGTCACAATGCTGGCCATACATTAGTTATTGATAAAAAAGTTTTTAAACTAAGATTATTACCCTCTGGCATTGTGAGAAAGGGTAAAATGTCTATTCTTGGAAATGGTGTTGTTATAGACCCGTGGGCTCTTTTAAACGAGATTGATGAAATAAAAAAACAAGGCGTTGATGTAACTCCAGATAATTTTATGATTTCTGAGTCAGCATCTTTAATTTTACCTTTCCATCAAGAAATGGACCAGATACGGGAAGATGCTGCTGGAAAAGAAAAGATTGGCACGACAAGAAGAGGAATTGGCCCGTGTTATGAAGATAAAGTCGGTAGAAGATCGATTAGAGTAATGGATTTAAGATCAGAAACTAATTTAAATGGTAGGTTAGAAAATGTATTAGAGCATCATAATGCTATTAGGAAAGGTTTAAATAAAAAGATTTTTGAAAAAAATGCTCTAAAAAAAGAATTATTAAAAATTGCCCCAGAATTATTAAAATTTGCTCAACCTGTTTGGTTAAAATTGAGTGAATATAATAATGCAAGAAAAAAAATATTGTTTGAGGGTGCTCAGGGAATACTTTTGGACGTTGATCATGGGACTTATCCATATGTAACATCATCAAATACTGTGCCTGCAATGGCTGCAACCGGATCAGGTTGTGGTCCTGACGAAATTAATTACGTTTTAGGTATAACAAAAGCTTATACTACTAGAGTAGGCAGCGGACCATTCCCCACAGAGTTGAATGATGAGGTAGGTGAAAGTTTAGGTAGAAGAGGAAAAGAGTTTGGAACTGTTACAGCGAGGAAAAGAAGATGCGGTTGGTTTGATGGAGTTTTAGTTAGACAGACAATTAAAATTTCAGGAATTCACGGTATAGCTTTAACTAAGCTAGATGTATTAGATGAACTTAAAGAAATTAAAATGTGCATTGGCTATGAATTAAATGGAAATAAAATAGATTATTTACCAGCAGCTTCACAAGATCAGTTTAATATAAAACCAATTTATAAATCGTTTCCTGGATGGAAGAGCAAAACGCAAGGTATAAGAAATTTCAAAGATTTACCTGATAATGCAAGAAAATATATTCATGCCTTAGAAGATTTTATTGAAGCTAAAATATCAAGTATATCTACTAGTCCTGAGCGAGATGATACAATTTTAGTTGAAGATCCTTTTGGTAATTAATTTGCAGGTAATAAATTTTTAGACTTACTAGCATTAATCATAGATTTTTGTAATTTTTCAAACGCTTTAGTTTCAATTTGCCTTATTCTCTCTCTACTAATCTTATATTTTTTACTTAAATCTTCTAAAGTTTCAGGTTCTTCAGACAGCCTTCTTGCTGTAATTATTTCTTTTTCTCTTTCATTTAAAATTTTCATTGCACTTTCTAATAATTCCTTCTTGTCGTCATACTCTTGTTTTTGTGAAACAATAAGCTCTTGATCTAAGCTATCGTCAACTAACCAATCTTGCCATTCATCGGTCTCTCCACTTTTGATGGGATCATTAAGAGATTTTTCTTGTCCCATCATTCTTCTGTTCATGTTTACAACTTCGTGTGAATCAACATCTAATCTTTTAGAAATCTCTTTAACCTGGTCATCTTTTAAATCTCCATCTTGATTAGGAGCTATTTGGTTTTTAAGTTTCTTTAAATTAAAAAAAAGTTTTTTCTGAGCAGTTGTTGTTCCCATTTTAACTAAACTCCATGATCTAAGTACATATTCTTGTATTGCAGCTTTAATCCACCACATGGCATATGTTGCTAATCTAAAACCTTTATCTGGATCAAATTTTTTTACTGCTTGCATTAATCCTATATTACCTTCTGATATCAATTCATTTACTGGCAATCCGTAACCTCTGTAACCCATCGCAATTTTTGCAACTAATCTTAAATGACTAGTCACTAATTTGTGAGCAGCTTTCAAATTTCCATTATCTCTCCAGTTTTTAGCAAGCATATATTCTTCCTCTGCATCAAGCATAGGAAATTTTTTAATTTGGGCTAAATAAACAGACAAACCTCCAACAGAAGGAGCGGGTAAATTACTTATTTGATTTTCTTGGGTCATGACATCTATTTATATATTAGATTAATTTTTTCAACTGCTTAAA
>CACGLL010000002.1 GCA_902573905.1 uncultured Pelagibacteraceae bacterium
GGTTTCTAATGGTTCATGGAAAGATTATTCTTTCTCATCAGGTATTAAAGAAGTTTCATTTAATGTCTACCAAAGAGCATCTGAAAAACCTGTAATAAGAATTTCGAAAAATCTTAAACCTAATTATTTTAATGAAAAATATTTTATTAAAGATAGAGACGGAACTATTCTTAAAAAATCAGAAAATCTGAATCAGCTTATTAATAAGATGAGTTGGAATAAATTAAGAATTATAAAGTAATTATCTTCTTTGGCCAAAAAGTCTTAGAAGCATTATGAAAAGATTTATGAAATCTAAGTAAAGTGTTAACGCGCCCATAACAGCTTTTTTGCCCATCAACTCTCCGCTGTCGCTAACTAAATACATGTTTTTAATTTTTTGAGTATCGTAAGCCGTTAATCCAACAAAAATTAAAACACCAATGATTGAAATAACAAAATACATCATAGGTGATTTCATAAATATATTTACTAATGAAGCAATTATAATTCCAAAAAGACCCATCATCAAAAATGAACCAAATTTAGTTAAATCTCTTTTAGTGGTGTAACCATAAATGCTCATAGCACCGAACGTACCCGCAGTTATAAAGAAAACTCTAGTTATACTTGTGCCTGTGTACATTAAAAAAATTGAAGAGAGCGAAGCTCCCATCAAAGCCGCAAAAATCCAAAAAGTTGTTTGTGCTTTAGCTGCAGACATTTTTGCAATTCCAAAACTCATGTAAAAAACTATAGCAAGTGGAGCCAGCATAATTACCCATTTAAGCCCAGATGCATAAATTGTATTTCCGAAATTTGTTAAACCAACAATCTGCCCGACATCAGAAGTTACGACTGCCATTTTAAAAAACGCTAAAGCAATAAAGCCAGTTAATAGCACACCTGAAGCCATGTAGTTATAGACTTTCAGCATGTACGATCTTAATCCTTGATCTATGATTGCTTCTGAAGCAGAAGATCTTACAGTTGATGTTTGTTTGTTAGATACCATACTGTAAATATAAGATTTTTTAATAACTTTTCAATAGGCAAAATATGACCTAAAACGGTTGAGAATACATTACAAATTTATGAAATTTAAAAAACTTGGAAATACCGATCTAGACGTAAGCTTAATTTGTTTGGGTACTATGACATGGGGTAGTCAAAACAGTGAAAAGGATGCTTTTGAGCAAATGGATTATTCAATTAGTCAAGGTGTAAATTTTATTGATACGGCAGAAATTTACTCTGTCCCACCAAATTCTGATACTTATGGAAAAACAGAAATCATGATTGGTAATTGGTTTAAAAAAAAAAGAAATAGAGACAAGATAATTTTGGCTTCTAAGGTAGCTGGACCTGGATGTGATTGGATCAGAGGCGGTGGAAATAATTTTAACAAAAAAAAAATAGGTGAAGCAATAGAAGGAAGTTTAAAAAGGTTAAAAACAGATTATATAGATTTATACCAATTACATTGGCCAGAACGCTCAACTAATTATTTTGGAAAAAGAGATTTTACATATAATAATAAAGAAGGTGAGTGGAATAGCTTTGAAGATATTCTAGAGGCTCTAAGCATTTACATAAAAAGTGGTAAGATTAGATATATTGGCATGTCTAACGAGACGCCATATGGTTTGTCTAGATATCTTGAAATTTCAAAAAATAAAGGTCTACCAAGAATGATGTCCGTACAAAATCCTTATAGCTTAGTGAATAGGACTTATGAAATAGGTATGTCTGAAATCTCAATAAGACAAAAATGTGGTTTACTTGTTTATTATCCTTTGGCTGCAGGAGGCTTATCTGGAAAATATAGAAATGGAAAAATTCCCAAAAATTCTAGAATGGCTCTTTATGATGGTTGGAAACGTTTTTTGAATCCACTAGCTATGAAGGCTTATGATGAATATCACAAGCTTGCTAAAGATTTTAATTTAACTATGGTGCAACTAGCACAATCTTTTGTAAATTCAAGACCATTCGTAACAAGCAATATTATTGGAGCCACAACTATGGACCAACTTAAAGAAAATCTTGATAGCGTTAATATTAATTTCACGGATGAAATGATGGAAAGAGTTGATAAAATTCATAATGAAAATCCAAATCCTTCACCATAAACAATCTTTATAATACAATAGATTTAGTATAAAAAAGAATCATGTATTTTAAAAAAGTTTTACTAATTATTTTCTTTATTATTTTGTCACTAGAAGCCTTTGCTAACACTCCAAGATCAACTGGAAAATATAAAAACTGGGAAAGTTTCGTTGCAGAAACAGATCAAGGAAAAATATGTTTTGCACAGACAAAACCTACAAAAAGAGCACCTGGTGCTATTAAAAGAAATGAGTCAAAATTATTTGTAACCTTTAGACCTGCAGATAGCATAAATGATGAAGTAAGCATTACAAGCGGCCATGATTACAAAGCTTCAAGTGTTTCAGCTAGCTCAGGGAAAAGAAAATATTCATTCTTTTCCCAAAAAGATTTTGCATGGTTGCTAGATGATCAAGAAGAAAAAAATTTTATTAAATTAATGAAAAGAGCAACAGATTTAATTGTGAAAGCTAGAACTACTAAAGGTGCAGAAACTACTGACCATTATTCGATGATGGGATTCACAAAAGCTTATAACACAGCAAAAAAAGCCTGCAGCTAAATGAAAAAAATTGTTTTAGCTTATTCAGGAGGTTTAGATACCTCGATTATTCTTAGATGGTTGCAAGAAAACTATAAAGCAGAAGTTATTGCTTACACTTCTGATATTGGGCAGAAAATTGATAGAAAAAAAATCATAAGAAATGCTAAGCGCCTAGGTGTTAAAAAAATAATTATTGAAGATCTAAAGAATATTTTTGTTAAAAATTATGTCTTTCCCATGATAAGAGCTCATGCAGTTTATGAAGGAGTTTATTTGCTTGGAACATCGATAGCAAGACCTTTGATTGCTAAAAGGCAGATTGAAATAGCAAAAAAATTTAAAGCGTATGCTGTATCACACGGAGCTACGGGAAAAGGAAATGACCAGGTAAGGTTTGAACTTGGTTATGCTTTTTTTGGTGGTAAAAAAATTAAAACTATTGCTCCATGGAGAGAATGGAAATTACAATCTAGAGCAGATTTAATTAAATATGCCAAAAAAAATAATATTCCAATACCTAAAGACAAAAAAGGTGCTCCACCTTTCTCTATTGATGATAATATTTTTCATACTTCTACTGAGGGAAAAGTTTTAGAAGATCCAAAAAATTCTGCACCAGAATTTATTTTTCAAAGAACTGTTTCACCAGAAAAAGCTCCAAATAAAAAAATAAAAGTAAAAATTACATTTAAAAGTAGTGATCCAATTGCTGTGAATGGGAGGAAACTAAGGCCTGATAAACTTTTAAATAAATTGAATACTCTTGCTGGGAAAAATGGTGTTGGAAGAGTAGATCTTGTTGAAAATAGATTTATTGGTATTAAATCAAGAGGTGTTTACGAAACGCCTGGTGGAACTTTGTTGTATGCTGCACATAGAGCGATGGAGTCAGTAACTTTGGATAAAAAAACAGCCCACGAAAAAGAGAGAGTTATGCCTGAGTATGCTGAATTAGTTTACAATGGATATTGGTTTTCCAAAAAAAGAATTAAACTTCAAAAAATAATTGATAAAAAAAAGAGTCAGGTTTCTGGAGAAATAGTTTTGAGCTTGTACAAGGGAAATATTGCAATTCTTTCAAGGAAAACAAAAAACAAAGCTTATTCAATGAAAAAAGTTTCTTTTGAAGAAAATAAAACCTTTAATAAGAAAAAAGTTGAAAATTTTATAAAATTTCATTCTAAACAGTTAAATAAAAGTTAAATTTTTGATACAATACTATTAAATGAACAATTCGATTCGAAATATTCAACTAGTTGCCGTTGTAATTGTCTTAATCTCAACAATTATTGCTTTCTTTTTGGAGATGAAAGAAATGTACGAGAATAGAGATATTACATTAGCAGACCTACTTTTAATGTTCATCTACATAGAGGTTATTGGATTAGTTAGATCTTATTGGGAAACAAGAGCAGTTAGAATTACTTATCCTTTAGTAATTGCAATAACAGCCTTAGCCCGATTTATTATATTGCAAGACAAAGAGAGTGATCCCACGAACTTAATTTATATATCTGTTGCAATTTTAATCGTGGCCTTAGCAACTGTAATAATTAGATTTAGAAACAGTAAGTACTTAAAAATTGATAAAACAAAGTCTAACGAGCTTTAAAACAGTCTAGAGTATTTTTAAGTAAACAAGCAATAGTCATTGGTCCCACTCCGCCAGGTACTGGAGTTATAGCTTTGGATTTATCTTTTATGGCATCAAAATCAACATCGCCAACAATTTTATCTCCCACTTTATTTATTCCTACATCAATAATTATTGAGTTTTTTTTTACCCAATCTTCTTTCACTAACTTAGCTACTCCAACTGCAGCAACTAGAATATCAGCTTTTAAACACTCTTGCTTTAAATCTTTTGTTTTTGAGTGAACAATTGTGACTGTACAATTTTCTTTTAGAAGTAATTGAGCCATAGGTTTACCATTTAAATTAGATCTACCAATAATAACCGCATGTTTTCCTGATAGATTTTTTTCAACCTTTTTTATCAAATACAAGCATCCTAAAGGTGTACAAGGAACTAAAGCATTATGACCAGATGAAAGATTACCAACATTTATAGGATGAAATCCATCTACGTCTTTTTTGGGACTTACAGCATTAATAATTTTTTCCTTATTAATTTGAGGAGGCAAAGGTAGTTGGACTAGTATGCCAGAAACGTCAGTGTTATTGTTAAGTTCTTCAATCTTTTTTAAAATTTCTTCTTCTGTAACCTCTTTAGAGTATCTGACAACATTTGAATTAATTCCAACCTCTCTGGCGCTTTTTTCTTTGTTCTTAACGTAAATCTGGCTTGGCGCGAAATCACCAATTAATATAACTGTTAATCCAGGGACTCTTTTGTTTTTAGATTTTAGTGACTCAATTTCTTTTTTAATCTCTTGTCTTAAAATTTCAGCCTCTTTTTTTCCATCAATAATCATCGTTAAAATAAACTTGGGGCAAACATTTCAAAAATAAAATTTCTTAAAAACATTAGTGCTAAGATTAATATTACAGGAGAAATATCTATCGCACCTAAGTTTGGAAGAAATCTTCTTATATAGTTAAGAGCTGGGGCCGTTAATCTGTAAGAAAAATCAAGAACAGCATAAACAAACCTATTTCCTGTGTTTAGAATGTTGAAGGCGACCAACCAACTTATAACTGCATTTATAATCAATATCCATATGTAAAGCGTAATTATATTATCGAACAATATTAAAACTGATTTCATTAATTTTTCTCCACATAAACTGATGTACTTGGGAAGGCAAATGAAGCTTTATTTTTTTCTACAATGTTTTTAACCTCTAAAGCCAAAGTATCTTTCACATTAAGCCATTCTTGAAAATACTTTGTTTTTGTAAAACAAATTAGTCTTATATCTATAGAGCTTGCAGCAAATTGGTCTATTTTAACTGATAACAAAGTATCTTCAGATTTAACGAAATCATCACTTTTTTTTATATATTCTTCAATTTCTTTCTTAATATTTTTTAATTGTTCGCTAGTAGTTCGATACTCTAAACCGATTGTCCAATTAATTCTTCTATTTGTTGTTTGAGTATTATTAATCACTGCATTTTCGGCAAATTGAAAATTTGGAATTGTTGCTAAAGATTTATCAAACCTTCTTACTACAGTTGATCTAAAGCCGATACTCTCTACAGTTCCCTCGATAACTCCTTCAACATATATCCAATCACCAACTTGAAATCTTCTCTCAACCAAAACTAATATGCCTGAAATCAAATTTTTAAAAAGATCTTGAGCTCCTAGTGCAACCGCTACACCAAATAAACCTAAACCAGCAATAATGGGACCAATTTTTATTCCCCAAAGCTCTAGGACTGCTGCGGCTCCTAAAATAAAAATCAAAACCTTTATAGCTTTTATGATCCAATTTATTAAGTCTTTTGAAAGCAGACCTCCAACTGATTTGATAACCACAGATAAAGGTCCAATAACTTGATGAAATGTCCAAAATATTAATATAGTTATTAAAGATCGATTAATTGTCTCTAAGAGTTCTGCCGCTTGTGTTTCAACAGTTAAATAACTTGTGGAAACAAAAAATCCTAAAACGATAGGAAAAAATTTAGCTGGTCCTTCCATTGATAGGACAAGTGAGTTATCAAAATTATTTGAAGATTTTGAAACATAATTTTCAAGTCGCTTCACAACAAATTTTGAAAAAATTCCTCTTAATAGTAGAAAAAATAAAAAAATTGCTAATGCTATAATTATTTCTGAAATGTTTACTCCAGAAATTCCTTTAGTCCAAACATCAAAGAATAAATTCTTAAAATTTTGTAAAACTTCCATTATGATCCTAATTTTATAATTTCTTCACCTGGTTCGAATATTTCTAATTTTTTCCACCCTAATTGCTTAAATACGTTCAAAACTTTTTCACTTATACATAATACTCTTGAGCCTGTCATTAAACCATTCAAGCTATATTTTTTAACTAATTCTACAAAACTTTCTGCACTTCTTTTGGAATAAACAAAAATTATGTCGGGAGGATGATTGTTTAAGATTTTTTCATTCTCATTATTAAGATCAACAATTTTTTCGGAAGAGTAGTTAATTACTTTATCGATGAGATATCCTTCCCTCTTTAAGTCTAAATCTAAATCTGTAGAAATATAATCGCCACAAAAATAACCAATTTTCATACTCTTATCAAAGTCAGAATTTAAAATAATATTCTTTAAAGCATTCACATTTCCCCCAGCGGAAATAGTATTAAGATAACCTTTTTGCCTAACTAATTTTTCTGTGATTGAACCAACACAAAAACAAAGTTTTTTTTTATCTTCATTTAGTAATTTAAAATTTCTAATCGCATTTGCACTTGTAAATATAAAAGCATCATAATTTTTTGCGTCGAATTCCTGATTAATAATAGGTTTAACTTTTAACGTTGGTATGTGAATAATTTTATGACCTAAAGAAAATAATCTTCCCATCAAATCTTCGGCGTCAATTAAAGGTCGCGTAATTAATATATTCATCTTTTTTTAAATTTATCTCCAGCTTTTAATAGAATCTGTTCACCAACTTTTTTACCTATTGATATCACTTCATTCAAATTTCCATTAGTTTCATATTCAAAACTCTCGTCACCTATATCAGAAAATAATTGTGCTCTTAATGTTACCTTGTTATCTCTTATAATAGCTAAACCTCCAATAGCGGTTTCACAATCTCCTCCAATTGTTTTTAATAGTGATCTCTCGGCTTTTGCACAAAGCTCTGTTTCATTATGATTAATCTTTTTCAAAAGATTTTTAATATTATCATTATCCTTTTTACATTGAACTGCTATTACCCCTTGACCTACAGCCGGCAAAACTTGCTCTGTTTCAAATGTAAAAGCTATTTTGTTATCCAAATTTAAGGACTTTAAACCTGCGGCAGCTAAAATTAAACCGTCTAGTTCATTTTCATCTATTTTCCTTATTCTGGTATCAATGTTCCCTCGAATATTTTCAACCATAATTTTTTTACTAATCTTTTTTAATTGTAGTTCTCTTCTCCTTGAAGATGATCCAATTTTAAATTGGTTGTTTAATTCTTTTAGGTTCTTAATTTTTTTACTTACGATGACATCTCTAAAATCATTTCTTTTTATAAAGGCTCCAATTAGTAAATTGTGATTTTCAATTGACTCCATATCTTTTAACGAATGAACAGCTATATCAATTTCATCTTTTAGTAATTTTTCTTCAATCTCTTTGCAGAACATATTTTTACCCCCAATTTCAGAAAGTTTTATGTTTTGATTAATATCGCCTGACGTTTTTATGGTTTGAATAGTTATGTCATTTTCTTTAAGATTTTTATGCTCTTGTAATAATAAATCTTTCACTTTAGCCACATAAGCTAATGAAAGTTTACTACCCCTCGCGCCAATTGTAATTTTAGTCATTAAACGTTTATATATTTTTAAGAACTAATTTATACTATCTTATTAATGAACGCACGATGACGAAAAAACTAACTTTTTTAGGAATAGAAACTAGTTGTGATGAAACAGCTGCGGCTGTTATAAGAGAAAATGATAACGGCACCGCAGATATTTTATCTAATATTGTTTCAAGTCAAATTGAAGAACATAATAAGTTCGGAGGAGTTGTTCCTGAGTTAGCTGCAAGAGCTCACTTAGAAAATATTGAATTTATAATAGACTCTGCTTTATCTGAAAGTAAAATTTCAATTAATGAAATTGATGGTGTGGCAGCAACTGCTGGTCCCGGTTTAATCGTATGTCTTACAGTTGGTTTGAATATTGGAAAATCTATAGCGGCTTTTGCACAAAAACCATTTATAGGAGTTAATCATTTAGAGGGGCATGCTTTAAGTCCTGGCCTTGTAGAAAAAATAAATTTTCCTTATTTGTTGTTATTGATATCTGGAGGTCACTCACAATATTTAATAGTTAAAGATGTAAATAAGTACGAACAATTAGGTACTACTATTGATGATGCGCTCGGAGAAGCGTTTGATAAAACTTCTAAAATGTTAGACTTGGGTTATCCGGGTGGACCTAATGTAGAAAAGTATGCAAAAAAAGGTGATGAAAATTTTTTTAAATTGCCTGAACCAATTATTAATAAAGCTGGTTGCAATTTATCCTTCGCTGGTCTTAAAACAGCTGTACTAAGAGAATCTAAGAAGATTAATGGGAATGAAAAATTAAAATATAATTTAGCTGCTTCTTTTCAAAAAACTATTAATAAAATTTTGTATAAAAAAACTAAAATTGCTGCTGAAATATTTTCTGAAAAAACAAAAGTAAAAAATTTTCATTTTGTTGTAGCAGGTGGTGTTGCTGCCAATAATTCAATAAGAGAAAATATTATTAAGCTTTCAAAAGAAATAAAGTTTAAGGCTATATTCCCTGATAAAAAATTTTGCGGTGACAATGCAGCTATGATTGCGTGGGCTGGAATACAAAGATTTAAGAAAAATCTTATCAATGAGATAGATATTCCAGCTAAATCTAGGTGGCCTCTAGATAGCAGTGCACCTTACATGAAAGGGCCAGGTTTAAAACTTTAATGCAGTATTGGTTAATAAAATCTGAACCAGATGTTTGGTCTTTAGATCAACAAGAAAAGTCGGGAACCAAAGGAACCAAATGGGATGGTGTAAGAAATTTTCAAGCAGCCAATAATCTTAAAAAAATGAGAGTTGGAGATTTGTGTTATTTTTATCATTCCAACATAGGTAAAGAAATTGTGGGTATTGTAGAGGTTATCAAAGAAGCGTTTATAGATAAAACTGACCCTAAAAAGAGATTTGTAGCTGTCCAAGTTAAGTTTAAAAAACGTCTAAAAATTCCAGTTACCTTAGAAAAAATCAAAAAAAATAAGGCTCTTTCTCGTTTACCGCTTATCAAACAAAGCAGATTGTCAGTTATGCAAATTGATTATAAAAGCTGGAAAATAATAGATAAGATGAGTAAAATGAATTCTGTTTAGGAGAAATTGTGCCCAAAAAGAAAAGAAAGAAAAAGAAAAAAGTAAAAAAATCTAGAAAAGTTAAGAAATCTAGAAAAGTATCAAAGTCTAGAAAAAAAACTAGAAAAAAATCAAAAACAAAATCCAGAAAATCTAAGAAACCTAGAAAGTTAAGTTTTAAAGCGCCAAAACTAATTGAAGATGGAGACGGGAAATCTCTAATTAAAGTTTCTGATAGCTGGGCTAACCACGCATATGCAAATAAATCTCAATATTTAAAAAAATATAAGCTTTCAATTAAAGAAAATGAAAAGTTTTGGGCAAAAGAAGGGAAAAGAATTACTTGGATAAAAAAATACTCAAAAATTAAGGATGTAAAATACAGTAAGGATGACGTTAAAATTAAATGGTACTACGATGGAACTCTTAACGCTTCAGCTAATTGTATAGATCGTCATCTTAAAAAAAATTCAAGTAAAACTGCAATCATTTGGGTTGGAGATGATCCAGCTGACTCCAAGAAAATTTCTTACAGAGAATTACATCAAAATGTTTGTAAAGCAGCTAATGGTCTAAAAAGTTTAGGCGTTCAAAAAGGTGATCGAGTTACAATTTACTTAACCATGATACCAGAGCTAGCATACATTATGCTTGCATGTGCAAGAATAGGTGCGATTCACTCTATTATTTTTGGTGGTTTTTCACCTGACTCTATTGCGACAAGAATTACAGATTGTGAGTCAGAATATTTAATTACTGCAGATGAAGGTGTGAGAGGTGGAAAGATTATTCCTTTAAAAAAAATAGCTGATGAAGCACTGGATCAGTGTCCAAACGTAAAGAAATGTGTTGTTGTTGAAAGAACAGGCAATCAAGTTAATTGGAATGAAGAAAGAGATGTTTCATACAAAAAATTAATCTCCTCTGTTCCAACAAAATGTGATCCTGAAGAAATGAGTGCAGAAGATCCATTATTTATTCTTTATACTTCAGGTTCTACTGGTAAACCAAAAGGAGTTTTACATACAACAGGTGGTTACATGGTTTACGCTTCTATGACTCATCAGTATATTTTTGATTACAAGCCTAACGATATTTATTGGTGCACAGCTGACATTGGGTGGGTGACTGGTCACAGCTATATTATTTATGGTCCGCTTGCTAATGGAGCAACCACAATTATGTTTGAAGGTGTGCCAAATTATCCTGACAATTCACGATGGTGGCAAATCGTCGATAAATATAAAGTTAACACATTTTATACTGCTCCCACCGCTATTCGTGCTTTGATGAGAGAAGGAGACGGTCCAGTAAAAAAAACAAGTAGAAAATCTTTGAAATTATTAGGAACGGTCGGTGAGCCCATTAATCCTGAAGCATGGATGTGGTATTACAAGACAGTAGGCGACTCAAGATGTCCGATAGTTGATACTTGGTGGCAAACAGAAACAGGGGGGATATTGATCGCTCCTCAACCAGGTGCGATCGATTTAAAACCAGGATCTGCTACAAAGCCGTTCTATGGAATTAAACCAGTATTAGTAGATAAAGACGGAAAAATTATTAAGGGCGAAGGTCAGGGAAGATTATGTATGGCTGGATCTTGGCCTGGACAAATGAGAACTGTTTACGGTGATCATCAAAGATTTATTGATACGTATTTTTCTCAGTTTGATGGAAAATATTTTACTGGAGATGGCTGTAGAAGAGATAAAGATGGATACTATTGGATTACAGGACGTGTTGATGATGTAATTATTGTATCAGGACATAACCTTGGTACAGCTGAAATTGAAAGTGCTTTTGTAGCTCATCCAAAAGTAGCTGAAGCTGCAGTTGTTGGTTTCCCACATAGTATTAAAGGAAACGGATTATATTGTTATGTAACTTTAAATGCTGGAGAAAATCCAACTGGCGATTTAGAAAGAGATTTAAAACAATGGGTAAGAAAACAAATAGGCCCTATTTGTTATCCAGATGTAATTCAATTTGCACCAGGTTTGCCTAAAACAAGATCTGGAAAAATTATGAGAAGAATTTTAAGAAAAATTGCAGCTAATGAACCAGATAATTTAGGTGACACAACAACGTTGGCAGATCCAAGTGTGGTTGCTTCATTAGTAGAGAATAGACAAAATAAAGATTAATTAAATTTTAAATTTTTAGTTAAATTTTTAAATTCATCAATTTTTAAATTCCATTTTAATCTCATAGAATTTAAAACTATCTCTTTATCTAAAATTTTTAATTCATCTGCAATCGGCGCCCAATTATAAAGTGCCAAACAGCTCTCTCTAAAAGGATTTTCTAAATAATATTTGTTAAAATCTATTTTATCGTATCGATTTAAAAATTCTTGTTTTGCTCTTTGATAAATTTCATCAGTTAAACCGTTTTCTTTTTCATTTTCTAAAATGTCTAGATAAATTTCTTTACAATCATTTTCTTTTAGATTTTTTTCTGCTATCAAATAAGAAAAAACATATAAACTACAGTCTGCTAAGGATGTCATGTAAATATTCCATTTGGCAATATTTATTGATTTAGAAAAAACATCATCTTCGACCATTGCTGTAAATTTGACGCCTATTCTTGTCTTCAAGTAACCGTACAAGGTAGTCTGTGTTACGTGTGCTGATCTTTGTTGAATAAATTTTTGAAGATCTTTTTTTGATTTTATGCTTTTAAAATAACTTGTTACTTTCTCTACAGGGAATAAATACTCTCCCATGGTTTTTAGAGTAATTCTAAGTTTTTCTAGATTCAATTTCACGTTGTATTTTAAAAACCCTTATTTTGCTTATGTTATAGCACTTCAAATTGGTTTTAGGGTCCTTTTTTCCCTTTTAATTCAACTCATAATGGGTATGGTTTCACCAATTAAAGTACTTTTTACGTAAAAAGTTAAAAATAAATAGGGGGAAATATGTCAAATAAAGACGCATATTGGGAAAAGACTAAGAACCACATGTTTGTAACATTGGCTCTTTGGGCTTTCTTCTCGTTAGTTGTCTTCATGTTCGGTTCTGAACTGAACACGATGTCTTTTCTTGGCTATCCTTTAGCATATTACATGACAGCGCAAGGTTCACTTCTTGCCTTTGTGATAATTTTGTTTTGGACAGCGAATAAACAAGAAAAAATCGATGAAGAACATGGCTACTCTGAGAGAGGAGATGACTAATGTTTAAAGGTGATTTTATAAAAAACCTTCCTAAAATATACGGGACCTACACTGGTGGTTTCTTAGTATTCATCATTTTGATGGCTATTGCGGAACAAGCAGGTGTGTCAGCTAAAAACATCGGAGTGATGTTCGTGGCTTTCACGGTTTGTATATATGCCTTAATCGGGTATTTATCACGAACCATAAATGTAGATGCCTACTATGTTGCAGGAAGACAAGTGCCAACCGTATTTAACGGGATGGCAACAGCAGCTGACTGGATGTCAGGTGCTTCTTTCGTAGCCTTAGCGGGTGGAGTTTACTTTGGTGGTTATACTTATATGGCCTTCTTAGTAGGTTGGACAGGTGGATACGTACTTGTTGCAACTCTAATGGCTCCGTACCTAAGAAAATTTGGATGTTACACAGTTCCTGATTTTATCGGAACACGATACGGTGGTAATCTCGTAAGAGCTTGCTCTGTATTCGTGCTTTTCATAGCATCATTTACTTACGTAACAGCGCAAATTAATGCTACGGGAACAATTGCTTCTAGAGCTCTTGGTATTCCATTCGAAGCAGGTGTATGGGTAGGATTAATAAGTATCCTTATCTGTTCAATGCTTGGAGGAATGAGAGCCGTAACTTGGACTCAGGTTGCTCAGTACATTGTATTAATCATCGCTTACTTGATACCAGTATTCTGGATCAGTTCTAATGTTGGTGGAGGAATTTTCCCTCACTTAATGTTAGGTGATGAAGTTGCAAGACTTGGTGAACTTGAACAACAATTTGGACTAGTTAAAAACAGCGCCGCAGATATGAAAGCAGCTGGGGTACCAGGAGGATTGAAATACATCTCTGGATCTCACTCTGGAGTACCTGAAGGTGGAATGGCTGTCTGGAAATACTTATCGTTAGCGATTTGTATGATGGTGGGAACTGCATCGTTACCTCATATCTTAATGAGATACTTTACAACTCCTTCTGTTAGAGCAGCAAGAAAATCAGTAGCTTGGTCGCTATTCTTTATTTTCTTACTTTACTCTTCAGCGCCTATGTTAGCGACATTGTCTAAGTTGGCATTGATGGATCCAAATCTACCAACTGGAATTATCGGAAAATCTATTTCTGAAGTTCAGTCGATAGAGTGGGTACAAAGATGGTCTGAAGTTAAACAAGTATTTATTGCAGACTTTAATGGTGACGGTATACTTCAGTTGAACGAATGGTTCATGAGAGGTGACGTTGTAGTATTAGCTACTCCAGAAGTAGCGGGACTACCGTTCGTAATCTCTGGACTAGTGTTTGCTGGTGGTATGGCTGCTGCCATGTCAACTGCAGATGGTCTTGTGTTAGCGATATCAAATGCTTTATCTCATGATATTTACTACAAAATCATAGATCCAAAAGCTGATACAGCTAAAAGACTTTTAGTTGCTCGTGTACTATTAGTAATAATCGGAGCTGCTGGTGCTTACATAGCCTCTTTCAGGCTAACAAGTATCTTAGGTTCGGTTGCTTGGGCGTTTGACTTTGCGATGTCAGGCTTATTCTTCCCACTTGTACTTGGTGTATGGTGGAAGAGAGCTACAAGACAAGGTGCAATCGCTGGTATCATGGCGGGAATTATATCAGGAACATTATACTTAACGTGGGTGTTCCCTAAATTCTCAGTACCAATTTGGGGCGGAGTGAATACTCCATTCTTAGGTATCGACCACTTAAGATTTGGATTAATCGGTGCTCCTATCTGTTTAGTAGTAATGGTTGTAGTTAGTTTAATGACTAAAGAACCATCTCCTTCTGTACAGAAAATGGTAGATGATACTAGAATACCAACGGGTAAACCAATCCTTGGTAGACAGTAGTACCAACTAATTATTTAGAATTAAAAGGGGCGATTTTTTCGCCCCTTTTTTTTTGACTAAATCATGATATTTTAAAAATATGATACCTACTTGGGCAATTGTTTTAGATTATGTTCTTGGAACAATAATGTGGACTTTGATTGGCAGAGCTTTTATGAACATATTTCAACGAGAAGACTCTACTTTCTTCTTTATGAGAGTTTTTGTTAAATACACTAATCCGATCATAAACCTTTTCAAATTTATAACCCCAAGTTTTTTATTTGGACCTTTTGTTGCACTTTATGTTGCATGGTTTTTTTACCTTTTTAGATTTTACGCTATGCCATACATTTTAGGTTATGACGTATGGGGAATGTTAGCGTTTCCCTTAGAAAGCGATTTTTCAAGACAGCTATATCAGTTATTCAACTAAACTTTTAATTTTTTTGACAAAGTTTTAGTTTAAAATATAAACAAAATATGAGCAGTTTGATTAAAATTTCACCGTCAGTTTTGTCCGCTGATTTTAGCAAATTAGGCGAAGAAGTAATTTCATTAGAAAAAGCTGGAGCTGACTATATTCATATTGATGTGATGGATGGACATTTTGTCCCAAATTTAACTATTGGACCAGATGTAATAAAAAAACTTAGACCTCTTACAAAAAAGATATTTGATGTTCATCTAATGATTTCACCCGTTGATAATTTTATCAAAGACTTTGCTAATGCCGGAGCAGATATTATCACTTTTCACCCAGAAGCAACCTCTGATGTTTCTAAAACAATTAAATTAATTAAAGAGCATAATAAAAAAGTAGGTATTTCACTAAAACCGAAATCAAAAATTGATTTGATAAAGGATTATTTAAATCAAATAGACTTGGTTTTAATTATGAGTGTAGAACCTGGATTTGGAGGTCAAAAATTTATGCCAGAGGTTTTAGAAAAAACTAAGGCTGTAAGAGAATTAATTAATAAAAATAATTTAAATGTAGATGTTGAGATAGATGGCGGAATTAATTTTGAAAACTGTTCTAAAGCAAAAAGTGCTGGCGCGAATATTCTTGTATCAGGGTCAACTATCTTTAATGAAAATAAGGGTGACCTTAAAAAAAATATAGAAACTCTTAGAAATAATTAATAAATGTTTGGACTGAAAAGTGTCTACTTTTATTTCATTGCTTGCCAAATAACATTAATCAAATTTTTAAAAAAAATATATTTTTCATCAAAAAACTATAATAAATCTTTGGAGTCTAAAACGCCGCAACAAGTCTATTATAATCCAAATTCATTTTTATTATCAATTATCACCTCATATAAAACTCACTCATTTAAGATTAAAGATATAGATCCAAATATTTTTTGGTTAGAAAATAAAAAAAAAGATACAGAACAAATGCATAGTTTTTTTTGGCTTAGCCTTATAAATAGAAAAACTGACCAAGCCAAAATAAAAAAAATTATTTATATTTGGATGCTAAAAAATTCAAAATATAAAAAAAATATTTGGGAAACTTCAATATTAAGTAAAAGAATTATTAGCTGGATTTTGAATATAGATATTATTTTAAATAATAGTACTTTTGATTTTAGGAAAAATTTTCTAAATAGTATAATTGCCCAAACCAATCATCTAAAAAAAAATATAATTTTTGAAAGTGATCCTAAAAAAAAAGTGGAGATTTTAACTTCGATTATTGTAACAGGACTTGTTTTTAAAGAGTATGAGGAAAATTTTAATATTGGTATCAAAGAACTAGAGACATTAATAAAGGATTTTTTTGACAGTGATGGTTTTCCACTATCACGAAATCCGGGTGATTTAATATTTTTTGTAAAATATTTAATATTTTGTAAAGAGCTTATAAAAGATAGTCAGAAATATGTACCTGAATTTTTACAAGACATTATAGATAAAAATCTAAATTGTATTCATTTTATAAAAACTCCGGATGATCAATTACCGCTATTTAATGGGAATTCTAATGTAACCATAAATCAAATTCAAAAATACTTAGAAGAATTTAAACCTAATAGTAAAAATACTAACCTGGGTGGTTTATGTAAGATAAAATATAAAAATCATTTTTTATTAATAGACACTGAAAAACCACCAAAGAAAAAATTTTCAAATTCATACCAATCAGGACCTCTTTCTTTTGAATATTTTTTAGATGGAATAAAAATTATAACGAATTCAGGATTCGGTAGTCACATTTCTAAAAGGGCTGAGGCTCTTAGCAAACTTACAGCATGCCAATCAACATTAAGTATTAATGATACATCTGTCACAAAATTTGAGAAAAGCGAAATAATAAATAATATTTTTGGGAACTCTATTAAAGACACATTTAAATCGTTTGAATTTTTTTACAAAGATGACAATGGGCTAATCGGTTGTTCATCTTCTAATAATGGGTACGAGAAAAAGTTTGGATGCACTCATAAAAGAGAAATTTATGTAGATAAGGAGAACAACTATTTAAAAGGGGTAGATCATATCATTAAAGCAAAAGATGGATATCCAATAAGATATGCATTTAGATTTCATATTAATCCAGAGCTGAGTGCTGTTAAGACAATGAGCGGTAATAGCGCTCTAATTCAAATTTCTAAAAACAAATCACTCATCTTTACAATTAATGATGAAAATTTAGAAATTGAAAGAAGTATATTTTTAGGTGAAAAAAAAATATTAGATAATACTTGTATAACAATTAGTGGTAATTTAGTTAATAAAAATAAAACTTTTAATTGGGAAATAAAAAAAAGAATTTAATCATGAATTTAAAAATAAGAAATGCGTTGATATCAGTTTCTAATAAAGAAAACTTGGTTTCACTCCTTAAAACTCTTAAAAAGTTTAATATTAATATTATAAGTTCAGGTGGAACTTATGCTTCAATTAAAAAGCTAGGATTTCAATGTACAGAGATATCTAAATTTACCGGTTTTAAAGAAATGTTGGATGGGAGAGTTAAAACACTACACCCAAAAATACATGCGGGAATTCTTCATGATAGGCAAAATAAAAAACACAAAAATGAAATGTCAAAACAAAATTTTCCCGCTATTGACCTAATAGTTGTTAACTTTTATCCTTTTCAGAAAATTGTTTTAAACTCAAAAAATCCAAAAAAAATTATTGAAAATATTGATATTGGTGGACCAACAATGGTAAGGGCCGCAGCAAAAAACTTTAGTAACGTAATAATTATAACAAGCAAAGATGATTATGGATCTTTAATAAAAGAATTAGAAAATCTTAAAGGGAAAACCTCCCTAAAATTCAGAGAATTAATGTCCTCAAAAGCATTTGGGTTAACAGCATATTATGATGCAATGATTGCCAATTGGTTTAATAAAAAACTTAAAATTGAATTTCCTGAGAGAAAAACAATTTTTGGTAAAAAATTGCAAAATTTGAGATATGGTGAAAATCCGCATCAACAAAGTTCAATTTATGTAAATGACTATAATGACAAACATTTAAAATTTGATCAAATTCATGGTAAAGAGCTGAGCTTCAACAATTACAATGATATGTTTGCCTCATTAGAAATTTTAAATTCTTTAAAGAAAAATTCTGGAACAGTTATTATTAAACATGCGAACCCTTGTGGTGTATCAGAAAATAAAGTTCCTTTAATCTCTTTTAAAAATGCTTATGCTTCAGATCCTATTAGTGCATTTGGTAGTGTTGTAGCTTGTAACTATAGGATTAATAAAAAAGAAGCCTTAGAAATAAATAAAAACTTTTTAGAAGTTATTCTTGCTAAAGGATTTAATAAAGATGCCTTGAATATTCTTAAAAAAAAGAAAAATTTAAGAATTATTGATATCTCTAATTTTAATCTAAAAAATCTCTCTTCTATAAAAACATTTGATGGTTCTTTTTTAATACAAAGTAAAGATAATATTGTAATAGATAAAAAAAAATTGAAATGCGTTACTAAATTAAAACCAAACAAAAAAGAATTAGATGAAATAAAATTTGCATTTAATATTTGTAAATATGTAAAATCTAATGCAATAGTATTATGTAATAATTTTTCAACAATCGGTATTGGGGCAGGTCAACCAAGCAGATTGGATAGTTGTAAGATTGCCGTGCAAAAAGCAAAACAGTTTCAATCTTTAAAAATAAAAAGCTCAGTAGCAGCGTCGGACGCATTCTTTCCTTTTGCTGATGGAATAAATGCCCTAATTAAAGCAGGTGTTAAAATAATTGTGCAACCAGGTGGTTCAGTTAGAGATCAGGAAGTTATTAATGCTGCCAATAAAGCTAAAATAAAAATGGTTTTTACCAGCATCAGACACTTCAATCATTAATCTAATTTATCAATTTTTGCTGCTAATATAAAATCACTCTCAGCTAATCCTTTGATAGCATGGGTATAAATTTTTACCTTACAATAGGCCCAACCAAAGGAAATATCTGGATGATGATTTTCTTGTTCGGCTATTTCTCCAACTTTATTAACAAAATTTAAACTTTCGTCAAAGTTCTTAAATTTAAAATTTTTTATTAAATAAAAGCTTTTATCCTCATTGCTTTTTACATCCCAATCATCAATTTTTTTTAAGTACTTATGTATTTCACTAGTATCAAATGGTAGAATATTACCATCGCATGCAACACATTTTTTTTTGGATAAATCTTCCATAATTTTGGAGCGGGCAAAGGGGTTCGAACCCTCGACCTTCTCGTTGGCAACGAGACGCTCTACCACTGAGCTATGCCCGCAATAAAATTATTATAGTATAGGCTGCAACAAATGGTCAACTATTATAAAATGCCGCTACCCGCAAGTTATTTTTTTTTATATAATATAACTATGAAAAGTTTACCTTCCATCCTTCCTGTATTTCCATTAAGTGGAGTAATTTATTTTCCTAAGACTAACTTGCCATTAAATATATTCGAAGAAAGATATTTAAATTTAGTTAATGATGCTTATGAAAGAGATAAATTAATGGGCATGGTTCAATCTAAAAAAGAAAGCGGAAGTGTTTATCAAGTAGGTTGTTTGGGTAAGATAAGTGATTATCAAAAAAGTAAAGATGGTAGAATTTTAATAAACCTTACAGGCATTTCAAGGTTTAAAATTTTGGAGGAAATCTCCAACGATAAATTATACCGAGAATTTAAGGTCGATTATAAAGATTTTAATGAAGATAATATCGAGACAAACAATCTGATTGATACAAAGTCTTTAATGGATAATACAAAAAAATTTTTTAAGAGAAATGGACTTTTATTAAATTGGAAAGAATTTGAAAAGTTAGATCAATCTCAGAAAATTAATACTTTGGCGATGATTGCTCCGATTACTAATGAAGAAAAACAAAAATTATTAGAGTCAAAATCTTTAAAAAACAAGGTTGAAACACTAGAGAGTATAATTAGTTTTTATTTACACGAAACGAATTTCAACAATCAAACGGTACAATAATATTAATTCGCAGATTTGTTCATTGAGTCAAAGAAGTCGGCATTATTTTTTGTATTTTTTAATTTTGCTATTAGAAACTCGATTCCATCCATAGTACCCATTGGACTAATTATTCTTCTTAGAACGTTCATTTTAGAAAGGTCATCTTTTTGGAATAACAACTCTTCTCTTCTTGTTCCTGATCTCGTTATATCAAGTGCTGGGTAAATTCTTTTATCTGCTACTTTTCTATCAAGAATCAATTCTGAATTACCTGTTCCTTTAAATTCTTCAAATATCACTTCGTCCATCCTACTTCCTGTGTCGATTAAAGCTGTAGAAATAATAGTTAATGAACCACCTTCTTCTACATTACGGGCTGCACCAAAAAATCTTTTAGGTCTTTGAAGTGCATTAGCATCAACACCACCAGTTAAAACTTTTCCCGAGCTTGGTATAACAGCATTGTAAGCCCTTCCTAATCTTGTTATCGAGTCTAATAAAATTACTACGTCTTTCTTATGTTCAACCAATCTCTTGGCCTTTTCGATTACCATCTCTGCTACGGCTACGTGCCTTGAAGCTGGTTCATCAAATGTTGATGCTACTACTTCACCTTTTACCGATCTTTGCATATCTGTTACCTCTTCTGGTCTTTCGTCTATTAGAAGGACCATTAAATAACATTCAGGATGATTTGCTGTAATCGATTGGGCAATGTTTTGAAGAATTATTGTTTTACCAGCTCGTGGTGGTGAAACGATTAATGAACGTTGTCCTTTACCAATTGGACTAACCAAATCTATAAGTCTTGCGGTATTATCAGGTTTTTTTTCAACTTTTGTGCTTTCAACTTCTAGCTTTATCCTCTCATTTGGATAAAGGGGCGTTAAGTTATCAAACGCAATTTTATTTTTTCCTTTTTCAGGTTCATCAAAATTTATTTTATTTACTTTTAACAGAGCAAAATATCTTTCCGCATCTTTTGGCCCTCTAATTTCCCCTTCTACTGAATCTCCTGTTCTTAAACCAAATCTTCTAATTTGGCTTGGACTTACATAAATATCATCAGGTCCTGGCAAATAATTAGATTCAATTGCTCTAAGAAATCCAAAACCGTCTTGCAATACTTCTAGCACACCTGTAGCTGTAATTTGCTCATTCTTTTCTGCTAATTTCTTTAATATAGCAAAGAGAATTTCCTGTTTTCTTAGTGTGCTTGGGTTCTCAATCCCAAGCTTTTCTGCCTCATTAATAAGTTCGGCCGGGTTCTTTTGTTTTAATTCTTGTAAGTTCATGTGATTGCGTTGATTATTTGGGAAGTATTAAAAATATATGTTTTTTTTAGAAAAATTCAAGACCTTTTATAATGGTTTAAAAATAACAAGAAATACGACAACAATGAGTATAATTGTAGGTACCTCGTTAATAATTCTAAAGTACTTAGAAGGTTTAGTATTATTATCTATTGCAAATTGTCCAAGATATTTTCCAAGTAAAAAATGATAAAAAGTTAATATAATAACTAATGCTGTTTTTAATTGCATCCACAATTCAGAAAAAATACTAAATCCAAGACTGTGTATTAATAAAATGCCAAACAACCAAGATAACAACATAGCCGGCATCATGATATAATTATAAAGTTTTCTTTCCATTATCTTAAATATTGTTTTCTGAGACTCATGATCTGCCTCTGAATGATAAACAAATATTCTCGGCAAATATAAAAGTCCTGCCATCCATGAAACAACTGCTATAAGATGTAAGGATTTGAACAGGAGGTAAGTATTCATTTTTAAATATATTTTTTAACTAGCTTTTCAAACAAGTTAATATGATCTGTATTATCATTTAGGCATGGTATTAAATCGAAATTTTCACCACCATTATCCATAAAGCTTTCTCTTCCCTGAATATCAATTTCCTCTAAGGTTTCTACACAGTCAGAAGCGAAACCTGGGCAGATAACTAATAAATTTTTGACACCTTTACTAGGCAAGCTTTCTAAAGTTTTATCTGTGTAAGGTGTTAACCACTCTTGTGGACCAAACCTAGACTGAAAAGTAGTCTGTATATCTATTTCATTAAAGTTCTCTTTCATGAGTCTTGTTGTTTTATGACAATAACAATGATAAGGATCCCCTTTATCAAAATATTTTTTTGGAATACCATGATATGAAGAAATAATTAAATCTGGTTTCCAATTTATGCTTCCTAATTTTTCCTTAACACTTTTTATAAGCGCATCTATGTATATTGGCTCACTTTCATAATGAGGTATAACCTGTAAACTTGGCTGCCACCTCATGCCCATAAGTGATCTGTAAACCTCATCACAAACAGTTGCTGTTGTTGCAGCTGCATATTGTGGGTACAAAGGAAGAATAATTATATTTTCACACCCAGCATCTTTAAGAATATTTAGTTTTGATTTTATACTAGGGTTTCCATATCTCATTGCGAAATCGACAAAAATTTTTTCATTTCCTATTTTTTTATTTAATTTTTCTGCCTGGTTCCTAGTAAAGTAAAGCAGTGGAGACTCGTTTGATTCTTTTCTCCAAATTTTTTTGTATGCGTGTGCTGTTTTAGACGGTCTAAAGGTGAGTATAAATAAGTTTAAAATAATTTGCCACAATATAGGGTTAACCTCTATTACCCTTCTGTCAGATAAAAATTCCTTTAAATATTTCCTTATATCCCACCAGCTCGTGGAGTCTGGTGTTCCTAAATTTATTAAAAGGACACCTGTTTTACCAAATTTTACTTCTGGATGATCGTTTTGCATTATTGATATTCTCTATAAAATTTTATTAGTTTATTTACTTTGTCTGGGTTTGTTTCTGGTAGCATACCATGTCCTAGATTAAAAACATAAGGCAAACCTTTGAATGCGTCTAAATATTTTTTAGTATTACTGTAGATTTCTTCATCTGGTAATAATAAGATTTTTGGATTTAACCCTCCTTGGATTACTGTGTCTTTCAGGTTTTCCTTAGCCCACTTAGGATCAATATTATAATCAATATTTATTCCATCTGGTTTTACTAAATTATTAAAATCTTTATAATTTTTTTTAATACCTCTTGGAAAACAAATTACAGGTATTTCTTTCTTTCTACAAAACTCTACAATTTTTGAATTTGGCGAATAACAAAAGTTGTTAAGATCTTCTTGAGGTATTAATCCGGCCCAAGAATCAAAAATTTGGACAACGTCAGCTCCTGCTCTAACTTGATTTTCGATATGTAAACAAAGATAATTGATTAACTTTTCTAATATAAGATCAATTTCATTTTTTTTTTTATTAATTATTTCTAAATCAATTTCATTTTTATTTTGTTTTACTCCGATCATGTAAACTAATAAAGTCCATGGGGCTCCAATGAAAGATATTAATGATTTTTCTTTATTTAATTTTTTTCTAGTTATTTCTATCGCTTTATAAACTGGTTTAAGTTTTTTAATAAAATCAAGATCATTATTTTTTAAAAATTTATCTAAATTAAAATTTTCTAATCTTGGTCCATGATTTTTTAAAAATTCAACTTTCTGATTAAGTGCATAAGGTACCATCAAAATATCAGAAAATATTATTGCAGAGTCTAAGTTAAATCTATTGATGGGTTGTAGGGTTATCTTTGAGCTTAACTCGCTATTTAAGCAAAGATTAATAAAATTTTGATTTTGTAATCTAATTTCTCGAAATTCAGGTAAATAACGTCCTGCTTGTCTCATAAACCAAACTGATTTACAAATGTTTTTATTTATTAATATTTCTTTAAGATTACTCATTAAATAATAAAATTTTTTAAGTGTAATAAATGCTTTAGGTCCTGTTACTTAGTTATATAACGAATTATACACTTTTTATACATAGGACCATTAATAACTATGCTTGATATATGTGACTTTAGAACGTTTATTAATTTTATAAACATCAAAAAAACCAAATTATTAACATTCAACAAAATGTTCAAATAGTGTTAATTAATGTTAGTTATTTTTTCTTCTTTTTTTTTAAATATGTAGAAAACTAACTAATTAATATTTTATTAACAAAGTTATGAACGAAAAATACAATGTATATCTTGTGTCTGACTCAACCGGTGAAACATTAGATAGAATTTTTTTATCTCTTAAATCTCAATTTGCTAACTTTGAGTATGATAAGAAAGAATTTGCTTTTGTTAGAACTGAGCAGCAAATTGATAAAATCATTAATGAATGTGACCAAATAGATAATACTATAATATTATATACAATCGTTGAGTCTAAATTGGCTAAATATCTGGCAAATCAAAGCGAAAAATTTTCTGTTCCTTGTTTTGGTGTTCTAGGAAACTTAATATTAAGCTTTTCTAAATTACTTAACCAAAAAGCTATACATAAACCAAGCGCTCAACACGTCTTAGATGAAGACTATTATAAAAGAATAGAGGCTATACAATTTACGATGTCACATGATGACGGAAAGAAAGTAGATGACATTATTAATGCAGATGTAATTTTGTTAGGTGTGAGTAGAACCAGCAAAACTCCAACTTCTATATATTTAGCTAATAGAGGATATAAAACAGTTAACATCCCTTTAGTACTAGATCAAAAAATACCTGAAAATTTAAAGTCTAATAATATTTCTTGTATAATAGGTTTGGTGGCAGACCCGGAAAGATTATGTGATATTAGAAGAAATAGAGTAGCTATAATGAAAGATCAAAAACTTAAAGAGTATACAGATTTAGATTCAATTAAAAAAGAGGTTGAGGATTCTAAAAAACTTTTTAAAAAAAATAATTGGCCAATAATTGATGTTACGAGGAGATCTGTAGAAGAGACAGCTGCTTCGATCCTAAAAATTATTGATATTAAAAAAAATAAATGAAAATAATTTTAGCTTCTAAAAGTGGTGTTAGAAAACAAATTTTAGACAAATATAATATTGATAACGAGGTTATGGTTTCAAGTGTGGACGAAGATGAAATTAAAAGCTCGCTTCTTGCTGAAGGAGCTGATCCATTGATTATTTCTAAAAATCTTGCTGAAATAAAATCTATTAAAGTAAGTAATAAAAATCCAGACCGTTTAGTGCTTGGTGCTGATAGTGTTGTTTCATTAAATAATGAATTAATTAATAAACCTAAATCAAGAGAAGAAGCCTTCTCAATTCTAAAAAAGCTTAACAATTCGATACACTACTTAATTAGTTCAGTTTGTATTTCTAAAAACGGGGCTATGATTTGGAATCATACCGACTCTTCAGAATTAAAAATGAAAAATTTAGACGACTCTTTATTGTCAAAATATTTAGATAAAATAAAAACAGAAACATTATTAGCTTACGGAGTATACCAAATCGAGGCAGACGGATTAGAATTGTTTGATTATGTAAAAGGAGATAGAGATTCGATTATGGGTTTACCCATTAAAGAAATAATTAATTATATAGACCAATTCAAAAAATGAAAAAAAAATTTGGAATTATTGGTAACCCAATCAAACATTCTTTGTCACCTTTGCTACATAAGTATTGGTTTGAAAAATACAATTTAGACGCAAGCTATTCGATAATAGAAGCAAAAGATGAAGATTTAAAAGATATTTTAAGAAAAATCAGAAATCATGAATTAACAGGCATTAATGTTACTTTACCTTTTAAACAAAAAATAATTAATCAAACTGATAAGATCGTTAATGATGCTGAACTTACGGGATCAGTAAATACTATTTTGTTAGACAATGATAAAATTGTCGGTGAAAACACCGATGTATTTGGGTTACAGGCTGCATATCTTAAAGAGATTGATAGCAGCATACATAAGAGCGCTCTGGTTATTGGGGCAGGAGGAGTATCTCCTTCGGTTATTTTATCCCTTCAAAAATCAGGAGTTAAAGAAATTTCAATAACTAACCGAACTAATGAAAAATGTATATTTTTAAAAAAAAGATTTACCTATCTAAATATAGCTCCTTGGAAAAATTTAAAAGATGAAATAAAAAAATTTGATATAATTATTAACGCTACAAGTTTGGGCTTAAATAATGGAGATGATTTTAATTTCAACTTCTCAAGTACGAAAGAAAATGTTGTTTATATTGATACTATTTATAACCCGTTAGAAACAAAAACATATAAATTTCTCAAAGAAGAAGGCAGAAAGGTTTTCAATGGTCTTGATATGTTTATTTATCAAGGTCAAAAATCTTTTTATTTATGGAATAAAATTAATCCAGAAATTGATGATAAATTAATCGAACTATTGAATTCAAAACTTAAATGATCAAAATCGGTATCACAGGTTCTTTAGCATCAGGTAAATCTACAGCTAGCAAAATTTTGTCTGCAAAGCATGGTCCTTTATTTAGCGCTGATAGTGCAGTCAAAGAACTCTATAAAAGTTCTAGTTTCAAAAACTTAATTAGCAAAAAGTTCAAAATAAAAAACAATAATCAAATTAAAAAAAATCTCAAAAATATGATTTTTAATAATAGTGCTGAACTTAAAAAATTAGAAAAAATAATTCATCCTTTGGTAAGGAAAAAAATGAAAAAATTTACCGTTAAAAATAAAAATAAAAAATTCTTATTTTATGAAATTCCACTTTTGATTGAGAGCAAGCTTATGAAATACTTTGATAAAATAATTTTTATAAAATCAAAAAAACAACTAAGATTAAAAAGATTTAAGTCAAAGAATGGGGATAAAAAATTATTTAATTTGTTAAACAGTAAGCAAATGAGAGATAATAAAAAAATTAAGTTTTGCGATTACGTTGTTGTGAATGAAAAGAATTTAAAGATATTAAAAAAAAATCTATCAATTATAATATCTAAATATGAATGAAGTCTTTTTAGATACTGAAACTACAGGGTTGTCATTTAAAGAAGGCCATAGAGTTGTTGAGATTGCTTGTATTGAAACTAAAGATTTAATTCCTACAGGAAAGGTATTTCATAAATTGGTTAATCCAAAAAGAAGTGTGCCAAGTGAGGCATTTAAAGTTCATGGTTTTTCAGAAGAATTTTTAAAAGATAAAGATACATTCGATATCATCTCTGAAGAATTTTTAAATTTTGTAAAAAACAAAAAAATCATAATTCATAATGCAACTTTTGATTTAGGATTCTTAGATGGAGAACTAGGATTACTTAAAAAAGAAAAAATAGATAGAAAATTAGTAATTGACTCATTAGAAGTCGCTAGAAATAAATTTCCTGGTACATCAAATTCACTAGATGCATTGTGTAAAAAGTTCAACATAGATCTTTCGCGAAGGACAAAACACAATGCTTTGTTAGATTGTGAGTTGTTAAGAGAAGTCTACATCAATTTATTAGATGCTAAAGAACCAAAATTTGATCTTTCTAATAATATTGAAGCTCAGCGTATAAACAAGACTAAAAATTATAACAAAACAATTGTGAAAATCTCAGAAAATGAAATAAAAAAACATGAAGACTTTTTAAAGTCGGAATTAAAAAAAAACTTTTATTGAACCTTTCTCATCTTATATAATTTTTCAAAATCGATAGACTCATTTATTTTTACATCTTTAAAACCAGAATTTTCAAATAAAAAAACAAAAATCTGTCTTAATTCAGAATAAATTTCACTTGGGATGTTTATTAATATAATTTTCTCCATTTCATCTTTTTGAATTTTTTCATTTTCTAACTCGACAATAGTAGCGTAAATGATTTTAGTATTTATTTTTTCAAAGTCATCTTTTATCGGCGTTAAGCTTAAACTGGTTAACACTTCAATTATATTTTTTTTAACTTGGGCACTTTTAATATCAATATTTATCTTGTAGTTAGATATACTTTTAGAGAGAAGAAAAAATATTTTTGGGTTAGGAATGTTAAAGTTTAAATCCTTTATATATTTTCCAATTATTTTATAGCTCATCTTTTTTATGATCCACTATTTCTCCATCAATAGTCTTGTCTTCGTGTTTAACTTCTGATTGAGATTTATTTTTTAAAACAAAACTAAGCATTATTCTTCTAGTCAAAGGAATTAATAATAAGAACCCAATTAAATCTGTAAAAAAACCTGGTATTATCAGAAGGAGTGCAGCTATAGCTATAGATGCCCCCGACATTATTTCGTAAATAGGCATTTTTTTTTGGTACAAATTAACCATTCCAGATTTTAAAGTTTGAATTCCTTGTAATTTTGCATAATAGACACCAATTATCGCAGTTAGAAAAATAAGCGCTACAGTATTTAAGGCACCCACTTGCCCTCCTATTTTAATAAATAGAAATATTTCAAGCGCAGGAAGAGCTATAAAAAATATAAAAAATGGGTTCATTTGTCTGATACAAAAATATATGATTAATGTATATTTATCAAATTATGAGTAATAGTTTTGGTTATATTGATATAATTTTGTTAGGAATGATCGCAGGATTTATAATCTTGCGACTCAGAAGTATTTTGGGGAGAAAAACTGGACATGAGTCAAAAGTTTATCCAAGTTTTGCAGAGGAAAAATTCAATATATCAAAAAAAGAAATAAAACCAGTTAAACAAAACCTCGAAACTTTAGAAGGTAAAGACAAAAAAGAATTTTTGAAAGGAGCAGAGATTGCTTATGAAACTATTCTTACAGCTTTTGCAAGTGGAGATACTAAAAAATTTAAAGGTCTTTTAACAGCAACAATGAGCAATAATTTTAAAAGTGCTATTGATGCAAGAGATAAAGAAAACATAAAATCTGAATTCACATTTATTGGAGTAAAAGAATCTTCGGTAGAAAAATATGAAAAAGTTAAGGATGATCTATTTGCAACAGTAAAATTTGTAGCTGAAGTTATTTCTGTCAAAAAAGATAAAAATGATAAGATTATCGAAGGTAGTGCAGATAAAATTAAATTTGTTTCAGATGTTTGGAAATTTACTAAAAACATTAAAAATTCAAGTCCGAATTGGTATCTAGCTGAAATCGTTAGTCAGTGATTAAGAAAAAATATCTTTCAAAAGAAGATAGCGAAGTATGGCAATCCTATATTAAAAATCCAACTGACGTTTACGATAAAGATTTAGGAAACAAATCCATTAATAGAAAAGAAAGATTTAAATTTGATCTTCATGGTTACACGTTGGATGAAGCAAATAAAAAAGTAAAAGAAATTATAATTTCTTGCTCTAAGAATAAATATAAAGAGATTTTATTAATAACAGGTAAGGGTTTACATTCAAAGTCTAGTTGGAACACTTATATTTCAAGTGATCTTAGCAAACTAAGGTATTCAGTACCTGAATTTATAAGTTCTGATGTCGAATTAAATAATTATATTATTTCAATTGAAGTGGCTGAAAAAAAAGATGGAGGCGATGGAGCTATCCTTATTAAGCTTAAGAATTTATAATATAAACTTAGAAAGATCTGTATCTTTTACTAAATTACCCAAATTATCTTGTACGTATTTTTGATTAACGGTTATAGTTTCACCTGTTTTATCAGTTGCGTTAAAGCTTATGTCATCTAGAACTTTTTCAATAATAGTATGAAGTCTTCTTGCTCCAATATTTTCAACTGAAGAATTTACTTCAGCCGATATTTTAGCAAGCATATCAATACCGTCATCCGTAAATTCTAAATTTACGTTTTCTGTTTTGAGAAGCTCTTTATATTGTTTAATTAAACTATTATCTGGCTCTTTAAGAATTCTTTTGAAATCTTCTTCCTTTAAAGCATCTAACTCAACTCTTATAGGTAACCTTCCTTGTAATTCAGGCAATAAATCAGATGGTTTTGCTAATTGAAATGCTCCTGAGGCAATGAATAAAATATGATCTGTTTTAATTGGACCGTGCTTAGTGCTTACAGTTGTTCCTTCTATAAGAGGTAGCAAGTCTCTTTGCACTCCCTCTCTTGAAACGTCACCGCCAACTCTATCACTTCTTGCAGAAACTTTATCTATCTCATCTAAGAAAACTATCCCATTTTCTTCAGTGGCTTTTTTTGCTTCAATAATAATCTTATCTTCTTCGATCATTTTGTCTGATTCTTGCGCAACAAGAATGTCGTGTGACTCCTTAACAGTCGTCTTCTTCTTCTTACCTTTTTTACCACCCATAGATTTTCCAAGAATGTCTCCAAGATTCACCATTCCAACATTCCCGCCCGGCATCCCAGGTATCTCAAAACTTTGAAGTGGAGAAGAAGTATTTTGTACTTCTATTTCTATTTCATTGTCATCTAGATCACCATTTCTCAATCTTTTCCTAAAACTCTCTCTTGTAGCAACACTTGCTTTATTGCCTACAAGTGCGTCTAATACTTTCTCCTCAGCTTTTAACTCTGCTTTTGCTTTGACTTCTCTTCTCTTCTTTTCTCTCTCCATAGCAATAGCTATTTCAATTAAATCTCTAATGATTTGTTCTACATCTCTTCCAACGTAACCTACCTCTGTAAATCTTGTTGCTTCAACTTTTATAAATGGAGCCTCCGCTAATTTCGAGAGTCTTCTCGAAATCTCTGTTTTACCAACACCCGTTGGTCCAATCATTAAAATATTTTTCGGAAGAACTTCATCTCTCATCTCATCTGATAAAGCTTGCCTTCTCCATCTATTTCTCAATGCAACAGCAACTGCTTTCTTCGCATCTTTTTGACCTATAACATATCTATCTAATTCAGAAACAATTTCTCTAGGTGATAAAGCGCTCACTCTAGATGTTTCTTTATTTTTATTTTTTACTACTTTTAGATTTGTAACTTTATTAGTTGGCGCCATGTTAAACTTTTTCTACTGTAACGTTGTTATTTGTAAATACACATATGTCAGATGCAACTTTAATAGACTTTCTAGCTATATCTTCCGCACTCATATCAGTTTCGGCTAATACCTTTGCAGCAGCTAAAGCATAGTTACCGCCTGATCCAATTCCAATTATACCATCCTCTGGTTCTAAAACGTCACCTGTGCCAGAAATTATAAAACTATGTTTCTTATCTGCTACAGCCATTAAAGCTTCTAATCTTCTTAAAAATTTATCACTTCTCCAATCTTTTGCTAATTCAACAGCAGCTCTTTGTAAGTTGCCTGCATGTTTTTCAAGTTTAGCTTCTAATCTTTCAAATAAAGTTAATGCATCAGCAGTTGAACCTGCAAACCCAGCGATCACACCTCTACTTTCAATTTTTCTTACTTTTTTTGCTTTGCTTTTTAAAACTGTATTGCCAAGACTAACTTGACCGTCTCCTGCAACTACTGTTTCACCTTTTTTCCTAAGCAAAACAATTGTAGTACCGTGCCATTTTTCAGCTGTATTCATGTCATTATATGTGGAGATTAATTTAAGATCTTCAATAGGCAATCTGTTTTATTGATAAAATGTATGAATATATATATATCAAATATTAATCTGCGTTATTATGGCTAGAAAAGCAAAAATAATTAGAAAAACAAAAGAAACTAGCATTTCAGTTTCCGTCAATTTAGACGGAAAAGGTAAATATAAAATTAAAACTGGAATTGGTTTTCTTGACCACATGCTAGAACAGCTTTCTAAGCATTCATTAATAGATTTAGAAGTGAGTGCCAAAGGTGACACACACATCGATTTACACCACACTACTGAAGATACAGGAATAGCAATTGGAGAAGCTATTAAAAAAGCTGCAGGTAATCGAAAAGGAATTACAAGGTATGCATCAACTATAATTCCAATGGATGAAACGCTCAGCCGAGTTTCTATTGACGTATCAAATAGACCTTATTTAATTTGGAAAGTTAATTTACCGGTTGAGAAACTTGGTGAGATGGACACAGAATTATTTAAAGAGTGGTTCCAAGCATTTTCCCAATCTGCCGGTGTCACTTTACACGTAGAAAATATTTACGGTGAAAATAGTCACCATAAAATCGAGTCTTGTTACAAAGGTTTAGCTAGATCATTAAAAGATGCGTTAGTGATAGATAAAAGAATTAAAAACTCAATACCTTCTACAAAAGGCTCTATTTAATTTTGATGAACGTCACAATTGTTGACTACCAATCGGGCAATATAAGCTCTGTTATCAACTCTTTTACAGAGGTCGCTAAAAGTAAAGTTAAATTAGAAGTAACTTCTGATGTTAATAAAATAAAATCTAGTGATAAGATTGTTTTGCCTGGCCAAGGATCATTTAAAAGCTGCGTTGACTCTTTAAACAGTATTAATGGATTAGTAGATTCGCTGAAAGATTTTGCAATTACAAATAAGAAACCATTATTAGGAATATGTGTGGGTTTACAAATGTTTGCTGATATTGGCTATGAAGAAGCAGAGACAAAAGGTTTAGGATGGATTGCTGGTAAAGTTTCTAAAATTGATAATCAAAACGGAAAATTTAAACTTCCACATATTGGTTGGAATGAAATTGATATTAAAAAAAAGAGCAAAATTTTTAAAGATATAGAAAATAAATCTCACATGTATTTTGTGCATAGCTACGAATTTATTCCTCAAAATAAGTCGGTAATCTTAGCAACAACAGATTATTCATCTAAAATTGTTTGTGCGGTTGAGAAGGACAACTTGTTTGGGACACAATTTCACCCTGAGAAGAGTGATAAAATTGGATTAAAAATAATTGACAATTTTTTGAAATTATAATGAAAATATTTCCAGCTATAGACATAAAAGATAAAAAATGTGTGAGATTAATCAAAGGAGATTTTGAAAATGAAACCGAATATGAAACTTCACCAATTGAGCAAGCTGGTAAGTATAAAGATCATGGTTTTAAAAATTTACACATTGTTGATTTAGACGGAGCTTTAACTGGAAAGACAGTTAACCTAGATATTATTAAGCAAATAGTCAGTAAATACGATTTTAAAATTGAAATAGGTGGTGGTTTGAGATCACTAGATAGTATTAAACAATATATTGAATCAGGTGTTGAGAAAGTAATTTTAGGAAGTGGCGCTATTAAAAATAAAGAATTTTTAAAAGAAGCTTGTCAAAAATTTAAAGATCAAATTGCGTTAGGATTAGATGAAAGAGATGGAAAACTTTCTGTATCAGGTTGGAAAGAAAATCTTAATATTAAAACCACAGACTTTCTCAAAGAAGTGAAATGTTATGGTGTGAGCCGAATAATTTATACAGATATTAATAGGGACGGAATGAAAACAAGTCCTAATTTTGAAGAGACTATAAAAATTGCACAACTTGCTAATTGCCCTGTTGTGATTTCTGGAGGCGTCTCTTCAATAAATGATATTAAGAAAGCTAAAGAATTAAATAATAATAAAATTGAAGGTATCATTGTTGGAAAAGCTATTTACGATGGTGATATTAAACTTGAAGAATTAGCGAAGGAGATCAGTGCTTAAAAATAGAATTATACCTTGTCTAGATGTAAAGAATGGAAGAGTAGTTAAAGGTATTAACTTTGTTGAGTTAAAAGATGCCGGTGATCCAGTTGAGCAAGCTAAGATTTATAGCGATAGTGGAGCAGATGAAATTTGTTTTTTAGATATCACAGCTTCTAACGAGAATAGAGAGACGATCATTGATATTGTAAGAAAAACTGCCAAAGAATGTTTTGTTCCTTTAACGGTTGGAGGTGGTGTTAGAACTATTCAAAATATAACTGATTTATTATTAGCAGGAGCAGATAAAGTTTCTATAAACACAGCAGCAGTTAAAAATGTTAATTTTGTTAAAGAGGCGTCTAAAAAATTTGGCTCCCAATGTATTGTAGTAGCCATCGATGCTAAAAGAGTTTCCGAACAAAAATGGGATGTTTTTACCCACGGTGGAAGAAATAAAACAGGTATTGATGCTGTTGAATTTGCAAAGCAGGTAGAAACAAACGGTGCTGGGGAAATTTTATTAACCTCAATGGATAGAGACGGAACTAAGTCTGGCTATGATGTCGAACTATTAAAAGTAATTACAGATAGTACTAATATTCCTGTTATCGCTTCTGGCGGAGCAGGAACTTTAGATCATCTTTATGATGGCATAGTCAAAGGTGGTGCGAGCGCTGTTCTAGCTGCTTCTATTTTCCATTACGGTGAATTTAAAATTAAAGAGGCTAAAGAATATTTGAATTCCAAAAATGTATCGGTAAGATTATAAAATGTTTGAAAATCTAGAGCAGTTAATGAAAACTATTAGAGAGAGGAAAAATTCTTCTCCTGATAAATCCTATACAAATAGACTTCTTAACGATAAAAACCTTAGTGTTGCAAAAGTAAAAGAGGAAATAGGAGAATTAGTTGAGGCTGTAGAACAAGACTCTAATAAAATTCACGAAGCTGCGGATGTTCTTTATCATTTAATGGTTTACCTAGAAGCTAATAATATTAAGATCGAGGACGTAATGAGTGAACTTAAGAAAAGACAAAAATGAGTTACGACAAAAACAACATATTTGCAAAAATTCTTAGAGGAGAAATTCCTTGTAAGAAAGTTTACGAAAATGATTACGTTTTATCTTTTCATGATATAAATCCTCAAAAAAAAGTTCATGTTTTAGTAATACCTAAAGGTGAATATAAAGATTTAGATGATTTTACTGCTAATGCTTCTGATAAAGAAATCGTTGAGTTTAATAAAGCTATTACTCATGTTTCAAATTTAGTTGGCGCTAAAGAGTCAGGTTATAGAGCATTAACAAATTTAGGAATTGATGGTGGTCAGGAAGTTCCTCATCTACATTTTCATATTTTTGCTGGTGAAAAAATTGGAAAAATGGTGAACTGATGATTTCTAGAGTTAAAAGATATTTTTTAGAGATAAAAGATTTTTCAAAAACTATAGATCTAAATCTCCCTGAAAATTATAAAATTATTTTAGATGATAAAGAAAATTTTCATTTAAATAAATTTTTTTACAAGCAAATAGGCTTGGATCATTTTTGGAGAGATAGGTTGCTATGGTCAGACAGCGAATGGGTAAAATATGTAACTAATAAAAATCTAGAAACTCATGTTCTAAAAAAAGGAGAAGATCTTGTTGGTTATTATGAGCAAGAATATCATCCAAGTTCTAATGAAGTAGAATTAATTAATTTAGGAGTATTAAAAGAATTTAGAGGATTAAAACTAGGATCAACTCTTGTCAATCACGCAATTGCAAGTGCATCTAGAAAGAATCCAGTTAGAATGTGGGTCCATACATGTAGCTTAGATCACAAACACGCGCTGCAAAATTATAAGTCAAAGGGTTTTGAAATTTTTAAAGAAGAAGAAATAGATTTTGTTGCTTAATTCATTTCAGGAATTTTAAAAGTTCCTTTTTTAAACACTTCATTTTTAGCGACAATTTTCAAAGAGAAATTTATATTATTGTTGTACTGGTCTACGATTTGCCAACCTTTTAAATCTAATGTTTTTTTGTCGAAGAAAACTGTTATCTCATTTTCACCTAAATAAACCAACTTTATAATTCGATCAGATAAATCTAATTTCCCAGATTTTACAATTTCTAAAAGTTTATTTTTATATAAAATATTTAGAAATGGGGATTGTGAAATAGGATAATAGTATGTTTTGTTATATCTCTTTTGTGTAATCGCTAATCTTTTTTTATTTATTATTAATTCTTTTTTTTTGTCATCAAAATAATCACATTTTAATTTTCCAGGAAATTCTAAAAGACAACTTCCTTTTTCAGTTTTGTTATTAATTATCTGATCAAAAGTAAATTCTAAAGAATTTAAATTATTTAATTGTGTAATTATCTGATCTTTCTCACCGGCTGAAAGATTTGTTGATAAATAAATAAAGAATATAGATATTTTAAAGTACTTCACGTTTACCAACATGATTTGCTTTACTTACAATACCTTTTTCTTCCATCATATCAATAATTCTTGCAGCTCTATTGTAGCCAATTTGAAGTTTTCTTTGTAAGAAACTTGTAGAGGCCTTGCCTTCTGATTTTATAATATCAACTGCTTGAGTATATAATTCATCTTCATCACTATCATTCTCTAGATTAGATGGACTTTCAGCAGTTTCTAAAGCTGTAATTTCGTCCATATAATCTGGCTTGCCTTGAGCTCTGATAGAGTTAGCAACTTTCTCTATCTCATTCTCTGATACAAATGGACCATGAATTCTGACAATCCTGTTTGCTGATGACATGAAAAGCATATCTCCTTTTCCTAAAAGTTGTTCTGCCCCCTGCTCTCCTAAGATTGTTCTACTGTCTATTTTAGAGCTTACTTGAAAAGATATTCTTGTTGGAAAGTTTGCTTTAATTGTTCCCGTAATAACATCAACACTTGGTCTTTGGGTTGCCATGATAATATGAATTCCAGCTGCTCTTGCCATCTGCGATAATTTTTGAATATAATTTTCTATTTCTTTGCCAGCAACAAGCATTAGATCTGACATCTCATCAACGACTACAACAATGTAAGGCATTTTTAATTTATGTTTAGCGTTGTAACCATCTATGTTTCTAACCCCTACTTTACTCATTAACTTATACCTGCTGTTCATTTCTTTAACTGTCCAGGCTAGTGCTGAAGTTGCTTTTTTTGCGTCAGTAATAACCGGAGTTAATAAATGTGGTATTCCTTCGTAAGTAGAGAGCTCTAACATTTTAGGATCGATTAAAATAAATTTACAAAGATCAGGATTTAATTTGTAAAGTAAAGAAACTATAATTGTATTGATACAAACTGATTTACCTGAACCTGTAGTTCCAGCAATTAATAGATGAGGCATAGTTGTTAGATCACCTACAATAGGCATTCCCGAAATACTTTTTCCAAGTGCGATAGGAAGTTTCACGTCTTTCTTTTGAAATTTCTCATAAGAAATTATTTCCCTTAGTGAAACACTTTCTCTTGTTTCATTTGGTATTTCTATACCAACTGTATTTTTACCTGGGATGACCGATACCCTTGCTGATGTTGAACTAGTATTTCTAGCTAAATCCTCTGATAGGTTTATTATTTTTGAAACTTTAACTCCCGGTGCAGGTTCAAACTCATATAAGCTAACCACAGGTCCGTTATTGATAGCTTTAATTTTTCCATCAATACCAAAATCTAATAATATTTTTTCCATAAATTCACCATCAGGACGATTTTTATTAAGATCTGAAGCACTTAATTTTGAATTATTTTTTTCAAGATAATCAATCACAGGTAATTTATATTTTGATCTTGGTTGAGCTGTTTCTTTACTAGGAGTTAATTGTTCGTCAAAGGCAAAAGATTGTTGTGGTCTTTCGATAATTTCACTTTTTTCTTCCTGGGGAGTATTTTCTAAATTAACGTCAGGTATTACTGTGTCTTTCCTTCTGAATAAAGAAGCTATGAAATACCAAAGACCTAAAAAAATTTTTTTAAAGCTAATATCAGATGAAAAAAGAAACAACGCTAAGGTTAATAATAACAAGCCATAAGTTGTATAAATCTCATCTATCCAAGGAAACCAAGAGCTTAATAAATTATAACCAATTTTTCCTACAAAGCCTGAATTACCGTTATCTATTAACCAAAAAGAATTATTAAACGTTATATAAATAAATACTGTACCTAAAGTTAAGTAGCAAATTACAAGAAATAATTTTAGAATAATTTTTTTTAGTTCTTTTTTAAAAACTAGGTTGATACCCCAAGATAGAAAATTAATTAAAAGTAAAAAAGAAACGAGCCCAAAGCTTTGTAATAAAAAATCAGCTATGCTACTCCCATAAATGCCAAAGAAGTTTTTAATTTCAAATTCTTTATCGCCGTATACAAACGACGGGTCCTCTGGTGAATACGTAGCAAAAGCAACAGCTAATCCAATACTTACAGAAATTAAGACTAAACCAATAAATTCAAAGGTTCGTTTTTTTAAAAAATTTGTTACACTATTAAAAAAGTTTGTATTCATATCGAATCGTTTTACGTACTTTTTATCATTTTTATGAAAGTGAGAAAAATTTTAATATGAAAAAACAGAGAATTTGTATAGTTGGAGACGGCCTTTCAGGTTTAACGACTGCTTTAGCATTAAATAAAATAGAGGGATTAGAAGTTCATCTAATTTCTAAAAAAAACAAGCTTTTAAAAGACAGGAGAACTACAGCTATTTCAGCTTCAAATTATGACTTTTTGAACTCCGTCGTAGATAAGTTCGAGAAAAAATTATTTTGGCCGTCTAATAAGATCAATCTATTCTATGAGACAAAAGATCAAAATATGAATTTCCTAAATTTTAATGAAAACAAAAAAAATCTCATGCACATCTTTGAGAATGACAAAGTTAAAGCAAAATTACTTAAAGAAATAAAAAAGAAAAAAATCAAAACTTTTAAAAAAAATATAAATAACCTTAAAGATCTTAGTGGTTACGATTTGAAAATACTCTGCATAGGTAGGTCATCTAAGATTTATCAAAACATCATAGACAAAAGATCATTAGATAAGGATTACAAAGAAGTTGCTATTATTGGGTATGTTAAACACAGCTTAAAAAATCTAAATACTGCTCAATATTTTCTGAAAGACGGACCCTTAGCTATACTCCCTTTTTCAAAAAATAGTTTTTCTTTTGTATGGAGTGTAAATAAAGAGTTCCCCAAAAAAGATATTAACGCTGTTGTAAAATCTAAAATCTGTGAAGTTTTAAAAACAAAGAATATTAGAATATCAAACCAGCAATCATATCCTTTGATGCTCAATTTAAAACGAACATATTATAAAAAAGATATCTTAATATTAGGAGAAGGCTTACACACAGTTCATCCAGTAGCTGGCCAAGGTTTTAATCTTGTATTGAGAGATATAAATAAATTACAAGAGATTCTTAAATATTACATTGGATTAGGCATGTCTCTAAAAAGCTGTCCAGCCCTTGAAGATTTTACAAGTAATAGAAAAGCAGAAAATATTATCACCGGTATTGGAATAGATTTAACTCACAATTTCTTTAAACAAAATAAACTATTAGACCCTTTTAAAGAAAGTATTTTAAAAAACGTTTCAAAAAATAATACTTTTAAAAAAATAAGTAAGTTTATTTCTAATCAAGGTTTATCAATTTAGTCTAATGAATATTTATGCTCTTTCGTCAGGCAGAGGTCCGTCAGGAATAGCCATAGTTAGAATCTCAGGAAAAAACACTTTAAAAGTCTGTAAAAACCTTACTAAATTAAAAGATATAAATTCTAATGAAGTGAATTATTGTAAATTTTATGATCCTAAAAATAATAGTGTAATAGATCCTGAGGCTTTATTATTGTGGTTTCCAGGGCCAAATAGCTATACGGGAGAGGATTTAGCCGAATTTCAAGTTCACGGAAGTAACGCTGTTATCAACGCTTTATTAAAAGCGCTATCAGAACAAGAGAATTGCAGATTAGCTGAACCAGGAGAATTTACAAAATTAGCATTTCAAAATGATAAGATTGATCTTTTAAAAGCAGAGAGTATTGGTGATCTAATTCATGCAGAAACAGAAATGCAAAGACAGCAAGCTGTAAAATTAGTTCAAGGAAATGCATCAAATTACTATACCGAATTAAGAGAAAAACTTATCAAATCTCTAGCATACATCGAAGCTAAAATAGATTTTGCAGAAGATGATCTACCTGAAAAAGTACTAAAGAAAGTACATAACTCTATTAAAGAAATTCATAAAGATATTCATAAGATTATTGAAGATAATAAAATTGGAGAAAAAATAAGAGATGGATTTAAAGTTTCTATTACAGGTGAAGTTAATGCAGGTAAATCTTCTCTTTTAAATTTAATAGCAAAAAGAGATGTAGCTATTGTTTCAGATGAAGCGGGAACCACAAGAGATGTAATAGAAACATATCTAAATATAGACGGTTATCCTGTAATTTTATTTGATACAGCAGGCATAAGAGATGCTAAAAATGAGGTTGAAAAAAAAGGCATATCTTTAGCCTTAGGAAAATCAAAAGAAGCAGATTTAAATATAGTTGTTATAGATAATTCATCAAAAAACATAAACGATGAAATCAAGAAAATGATTAATAAAGATACGATCGTTTTACTAAATAAATTAGATGTACAGAATAAGCAAAATCATAAATTTGATACAGATACGGTTTTAGCTTCAGTAAAAGAAAATAAAAATATTGATAATTTGATTAAAAAGATAAAAGAAAAATTAAGTAAAAAATTCACGTCTAATAATAGCGCTTTAATCACTAGAGAAAGACATAGAGTTAAACTTAATCAATGCCTAAAAGAAATAAATAGCTTTCTTAAAAAAGATCAAAATAAAGATTTAGAATTAGCCGCCGAAGATTTAAGAATGGCTACACGACATCTTGGAAGTATTGTTGGTAAAGTCGATGTCGAAGAAATCCTTGGATCTATATTTAAAGACTTTTGTATAGGTAAATAAAATATCTCTTGTATTCCTAATATACCGCGTTACATTCATACTATGAGCAAACAGAGCTATGATGTAGTAGTAATTGGGGGTGGACATGCTGGATGTGAGGCAGCAGCAGTATCTGCTAGAATGGGCGTAAATACAGCACTTTTTACTCATAAAATTGAGACTATAGGTGAAATGTCATGCAATCCTGCTATCGGAGGACTTGGAAAGGGCCATCTTGTAAGAGAAATAGATGCTTTAGATGGTGTAATGGGTGTTGTAGCCGATAAATCAGGTATTCAATTTAGATTGTTAAACAGAAGTAGAGGTCCAGCAGTACAGGGACCACGTACTCAGTCAGATAGAACTTTATACAAAGAGCATATGCAGAAGATTTTATTAAATTATAAAAATTTGGAGATAATTGCAGATCCAGTCGTCAATTTTTTATTTGATGGAGATAAAATAATAGGTTTTGTATGTCAAAGTGGAAAAGAAGTTAGAACTAAAGAACTTATATTAACTACTGGCACTTTTCTTAATGGATTAATACATATTGGTGAAACTCAAATACCAGCAGGTAGGTATGATGAGAAACCATCTACAGGCTTAAGTGAACAATTAGCAAAATTTAAAATGCAAATAGGGAGATTGAAGACAGGAACACCACCTAGATTAGACGGTAGCACAATTAATTATGAAGATTTGGAAATGCAGCCAGCTGATGATGATCATTACTACTTTTCTTTCCTTACAAGCAAAATTAATAACAAACAAATTAAATGTGGAATGACTTATACAAATAATGAAGTTCATAAAATTATAAGTGATAATATTTCTAGAAGTGCTATGTATTCTGGTAATATAAAAGGTGTTGGACCACGGTATTGTCCGTCTATTGAGGATAAAATTGTAAAGTTTAAAGAGAAGCAACAACATCAAATATTCTTGGAACCTGAAGGGTTAAAGGACAATACTATTTACCCAAATGGTATATCAACATCCTTACCTGAAGAGATACAGCTTAAAATACTAAGCAAAATCAAGGGTTTAGAGCAAGTTAAAATGAAACGTGCAGGTTATGCGATAGAATATGATTACGTAGATCCAAGAGAATTAAAAGTAACACTCGAGACAAAAAAAATAAAATCTTTATTTTTAGCTGGTCAAATAAATGGAACCACTGGTTATGAGGAAGCTGCTGCACAAGGACTTGTTGCAGGTGTTAATGCAGCATTAAAAGTAAAAAATAAAAAAGAATTTTTACTCAGTAGAAGCAACTCCTACATCGGGGTTATGATTGATGATCTTATAACAAAAGGAGTCAGTGAACCATATAGAATGTTTACATCGAGAGCCGAGTATAGATTAAGTTTAAGAGCAGATAACGCTGATCAAAGATTAACAAACATAGGTAACGAGGTAGGTTTGATTTCTGAAGAACGAAAAAAAATTTTTGACGACAAGAGTAAAAAACTTTCAGAAATTAAAAAACATCTTATGTCTAATTTCATTACTCCTAATAAGGCCAAGGATCATTCTATTAAAATTGCAATGGATGGTGTAAAAAGATCGTGCATGGAGGTGATAGGTCAGAGAAATGTCAAATTATCTAAATTGAGAGAGATTTTTCCCTCGATTCCCTCTTACAACGCCTCTTTTGATAAGCAGGTTGAAATCGATGCGCACTACGCAGGTTACCTACCAAGACAGCAAAGAGATATTAATGCATTCAACAAAGACGAAGCTTTGGAAATACCGATTAACTTCAATTATGATGAATTAAGTGGACTTTCTAATGAAGTTAAGAGCAAATTAAACAAAATTAGACCTAGAACCCTAGGACAAGCTCTTAGGATAGATGGTATTACCCCTTCTGCAGTAGTTATTATACTTTCTAACATAAAAAAGATGCGATCTAAGCAATCTGCTTAATGGACATTTTTTTTGTTAGGAAATATCTTCAGGAGAATCTTGGCTTTTCTCAAGAAAAAATTCATAAAATTCATAAATACATTGATTTATTGTTAATTTTTAATAAAAAATACAATTTAATCAGCAAAAGTACAGAAAAAGAGGTCTGGAGCAGACATATTTTAGATTCTGCACAAATTATTAAGTATATTGACTTCAAAAAAGACCATATTTTATCTGATTTTGGATCTGGTGCAGGCCTCCCAGGAGTTATTCTCTCCATAGCTAATTCTAATCCTAATTTTCACGTGAAACTATATGAGAAATCTCCAATAAAAAGAGCTTTTCTATCAGATATCCAAAAAATTACTAAATTTGACATCGAAAAAAACGTCTATGATTATGAACTTATCAGGTCCGATTATATTGTTTGTAGAGCTTTTAAAAAATTAGATCTAATATTTGATATTTCACGTGAAAAAGTAAAAAATCCACACAAATTAATCATTTTAAAAGGTAAAAATGCCTTAAATGATCTCAAAAAACTTCCAAAAGATAAAAATTATAGATATAAAACAGTTGATAGCATTACTGATGAAGATTCGAAAATAATAATAGCTACAAAAAATGGAAAATAAAATAATTTCAGTTATTAATCAAAAGGGTGGGGTAGGAAAAACTACTACAGTAGTAAATCTTGCAGCCTCACTGTCCATTATGGGTCATAATACTTTAGTTGTAGATTTAGATCCTCAAGGTAATGCAACGACCGGATTAGGAAAATCAAATACGAAGGAAGAAAATAATATTTATAACCTTTTGATAGGAAATATAAAATTAAATGAAGCTATTATAAATACGGATATTAAAAATTTAGATTTAATAAGCTCAACTGTAAACCTTTCAGGTTTGGAAGTCGAAACGGCCACAAATGAGGATCGTGCATTTACTTTAAAAAACATTTTTGATTCTAATTCAAATATTTTAAAAAAATATGATTATATTTTTATTGATTGTCCTCCTTCACTTAGCCTACTTACGGTGATAGCTCTTGTAGGTTCTGATGAACTGGTGGTTCCGCTACAAACAGAATTTTTTGCTTTAGAGGGTATAACACAATTAATAAATACAATTGATAGAATAAAAGAAAAATTAAATCCGCAACTTTCTGTAAGAGGAATTCTATTAACAATGTTTGATAAGAGAAATAAATTATCAGGTGAAGTTGATACTGAAGCTAGAAACCATTTTAAGTCAAAGGTTTATAATACAGTAATTCCAAGAAATGTGAGATTATCTGAAGCTCCTTCGCACGGATTACCTTGTGTTATTTATGATAAAACTTGTGTTGGTAGCAAAGCATATTTTGATTTAGCTAATGAGTTTTTAAGTTCTAATAAAGAGGCGTCAGCAGCTTGATTATGAAAAAAAAGAAAGGTTTAGGCAGAGGTTTATCAGCATTATTCGGTGATGAAAAAAGTGAAAATAAACCAAAAACAAAAAATTTAGCATCTAACACTAAAGCATTAATAGGTGATTTAACTAGAAATCCATATCAGCCTAGACAAATTTTCAATGAAGCAAAACTTGAAGAATTAACCAATTCTATAAAGAAAAATGGAGTGATACAGCCTATTGCAGTTAGGAAAGACAAATCTAATGCAGGTAAATATCAAATAGTTGCCGGTGAAAGAAGATGGTTAGCAGCTCAAAAGGCAGGTCTACATGAAATACCTATAGTTATATTAGATCTTGATGATAATGAAAGTTTGGAAGTTGCTATTGTAGAAAATATTCAACGAGATGATTTAAACCCTATAGAAGAGGCTAAAGCTTATGAAAGATTACATAAGGAGTTTGAATACGATCATGAAAAAATTGCAAAGTTTATGTCAAAAAGCAGAAGTCACGTTAGTAATACTTTAAGACTATTAACCTTACCAGCAGATGTTAAAGGAATGATGGAGGAGGGGCTAATTACGGCGGGACAAGCTAGACCGTTAATAGGAGTGCAAAATGCTTCCGCAATTGCTGAAGAAATTGTTTCAAAAAAGCTCAGTGCTAGAAGTGTTGAATATTTGGTAAGAGAAAAAAAAGGTCCACAAAAAGCAGGTCAAACACGTGTTGATGCTAATGTGTTAGAGGAGCAAAGACAAATGGAAGAAAATTTAGGTATGAAAGTTGATATAATCAACAAAAAAAATAATTCAGGAAAATTAACGATAAATTATAAAAATTTAGAACAATTCGAGTTAATTTCAAAATTACTTAAGAGGCAATAGCTAAATTACAAATTTCTACTATGAGGTTTTTCAAAATTATATTTTTTTTTATGTTAGCGTTTCCCTTTAATCTAATTTCTGTATTGTAAATATTTTTTAAAGCTTCATCCAATTTTTTTACATTCCAAATTTTTGCTTGTAATTGAAATGTTGATTTATCCTTCCAAAAGATAGGCGGGCGTATTTCATTTATTGCTTGTTCAATATTTTTTTTACTTTTAACTATTTGCTTTAATTTAACTAGCCTTTGATTTAAATTTGACAAATAATAAGTAGATTTTTCTGTTTCGAGGATTGTACTATCTAAATATTCTCCAGTTTTCTTTTTATTACCAGATATTGCGAAATCCCTTACAAAATTAAAGTCATCATTTTCTTTTATATTAAGCAGTTTACTTATATTTTCATAGTTAAGTGGTGAATCATTGAAGAATGTCTTAATTTTAATTATCTCATTTTTAATCTTAGTCCTGTCGTTACCGCAACTTTGTATAACTAAATTTATAATGTCTGTTGATAATCCTCCGTAATTTTTTAAATTTTCTGATATTAATTTTTTTAAAGTTATCACGTTATCTTGATAACAAGGCACAATGTCAGTTTTCTTTTCTTTTTCAAAAAAATTTCTTAATTTTGATTTTTTTTCTAATATGTCAGAATATAAAAATATTGAATTTTCGTTTTTCAAAAACAATATTTGTTCAACTATTTTTAAAAATTTATCGTTAACACTATTTATAAAAAAAACTTTTTTTTCTTCAAATAATGATTTGTTATTTAGTTCCTCGAAAAAATAATTTTCATTTTTTAATATTTCATCTTGATTATACTTTAGAATTTTACTTTTTTGTTTCTTTTCTAAAATTTTTTCTTTTAAATCATTTATAAGTCCTAAATTTTCTCCATAAATTAGAACTAATTTATTTCTTAATATATCTGTGTTTTCTTCAACTAAATAACTTTTATAAATCATTTTTGTTTAGATCTAGTTCTGTAATAATCTTATCTGCAACATCTTGTGAGAGTATTTTTATTAGCTTTTTTTCGTTATTTATTGTGGTAGAATTTTGATCAGATACTGAAAAATCACCGTTACTAGAAACGCTAAACTCGTAAGTATTATTTTCCGCTAATTTAGCAACAATAGTACTCGTTATAGATATATCATATTTTGTAATTTCATTTTTAATATTTTTCTCTTTAATATTTTTGCTTTTTTTTGTGTCTACAATTAATTTTATTTCATTGGTTAAATTCTCTTTGTTAGATTTTTTGAGTAATTTATTTTTTATAAAATAATTAATTCTCTTTTCTCCTTTAAATTCTATTTCACTGATTTTATATCTTTGGTTATCTGATTGATTTACAATTTTAAAACCACATCCAGAAAGGATTGAAAAGATTATCAAATATATTATTACTCTCATTTCTTAGAAATTATGTAGTTTATAATTCTATTTTTCACAAATATAATTTTAATTATTTTACTGTTTTCAATATATTTTTTTCCCTTAGAATTTTTAAAGACTAAATCTTTAACTAGTTCTTCGTTTGAGTCTTTTTTTATTTCAATTATATCTCTAGTTTTTCCATTTATTTGAACAGCTAGTTTTAATTTTTCTTCAATGTTGCTATGTATTTTGGGCCAATTACTGACATTTTTACACTTAAGAAGTTCTAAACATTCAAATGCTATATGAGGAGAGAAAGGAATTAATAATTTCATAAAATTTATTAAATTTCTTTTTAAAACTTCGCTATTTATTTTATCAAAATTATCTTTAAAACAGCTATAAAGTTGATGGAACAGGGCTATGCTAACGTTGAATCTAAAGCTTTTAATTGAAGTGTCTATTTTCTTTATATAATTATTGATTTGTAGATTAAATTCTTTCTCTAGGGACTCATTTTTTTTTTTGTTATTATTGTTAATAATACTTGAATTTAAATTCCATATTTTTTGTAAAAACTTGTTAGCTGCTGATACTCCATTATCAGACCATTGAATATCTTTTTCGGGCGGGCTGTCAGATAATATAAACAATCTCACAGCATCTGCGCCAAATTTATTAATCATTTCTTCTGGATCTACAGTATTTTTTTTTGATTTTGACATTGACTCAGCTGGACCTACTGAAACTTTTGATTGATCTATTTTTTTTATATATGTATTTGTATCTATTTTCTCCACTTCATAAGGATATAGCCAATTTCCAGTATTATCTTTGTAAGACTCGTGGCAAACCATACCTTGGGTAAATAAATTTTCAAAAGGCTCAGATAAATTTATATCTTCGTTCATTTTGTTAATACCTTTTGTAAAAAAACGAGAATAAAGTAAGTGCAATATGGCATGCTCTATACCTCCAATATACTGGTCAACAGGCATCCAGTATTTAATATCATTCTTGTCAAAAGGAGAAGCTTTATGATTAGGTGAACAAAATCTTAAAAAGTACCAAGACGAATCTACAAAAGTATCTAATGTATCAGTTTCTCTTACAGCTTTTTGTCCTGTTTTTTTATGTTTAGTATATTTCCACGTAGGGTGAACATTTAAGGGGTTTCCTTTTGATAATAAATCTACGTCCTCTGGAAGTTCCACAGGCAAATCAGCTTTATCAACTGGGACGATCTCTCCGTTTTCCAAATAAAGCATCGGAATCGGACAACCCCAATATCGCTGTCTTGATACACCCCAATCTTTAAGTCGAAAGAGAGTTTTTTTCTTACCGATATTCTTTTTTTCTATAATTTTAATTATTTTATCTTTTGCTTCCGAAATAGTCAGTCCATTTAAAAAATCAGAATTAATAATATTTCCTTCTCCAATATAAGCCTCGGTTAATCTATTTTGATCATCGTTTGATGAAGATACAACTTTTGTAATTTCAAGATTATATTTTTTAGCAAAATCAAAATCTCTTTGATCATGAGCTGGACAACCAAATATAGCGCCACTACCATAATCCATTAAAACAAAATTTGCGAAATATACCGGTAATTCTTTTCCTTCGATAAATGGGTGTTTAACACGAGTATCAGTTATAAAACCTAATTTTTCGGCATTTGCTAATGCTTCTTCAGTGGTTCCTGATTTATCACATTCTTTTTTAAATTTTAAAAATTTCTCATTATTCAAAAACTTTTTACTTATCGGATGATCAATAGATAATGCGATAAAACTAGCACCAAAAATAGTATCAGGTCTAGTTGTAAATACTTTTATTAGTTCTTTTGAATTTTGAATTTGGAAATTAATTTCACAGCCAAAAGATTTACCTATCCAATTTTTTTGCATTAACTTAACTTTATTAGGCCAACCATTTAAATTATCTAATTCATTAAGAAGTTGATCCGAAAATTTTGTAATATTAAAAAACCATTGAGAAAGTTTTTTTCTTTCAACAATAGCATTTGATCTCCAGCCTCTACCATTAATAACTTGTTCATTAGCAAGCACAGTGTTCTCTACGGGATCCCAATTTACATAAGTTTCTTTTCTTGAGACTAAACCATTGTTATAAAAATCAATAAATAACTCTTGTTGGTGTTTGTAGTATTCTCTATCACAAGTGGAAATTTCTCTATCCCAATCTATTGATAAGCCCAGCAATTTAAGTTGTTTTTTCATAGTTGTTATATTTTCAAGAGTCCATTTTTTTGGATGCAAGTTATTTTGTTTAGATGCATTTTCTGCAGGAAGACCAAAAGCATCCCATCCCATAGGATGTAAAACATTAAAATTATTTAAAAATTTATACCGCGCAATTACATCACCAATAGTATAATTTCGAACGTGGCCCATATGAATTTTGCCCGATGGGTATGGAAACATTTCTAGACAATAATATTTTTTATTTGCTTTATCATTTTTAACAGAATTAAATGAAGTTTTATTACGCCATTTTCTTTCAATTGTATGAAAGCTGTATCGTTCCATTTTGATCTGTTATTTTTTCTTTTTTTTCTTTGACTCTTTTTCTAGCAAAGAAGCTTTTCTTAAGATAGATTGTCGAAGTTCCATTTTAATATTTGAATCTATTTCATTAACTGAACAACTCTGCGTGGTTTTACATTTTTTGTTATGAACAATAATTTTGATACTATCCGATCTAATTTCATTAGATAAAAATCTTAATGTTATTTTTATTGACTCATCAAAGTTTTGACCGTCATTGTACCAATCAGTAATTATAATTCCGCCTGAGTAATCTACTGTCGTTAAGGGAATAAAATCTATAATCTCTAGAGAGGCTCTCCACATAGGATTAGATGTACTAAATTCATAATTCGTGGAACCTTTTTTAAAAGCTCCGGATATACTTATCCCTCTTCCTTCAGTCACATTTTGTCTTGCTCTTTCTTTTGCATTTATAGGAGCTTTACGCTGTACCTTTTCAGGTTTAGCCCATTTAGGAACAGAGCATGATGAAAGAAAAATTATAGATAAAATGGTTAAAAAATTTATTAATTTCATATTTGAGAAATAATTGATTAAATTTAGCATATTTTAATAATATTAATCAGACTAATATTTCATTTACGTTTAAAAGACTAATAAATTCAACGTTTTTTAGTAGTGACAATAATACAACAGTTATAGCAAAAATTGAGCTAAATAAGCATAAAAAACCCTAAATCTCTCAACTTAGTTTATTTATATCCTTGTTAAAAATAACAATAAGGAAAATTATGAAAATAACTAAAATATTAGTTGCTCTATCTTTCTTGTTCGCAATCTCAACAGCTCACGCTGGTGAATTGACTGTAACAGGTAACATGGAAACAACTTATCACACACAAGGTGATAAAACTACTGGTAACCCATTAGGTATGGACAGAGAATTAAAATTCGCTGGTTCTACTGAGTTAGATAATGGTATTACTGTTTCTGTATTTCAAGATACTGGTGATAGCTTAACATACGGAAACTCACAAATTATGTTTGGTGGTGTAGCAGGAATGTTTGACATTTACGTTGGTTCTGACAGTGATCCAGTAGATGCTATAGATGACATTACTCCTTCAGCTTATGAAGAGGCTAATGGTTCAGGTTCTGGTACATATACATCTAATGACATCGGTGACAAAGCCGGTCAAATGGGTATTGGTTTCAAATACAATGTCCCAGTATTAGGTGCATTTAACTACAAATATTATCCAAATGCTGACTCTACTAAGAATGAAGACAACAAGAGTTCAGGTGACCAAAATGGTACAACTGGAAATGCTTACTCTGCATCTTTAAAAACTGATATGGGTGGATTACCTTTAATTGGTTCTTTCTTAGATGGTGCTACATTAACAACAGGTGTTGCAGAAACAGATCATTCTCAGACTGCAAATGTTGATGATGCATATGACTTAACTGCTGCTCTTACTTACAGCATCGGTAACTTCTCTTTAGGTGTACAAAAGAAATTACACAATGAGGGTGAAGCCGCAGCTGCAGCTACTACAGATGCAGTATGGTACAAAGATACAGCAATTGGTATAGCTTACGCAGTTAACGATAACTTATCTTTATCTTACAACACGTATGACTCATACAAGCACAACAATACAGGTGCTCCTGAGCAGGAAACAAAAGCTATCAACGTTGGTTACACAATGGGTGGTATGACTATTGGTTTCCAAGATGCGCAAACTGATAATGATAATTACACTGCAAGCACTACAGACGACACAAGAACAATTGGTATTTCTGTAGCGTTTTAATTTGTAAGTAAATCTTATTTAAAAAAGCCGGTTAGAAATAGCCGGCTTTTTTTTTATCTCTGATTTTAATGCAAAACCCTCAGACATGATAATTTTTAACTGATTTAGTTTAGATGCCTTGATTCCACCTAAAGGAATTAATTTTTTATTAATTTTTAAAAAATTATTAAATTTAATTACACCTAGGAAAGAAGCCTTTTTATCGTAATCAACTTGAAACAATTTAGAAAAAATAATTATCTCACATCCTTGTTGAGTTTTTGTAAATATTTCTTTATTTGAGTGCGCAGAACCGATTATTTTAAAATTACTTTTTTTTTGTGATAGCGGTTTTAGTGATTTGTTGTATGACGATAAATAAATTCCATCAGAACTTAACTTGACAGCTAGATTTATATTATTTGCAACGAAAAATTCTATTGATTTTAATTTACAAATTCTTCTAAATATTAATAAATTTTCTTCTTTATCTATATTATTGCTATTTCTATAAATAATTACAAATTTATTGCGTTTTTTTATGTTTTTTAAATTTATATCTTTGATACTTTCAATTATTAAATAATATTTTTTTTTAAAAATAAACATATGAGCACAATAGTAGAAAGATACAAAAAAATAAATTCGAATATCGCAACAATAAAACCAGAACAAAAGGTAAATATAATAGCTGTAAGCAAAACTTTTCCCTTAGTACATATAAAACCACTAATTGACCACGGGCACATACATTTTGGTGAAAATAAAGTCCAGGAAGCTAAAACAAAGTGGACAATAATTAAAAATGAAAATAAAAATTTAAAATTACACATGATAGGAAAACTTCAGAGCAATAAAGCTAAGGATGCAGTTAAACTATTTGATTACATTCATTCTCTTGATAGTCAAAAATTAGCAGACGCTCTTGCTAAACACCAAATAAGCTTAAATAAAAGTCTAAATTATTTTATTCAGGTAAATATAGGAAATGAAATACAAAAATCTGGCATCCCTGTCGGTGAACTCGATCCATTTTATAATTATTGTAAGAACGAAATTAATTTAAATATTATTGGCCTTATGGTTATTCCACCAAATGATAATAATCCTGAAAAATATTTTAAATCTCTAAACGAATTAAATAAATCCCTTGCTCTTCTAGATTTGAGTATGGGCATGTCTGCTGATTATATGGAAGCTATTAGAAATGGAGCCACATTTATAAGAGTTGGGAGCTCTATTTTTGGAGAGAGATCTTAACTTTTGTATATGGATTTATCTTTTTTATAAGTTTAATTAAACTTACTTTTTTGATTGCAACGCAGCCTTTTGTCTTTTTAAAATTATTTTTTGCAATATGAATAAAAATAGCACTACCTTTATTTTTCTTTATTGGATTCATATTATAATTGAGAACTAAAATGATATCGTAAATGTTCTCATTTATATAAAGTTTTTCATGTTTGTAATTAAAAGGTAATTTAACAAGTTTATTATAATTAATTGATTTAGGATCGTCACACCAACCCATATTTTTTTTTATAACTTTTTTTTTCAATTTTGTTGAAACTTTAACTCTATCTTTTCTATATAAAATATATTTAATATTGAATTCTCCAAGTGGTGTTATTAAATCACCTTCTTTTCTTTTATAACCAATTCCTTTTTTACCTATCGCACATCTTACTTTTAATTTATTATATGTAAGGTAATTTTTATTTATTAATATATGCATCAGTTAAAAGTTTTAATTTTAGGTCCTGCCTCATTTTCAAATACTTTAAATGAACTAAAACCTTTTTTAAAGTTCAATTGTGTTAAAGAAAAAAATTTCTTGGATTTCGATGTTATTTTATTTCATGAAGAAGCTTTAAATGATAAAAAAGATAAAAAAATTATTAACAACAGTAGCTGTTTAAAAGTTTACGCATCAAAAAATAAAAATTTATCTAATAATTTTGATGCCTTTATAGAATTACCTTCTTCTTTGAAAGAAATTAATTTTTCTATTGAAAACGTTGTAGCAAAAAAAGTATTTAGTAAAAACTCTTCAATAGAGATAAAAAAATACTTCTTAAATAAAAATGAAAAAAAATTAAAAAAAAATAACAGTGAAATTATTCTTACAGAGAAAGAAATACAGTTACTAGAATTATTTTTAAATAATAAAAAACCTATCTCAAAAGATGAAATACTTTCTTCTGTTTGGAATTATTCATCAGATGCTGATACTCATACTGTTGAAACACACATTTATAGATTAAGAAAAAAAATAAACGATAAATTTTCGGATGAGAATTTTATAGTTAATACTAAAGATGGATATTCTTTGTGAAAAAAAGAAATAAAATTGCAAAAGATTTATTTACAAATAAGTATAGAAAAAGAGTTGTTAGACCAAAAAAAGGAAAAGGTAGCTTTAAAAGGAAGAAAAAATAAATTACCTATTTAATCTAGCACCAATAATTTGAATAACTTTTGAGGACATATCGGTTCCAATTTCTAAACTTTCTTTAATTGATTTATTATTAATTATGCCATGTAAAAAACCACTGGCAAACAAGTCTCCTGCACCTGTTAAATCTTTGATTTTAAGATTTTTTTTGGCTGAACACTCTGTAACCTCACTACCATTAATTGCTACTGCTCCCTTATCACCTCTGGTTATAATAACTAATTTGTTTATTTTTTTTGCAAAACTAATCACATCTTCAAACTTTTTTACATCAAATAATGACATTATTTCTTGTTCATTTGCAAAAGTAATATCTAATTTATTTTTTACTAGATCCAAGAAATGAGGTTTATGTCGTTCTACACAAAATAGATCTGATAATGACATAGCAACTTTATTTGAGTTATTAATTGCCTTTTCAAAAGCTTTTTTTGGTTCACCTTCATCCCAAAGATATCCCTCTAAAAATAAGATCTCACTATTTTTAACTGCATTTGCATCAATATCATTTTCATTAATTTTCCCAGCAGTTCCAAGAAAAGTAACCATAGTTCTTTCAGAGTCAGGCGTTATCAATATTAAACATGTTCCTGTTGGAATTATTTCTTTCTTCTTAGAATAAAAATATTCCACATCTTCTTTTTTTAAACCCCCTTCGTATTTATTACCTAGATTATCATCACTTATTTTTCCTATGAAACCTACTTTGTTTCCAAGTTGTGAGAGACCAACTATTGAGTTTGCTACGGAGCCACCAGAAACTGTTTCCTCAATTTTAAGTGTAGATAAAAGTTTCTTAAATTCAGCTTCATCCACTAGTTTCATTGTGCTTTTTGTTAAGTTGTTTTGTGAAATAAAGTTATTATCAACTTTACAAATTACATCAACAATTGCGTTACCTATTCCTAAAATTTTCATTTATTAAGCTTTTTTTGTTTTAAAGGGTTTTTTTCTATTGGGATAACAGCTTTTACAAATTTTACAAGTTATTCCAAAACAATCTCGAGCTTTACAGTATTCTCTGCCATACCAGATTATCTGTAGATGAAGTTTATTCCAATTTTTTTTTGGAAAAATATCTTTTAAATCTTTTTCTGTTTGAACAACATTTTTTCCATTGGTCAGTCCCCATCTTTGTGCCAATCTATGGATATGAGTATCAACAGGAAATGCAGGAAAACCAAAACCTTGAGACATTACTACACTGGCTGTTTTATGGCCTACACCAGGAAGCTCTTCTAATTCTTCGTAGGTTTTTGGAACTCTACCCTTAAATTTTTCAACTAATGTTTTTGATAAATAAAAAATACTTTTTGCTTTAACTCTAAAAATTCCAATTCTTTTTATTAATTTTTCAATCTTTTTTCTTCCAAGTTTTACAAAGTGTTCAGGTTTATAATATTTTGGATAAATATCTTTTGTAACGTTATTTACATTTACATCTGTGCATTGTGCAGAAAGTAAAACAGAAACCAACAATGTAAATGTATTTTTATAATTTAAAGGTATTGGTATTTTAGGATAAGTTTTATTCAATATTTTTTGAATTACTATAGCTTTTTCTTTATTATTCACTTGAAATTAAGTAAATCTCTCATTGAATAAAGTCCGGACTTTTTTTTCATCAACCATTTTGCAGCTGTCAGCGCACCTTCAGAATAAAGAGCTCTATCAAAAGATTCATGATTTAATTTAATGATTTCTTTTCCACTAGAAAAACTAACTTCATGTTCTCCTATAACCTCACCTTTTCTAATTGAATTAAAGTTTATTTTTTTGGAATATGGAAATTGTTTCTTATTAAGGAATTTTTTTCCAATCATACTAAATAGACTTTTATTTTTTCCATTAGCAATCCCTTTTCCAAGCATTAATGCTGTCCCTGATGGATAATCAATTTTATGCTTATGATGAACTTCGTAAACTTTACTCAAAAAATTATTACCTAAAGATTTAGAGGCAATTTCAGTTAAGTACATTAACAAATTCACACCTAAACTCATATTCCCAGCTTTAAGAATTGGAATTTTTTTTGAAAATTTTTTAATTAAAATTTCCTCTTTTTTGTTAAAACCTGTTGTCCCTATAACTACTCTTTTTTTTAACTTTGTAGCAAATTTTAGAACTTCTAAAGTACATTTTGGAACAGTAAAATCTATTATGACGTCAGTTTTTTTAAATGAACCAATATCATTTTTGCTAATTTTAATTCCTAAAATTTTTTTATTAATAACCCTGCTTTCTGTAAACGAAACCAATTTAAATTCTTTTCTCTTATTAGAAGATTTAATTATTTGCTGGCCCATTTTTCCCATGCAGCCAGTAACTGATAAATTGATTTTTTTCATCTGCCTATAATGTAAATGATTACAATAATAACCAAAGTAATTATAGTCCAAATAGATAAATTTTTTAAAAAATCCTTCATTTTATTATTTGTAGATAAAAAGCTCGGTAAGATTAAAACCAATACTGCAATTAAAAAAATTGCAGACATTATCTGTTCAGTGCTCATTTAATTACGAATTCTTCCAAAATTTCTTTGCTTTTTCAAAAAAGGTTTTAATTACAGGATCTGGTTTATTCTCTTCAATTGTATTGAACTCTTCAAGGATTTCCTTTTGCCTTTTTGAAAGTGAAGTCGGAACTTGTGTATTAATACGAATATAAAGATCGCCGAAAACACTTCTTCTTAAAACTGGCATACCTTTACCTCTGAGTCTAAATTGTTTTCCGTGCTGAGTGCCTGCTGGTATTTTTATTTTTGACCTACCACCATCAATTGATGGGACCTCAACAGAGGTGCCTAAAGCTGCATCAGTAAACGATATTGGTAACTCGTAGTATAAATTTTCTTCAGCTCTTTTAAAAATTTCATGATTATCGATTGAAACAAAAAGATATAAATCTCCACTAGCACCACCTTTAGAGCCAGCTTCTCCCTTTCCTGATACTCGTATTCTCGTTCCATCATCAACGCCTTTTGGAATTTTTACAGTAACGTTTTCATTTGCTTGAACTTTTCCGTTTCCACTGCATTTATTACAAGGGTCACCAATCATTTCACCATAACCACTACATTGAGGACATGTTTGTTGGACAGTGAAAAAACCTTGATTAGTTCTTACTTTTCCTCTTCCTGAGCAGTAATCGCATCTAATTGGTTTTGAACCTTTAGCCGCCCCACTGCCTGAACAAGATGAACATGATTTGTAAGTTGTATACTTAACATTTTTTTCTATTCCTTTATAAGCTTCCTCTAATTTAATATCTACATCATATCTTAAATCATTACCTCTATTGCTAGATCTTCTACTTGATCCTCCGCCACCAAAATCACTGAAAAAGTCTTCAAATATATCTGAAAAAGAAGATGTATCGAAACTACCAAAACCTTGACCACCTCCACCTCCACCTTCAAAAGCAGCGTGACCAAACTGATCGTAGTTTGCTTTTCTCTTTTCATCTGAAAGAATATGGTAAGCTTCGCTAGCTTCTTTAAACTTTTCTTCTGAAGTTTTGTCTCCTTTGGTTTTGTCTGGATGATACTTTAATGCAAGTTTTCGGTAAGCTTTTTTGATATCGTCTTTAGATGCAGATCTCGGTACACCTAAGACATCATAACAATCTCTTTTAGCCACAGGACGTCTCCTTTATTTTCTTAGGCGCTTTTTTCTTTATCTTCTTCTTTTACGTCTTCAAAATCAGCATCAACTACATTGTCTTTATCTTTAGGATTAGCATCTTTTGGTCCACCAGATTTTCCAGCCTCAGGTTTTTGTTGGCTTTTGTAAACTGCCTCTCCTAGTTTCATTGAAACTTGAATTAAACTTTGTGTTTTTTTCTTAATATCTTCTGGATCAGTTCCTTCTAAAGATTTTTTAAGATCAGCAATGCCGTTTTCTATTGCTTTCTTTTCTTCAGCTGAGATTTTATCTCCGTGCTCTTTTAAACTTTTCTCTGTAGAAAAAACAAGACTATCGGCTTGATTTCTTGCATCAACCGACTCCCTCTTTTTCTTATCAGCTTCTTTATTAGCTTCAGCTTCTTTTACCATTTTATTAATCTCTTCTTCAGATAATCCACCTGAAGCTTGAATTTGTATTTTTTGCTCTTTTCCTGTGCCTTTATCCTTTGCAGAAACGTTAACTATTCCATTTGCATCAATATCAAATGTAACTTCAATTTGAGGAGTTCCTCTTGGAGCCGGAGGTATTCCTACCAACTCAAAGTTACCTAATATTTTATTATCCGCAGCCATTTCTCTTTCACCTTGTAATACTCTAATTGATACAGCAGGTTGGTTGTCTTCAGCAGTTGAAAAAACTTGACTTTTCTTAGTTGGAATAGTTGTATTTTTTTCAATTAATTTTGTAGATACACCTCCTAGTGTTTCAATACCAAGAGAAAGAGGGGTTACATCTAAAAGTAGAACATCTTTTACATCACCTTGTAAAACACCGCCTTGTATAGCAGCACCCATTGCAACTACTTCATCAGGATTTACACTTTTATTGGGCTCTTTTCCAAAAAAGTTTTTTACCGTTTCAATAATTTTTGGCATTCTTGTCATTCCACCAACAAGAACTACCTCATTAATTTCAGCTGCAGAAAAACCAGAGTCTTTCAAAGCAGTTTTGCAAGGCTCTAGTGTTCTATCTACTAAGCTTTGTACAAGAGCTTCTAATTTTGCTCTTGTAAACTTTAAATTTAAATGTTTAGGACCAGTTTTGTCTGCTGTAATGAATGGCAAGTTAATTTCAGTTTGCGCTGCAGATGAAAGTTCAATTTTTGCTTTCTCAGCGGCTTCTTTTAATCTTTGAAGAGCAAGTTTGTCTGTTTTTAAATCTATACCATTATCTTTTTTAAATTCTGATGCAAGGTATTCCACTATAGCATCATCAAAATCTTCACCACCCAAGAAAGTATCACCATTAGTTGATTTTACTTCAAATACACCGTCGCCTATCTCTAAGATTGAAATATCAAAAGTACCACCACCTAAATCATAAACAGCAATTTTCTTTCCACCTTTTTTATCAAGACCATAAGCTAAGGATGCCGCTGTTGGTTCGTTAATAATTCTTAAAACTTCAAGACCTGCGATCTTCCCTGCATCTTTAGTCGCTTGTCTTTGTGAATCATTGAAATATGCAGGAACAGTAATCACAGCTTTTGTAACTGCTTGTCCTAAATATTTTTCAGCTGTTTCTTTCATTTTTTGCAAAACGAACGCAGAAATTTGAGCTGGCGAATATTTCTTACCTTTACCTTCTACCCACGCGTCACCATTATCTGATTTAACAATTTTGTAGGGAACCTTTGAAATATCTTTTTGAACAGAAGGACCATCAAATTTTCTTCCAATTAATCTTTTTGCAGCAAATATAGTATCACCTGCATTTGTAACTGCTTGTCTTTTTGCAGGTTGACCAACTAATTTTTCCTCGTTTTCAATAAAAGCAACTACTGAAGGGGTTGTTCTAGCACCTTCAACGTTTTCTAAAACTTTAGCTTGTGTACCATCCATTATGGCTACACATGAATTAGTAGTTCCTAAATCTATTCCTATAACTTTGCTCATAAATATTCCTTATCAGAATTCTATATGGGTGTTTTTTTCCTAACTACAAGTCTATTTTTGGTCTTTTTTATCCTTATTTTCCTCGTCTTTAATCTCTCTTTTTTTTGCTACGCTTACTAAAGCAGGTCTTAACAATCTTTCTCCTAACATATAACCTGCTTGAATTTCTTGAATTATTATACCTGGTTCAACTTTATCATCTTCGATTTCAGACATTGCTTGATGAAAATTTGGATCAAACTTTTTGTTTTTAGTGTCAATTTTCTTAATTCTATTTCTTTCAAATATAGAGACTATATCTTTCTCAATTATGTTTATATTTTCTAAAAATTTATCTAAGTCTTTATTATCTTTAAGTTTTTCGTCATTTTTTATAGCTTCCCTTGCTCTTTGAAGATTGTCTAAAGTTGCTAAATTTTCTTTGGCGAAGTTAAAAGAACCAAATTCAAATGCGTCTTTAATCTCTTTTTCAAATCTTCGTCTCTGATTTTCGATTTCAGCAAGTGATCTTAATAGTTTTTCCTCAGCTTCTTTTAATTTTTCTTCAGTTGACTTTTCTTTTGGGGGAGCTTTTGGGTTATTATCCTTGTTTGTAGCTTCATTCTTATTTGGCTCTGATTTATTTTGATCTGAGACTTTTTTATTTTTTTCTTCGTTCATTTGATTTGCTATATAATAAGTAGTTTAAAAATTACTAGGTTAAATATGAAAAAAATATTAGTTGGAACTCATAATAATGGAAAATTTAAGGAAATTGCTTATTTATTGCCAAAAAAATACAAGAAAATTTCTCCCTTAGAGCTTAAAATTAAAAGTCCAAAAGAAACAGGAAATTCATTCAAGTCTAACGCAAAGCTTAAAGTAAAATTTTTTTCTAAGTTTGTCGATTATGCTGTTATTTCAGATGACTCTGGACTTTGTATAAAAGCTTTAAATAACCGTCCAGGCATCTTTTCAGCTAGATTAGCAAAAAAACAAGGAAGTTTTTTAAAAGCAATGAAATTTATTTTAAGAAATTTAAAAAATAAAAAAAATAGAAATGCTACATTCGTATGTAGTTTATCTTACAAAAATGAAAAAGGAAAAATAACAACGGTACAAGGAAATTTAGAAGGAACTATCTCAACTAAAATTAAAGGCAAAAAGGGATTTGGATATGATCCAATTTTTATTCCTAAAGGCAAAGTGTTAACATTTGGACAAATGTCTAAAATAAAAAAGATGCAAATGGATCACAGGTTTTTAGCATATAAAGCGCTTTTAAAAAAAACTAAAATTTAATAAATTTTTTGTTTTCAGTTTTGTAAATATTTAATTCTTGTATCACTTTTTGATTTTTAAAACTGAATGTACCTATTTTTCCTTTAATTTTGTTTTTAAAAGAAAAATCATTTATAGATTTAATCGTGCCATTTTTTTTCCAAGTATAATAGATTAAACCCAATGCATCGTAAGTTAAAATAGTAATTTCATTTGGATAGGTGTTAAACTTTTTAAAATATCTTTTATTATAGTTATTAAATTCTTTAAAATTTACAGATGGATAATATAGATCTTTAATAGTATTTTCGTAGAAGATACTTTCGTCAAACCATTGATTGACAGTTGTAAATAGAACATTTTTTTGATTAACATCTGTATATACAAGGGAGGTTAAAACACTTTTAAGATTATTCCCAAAATCAATAATTATAACTGAGTCGAAAGTTACATCGCCTAAAGTGTAAAGTTGTTCTAGACGCTCCAATTCTTTGATTGACTCTTCGTCTTCTTTGTCTTCAAACATTTTTTTTCTCAGCTCTAAATTTCTTTTTCTTTGATTGTAGTTAGTTAATGTTTCAATTTGACCAGTTAGCACTTCAGGGTTAGGGCTATATGTAAAAGTCTTAATATTTGTAAGATTGAAATTTTTTAATTCTTTTTCAATTAGATCTAAAAATTGGTTTTCAGGATACATTATAACTGTTTTAGTTTTTTTCTGCTTTTTAATAAAATTTAGAAGGGACAATAATTGAGATTCTAAGCTAATACCTATACTGATTATATTATTAGAAAATCTTGAATTAATATTTGACGGTGAAATAAATACTAAGTCATCATGTTTTTCTGCTATCTCAAATTCTTCGTTAGTAATTGGACCAATTACAATTTTTACATTATTAGATTTAATTTCGTTAATTGCTTTATTAAGTTTCTCCTTCTCATTAAAACCGGAGTCTCTTGGTACTATTATTACATTTTCATCACCTATTTCTTCAAGAGCAAGCTGTAGTGAATACAATAAAGAATTACCAAGCTCACTATATGTGCCGGTTAATGGAGCCAACAATCCTATTCTAATAGATTTATTGTTTTCGTCAGCGAATAAGCTAGAATTTAAGAGTAAAATAAAAAATATAGTCAAAAACTTTTTTTTCATTATGAAGGTTATTTCTAAAAACTTATATATTGTCTCAACTCCAATTGGTAATCTTGAAGATATCACATTAAGAGCTTTGGATGTTTTAAAAAAATCGGACATAATTCTTTGCGAAGATACAAGACATTCTATTAAATTATTAAACCATTATAAAATCAAAAAAAAATTAGTTTCATATCATAAATTTAATGAAAAAAAACAAATCGGTCCTATAATTAAATATTTTAATGAGGGCAAAATTTTGTCCCTTATTTCAGATGCCGGAACTCCTCTACTTTCAGATCCTGGAAGGATATTAGTTAATGAATGTTTAGCAAATAATATAAAAGTTACACCAGTCCCCGGCGTTTCATCCATTACAGCTGCAATGAGTATTTCGGGTTTTAAAGATCAGTTTTTATTTTATGGTTTTTTGCCTAAAACAATTCATGAATTAGAAAAAGTTTTAAATTCACTTTCAAATAATCAATTTACTCAAGTTTTTTTTATTCCTTCAAAAAAAATAGATTTTTATCTTGATAGTTTTAAAAAATTCTTTTCTGGACGAAAAATACTTATTGCTAAAGAAATTACAAAAATTCACGAGGAATTTTTTAGAGAAGATATTAATAAACTTAAGACTACTAACCATTCATTTAAAGGTGAACTGACTGTTATAATCTCAAATGAAAATATTAATACAAAAGAAATCAGCGAAGAAATAATTGTGAATAAAGCAAAAAAATATTTAAAAAATTACAGTCTTAAGGATACTGTTAATTTAATTTTAGAAACAGAAAAAGTAAAAAGAAAAAAAGTTTATGATATTTGCTTAAAATTAAATAATGAAAAAAATAATTAGTTTAACCTTATTATTTGGCCTTTTTGGCTGTTCACCATCTACACAATTCGGTGCAGGAGTTAATATAACATTTGACCCCAGAACAATTGGAATGCAAATTGATGATACTATTATGCAAAAAAATCTTTCTGCAAGATTAGCGTTAGCAGATAAAAAATATTTCTTATCTATACAGACCGAAGTTCTAGATGGCCAAATATTTCTTTCAGGAAAAGTTGATGGACCTGAAGAGAAAATAAAGATCACAAAAATGGCATGGGAAACAAAAGGAGTAAGATCTGTAAAAAATGCTATTAAAATTAAAGGTCAAACTAACTTTAAAGGCACTGCAAAAGATATTTTGATTACAAGTCAACTAAGGACAGCATTAATTTTAAACAAAAATACTAAAGCAAGAAATTATACTTTAGAGACTGTAAATAAAAATATTTATATTTTTGGCATAGCTATGAATGAAGAAGAAAAAAAAGAAGTTATTAATGAAGCAAATAAAATTTATGATGTAGAAGAAGTTATTCCCTCAATATATCTTGCAACTGAATTAAGCAGAACTAAATTTTAATTCTAATAATCAATAACGTCAGAAGAATAGGCAGCAATAGATGCTAAATTCAAAATTTCAGATGTTGAAGCTCTCAAAGGAGCAACTTCAATAGGTTGGCCTAAACCAATCAACAACGGGCCAATATTTTTACCACCACCAAAAACCTTCATAAGCTTAGTTGAGATGGCAGCGCTGTGCAAGGCTGGCATGATTAATACATTTGCATTACCAACTATTTTAGAGAATGGATAAATTTCTTGATAGATTGGATTTAAAGCAACATCTGGCTGCATTTCACCATCAAAATCAAAATCAACTTTTTCTTTTTTTAATTTTTCTATCGCATCTCTAACGTGTCTGGTATTTCTAGAAAGAGGTTTGCCAAAAGTGGAGTGGGATAAGAAGGCCACTTTAGGTTCAAAACCAAATAAACGCGCTATACGAACACATGATTTAGAAATATTTATAAGTCTTTCTGCAGAAGGTAATTCAGTTACGTTTGTGTCTGCTACCAGGATAGTTTTTCCTTTAGAAACAATCATTGTCATTCCAAAAATTTCCTCACCTGGTCTTGCATCTACAACTTTTTTTAATTTTTCAATTGAGGCAGCGTAATGTCTTATATTTCCAGTGACCATTGCATCAGCATCTTTGCAGGCAATCATCGAAGATCCCCAAGCAATTCTATCATTTCTTACTAGACGATCTACATCTCTCTCCAGCTGACCTTCTCTTTGAAGTTTTTTATAAAGATGTTTAACGTATCTCTCCCTCTTTTCTTTGTCGGTAGAATTAACTATCTCGATTTTATAATTTTCATCTAATCCAATTTTTTTTAGTTGTTCTTTAACTCTATTTTCAGCACCAATGAGTATTGGTATTCCAAGCTTATTTCTTTCAAATTCAATAGCAGCCTTTAGCATATTTTCATCTTCTCCCTCTGCAAAAATAACTCTTTTTGGATTTTTTCTAATTTTTGCATTAATACCTTGCATAATTGACATTGAAGGATCTAACCGATTGGCTAGCTGGTCTTTATAAAGCTGAAGATCATCAATTTTTCTTCTTGCTGCTCCACTCTTCATTGCGGCTTCAGCAATAGCAGCAGGAATTACACTTATCAATCTTGGATCAAAAGTTGAAGGAATTATATAATCTTTTCCATATCTTGGTCTATCACCACCATATGCTGCCACCACTTCGTCTGGTACATTTTCTCTTGCTAATAAGGCGATAGCATTTGCTGCAGCAACTTTCATTTCTTCGTTAATTGCTTTTGCTCTAACATCTAATGCACCTCTGAAAATATAGGGAAAACCAATGAGGTTATTTACTTGATTTGGATAATCAGATCGTCCTGTTGCTACGATTGCATCATCTCTAACTTCTTCAATTAATTCTGGTTTTATTTCTGGATCTGGATTCGCGCATGCAAAAATAATTGGATTTTTTGCCATTGATTTTACCATGTCTTTGGAAACAACATCTTTTGCAGACAAACCTAGAAAAACATCTGCATTTTTCATAGCTTCTCTTAAAGTTCTAAACTCTGTCTCAACAGCATGTGCTGATTTAAATTGGTCAACATTTTTTCTTCCTTTGAAAATCACACCTTTACTGTCACACATGATAATATTTTCACTTTTTACACCAGAGCTTTTAAACAGATTTGCACAAGCTTGAGCAGATGCTCCAGCACCGTTAACAACTACTTTTACTTCTGAAATCTTTTTTTTCGAAATATTCAATGCATTTATTAGAGCTGCTGTAGTTATGATTGCAGTTCCATGTTGATCATCATGAAAAACAGGAATATCTAAAGCTTCTTTCAATTTTTGTTCGATAATAAAACAATCTGGTGCAGCTATATCTTCAAGATTGATTCCGCCAAATGTTCCGCTAATATTTTTTATTGTTTCTATAATTGAGTTTGCATCTTTATTATCAATTTCAATATCAATCGAGTCAATGTCTGCAAAACGTTTAAACAAAACTGACTTTCCTTCCATTACAGGCTTAGATGCAAGGGAACCTAAGTTTCCTAATCCTAAAATTGCACTTCCATTACTGATAACAGCTACAAGATTTCCTTTGCTTGTGTAGTCATAAGCAAGATCAGGATTTTTTGCAATTTCTTTGACCGGAGCAGCAACTCCAGGCGAATAAGCTAATGATAAATCTCTTTTAGTTGTTAATGGTTTAGATGATCCAATCTCAATTTTGCCTGACTTTCCCTTTATATGAAAATCAAGAGCTTCTTTATCTGAATAATGATCAATTTCTGTTTTTTTTGGCATTTGAAATAATGAGTATGTAATATAAAAAATGATAATTCACTAAAAATTTATGGCTTAATTTAGATAATTTATGAACTTATTTTCTTCAGCGACATTATTTAGTTTTTTTACCCTTATCAGCAGGATCCTAGGATATTTAAGAGACATTTTGATAGCAATTTTTTTAGGAACTTCTATTTATGCTGACGCATTTTTTGTAGCATTTAGACTACCCAATACTTTCAGAAGATTGTTCGCAGAGGGCACGTTTAACGCAGCATTTATACCAAGCTATACATCGGCAAAATTATTAAACAAAAAAAACGGAAAAAAATTTGCAGACGATATATTTAGCCTTTTAATATTAATTTTATTATTTTTAATAACATTAGTAGAAATTTTCACTCCCTACTTAGTCTATATAATTGCACCAGGGTTTGTTGATAGTGAATTAAAGTTTGAAATAGCAGTAGAGCTAACAAGAATTACATTTCCATTTTTACTTTTTGTAAGCTTATCATCTTTTTTTTCTGGTATTCTAAACACCAACAATAAGTTTGCAGCTGCTGCTGCTGCACCTATAATTTTGAATATAGTTTTAATTAGCAGCCTTATCATTTCATTTTACTATAATTTAGATTATGCAAAACAACTATCGTATGGAGTAACTTTTGCAGGGATATTACAATTAATCTTTTTGAGCTATGTTTCATTAAAATATTATAAACCTAATTTTTCATTAAATTTTAAAATAACAAAAAAGGTTAAATTTTTTTTTAAAAAACTATTACCAAGTATTTTGTCATCAGGTGTAACACAAATTAATATTTTGATTGGAACAATTATTGCCTCTTTTCAGGCTGGAGCTGTATCTTATTTATATTATGCAGATCGAGTTTATCAAATAAATTTAGCAATTGCTGGTATAGCTGTTGGAACAGTTTCATTACCAGTACTATCAAAAGCTTTTAAGTCTAAAAATATTAATAAAGTTTCAAAGATTCAAAATAATTCATTTGAACTTTCATTATTATTTTCAATACCTGCGAGTTTCGGTTTAGTTATAGCTTCGGAGGAGATAATAAGCGGTCTATTCGGATATGGTTCATTTTCTAAGGAGGATACACTGATGACAGCAGCTGCACTAAAATATTTTGGATATGGTGTACCAGCATTTGCGCTAATTAAAGTTTTGTCTAATTTCTTTTTTGCAAGAGATAATACAAAAATACCTTTTTATATTTCTTTATTTATTGTTGTAATAAATATTCTGATAAGTGTATCTCTTTTTTCAAGGGTAGGTTTTTTAATAATTCCTATCGCAACTAGTGTGTCCACATGGCTAGGTGTTTTTGCTTATCTATACTTACTAGAGCAAAAAAGTTACTTACTTATGAAAATAGAGCTAATAAAAAACTCATGTAAAATAATGATTTCAACCTTGGTAATGTCATTTATCCTTATTTTTACTTTAGAAGCTTTCTCTAATAGCTTGAGCTATATGAATAACTATAAGGCAGTTTATTTAATATCAATAATAAGTTTTGTTGGTTTTATTTATTTGCTATCTTGTTACTGTTTGGGAATTTTAAATTTAAAAAAATATAAAACTAATTAATGAGTAAAAAAAAATTAGCATTTTCAGGTGTTCAGCCAACTGGAAATTTACATTTAGGTAATTATCTTGGTGCACTTAAAAATTTTGTATCATTACAGAATGAAATGGATTGTATTTATTGTGTAGTGGATCTTCATGCTATTACTGTTTTTCAAAAACCAAATGAACTTCATGATAATGTTCTAGAAACGACAGCAAGTTTTTTAGCAACTGGTCTTAATCCTGATAAAAGTATAATATTTAATCAATCTTCAGTATCAGGGCATGCAGAATTAGCTTGGATACTTAATTGTGTTTCAAGAATTGGATGGTTAAACAGAATGACACAATTTAAAGATAAAGCGGGATCAGATAGAGAGAAAGCTAGTGTAGGTTTATACATTTATCCAAACTTGATGGCAGCTGATATTCTTCTTTATAAAGCAACGCATGTTCCTGTTGGAGAAGATCAAAAACAACATTTAGAACTCTCAAGAGATATTGCTCAAAAATTTAACAATGATTTTAATTGTAAAGATTTTTTTCCATTACCAGAGCCTTTAATTTCAAAAAGTATATCTAGAGTAATGAGTTTAAGAGATGGAACTAAAAAAATGAGCAAATCTGAAGAGTCTGATTATTCAAGAATCAATTTAAAAGATAGTGCTGATGAAATTAACAAGAAAATTAAAAAAGCAAAATCAGACTCAGAACCTATTCCTGATGACATAAAACTTTTAGAAAAAAAACCAGAGGCATTAAATTTATTAACTATTTACACAGAATTATCAAAAACTGATTTAAAAAAGACTATTTCTGAAATGAGTGGTAAAGAATATTCATTTTTAAAAACAAAATTAGCTGAGTTATTAATTGAAGAGATAGCTCCAGTGAGTGAAGAAATTAAAAAACTACTTAACGATAGATCACATTTGAAAAAAATTTTAAAAAAAGGTACTGAAAAAGCTAATATTATTGCTGAGGAAAACCTTAAAAATATACGTGAAAAAGTTGGCTTGATATAATATAAGACTTTGATGATACAAACAGAAGCTACTCCAAATCCTGACTCACTTAAATTCTTATCTGAAAACGTAATTTCAGCCGCGGGAACGGAGGAATTTCATGAGAGTAAAAAAAATGAAATAACAAATCCATTCATTAAAGAATTATTAAACTTTGGTGGCGTAGAATTAGTATTACTCTCAAAAAATTTTTTATCTGTAAAAAAAACTAAAGATGCATCATGGGAAGAATTAAAACCTATGGTAATTTCACATCTAAATGACTATTTTTCGAAAAATAAGCAACCAATTTTAAAAGATAAAAATATAGATAATAATGTTAACAACAATGATGAAACTGTTAATAAGATTTTAGAAGTTTTAGATACAAAAATAAGACCAGCTGTGGCAAGAGATGGTGGAGATATCAAATTTAAGTCGTTTGAAAATGGTGTTGTTAAAGTAGAACTCCAAGGGAGTTGCTCAGGTTGCCCAAGTTCATTGATGACACTTAAACAAGGAGTTCAAAATTTACTTAAACATTATGTCAAAGAAGTTAACTCAGTAGAGGCTATCTAGTATGAAAAAAAAACTAAGTTATAGAGATAAACTTATCGAGCTAGCTTATATTTACGATGTAAAAGACGTTAAAGATTATGTGAAAAGTAGAAAGAATTTAACTACTGGACAACTTGAACTTATTTTAAAAAAAAATAAAATAATTATTCCAAAAGATTACAAGTCTAATTTTTTCAAAGACACTTTTATAAAACCAATTTCAAAAGCAAAATCAAATTTGATTGAGTTTAAAGAAGATAAAATTAGAACAAAAAATAGAATTATAAGAAAAGCTGAGAATTTAAAACATGATACTAAAAGAAATATTAATAGATCACTACAAAATGCATGGACTGGTTTAGGAAAAATTGGATTAAATTTTTTAAACATTATACCAGAATTAGGTAAAGTTGTTTACGCCTTTTTCGGAGATTTATTTACAAATTTATTCAATTCAATTTACAATCAGCAAATAGATCCAAAAAAAGCAAGAAATGTAATTATAGGATTCTTTATAATCGTTTTTGCTACATCTATAACAATAAGCGCTGTTAATTACTTTGGAGATAATGAAGCGATAAAAAAAACAGAAGTTAAAAAAGAAATTAAAAAACCAGAAGTAAAAAACCAGAAGTTAAAAAAGAAGTTAAAAAACCAGAAGTAAAAAAGCCAGAAGTTAAAAAACCAGAAGTTAAAAAAGAAGTTAAAAAACCTGAGCTAAAAGTTAAAAGAAAAGATGTAAATGAAGTAGTTCTTCCGAACTTAAATTTAAAAACTGAAACAGTTTTAAACCTTTTTAAAGACGTTGATTACACTTTAAGTAATGTAAGAGTTCAAAAACTTGTTAAACCAATTTATTTTACACAATTTCCTAGAGACCTTGAGACTATTCAAAGCTCAAAATTAAAAAAAGAAACATTTATACAAATTGTATTGCCCCTAGTTGTTGCGGAGAATGAAAGAATATTAGAAGATAGGGAAAAATTAAAAATTCTATCTAATAAAAAATTTACAACTGATTTAGAGAAACAATGGTTAAGACAAAAACTCTTGGAGTATAAAGTTAAAAAGGGTGACTTAAATGAATTAATGATTAGAATGGATATAATTCCAACCTCAATAGCTTTAGCACAAGCAGCAAAAGAAAGTGGATGGGGCACTTCTAGATTTGCACTAGAGGGTAATGCTATTTATGGACAATGGACTTGGAGTGGACAAGGAATTGCCCCCTTAGACAGAGACAATAATAAAAATCATAAAATTCTTAAATTTCCAATATTAAGAGCTTCGGTAAAAGCTTATAAAAATAATCTTAATACTCATAAGGGCTATAAAGCTTTCCGGGATAAAAGAGCAAAGTTAAGAGAAAAAAATAAAAATATTAAAGGCTTAGAATTAACAGAAACATTAAAAAATTATGCTCAAACAGGTTCTGAATATACAAAAATCTTAAATCAAATTATTACTCAAAATAGATTAACTGACTTTGAGCCCGTGAAATTAGTTGGTTCTGTAAAACAAATAGAGTTAAGTTCTTAATTATTTATCGCTAACAACAAACTGAATTCCAAGCCATCTCCAAAAACCACTTGGATCTCTAAGTGAACAATTAATTCTACCTCGCTCACCAATAAACTTCTCATTGATATTTATTTGTAAAGTTGTTTCATTTAAGAAATTTATTTCTGACCGTCTCCATTTATCCTCCTCATTTGAAAAACAATTCAATGATTTTAAATTTTTTATGTCATCGTAAAATTCAATTTTTACATCAGGAGGGTTTTTACTTTGTAAAAGATATTTTTCTTCAGGTAAAATATTTTTATATTTAAAAGGAAGTGTTTTCATTAAAGATTTAAACCTTTCAATTTCTCCGTACTTTTCATTAATAGGAAATCTTGGAAACTCATAGAAGTCTTTAGTTTCATCCATAACACCAGAATGTTGTCCGAAAGCATATTTAAAATTTAAAGATTTTATTATTTCTTTAAATTCAGTACTATATTCTCCAAAAGGGTAAGAAAAAAAATAAGAATTTTTACCAAGTTCCTTTTTAAAAATTGATATTGATTTTTTAATATCATTTTTTATAAGTTCACTTTTTTCTTCCACTAAATATTCGTGTGTGTGACTATGATTTCCAATTTCAACAAAATTTTCCTTGCTAATTTCTCTAATCTGATCCCATGTCATATAATTAAAAGCACCAACTTCTCTTGTGCTTACAAATAAAATAAAAGGAATTTTCTTTTTTTTTAGTATGGGCCAAGCATTTTCATAAAAAGATAAAAATCCATCATCAATAGTTAAAAGTATTTTTCTTTGAGTTTTATTATTCTTTAGTTCATTTTCAAAATTTTTAGGATTAATAAAATTGATATTATTTTTCTCTATAATTTTAATATGCTCTAAGAAATCATTCATTCTAATATTTGTAGATGGATATTTATTTTCTTCGAACCTATGATACATCAAAGCAATTACGCCATAATCTTCTATATTTTGAGCTGGCGTGTTTGAATATAAATAGCTTTGATAAGTTAAAAAAGCTATAGATAAACCTATGATAAAAGATTTTATAATTTTAAATTGCATAGGCAAAGATGATAAAATTGGCTTGCGTATAAATGAAAGTTTTTACATTCATGAACTAAACTCTAAAATTAATAAAAATGATCAACTAGTTACAAACATATTAAATCTAGTAAAAAAATACAAAGTAAATTTAGATAATAAATTTTCTATAATAGTTAATGTTGGGCCTGGAAGCTTTTCTTCAATTAGAACTTCTTTATCTGTTGTAAAGGGAATGAAAATATCAAAAAACATTAATATCTATGGATTTAAAAACTCAGATTTAAAGCAATTTCAGCTTGCAAATATTGAACTTCTGATAGGCAAAAACTTGATGGAAAATAAATTGATTAAACCAATATATTTAAGTTAAATTGTTTTAAATGAATGCGATAGAAGAAAAATGTTTAAAAAAAGGTGTCAGACTTACTGATCAAAGGAAAACTATTGCTAAGGTGATTTCAGAGTCTAAAGAAGTTTACGGCTCAAAAGACCATCCAGATGTGGACGAGTTACACAAAAGGGTTACTGCAATAGATAATAAAATAAGTATAGCTACCGTTTATAGAACAGTTAAACTTTTCGAAGAAGCTGGAATCTTAGTTAAGCATGATTTTAAAGCTGGCAAAGCTAGGTATGAAATAAATGATGACCACAATCATTTAATAGATATAAATAGTGGTGAAATTATAGAATTCGTTGATAAAGATATTGAAGAACTTCAAGAAAAAATTGCAAAAAAATTAGGTTATAATCTTGTGGATCACAAACTTGAACTTTATGGTTCTAAAATAAAAAAATAACTTGCCAAAAAAAATATTCATTAAAACTTTTGGTTGTCAAATGAACGAATACGACAGCAATCGTATTTATGATTTAACAAAAAAAATAGATTACCTTAAAACAGAAATTTTAGATGAAGCTGATTGTTATGTTTTGAATACTTGTCATATTAGGGAAAAAGCAACAGACAAAGTTTATCACGATATAGGTAGAGTAAAAAAACAATTTAGAAAAAAGACGAAACCCATTGTTTTAGTAACTGGTTGTGTTGCACAAGCAGAGGGTAACATTCTATTAAAAAAAGAAAAATATATTGATGCTGTAATTGGACCACAATCATTTCACGAAATTAATAAAATTATTTTAAATTTAGAAAAAAAACAAAAATCAATCAACTTTACCGAATTTGATGTGATTGAAAAATTTGATAATTTAAATTCTATAAAAAATTCATGCAATGAGATTTCATCTTTTTTAACAATTCAAGAAGGTTGCAATAAATTTTGTAAATTTTGTGTTGTGCCTTACACAAGGGGAGCAGAGTATTCAAGATCATTAAAAGAATTATCAGAAGAAGCAAAACAATTGGTTAACAATGGAGCGAAAGAAATTACTCTTTTAGGACAAAATGTTAATGCTTACAATTTTGAAGGAAAAAAACTTTCAGATTTGATATTCCAAATATCTAAAATAAAAGATTTGAAAAGGATAAGATATACAACTTCTCATCCAAAAGATTTTACCCAAGACCTAATTGATGCTCACAAAGATTGTGAAAAGTTAATGCCACTAGTTCATTTACCAGTTCAAAGCGGTTCTAACAAAATATTAGAAGCAATGAATAGAAAACATACAATCGAAGAATATTTAAAAATAATTGAGAAACTGAACAAAGTTAATCCTGGTATAAAATTTTCTAGCGATTTTATAATTGGATATCCCGGAGAAACTTTGGAAGATTTTAAACAAACTGAAAAATTAATAAAAGATGTAAAATATATAAATTCTTACTCATTTATTTTTAGTGCAAGACCAGGTACACCTGCATTTAAATTAGAAAAAATAGATCAACCCGAAGCCATGCAAAGGTTAATAAGCTTCCAAAGTCTTGCAGAAGAAATTAAAACAAAATATATGGAAAACTTAATTGGCAAAACATCTAATGTTTTATTTGAAAACAAAACTAAAGATAAAAATAAATATTTTGGAAGAGACGAATATCTAAATTCTGTGATAGTAAGAAGCAGTGAAAGTTTAGTTGGAAAAATAAGAAAAGTTAAAATTACTAGAGGAAACCACAAAACATTATATGGGGAAATTTTTCCTAATTTGAATCAAAATAATTATGCAGCATAAATAATAGATGTTAGAATTAAGTAAACTAGAACAAAACCTAATCATAAAAAAAATTGATGACCAAACAGTTAATATCTCAATAAATGATAATGAGATGTTAATGTCAATTGTAGGTCAGTTTGATCAAAACCTAAAACATCTATCAAAGTTAACCGAAACAGATGTGTATTTCAGAGGTAATTCAATTACATGCAAGGGTGATAAAGAAAAAACAAACATTTTTTGTGAGTCAATTAAATTTTTGATTAATAAATATATTTTGACAAATATTATCGAAAAAGGAGATATACTTTTGTCTGTGAAAAAAAACAAAGACATAGAGGAGACTAATGTTAAATCTTTTAAACAGTTAATTAAAACACCTAGAAAATCAGTTATAGCTAGATCAGAAAAACAATCTGATTATATTAAAGCTCTTAAAGAAAATGATATTGTAATGTCATTAGGACCAGCCGGAACTGGAAAAAGTTTTTTAGCAGTTTCAGTAGGTGTAACTTTATTAATGGAAAAGAAAATAGATAGAGTTATCTTATCAAGGCCAGCTGTTGAGGCAGGTGAGAAGCTTGGTTTTTTACCTGGTGATATGAAAGAAAAAGTAGATCCGTATCTAAGACCACTTTATGATGCTTTATATGAACTATTTGGTGTAGATAAAATAGATAAAAAAATCGAGTCAGGTGAAATTGAAATAGCACCATTAGCATTTATGAGAGGAAGAACCCTAAAAAATTGTTATGCAATTTTAGACGAAGCTCAAAATGCTACAGAAACTCAAATTAAAATGTTTTTGACACGTATAGGAGAAAATTCAAAATTAGTTGTTAATGGCGATCCTAGTCAAATAGATTTATTAAATAAATCTCACTCTGGTTTAATCAAATCAAGAGAAATTCTTAAAGATTTAAAAGAAATTAAGATTATAGAATTCGACCACAATGATGTTGTGAGACACCCTTTAGTTTCAAAAATTATAAGAGCTTATCAAAAAAAAAGTATTGATGATAAAAGCTAATGTAATAACTGAAAATACAAATTGGTATAAATATATCAAAAATCCAAATAATTATATTGATAGAAAAATTAAAAAACTTAATAACAAAGATAAAAAATTCAAAAAAAAAAGTATTTATTTTACTTTGTTGCTTTCAGGAGAAAAAGAAATTAAAGATTTAAATAGAAAATTTAGAAAAAAAAATAAACCCACAGATATTCTTTCTTTTCCCTTTTATACAAAAAAGGAAATGCATCAAAGGTTAATAAAAGAAAAAGAAATCTATCTTGGTGATATAATTATTAACTTAAATAAAATAAAAGACAAAAAAAAATCAAAATATTTTATAAGCGAATTTAATAATTTATGGATACATGGTTTTGTTCATTTATTAGGGCATGATCACAAAAAAGAAAAAGATTTTTTAGCAATGAAAAAAATAGAAAAGAAGTATTCTAGTTTCATTAATGGTTAAGAAATTATTTGATAATCGTTATTTTACTTTATGCATTTTTCCATTTTTAATTGGTTCTTTAACTGTTTTATCTTTTCAACCATTTAATTTAACGATTATTAATTTTTTAATAATTCCTATTTTTTTTTATATAGTTATTCATATTTCAAAAAAATCTCAGTCTGTTTATAGAAAGAAACCATATAAAATTAATTTATTTTTATTTGGTTTGTCTTTTGGATTTGGTTTTTACTTAAGTGGAGTGTCCTGGATTGTCAATTCATTGACTTTCGACGATAGTTTTAAAATTTTAATCCCTTTGGGATTAGTTTTTATTCCTTTATTTTTAAGCTTATTTTTTGCCATTCCAATTTTACTAGTTGGTCCAATTCTGAGGTTAAATTTTTCATCATTAATTATTTTTTCAGCTACTTTAGCTTTTTCAGATTATCTGAGAGCTAAATTATTTACTGGATTTCCTTGGAATCTGTGGGCTTATAGCACATCTTGGATAATAGAAGTTGTACAAATATTAAATCATATAGGATTGTACGCTTACAACTTAATTGTTGTGACGTTATTTACTTTGCCAATAATTATTTTTTTTAAAATTAGTAATATAAAAAAAGTATTATCATTATTCTTATCAGTGCTATTTGTATTAAGTTTATATATCTATGGAAATTACACTTTAAACAAAAATGAGCGATTTTTAGAAACTTTAGAAAATAGAGAATTGATAAAAGTTATTTCACCAAATTTTGATTTAAAATATGGTTTAAGCGAAAATGAAATTGAAGAAAGGTTAAAAAAAATAATTAGATATAGTGAACCCAATAAAGAAAAAAAAACATTATTTATTTGGCCAGAAGGCGTATTTAGCGGTTATAGTTACAACGAAATCTTAATTTTTAAAGAGCTTTTCAAAAAAAATTTCTCTAAAAATCACTTAATTATTCTTGGTTCAAATAAGTTAGATTCTAATTCAGGAAAATATTTTAATAGTATGATAGTTTTAGATAATAATTTAGAAATTATCGATGATTATAATAAAAGAAAACTCGTTCCATTTGGTGAATTTTTACCATTTGAAAGTTTTTTAAATAATTTTGGGGTTAAAAAAATTACTGAAGGATATGGGTCTTTTTTAAATGGCGAAATTAATAAGAATATTATAATGGATAATTTTAATATATTACCATTAATTTGTTATGAAATTATTTTTACAAGCCTTATCCAAAAATCAAAGGCAGAAACAAATTTAATTGTAAATATATCTGAAGATGGTTGGTTCGGAGATACTGTAGGACCTAACCAACATTTTTCAAAGTCAGTTTTTAGAGCAATAGAAAATAATACTTTTTTGATAAGATCGGCTAATAAAGGAATTAGCGCCATAATTGATAACAAAGGAAATATAATTAAACAACTAAACCGAAACGAAGCAGGAAATATTGAATTAGAAATACCGTTGATAAAATCAAAAAAAGTTAAAAATGATTTGATATTTTTTATTCTTTTAATTACATATCTTTTTATCTTTTTGATTAATTTAAAAAAAAATGCCAAATAATAAATATTTATTCACGAGCGAATCTGTGTCTGAGGGTCATCCCGACAAAGTATGTGACAGGATATCTGACATGGTTGTAGACTCCTATTTAACTAAAGACCCAGTTTCAAGAGTAGCATGTGAAACACTTGCTACTACAAATAAAGTTGTTTTAGCTGGCGAAACAAGAGGTCCAAAAATTAAAAAAGAGGAGTTAATTTCTAAAGTAAGAGACTGCATTAAAGACATCGGTTATGATCAAGAGGGATTTAGTTGGAAGACTGCAAATATTGAAACATTTCTTCATGAACAATCAAAAGATATTGCGATGGGCGTTGATTCTAAAGATAACAAAGATGAAGGCGCCGGTGACCAAGGCATAATGTTTGGATATGCCTGCAATGAAACAGATGAACTTATGCCAGCTCCAATACATTATTCCCATAAAATGTTAAGATTGATGGCAGAAGACAGAAAAAAAGGGACACTTAAGGGTATCGAGCCCGACTCGAAAAGCCAAGTGACAATGTTATATGAAAATGAAAAACCAATTAAAGTTACCTCAGTTGTTATATCAACACAACACTCTAAGGATTTAAATCAGGAAAAAGTAAGGGAAGTAATTATTCCTTATATTAAAAAATCAATTCCAGAAAGTTTTTTAACAGAGCTTGACCCAAAAGAAATTTATATTAATCCTACAGGTCAATTTATTATTGGTGGTCCTGATGGTGATACTGGTCTTACAGGTAGAAAAATTATTGTTGATACTTATGGTGGAGCAGCACCACATGGAGGTGGAGCTTTTTCAGGAAAAGATCCCACAAAAGTAGATAGATCAGCAGCCTATGCATCGAGATATTTAGCTAAAAACATTGTTGCTGCTGGTGTTTCTGAAAAATGTTTGATTCAGCTTGCTTACGCCATAGGCGTATCAAAGCCTTTATCTATTTTTGTTAAATTAGCTTTCGGTGATGAAAATAAAGTTGATAAAGTTAAAAAAATAATTGAGGATAATTTTAACCTTTCACCAAGAGGCATCAGAGAAATGTTAAAACTAAATAATCCAATATATGAAACTACTTCGGCCTACGGTCACTTTGGAAGAAAGTATACAAATAAAGGTGAATTTACATGGGAAAAGACAGATAAAAGTGATTTATTCAAATTGTAATCTTGAAAAAACCATAAAATTCTTTTAAAAAGTCTTTAAATTTTTAAACTTTCAAAATGGGCACTTGCCCATTTTTTTTTAGGAGAAATAAAATGCTTAATAGAGGATTAGATAAATTAGAACTTTTAAGAATAGTAGAAGCTGTTGCAAATGAAAAATCTATAAGTAAAGAACTTGTAATAGAATCTATGGAAAGCGCTATTCAAAAAGCAGCCCTTACTAAATTTGGAAATGACAATAACATTGAAGTAATCATTAATAGAGAAAGTGGAGAAATAAAGATTCAGAAAGTTTTAGAAATAGTAGAAAATGTGGAAGATACTGCTAAGGAAATTACGTTAGAGGATGCAAAAAAGAATAATCCTAATAACAAAGCTTTAAAAGTTGGAGAAAAAATATTTGAAGAATTGCCCCAAATAGATTTTGGACGGATCGCTGCACAAAGTGCAAAACAAGTTATAAACAGTAGAGTAAGAGAAGCAGAAAAAAATAGACAATATGAAGACTTTATAGATAAACAGGAACAGATTTTAAGTGGTATTATAAAAAGATTGGAATTTGGTAATGTTATAGTAGATTTAGGTAAAGCAGAAGGAGTAATCAAGAAAGATGAGCTTATACCTCGAGAAATATTGAAAACTGGAGATCGGGTTAAAGCATATTGTTATGAAGTGAGAAAAGAGCTAAAAGGTCATCAGATATTTCTTTCTAGAGCACATCCCCAGTTTTTAGCAAAATTATTTTTTCATGAAGTCCCGGAAATATACGAAGGAACAATCGAAATTAAGTCTGTAGCAAGAGATCCAGGCAGTAGAGCAAAAATTTGTGTTCACTCACAAGACTCATCAATAGATCCAGTAGGTGCGTGTGTTGGAATGAGAGGAAGTAGAGTTCAAACTATAGTAAATGAATTACACGGTGAAAAAATAGATATAATTAAATGGACCGAGGATTTGCCAACATTAATCTCTGAGTCCTTGTCTCCTGCAGAGATTCAAAGAGTTCTTATAGATCAAGATAATAAAAGAATAGATATTATTTTATCTGAAGAAAATTTGAGTAAAGCAATAGGAAGAAGAGGTCAAAACGTAAGATTAGCTTCTAAACTAACTAATTATGAAATAGATATTCTCACTGACAAAGAGGACTCCGAAAGAAGACAAGCTGAATTTAAAGAAAGAACCGAGATGTTAATAAAAAATCTAGAGGTAGATGAAACTTTAGGACAGCTATTAGTTTCGGAAGGCTTTATTTCAATTGATGAAATTGCTCAATCAAAACCTGATGATATTTCTAAAATTGAAGCTATAGATGAGGATACTGCTAGAGAGTTAATTATGAGGTCAAAAGAAACTTTAGAAAAAAATAAAGAAGCTGTAGCAGAAAAATTGAAAGAACTTGGAGTTGAAGAATCACTAGTTAATCTAAAGGGGATGACACAAGGCATGCTTGTAATACTTGGCCAAAAAAATATAAAAAAATTAACTGATTTTGCAGATCTGTCATCTGATGAATTAATAGGCGGCTACGATGAAATTAAAGGTAAGAAAATAAGATTAGATGGATATTTAGAAGAATTCTCACTTTCAAGAAAAGAAGCTGATGATTTAATTATGTCAGCAAGAGAAATAGCCTACAAATAATGTTATGGAAAAAGATAAAAAAAAGACACTTACAATTTCCACAAATCTTAAAAAAAGGATTGATACATCTTCGATATCATCAAGCGGAAAAAAATCTTTTTCTGTAGACAAAAAAAAATCATTTAGACCTAATAAGCAGTACAACAAACCAAGCACTTCTCCCTATAACAATACAAATCAAGATATTAAGAAAAAAAATTTTGCAAGAAAATTTGTAGAACAACAAGCTACTAAAGATTTTATTAAAAAAGAAAATAAACCTGCAGGCAAAAGCAAGCTCAAATTAAAAGGGCCTGTCGATAAACGTGATTTCAAACTTACTGTCTCACGAGCTTTAAATGTTGAAGAAATAGAGATAAAGCAAAGGAGTTTAGCATCCGTTAAACGTGCTAGACTAAAAGAAAAAAAGAAGCCAGATGGAGAAGAAAAAAAAGAATTTAAAAAAGTAATAAAGGAAGTAAAAATACCAGAACAAATTACTATTCAAGAACTTTCAAACCGAATGGCAGAGAAGTCTGGCGATATAATTAAATTTCTTTTTAACATGAAAGTTGTAGCTACAATTAATCATAATATCGACAAAGATACCGCAGAATACATAGTAAAGGAGTTTGGACATAAACCAATTTTAGAAGGTAAACCGTCAATTAGTTCAACTAAATCCGCAGAAAAATTTATTGGTGAAATTAAAATAAGACCACCTGTTGTTACAATAATGGGACACGTAGATCACGGAAAAACTTCTTTACTTGACTCACTCAGAGATACAAATGTTGTTTCAGGGGAACATGGAGGTATCACTCAACATATTGGTGCTTATCAAGTGAAAACCAGTGATAATAAATTGATTACATTCATAGATACCCCAGGTCATGCTGCTTTTACTGAGATGAGAGCTAGAGGTTCAAAAATTACTGATATTGTAGTTTTGGTTGTTGCTGCAGATGATGGAATAAAACCACAAACTGTAGAAGCTATAAAACATGCTAAAGCAGCCAAAGTACCTATTATCGTTGCTATAAACAAATGTGACTTACCTGAAAAAAATATTTCTAAAATTAAAAATGAAATGATGCAGTATGAACTAATCGCTGAAGATCTTAGTGGAGATACTTTATTTGTTGAAGTTTCAGCACTAAAAAAAATGAACTTAGACAAACTAAAAGAGAGTATTTTATTACAATCAGAAATTTTGGATTTAAAAGCTTCTTTTAGCGACAAAGCCAAAGGGGTAGTTATTGAATCAAAAATAGACAAAGGAAAAGGTCCTGTCTCAACAATCTTGATTAGCAACGGGAAACTTAAGCGTGGAGATTATTTTATTTGTGGAGATACATGGGGAAAAATTAGAGCAATGATAAACCATGAAGGGAGAATGGTAAACGAGGCATTACCATCTATGCCAGTAGAAATATTAGGAATGAATAGCTCTGCATTTGCAGGAGCAGAATTTATAGTAACAAAAAACGAAAGCGAAGCTAAAGAATTATCTGAATTTAGAAAAAATAATTCAGCTCAAAATAAGACTTTGGCTAAAGATAAAGCAACTTTATTTGATAATTCGAATGATAAAGATGAACTGAATATTATAGTTAAGTCTGATGTTCAAGGTTCGAGCGAAGCGCTAAAAATGGCTATAAATAAAATTGAACACAAAGAAGTTCAAGCAAAAATAATTTTATCTGATATTGGCATGATAAATGAATCAGACGTTTCTCTAGCAAAGGCATCTAATGCATTACTGATTGGTTTCAATGTTAAACCCAATAAGGAAGCAAAAAAATTAGCCGAGGAACAAAAAATTGATATTAAATTTTTCAACATCATTTACGAAGCTATAGATTATGTAGAAAAATCATTATCAGGTCTTTTAGAGCCAGATATAAAAGAAACCGTTTTGGGGAGTGCAGAAATTCAAAAAATCTTTAAGGTATCATCTGCTGGAAAAATAGCAGGTTCAAAAGTGATTAGTGGCGAAATTAAAAGTAAATCAAAAGCTAGAATTATTAGAGATGGTACTGTTGTCTATAATGGAGAAATCTTATCAATCTTTAGAGAAAAAAACCAAGTTAAAGAAGTAGGTACAGGTTTAGAGTGCGGTATATCAATTAAAGACTTTATTGATTTTAAAGAAAAAGATGTCATAGAGTCTTATTTGTCGGAAGAAATACAAAGATCAATTTAAGATGATGAATAGTCAATCTTCACAAAGACCATACAGTCAAAGACAACTAAGAGTCGGGGAGTTAGTTAAGCAAAATTTAGGAGAATTATTTATTAGAAATGAGGCTAAAATACCTTCATTTAGCACAAAATTAATTACAGTAACCGAGGTAAGAATGACACCTGATTTAAAAACAGCAAGAGCGTACGTTATCCCATTAGGAGGTATTGAAACAAAAGAAACAGTTAGGATCTTGACGGAGTTCTCTCATCTTGTTAGAAAAGCCCTATCTAAAAGGCTTGATATTAAGTTTCTTCCTAAACTTACTTTTGTAGAAGATAACTCATTTGAATATGCTGAAAAGATTGAAAAAATTATAAAAGAAAATAATAAAGATGATAAAGAGAAAAAAAGATACAATTAAATCTTTAGCCATTCATGAAAAAGATGTTGGCTCTACGGAAATACAAATTGGGTTGCTTACAGATAAAATCATAAAATTATCTGAACATTTTAAAAAATTTAAGAAGGACAAACATTCTACTTTAGGTTTGACTAAATCAGTAAACAAGAGAAAAAAACTTCTAACTTACCTTAAAAAGAAAAATGTTGAGTCCTATCAAAAGGTCATCAAACAATTAAATTTAAGGAAATAATGTTTAAAATACATAAAGAAGAATTAGAAGTTAATGATAAAAAATTAACTTTAGAGACAGGAAAAGTTGCTCGTCAAGCAGATGGAGCAATTATCGCAACATTAGGCGAGACAGTGGTAATTGCAACAGCCGTAGGTGCAAAAAAATTAAATGACGGCCAGGATTACTTCCCATTATCTGTAAATTATCAGGAAAAATATTATGCTGCTGGTAAAATACCAGGTGGATATTTTAAAAGAGAGGCAAGACCTACTGAAGCTGAAACTTTAATTTCAAGATTAATAGATAGACCTATTAGACCATTATTTCCTTCAAGTTTTTTTAATGAAGTGCAATTACTTCCAACAGTTTTATCTTATGATGGAGTAAATCAACCTGATGTTCTATCGATTATCGCATCCTCAGCCGCATTAGCTATTTCTGGCTTACCATTTCAAGGACCTATTGCAGCAAGTAGAGTTGGATACAAAGATGGAAAATATTTATTAAATCCATCTTTAGAGGAATTAAAAGAATCAGAGTTAGATCTAGTAGTAGCTGGCACAAAAGATGCAGTTTTAATGGTTGAGTCCGAGACCTCAGGTTTATCTGAAAAAATAATGTTAGATGCTGTAAAATTCGGTCACGAAAAATTTGTTCCAATAATTGAAGCTATAGAAAAGTTAGCAAAAAAAGCAGGAAAACCTAAATGGGAAGTTGAAGAAATAGATCATTCAGATGTTAAAAAGAAGATTGCTGAAAAATTTGAAACAGGCTTAAGAAGTGCATTTAAAGAGATAGATAAAAAGAAAAGATCAACAGCTATTTCTGAAATCGAAACTCAGTGTAAGGAAATGTTTGCAGAAGATGAGTCATTAACAGAAAATCAAGTAATGGCTCAGCTAAAATCCCTAGAAAAAGATATTGTAAGAACTGCAATTTTAAAAGATAAAAAAAGAATTGATGGAAGAGGCTTAGCAGATGTTAGACAAATAAAATGTGAAGTTGGTGTATTACCAAGAACTCACGGATCTGCTTTATTCACTAGAGGAGAAACTCAAGCGCTTGTAGTAACTACTTTAGGTATGTCAGATGACGAACAAAGACTAGAAAGTTTAGAAGGTATGCAAAGATCTAACTTTATGTTGCATTATAATTTCCCCCCTTTTTCTGTGGGAGAATGCGGAAGAATTGGCACAGGAAGAAGAGAAATAGGACATGGTAAGTTAGCTTGGAGAGCAATTAATTCATCATTACCTAAAAAAGAAAACTTTCCATACACCTTGAGAGTTGTTTCTGAGATTACTGAATCCAATGGATCTTCATCTATGGCTACGGTTTGTGGAACATCTCTATCTCTTATGGACGCAGGTGTTCCTATTAAAGAGCCAGTAGCTGGAATAGCTATGGGACTTATTAAAGAAGGAAAAGATTTTTCTGTATTATCAGACATTTTAGGTGATGAAGACCATTTAGGAGATATGGATTTTAAAGTTGCAGGTACGAAAAATGGAATAACGTCGTTACAGATGGATATTAAAATCACAGGTATTACTTTTGAAATCATGGAAAAAGCTCTAGATCAAGCTAAAGGTGGAAGAGAACATATTCTTGGCGAAATGAATAAAGCTATTAAAACATCAAGAAAAGAATTTTCAAAACACACTCCAAAAATGGAGACAATAAAAGTTGATAAAAAGGATATAGCTACAGTAATTGGCAAAGGTGGAGCAACTATAAGAGAGATTGTAGAAACATCAGGTGCTAAAGTAGATGTAAACGATACAGGTGAAGTAACAGTTGCCGCTCCAGATGTATCTTCAAGAAATAAAGCATTAGAATTTATTAAAAACTTAATTGCTAAACCTGAAATGGGAAAAATTTACAAAGGTAAAGTCGTAAAAATTATGGAGTTCGGAGCTTTTGTAAACTTTTTGGGAAAGCAAGATGGCTTAGTTCATATTTCAGAATTAGCTGAAAAAAGAGTAGCTAAAGTTGGCGATGTAGTTAAAGAAGGTGATGAAGTCTCAGTTAAAGTTGTTGGATTTGATAGAGGTAAAGTTAAATTATCAATGAAACAAGCTAAAGCTTCTTAAGACATATTTTTGGGATCAGGCATACCCACTTTATTATACCCAGCATCAACGTAATGAATTTCTCCAGTTACTCCAGCAGCCAAATCACTCAATAAGTATAAAGCTGAGTTTCCAACATCATGAATATCAACATTTCTTTTTAGAAAAGAATGATCTTCGTTCCACTTATATAAGAACTTTGCATCACCAATAGCTGAAGCAGCTAATGTTTTAATTGGACCAGCACTTATTGCATTAACTCTTAGTTTTTTTTGCCCTAAGTCTCTTGCTAAATACTTAACACTAGCTTCAAGTGCTGATTTACAGACACCCATAACGTTATAATTAGGAATTGCTTTTGTAGACTCATATGTAAGTGTTAACAAACTTCCATTTTCTTTCATAATTTTTGATGCTTCTTTGGAAACTTCAGTAAATGAAAAACATGAAATTAGCATACTTCTTAAAAAATTTTCTCTAGATGTATTTAGATATTCACCTGATAATTCTGATTTGTCAGAAAAAGCTACAGCATGAACTACAAAATCAATTTGACCCCATTGCGATTTGATATCTTCAAATAATTTTACCACTTCCTGCTTTTTTTCCACATCACAACTAAAAGTAACTTTAGAATTTAGTTTTTCAGCTAAAGGTATAACTCTTTTTTTTAAAGCATCACCAAGATAAGTAAATGCTAGTTCTGCACCTGCTTCTGCTAATTTTTGTGAAATTCCCCAGGCTATAGAACGTTCATTAGCAACGCCCATGATTAAACCTTTTTTTCCTTTCATTAAATCCATGATTTATACCTTTTCAAAAATCAGAGCAGCGTTTGTTCCCCCAAAGCCAAAACTATTAGACATTATTGTATTTAATGTTGCTCCTTTTTCAGTCTTAGAAACTATTGGAAATTTTTTTGCTTCTTCATCCATTTCAGAAATATTAGCTGAGCCTGTTATAAAATTATTTTTCATCATTATTAAACAATAAATAGCCTCATGAACTGAAGCTGCGCCTAAAGGATGACCCGATAAAGATTTTGTTGAACTAATTTTTGGAACATTTTCTCCAAAAGTTTTCCTTACCGCATTTAGTTCAGTAATATCTCCTACAGGCGTCGATGTCCCGTGAGTGTTAATGTAATCAATTTTATTTTTTGCAGTAGACATTGCCATCTGCATACATCTAACTGCGCCCTCACCAGATGGAGCCACCATGTCATAACCATCTGAGGTAGCACCGTAACCAGTAAGTTCAGCATAAATTTTTGCACCTCTTGATTTTGCATGCTCATACTCTTCTAAAACTAAAACACCAGCTCCACCTGCTATAACAAAGCCGTCTCTTGTTTTGTCATAAGCTCTTGAAGCTGTTTCTGGTTTATCATTGTATTTAGAAGATAGCGCTGTCATCGCATCAAACATTGCAGTCATTGCCCAATGAACTTCTTCACTTCCACCGGCAAAAATTACATTTTGTTTACCCAATTGAATTAATTCCATTGCATTACCAATACAATGGCCGCTAGTTGCGCAAGCAGAACTCATTGTGTAGTTAGTTCCTTTAATTTTGAAAGGAACAGCAAGAGTTGCCGATGCGGTACTTGCCATTGTTCTAGGAACAATAAAAGGTCCCATTAATTTTGGAGTTTTCGCTCTCGTTTTATCTGCAGCTAAGATCACATTCTCTATTGAAGGACCACCAGAGCCCATGATAATTCCAGTTTTTATATTACTAACTTCATTATCCTCTAACCCAGAGTCCTTAATAGCTTCTTTCATAGCAACATAGTTGTAAGCCGAACCCGATCCCATAAAACGCATTGATTTTCTATCTACATGATCTGAAAGTTTTATATTTGGCTTACCATGAATATGGCTTTTTAAATTATGCTCTTTATATTCTTCGCAAAAAGAAATACCAGATTTAGAATTTAGTAAAGATTGATGTACTTCTTCTTGATTATTTCCTAAGCAAGAAACAATACCAAGACCTGTTATTACAACTCTTCTCATGATTTAAATAATCCTACTTTTAAATTTTCGGCTCTATATATCACTTTTCCATCTGCACTTAATATTCCATTAGCTAAGCCTACACAGGTTCCTTCTTTCTTTAAAACTCTTTTCATGTTTATTTCGTAGGTTGCCATTTTTACCTTTTTTAAAACTTCACCTGTAAATTTTACAGAATTTACTCCTAAAGCTCTACCTTTTCCTGGCTCACCAATCCACCCTAGGTAAAATCCAACTAGTTGCCACATAGCATCTAAACCTAAGCAACCTGGCATAACTGGATCTCTCTTAAAATGACAATTAAAAAACCATAAATTATCTTTGATATCTAGTTCTGCTTTAATAAAACCTTTTTTAAACTCTCCGATATCATTTTTTATTTCTGTAATCCTGTCAAACATCAACATTGGAGGAAGTGGAAGTTTAGCATTCCCTTCTCCGAATAATTTTCCCTCACCACACGAAATTAGATCATCGTAGTTAAAACTATTTTTTTGCATAATTTTTAAATTGTTTTACTTGATTTAGGAAAGTAATGGTATATATTTCTAATTTAGAATAATTATAAACTACAAGTACTAAAGTGAAAAAAACAAGTATTTTGAACAAATTACGATCCTCAGGATTAAGGCCCACTAAGCAAAGAGTAGAAATAGCAAAATTTTTGTATAGTAGAGATAAGACCTTTCATTTTACTGTCGAGAGTTTAGGCAAATATTTAGCAAAAAAAACTACTACAAAATTTGCACTTGCAACAATATATAATACTGTTCACGCTTTTAAAAAAGCAGGTCATTTAAGTGAAGTACATTTAAGAGGTAAAAATAACACTACTTACTTTGATACAAATATTTCAAACCACCATCATTTTTATGACAGTCAAACATCCGAGTTGATTGATATTAATGAAAACGAGATAAAATTTGATAAAATTCCTAAATCACCTAACGGTAAAACCATAAAAAACATAGAGGTAATCATAAATTTGAAAAACTGACAGTTTGTCACTTGGACATACTTTAGAACTATTATAAACTTTAAAATATAGGAGAACATAATGAGCGTAGAATATAAAAAAGATAGCAACGGAAAATGCCCAGTAATGCACGGGGGCGTAACTAAAGCAGGTGAGTCAAATACTTCTCGACTTTGGCCTAATAGTATTAATTTAGATATTTTGCACCAGCATGACACTAAAACCAATCCACTTCCTGGATTTAACTACAAAAAGGAAGTTAAAAAATTAAATTTCAAAGCTTTAAAAAAAGATTTATTTAAATTGATGACGGATAGCCAAGAATGGTGGCCAGCAGACTTAGGTAGTTACACTGGGTTAATGGTTAGACTAACATGGCACCAAGTTGGTACTTATAGAGAGTTTGATGGTAGACCAAACGTTGGATCTCATAGATTTTCTCCTCAAGATTCATGGCCAGATAACACAAACTTAGATAAAGCTAGACGTCTACTTTGGCCAATCAAAAAAAAATATGGAAATAGGTTAAGTTGGTCTGACTTAATGGTGCTAGCAGGCACAATGGCTTATGAAAAAGCTGGTTTTAAAACTTTTGGTTTTTCATTTGGTAGAGAAGATATATGGGGACCGGAAAAGGATGTGTACTGGGGTAAAGAAACAGTTCCATTAGCTGTAAACAGGTATGGAGATCCGAATGATAGATCTTCTCTTGAAGCACCACTAGCAGCATCTCACTTTCAATTAGTTTACGTTAATCCAGAGGGAGTTGAAGGAAAACCAGATCCGATTAGGACTGCTATGGATGTTAGAGAAACTTTTGGCAGAATGGGTATGAACGATGTGGAAACTGCTGCATTAACTGTAGGGGGTCACTCAATAGGAAGAGCGCATGGAAATGGCGATCCTGCTAATTTAGGACCAGAACCAGCAGGAGCTGATATTCATGAACAAGGTTTTGGTTGGATACAAAAAAATGGCGGTACAGGTGTAAATCAAATAACTTCAGGTCTCGAGGGCGCTTGGACAACGAATCCAGATAAATGGGATCACCAGTATTTAGATCTATTGCTCAACTATGAATGGGAAAGTAAAAAAAGTCCAGCAGGAGCTTGGCAATGGGAACCTGTAAATCTAGAGGAAGAAAAGAAACCAGTTGATTTAGGTGACCCTACAAAGAAAGCAAGAATTATGTTTACTGATGCTGATATGGCTATGGCAATGGATCCTGAATATAGAAAAATCTCTGAAAGATTTTACAAAGATCCAAAGTTTTTTGAAGACTCATTTGCTAGAGCTTGGTTTAAGTTAACACATAGAACAATGGGTAATAAAGAAAACTACATTGGACCTTGGGCACCAAAAGAAGACCTTGTTTGGCAGGGGAATATTAAACCATCTAAAAAGAAATTTAACGTAGACAAAGTTAAGAAAATGATTGCAGCAAGTAAATTGAGTAATAGTGATCTTATAACTACTGCTTGGGACAGTGCTAGAACATATAGAAGAACCGACAAAAGAGGTGGAGCAAACGGAGCAAGAATCCGTTTAGAGCCAATGAAAAACTGGGAAGCTAACGAACCTAAAAGGCTTTCTAAAGTACTTAAAGTTTTAGAAGGTATTGCAAAAAAAACTGGCGCGTCTATTGCAGATACAATTGTTCTAGCAGGTAACGTGGGTTTAGAAAAAGCAATAAAAAAAGGTGGTTCAAAAGTAAAAGTTCCATTTAATCCTGGAAGAGGCGATGCTACTCAAGAACAAACTGAATTTAGAAATTTTAAGTGGCTAGAACCTTTACATGATGGATTTAGAAACTTTGTAAAATCAGATTACTCGGTAATGCCAGAGGAACTTTTGTTAGAAAGAGCTTCACTGATGGGTCTAACAGCACAAGAAATGACTTGTTTAGTTGGAGGAATGAGAGTGTTGGGAACAAACCATGAGTCGTCTAAAAACAAAGGTGTATTTACTGATAAAATAGGTGCTTTAACAAATGATTTCTTTCTAAATTTAGTTGATATGAAATATATATGGAAACCAACAGGCAAGAACTCATACGATATCATTGATCGTAAAACAAAAAAAATTAAGTATACAGCATCTAGAGCTGATTTAGTTTTTGGTTCTAATTCTATACTGCGATCTTATGCTGAGATATATGCTCAAGATGATAATAAAGAAAAGTTCGTAAAAGATTTCGTAGCAATATGGACCAAAATAATGAACGCTGATAGAGTAGATTTAAAAAAGTTAAACTAATATGGAAATTGTTAAATCATCAAAAAATTTAGAGGCTCTAAATCAAAATATTAAGGATGATTTTTTTATTGTTCCAAATCTCAAATTTGATGTTGAAAAATTAAGAGCAGATTTTAATTTAATCCTTAAAAAAAAGAAATTTAACACGCTTGGTATCACAAATTTTGGTGCGATTGCCTTAAACCAAATTCCAGGTGATAAATCCTCTATTGAAGGTCATAATGTAAGAGGTACTTATTGGACTATTCCGGATGAAGAGGGAAAAGAGATTGAGAGAGATAAACCTGTAGATGAGTCAAAGTACACTGAAATAGTTCAAGAATTTAAAGGAACATATTTTGAAGAAGTCTACAATGTTATTAGTAAGCATTTTAAATTAGGACGAGTTAGAATTTTATTAAAGGAACCTAGATCAACTTTAAGCTGGCACAGAGATCCGGAACCAAGATTACATATACCAATCATAACAAATAAAGGTTGCAGAATGGTCATAGAAGAGGTTTGCAGACACATGCCTGCAGATGGATCGGTAACTATCACTAATAATACAAAATATCACAACTTTTTTAATGGAGGTGAGCAAGATAGAATTCATTTAGTCGCTTGTGTTTTGGAAAATCCTTTTAAGAAAAGCAATTATTAAATTAATTTCATGACAGAGCTTAGTACAGGTATATTCAAAGTCATAGCTAGTACAAGTGCTGGAAGAGCACTTGTTTACACGGTTGGACACGTCATAATAGCTATGACAGTAGTTTCTGTACTTACAGGTGCAAGCTTATGGGAAGCAGGATTAGTAGCTTTGGTAGAACCGACTATTAATGGATTTTGGTATTATATCTTGGATAAAATTTGGTCTGCGAAATTTAAAAAGTAAAATTATAACAATCCCCACAAGCTATCTTTTTTAACCCAACCTTTAAATTTATCTACTGTTATATTACACCATTCGTCTTTACATTTTTTTATTTTACAAAGCCGACCTTTTTTTAAAATTACTTTAGGAGCTGAATAAATAGTAGGTTTATTAAAAACTAAGACTTCGTCATCTATTGTTAAGGCGGCTTTTTTCTTTGAAAGTTGAGAAATATGAATCCAGCCAGAATTATTTTCATGATCTCTTATTTTTCTAAAAGTATCTGATTTATCTTGTATTAGAACAGGTAAAAATTTTTTTTTGTAAAAAATTTTCACTGGATAATCAAATGACGGACCTTGGCGTAAATTTACTATCTCGTTTCTTAACGTTAGAAAATACTCCTCCATTGCAAATAAGTTATGTGTAAAAAAAAATAAAACTAATAAAAAAATTATTTTTTGCATTTATTTATACAATTTTTATTGACATTTATTTTTGCTGTTCTCAAGCTCATTTTTAGAGAATTAAATATTAACATATTTGTATTTAAATCACTTTTTAAATTTAAGACAGTTTTTAAAACTTCATTGGCTTGTAGCGAGCCAATTATCCCTGCCACCGGAGAAAAAATTCCTTCTGTTTCGCAATTGTTTTCCAAAGTTGGTTGTTCTGGCATAAAACACCTATAACACGGTCCTTTTTTTGAGAAATTGAATTTAAACAGATGTCCATCAAAACGACTTATAGCGGCAGAAATTAGAATCTTTTTATTTTTTTTACAAAAATCATTTATTAAATATCTAGTTTCATAGTTATCAGTGCCATCGCAAATTATTTCATAATTCTTCAGAATAGATTTTATATTTTTAAAAGTTAATCTAGATTTGAATGTTTTAATTTTAATACTTTTATAAATTTTTTTAACTTGGGCTTTCGCCTTTATAACTTTATATTTATTTAAATCATTACTATTAAATAATATTTGTCTATTTAAATTACTTATTTCGACTCTGTCAGGATCGACTATACCTATGTGCCCAATACCTGAGGCTGCTAAGTAAGTAAGCAGCGGACATCCTAAACCGCCCATCCCGATGATTAAAATTTTTGTTTTTTTAATTTTTTTTTGACCTTGTATACCAATTTTTTTAAGAATTATTTGTTTTTCGAATCTTTTGAATTCTTTAAAATTAAAATTCATTATTTATTTGGTTCCAGTTGATCCAAAGCCACCAGAACCACGTTTTGTATCTTCTAGTGATTTTACCTCTTTTAAATTAGCTTTAACTACAGGGCATAGGACCATTTGAGCTATCCGTGCACCATTTTCCACTAAAAAACTTTTAGCACTTAAATTAATTAAGATTACTTTTAATTCTCCCCTGTAATCAGCATCAATCGTTCCTGGGGTATTCAAAACACTTATTTGATTTTTTGCTGCTAAACCAGATCGTGGTCTTATCTGAATTTCAAAGTTTTTAGGAATCGAGACAGCTAATCCTGTTGGAATAATAGCTGTAGATCCAGGTTTAATCTCAATATTTTCATTTATATGTGCCGCAAGATCCAAACCGGAAGATCCTTCTGTTTCGTATTTGGGCAATACAACCTTATCAGAAAGTCGTTTAATTAAAATTTCTGTCATCAAGTAATTTATCTAACAAAATTTGTGCAATTTTATTAGCTATAAAACTTTTTTTATTTTTGGGAAAGTGTTTTATATTTCCTTTTTTATCAATCATTGTAACTTTATTGTAATCAGAGTTAAATCCAATATTCTTTTTAGAAACATCATTTGCAAAAATAAAATCACAATGTTTGTTTTTAATTTTACTTAAAGAGTTTTTGGTTAAATTATCCGTTTCAGCTGCAAAACCAGCTACTATTCGAGGTCTGCTTTTATTATTTTTAGATAAATATTCTAAGATATCATTATTTTTTTTTAATATTATAGAACTTGATTCTATTTCATCTTTTTTAATTTTTTTATTTTTTTTAAGAATTGGTTTAAAATCTGCTACAGCAGCCGCACAAACTGCTAAATCTACTGGCAGAGAATCTTTGACCTTGAGCATCATTTCATCTGCAGAAGTTACTTTTTTGACCTTTATATCTTTTGGAGTTTTGTAACTTGAGGGACCAGCAATAACCGTTGTTTTAATGCCAAGTTTATTTAATGCCACAGCTATTTCATAACCTTGCTTTCCACTAGATTCGTTAGAAATATATCTTACTGGATCAAGATATTCCCGCGTTGGGCCCGTTGTTACTAATGCTTTTAAATTCTTTTTTTTAACAATGTCTTTTTTATCAAAATAATTCTTAAGATAGGAAAATATCTGTCTTGGACTAGACATTTTTCCCTCACCAAATTCACCACACGCCATTTCACCTTTTTCAGGACCTATGAATAAATATCCGAAATCTTGCAAAACTTTTAAATTAGCTTGAGTAGCCTTATGTAACCACATCCTTACATTCATCGCAGGGACTAATAACACATCCTTATTTGAGGCTAGTAAAACAGTTGTTGCTAAATCTTCAGCTTTTCCAATTGTTAGTTTACTCATAAAATTAGCAGTCGTTGGCATTACAATTATTATGTCGGCCCACCTAGATAAAGCTATGTGATCAATTTCAGCTTCTGCATCCTGGTCGAATATATTTTCATATGTTTTAGATTTAGTTAGAGTAGTAAGTGACAAAGGTGTTACAAATTCTTTTCCACTTTTAGTTAGAATTGTTTTTATTTCTGAGCCATTCTTTCTTAACAATCTAATGAGGTCTAAAGACTTATAGGCCGCTATTCCTCCGCCAATGATTATTAAAATTTTCTTTTTTTTTAGTTCCATTCTGAGATTAAAATACCAATAGCATAACAATTACAACACCAAAAAAACTCATAATAATGTTATTTCTAAAGTTTTTAATTTTCATCTGTTCTAATTCTAGATTTTTATTGCTAGGTCCAACACTTATTTTTCCTTCTGCCATAAGCTTCAAAGCGTAGTTAGCTTTATCCATCAACTCAGGGAAATCAGGAATTCTCTTAATTATTTCTGCAGAAGTATTTATTGCAGTATCAATAGTCTTTTTAGGCCCTTTCAAATTCTTTAACCAGTCTTCTAAAACTGGTTTTGATACTTCCCAAATATTTGTTTCAGGATATAGTTTTCTTGCAACACCTTCGACCACTACCATATTTTTTTGAAGTAACAACAAAGACGGTTGAGTTGCCATGTTAAACTTTTCTGTTATTTCAAATAATTGAGCTAATAAATTTCCACCCGAAATGTCCTTAATAGACTGGCCGAATATAGGTTCCCCTACAGACCTTAGAGCTTGAGCAAATTCATCTCTTGAAGCTTCTTGAGGAACAAGCCCGGCTTGAAAATGAACGTCTGCAACTTTAACGTAATCTCTTTGAATAAATCCATATAAAATTTCTGCTAAATATTTTCTGTTGTTTTTATCTAGTCTACCCATAATTCCAAAATCAACAGGAACAATATTTCCTTTAGAGTCCACAAACAAATTACCTTGATGCATATCTCCATGAAAGAAACCATCCCTTACAGCTTGTTTGAGAAAATGTTGTATTAAATTTTCTGCTAGTTTTTTTAAGTTAATACCCTGTTCTTCTAATTTTGCATGTTCTCTAATAGAAATACCTTCAACTTTATCTAAAGTAAGTATTTTTTTTGTTGTGTAGTTCCAGTAAATTTTAGGAACATTAAAGCCAATATCAGATTTTGTATTTTCATATAGTTCATTTGCAGCAGCAGCCTCAAATCTTAAATCCATTTCAATATTAGTTATCTCTCTTAATAAGTGAACAACCTCAATTAATTTAAGTCTTTTTGCTTTTGGGATTGCATTCTCAACTATGTATGCAAATAACATGAGCGCATCTAATTCTTCGTTAAACAATTTTTCTATTTCAGGTCTTAATATTTTTATTGCAACTTGTTTTTCTTGGTTCTCATTTTTTATTTTCGCGAGGTGAACTTGGGCAATAGATGCAGCTGCTATTGGCTCACTTATTTCAATAATATTATTAAATTGTTTTTCCCCAATCTGTTTTTTTATTACTCTTTTTGCCTCATAAAGATCAAATGCCGGCACTTTATCTTGAAGCTTCTCTAAGTCTTTAGCCATTTGATCTCCAATAATATCTGGCCTTGTAGCAAGGAATTGACCTAGTTTGATAAAAGTAGTCCCCATACCTTGTAAAGCTAAACAAAGTTTTTCACCTGGTTGTTGATTGTTCTCAAACCGATTATTTTCTGCTCCAATTGAGATAAAACTAAAAAATAAGTTTATTGTTACAGGAATTTGATGGACTTGATTTATAATATCAACCGCTCCTGATGTAGATAGTCTTCTAGCAATCTGAAACAATTTAAAAACTCTTTTTAACATTATATTTTCCAACCAGAATGGATCGCTGAAATTCCATTTGATAAATTTCTATATTCAACATTAGAAAAACCATTTTTAATCATTAAATCACATAGTTGTTTTTGATTATAAAATGAATCTATACTTTCAACTAGATAATCATATGGTTTAGATGAACCCACAATATACTTACCTGCTAACGGGATAATTTTAGAATACTGTTTATATAAAAAATTTAATGCCTCATTATCTATTTTTGAAAATTCTAAGCACATGAATCGGCCACCCGTTTTTAAAACTCTGTAAGCTTCTTTTAAAGCTTTATCAATATCACTTACATTTCTTATCCCGTAGCTTATAGTGTAATAATCAAAAGAATTATCTTTAAAAGGCAGAACTTCAGCTGCAGCCTTTATCCACTCAATATTTTTATATTCTTTTAAATTTTTTTTTCCTTCCTCGAACATTTCATTATTTGGTTCTACACAGGTAATTTTTGCAGAATGATTAATATAATTTGAATATAATTTTGCTATGTCACCTGTACCAGATGCAACATCAATAAGATTTGAATTTGTAGATGGGTTAAGCCAGTTAATGTATTTATCTTTCCAAATACGATGAATACCTAAAGACATAACATCATTCATCAAATCATATTTTTTATAAACTTTTGAAAATACTGAATTGACTAATTTTGTTTTATCTTGAATATTGTTTTTCATAAAATAATTATATGCCAGAATTACCAGAAGTTGAAGTTGTTAAAAGGTCCCTGACTAGCAAAATCCAAAAATTAGTCGTCGAGAAAATAACAGTTAAGGATGAAAAATTAAGATATAGAATAAATAAAAAGAAATTAAAAATTCTTTTAGGTCTTAAGATTATCAAAATTTTAAGAAGGTCAAAATTCTTATTATTTGTATTTGAAAAAAATACCGTGATGCTTGTGCATCTTGGTATGACAGGTAAATTTTTTTTCCTTAATAAGAATGCCAAAAAATTTAAAACAAGTTTTTACTACAATATAGATGAATCTAAAGATAATAAACATAATAGGTTGATATTCTCATTATCTAATAAGCAGAAATTAATTTATAACGATGTTAGAAAATTCGGTTTTATTAAAATCTTAAATAAAAGACAGCTAAAGTATAATCTCCACCTTAAAAATTTAGGTCCCGAACCATTAGGTAATAGCTTTGATTTCAAATATTTTAAAAATTACTTAATTAATAGAAACAGAACAATTAAGGATATTTTAATGGATCAAAAATTTGTATCAGGGTTGGGTAACATTTATGTAAATGAGGTGCTTTTTTTAAGTAAAATTAAACCAACAAAAAAAACGTGTTTAATTAAAAATAAAGAAATTCATAAAATAATTAAGAATACAAAAAAAACGTTAAAAAAAGCGATATCTTTAGGCGGTTCGTCCTTGAGAGATTTTTCTAGCAGCGATGGAAAAAAAGGTGAGTTCCAACAATATTTTTATGTTTATGGAAGAAAAGGAGAAAATTGCTTAAATAAAAATTGTAATAAAAAGATCATAAAAACAATTATAGGAAATAGAGCTACTTTTTACTGTCCCAAGTGCCAAAAATAATAAAGTTGACCGTATAAACTCATTTCTATATACAATCGTAAAAAATGCCTAACACTAAATCCGCAATTAGAAGAGTAAGAAGAGTTAAAAAACAAACTCAGGTCAATAGAATTAGAAAAAGTAAGTATAAAAATGCTGTTAAGCAAATGGAACTTTTAATTAAAAACAAAGAGAAAGAAAAAGCAAAAAAATATTTTTCTAAGTTCCAGTCAATTCTAATGCAAGTTGCTAAGTCAGGCGTAATTAATAAAAATACAGCTTCAAGAAAAATTTCTAGAATTTCCAAAAAAATTTCTTCTAAATAATCAATTCAAAGTTGATAGTCCAAAAAAATTTATCTACATTTAGTATTTTCTAACCAAATATAGAAACTTAAATCAGTAAGTTGAAATTTATTTTTAAATTCTATCTGAACGATTACTGCACAACCAAAAATAATTTTATTTTCGTTTACAACCTCTACTTAGTTGCAAATAATTTGTAAAAGTCGTTTAAAAGAATCTCTTTATAAAATTCTACATGGAAAACAAGATTACAAAAAAACAAAACTCTTTTATTTCTGAAGAGGAAAAAACGTTGAACTGGGAAGATGTACAAGCTACGTTTAAGAAAACTTTTGGAACAGAAGTATATAATAGTTGGTTACAAAAAATATTTCTAGTTAAAGAATATAATGACTACTTAATTTTAGGAGTCCCTACCAGGTTTTTTAGAGATTGGATTGTATCAAGGTACTTAGATAAAATTCTAGAACAAGTAAAAAGCTTTAAATTAAGCTTAAATAGAATTGAGTTCAAAATAATCGAAGACAATAAGCAAAACCAAGAATATCTGAAGATTAATGAGCTGAATAAAGTAACAGAAATTAAAGACTCGATTCTAAACTACAACAGACTAAATCCAAATCTTAATTTCGATAGTTTTATAGAGGGAAAAAGTAATGATATAGCTTTGTCTTACTCCAAAAAAGTATGTGAGCATATTGCAAGATACAACCCACTATATATTTGTGGTGGAGTAGGTCTTGGAAAAACCCATTTATTAAATGCTATCGGCTTAAAATTACAAAATAATAATAATGTAATGTTTATTTCTGCAGAAAGATTCATGTATCATTTTATTAAATCTATAAAGAAGAACGATATGGTTAATTTTAAAGATTTTTTTAGAAAATCTTCAGTTTTCATAATAGATGATATTCAATTTATTAGTGGAAAAGAAAGTCTTCAAGAAGAGTTTTTTCATACTTTCAACAGTCTAATAGACAAAGGTTCTCAAATCATAATATCTGCAGATAGATCTCCAATGAAACTAGATAGAGTGCAAGATAGAATTAAATCAAGATTAGCTGGCGGACTAGTTGTAGACATTGATCTCCCTGATTTAGAATTAAAAATAAAAATAATTAAAAAGAAAATAGAAGAAATACAAAATCAATTTAAGGAAAATATAAAATTGAGTGAAGATGTAATTAATTATATCGCAACTGAAAGCAAAACAAATATTAGAGAATTAATTGGTGTTTTAAATAGAGTAATTGCTTTCAGTAGAGTTCATAATAAAGAACTCACAATTAATGACTGCAAAAATATTTTACGAGATGTTTTTAGTCAGATAAGAGTTATTACCGTAGATAAAATACAAAATGTTGTTTCAAACTATTTTAACATAGCTTTAAGCGAAATGTTGTCCCAACGAAGATCTAGACCGCTTGCAAGACCAAGGCAAATAGCGATGTATTTGGCAAAAAAAATGACAACTAGATCGTTACCGGAAATTGGAAGAAGATTTGCTAATCGTGACCACACGACAGTCATTCATGCTGTTAAAACAATTACACGACTATCCGAACAAGATGATGAAATGAAGAAAAATATTAATCAGATTAAAAGTTTACTTTTAGAACAATAATTAAATGCAATTTTCAGTTAAAAGAGACGTTTTATTAAAATCATTAAACTTTGTTCAGGGTGTTGTTGAGAAAAAAAATACTCTTCCAATTCTTTCTAATGTTCTACTACAGTTAAAAGATAAAAAATTATCAATAGTAGCCACTGATCTAGATATAATATTTTATGATGAAATTAATGACGTAAAAATTGTTAATGAAGGAAGCACGACAACATCTGCAGCCATACTCTATGATATTTTAAGAAAGATTTCATCTAATTCAGAATTAAACTTTGAATTAAAATCTGAGAATAAACTTAGTCTTAAAAGTGATAATTCAGATTTTAATTTACTTTGTCTACCAACAGATAACTTTCCAACTTTTGCAGATGAATTTGAAGGGCATGAAATTTCACTAAATAACAGTAGATTTCTGAAATTGTTAAATAAAACTAAAATCTCGATATCTAATGATGACACTAGGCATTATTTAAATGGAATTTTCCTTCACTTGACTGAAGCTCATGGGAGACAATTTTTAACAGGCGTTGCTACCGACAGCCATCGACTGTCCTCAAGCAGTTTAGAAATTGATAAAAATGACTTTAATTCCCTGATTTTACCTAGAAAGACAGTTTTTCAATTATGTTCGTTACTAGCTGAAACTTCAGAACAGCTAACAATGCAGTCAAGTGAGAATAAAATTAAATTCACACTAGGTAAGATGAAACTAATTTCAAAAGTAATAGATGGAAAGTTTCCTGATTACAAAAAAGTTGTTCCTACTTCAAATGACAAAATATTAACTGTTCCATCAAAGGATTTCGTTAGTTCAATTGAAAGAGTTGCGAGTGTATCTCTGGATAGAAAAGAAGGTGTAAAATTAGCAATTAACAAGGATAATGTTCAATTATCTGTTAATAGCGCTAACTCTGGAGATGGTAATGAAAAAATCAAAGCCGAATTTAGTTCTGACAATTTGAATATAAGCTTCAATTCAAAATATTTAATAGATATTGCGTCAGAAATTGAGGATAAAAATCTAAAAATTAATTTAAAAGATTCAGTGTCACCTGTCCTTATAGAAGATCTTTCGGATAAAAATAGTTATTACGTTATAATGCCAATGAAAATCTAAGATTTTCAAAATTTAGAATAAAATTTATTTTTTGCTCTAGAATTGTTGATACATCATCATTCTAAGTCATCATGACCGACAGCTGTTTTATCTTAAGACAAAAAAATGATATAAAGCTCTATCAAAAAAAATGTCAAAAAGTTCTGTTTTAGATAATAAAAAAGCATCTTACGGTGCAGATTCCATAAAGGTATTAAAAGGTTTAGATGCCGTAAGAAAAAGACCAGGTATGTACATTGGTGATACTGATGATGGATCAGGATTACACCATATGGTCTTCGAGGTTGTAGATAACTCTATAGATGAAGCATTAGCCGGACATTGTAAAAATATAACAGTATCAATTAATTCAAACAACACTGTTTCAATTGAGGATGATGGCCGAGGAATTCCAGTTGATTTGCACAAAGGTGAGAAAATGTCAGCTGCAGAGGTCATTATGACTCAATTACATGCTGGAGGTAAATTTGATCATGACTCATATAAAGTGTCAGGAGGTTTGCACGGAGTTGGAGTTTCTGTTGTAAATGCATTATCTGAAAAACTTGATTTAAATATTTATAGAGATGGAAACGAGTACGAGATTAAATTTAAAGATGGAAATTCGATAAAACCTTTGAAGAAAATAGGAAAAACTAAAAAAAAAGGAACAAGAATTACCTTTTTACCTTCCAAAGAAATTTTTTCATCAATAAAATTTAGTTCTTTAATTTTAGAGAAAAGAATAAGAGAGCTTGCGTTTCTTAATAAAGGGATTGGAATTAAATTAATCGATAATACCTCAAAAAAATCTAAAGAAATTTTGCATAAATATGATGGCGGAATCCTAGAATTCGTTAAACATATAAACCAAAAAAAGCCTATTTTAATGAACAAAAATGAAAAAGAGGTCTTTAAAAAACCAGTTTATGTTACAGGTACAAAGAATAATGTAGTTGTAGAGTGCTCATTTGAATGGAACTCAGGATATTCAGAGGAAGTTCTTCCATTTACTAATAATATTCCCCAAAAAGATGGTGGAACTCACTTGCTAGGGTTCAGAAGTGCTCTGACAAGAATAATTAATAAATATTCATCTGATAAAAATAATAAGAAAAATAAAATAACTTTATCCGGAGAAGATATCAAAGAGGGTTTAACGGCAGTTCTGTCAATTAAAATGCCTGATCCAAAATTTTCATCACAAACAAAAGATAAATTAGTTTCCTCTGAAATTAGAAATGTAGTTGAACATATTATTAATGAAAAAGTATCTACTTGGTTTGATCAAAATCCTTCAATAGCCAAAACAGTTCTAGAAAAAATTACGCAAGCTGCAATGGCTAGGGATGTTGCAAGGAAAGCAAGAGATAGCGTAAGAAGAAAAGGAACTTTCGAATTATCTGGCCTTCCGGGTAAATTAGCAGATTGTCAAATACAAAAAAGAGAGGGAACAGAGCTATTCATAGTTGAGGGAGACTCAGCAGGAGGTTCAGCTAAACAAGGAAGAGTAAGAGAATATCAAGCGGTACTTCCACTAAGGGGAAAAATTTTAAATACCTACGTGAATGGAAAAAGTAACGGTGAAGATCAATCAACAAAAGCATTATCAAAAATGATGTCATCTAATGAAATAGTTACATTGATCAATGCTTTAGGAACAGGCTCTAAAGATTTTAATATTGAAAATTTAAGATATGATAAAATTGTTATAATGACCGATGCCGATGTCGATGGTTCTCATATACGAACATTATTATTAACTTTTTTTAATAATTATCCATTTAATCAGCTGATTGAGAATGGACATATATATTTAGCTCAACCTCCTTTATTTAAAGTTACAAAAGCTAATAGGAGTGTTTACATTAAAGATGAGAAAGCGTTAGAGGATTACATTTTGGAGACAGGTAAAGTAGATAAAAAAATTAAAAAAGGAAGTGCTGAATATAAAAAATATATTCAAGAGCAAAGAGAAAAGTTATCTATACAACGTTTCAAGGGTTTAGGGGAGATGAACCCAGAAGAACTTTGGGACACAACTTTAAATCCGGACAACAGAACAATGCTAAGGGTTCAGTATTCTAAGGGTACAAAAGATAAATCTAAAGATGATCAAAAAATGATTAAAGTTTTGATGGGAGATGAAGTTGCTCCTAGAAAAGATTTTATTACCAACAATGCTTTAGATGTAGCTAATTTAGATATCTAGTAAAATGGATTTTTCTACTCTCTTTAGGACAAAAGAGAATTTAAACTTAGATAAAAGTACTTTAACAATTTTAAGATATTTTGCGATAATAGGCCAATTTATCGCGATAAATATAGTATATTTCTTCTTGTCCTTACCTTTTCCAATTGTATTAAGTTATTTAATTATTTTTATAGGTTTATTAACAAATATTTACCTTCAATTTGGAATAAAAATAAATCAGCTTAAAGATTTATATGCCGCTATATTTTTGATCTATGATCTAATCCAATTAAGTTTTTTGCTTTATTTAACTGGAGGAATTTTCAATCCATTTAGTTTTTTGCTTATTATTCCAGCAATTGTTTCCTCGACTTTTTTAAGTATGGGAACAACTATAATTTTAGGTCTCATGACTTCCTTGCTTGTTTTTATTATTTCATTTTTTTATTTACCTTTACCAGGTGAGGATATGAATTTACTTCATTTTCCTGATTTTTATAAAATTGGTATTATAATTTCAATTTTAATTGGTTTAATATTTCTAAGTTATTTTGGAATTCGTTTTGCTGGTGAAACAAAAAAAAGATCAGAGGCATTAAATAAATTACAAGAAGTCATTGCAAAAGAATATGAGCTTGAGTCCTTAGGGGGTCAAGCAGCAGCAGCAGCTCATTCTTTAGGAACTCCTTTAGCAACTATTGCCGTTGTCGCAAAAGAATTAAAAAAAGAGATCGGAGATAATAAAGATATCTCAAAAGATATTGATTTATTGATAAGCCAGACAAAAAGATGTAGTGAAATTTTAAAAAAGATTTCAAAAAAACAAATCGAGGAAGATATATTTTTAAGTTCTATCAAATTAGAAGACCTCCTAGAAGAAATAATAGATTCATTTAAAGAAACATCTTCAAAAAAAATAGATTTAATTTTAGACAATGACAATAACAAGATAAATATCGAGAGAACTCCTGAAATTATTTACGGATTAAGAAATTTTATTGGAAATGCTGTTAAA
>CACGLL010000003.1 GCA_902573905.1 uncultured Pelagibacteraceae bacterium
TATATTTAATATTTGGTTTAAATTTTATTATTTTCATTCTTTAGTATTAATAATATCAGGTGTTTGCCATGCTAACCTTTGACCACTATCGATATTTATTATTTCTCCAGTTATATTATCATTCTTAATTAAAAATTTTATTCCATCACATATATTTTCTACATCTACCTTTTTTTTTAATAAAACAGATTTCCATTGTTTTTTAAAATGAGTATCAGATTGTCTTTTATTTTTTAGTGTCGGTCCCGGAGCAATTGCATTCACCCTAATATTTGGTGCTAATTTCATAGCAGAAATTTTAGTCAATGTTGCTAGTGAAGCCTTACTTAATGTGTATGAAAAAAAGAATGGAGTAAGTTTTTCCACTCTTTGATCAATAATATTAATTATACACCCCTCATTTTGTTTAATATATTTCTTAAAACTTTTTGAAAGTATAGATGGTGCACGTAAGTTAATATTTAAATGTTTTGCAAAAGATTTTTCTGAAAAGTTTAATAAATTATCATTTTCAAACACTGAAGCATTATTAATTAAACAATCTACTCCTTTCATTTTCTGGAAAGCTTGTTTAAATAAGCTTTCTGTTTGTTTTTGATTTTCTAAATTAGCTTTAACAAGAAAAACTTCACTTCCTAAACTCTCTAGTTCACTTTTAATCTTACCTGCATCATTTTTCGATGTATTATAATGGATAGTTATTTTGGTATCAAAACTTGCAATACTTTTTGCAATTGCAGCACCAATCCTTGTTGCTCCTCCAGTAATTATTATTTTTTTGGCTTCCATTTTTTTATTGCTTTTTTAGGTTTTGTTCCAGGCATTCCCATTGTAGATCTACCTTTAGGATACACTTTACTCTTTAAATTGTACTGAGAAATTTTTGGATTTAAAGAGATCTCAAGTTCACTAGCCTCTAGTTTTCTTATTTCATCTCTTATTTTAGCCGCTTCCTCAAACTCTAGATTAGACGCCGATTCTTTCATTTTCCGATTTAGAGCTTTTAGATGTTTTTTTAAATTCCCACCAACATTTGATCCTTCACTAATCTTTACATAATCTTTTTCATAAACAGATTCCAAAATGTCACTTATTTCTTTTTTAACCGTTTCAGCTGTAATCTTATTTTTTTTATTATATTCGAGTTGTTTACTTCTTCTTCTATCAGTTTCAGCTATAGCGTTCTTAATACTTTTCGTAACTTTATCTGCATACAAAATTACTTTTCCATCAACGTTTCTAGCGGCTCTACCTATAGTTTGTATTAGTGAAGTTTCTGATCTTAAAAATCCCTCTTTGTCCGCATCTAAAATTGCAACTAAAGCACATTCTGGAATGTCTAAACCTTCTCTAAGAAGGTTAATACCAACAAGGATATCGAACACTCCCATTCTTAAATCTCTAATTATTTCTATTCTCTCAAGTGTATCAATATCTGAGTGCATATATCTTACTTTAAGTCCGTTTTCGTGAAGATACTCTGTTAAGTCTTCTGCCATTTTTTTTGTGAGTGTAGTTGCCAAAATTCTAAAACCTTTTTTTACAATTTCTTTTGCTTCATGCATTAAATCATCGACTTGAGTTTTAGCTGGCCTGATTTCAACAGGGGGATCAATTAAACCAGTCGGTCTAATAATTTGATCAATATATTCGTTTTTAGTTTGTTTTAATTCCCATGGCCCAGGAGTTGCTGAAACAAATACTGTTTGTGTTCTCATTAGATCCCACTCTTCAAACTTAAGTGGTCTATTGTCCATACAAGATGGAAGTCTGAAACCATACTCAGCCAGAGTACTTTTTCTTGTTCGGTCTCCTTTATACATTCCATTAAGTTGAGGAACAGTTACATGGCTTTCATCTACAAAAATGATGGCATTATCAGGAAAATATTCAAATAGAGTAGGAGGCGGTTCACCAGCTTTTCTTCCAGATAAAAATCTGGAATAATTTTCTATGCCAGCACAAGTTCCTGTAGCTTCAATCATCTCTAAATCAAATTTTGTTCTCTCTCTTAATCTTTGTTCCTCAAGTAGTTTATTATCCGCTCGGTGTTTTTTAAGTGTCTCTGCTAATTCTGATTTTATTTGCCTTATAGCTTGATCGATTGTTGGTTTAGGAGTTATGTAATGACTGTTGGCATAAATTTTAATTATGGAATAATCATTAGTCTTGTCGCCTGTAAGCGGGTCGAACTCTTCAATTTTTTCTAATTTATTAAAATCAAAACTAATTCTCCAAGCTCTATCTTCTAAATGCGATGGAAATATTTCTAGATTTTCACCTCTTACTCTAAATGTTCCTCTAAAAAAGTTTTGATCATTTCTTTTGTATTGTAAATTTATAAATGCTCTTATTAATTCATCTCTATTATAATCATAGTTTTTTTTTAGAGTGATTGTCATTTTTGAATAAGCTTCGACAGAGCCTAAACCATAAATACAAGAAACACTGGCAACGATGATTACATCATCTCTCTCTAAAAGTGACCGAGTTGCAGAGTGTCTCATTCTATCAATCTGCTCATTAATAGAAGCCTCTTTCTCTATGTAAGTATCAGATCTTGGTACGTAAGCTTCAGGTGTGTAATAATCATAATACGACACAAAATACTCAACCGCATTATCTGGAAAAAAACTTTTAAACTCTCCGTAAAGCTGAGCTGCTAGAGTTTTATTAGGAGCTAGTATTAATGCTGGTCTATTTGCTTTCTCTATTACCTTAGCCATAGTAAAAGTTTTTCCCGAACCTGTTACACCAAGCAAAACCTGCTCTTGTTTATTATCTTCTAAATTTTTTAATATTTTTTTGATTGCTTCAGGTTGGTCACCGCTAGGTTGAAAATCACTTTTAATTTTAAACTTGATACCGCCTTCAAGCTTCTTATTTCCCTTAGAATTGTTTATTTCTAAATCAGCTATTTTTTCTTGATAAGTATTTTGCATTTTATGTTATTAGTATTTAAAAATTATTATAAATTTCAATGAGCATAGTTTCCAACACATTAAAACGTATAAAACCGTCGCCTACAATAGCTGTAACCTCAAAAGCTAGGGAAATGAGGGCGGCTGGAAGAGATGTTATAGGTCTGGGAGCAGGGGAGCCAGATTTTGATACTCCAGATAATATTAAAGAGGCGGCAATTGAGGCAATTAAAAAAGGGGATACGAAGTACACTGCCGTAGACGGAACCCCCGCATTAAAAAAAGCTATTCAAGAAAAATTTCAGAGAGAAAATAATTTAAGTTACAATTTAGATCAAATTAGCGTTGGAACTGGAGGTAAACAAGTTCTCTACAATGCTTTTATGGCTACGATTAATAAGGGTGACGAGGTAATTATACCAGCTCCTTACTGGGTTTCTTATCCAGACATTATTTTATTAGCTGGAGGAAAACCAAAAATTATCAAGTGTGAAGAAAAAGAAAATTTTAAGCTTACACCAAAAAAACTTGAAAAAGCTCTTTCAAAAAAAACAAAATGGATAATATTGAATTCACCCTCTAATCCAACTGGTGCTGCATACACAAAGAAAGAGATAGAGGATTTAGCAGAAATTTTGAAAAAATATAAAAAGGTTTATATTTTAAGTGATGATATCTACGAACATATAACTTACGATAGTTTCAATTTTTTTACCATTGCACAAATTCCTCACTTAAAAGATAGAACACTTACAATGAATGGTGTGAGCAAATCTTATTCAATGACTGGATGGAGAATTGGTTACGCCGCTGGCCCTAAAGAAATAATTAAAGCAATGGCAAAAATCCAATCACAATCAACAAGCAACCCTACTTCGATAAGTCAAGCTGCTGCAGTAGAGGCGCTTAATGGCACACAAGATTTTATAAAAGAAAGAGCAAACTCTTTTAAACAAAGAAGAAACTTTGTTGTCGAAAGTTTAAATAATATTAAGGGAATAAATTGTCTTAACCCAGAAGGGGCATTTTATGTTTTTCCTAATTGTAAAAAATTAATAGGAAAAAAAACTAAAATTAAAGACGATACAGATTTCGTAGAAAAACTTTTAGAAAAATCTGAGGTTGCTGTGGTACCTGGGTCTGCATTTGGTTTACAGGGTCACTTTAGAATTTCCTATGCTACTTCAATGGAAAACTTAGAAAAAGCTATTTCAAGAATTAAAAAATTTTGTGAGAGTTTATAAGTAATAAATATTAATTTTCTTATTTTAAGTTTTTAACTTTTCCACCATCAATCGATAAATTTTTGAAATTTGAGTTTCTATTTTTTAGTAATTTTAAAACAAGTTTTGCGATTTCATCTGGTTTGGTTGGTCTCTTAATCTTATCGGCCTTACATCTTTCTTTTAGTAGTCTGTCTATACTTTTTTTAAAAATCTTAGAGTCTGTTTCTAATAATTTTTGCAATCTTCCAGTCAAGGTCATTCCAGGATGAATTATCGAGACAGAAACTTTATCAATTCTACCCTGCATAGCTAAGGCTTTTGAAAAATTATGTAAAGCAGAATTCACTGCCCCACCAATCATAAAAGTGTGTGAAGGGTTTCTGGCTGCACCACCGCCAATGTTAATTACTTTACCTTTATTTTTTTTAAGTACTGGCCATAAAGCTCTGCTTAATCTTACAGCTGCTTTAAATTTTAAATTAAAACCATCATCCCAAATATTATCTTTTAAATTTAAAAACTTCCCCCCTTTTGTTGCTCCAGCAACATTAATTAAATAATTTAGTCTTTTTATTTTTTTTCCAATATCATTACACGCAGATAAAGATCTTAAATCCTTAGCAATGATGAAAGAATTTTTTGGGTGCCTTAAGTTATTTTGAATACTTTTTAATTTCTTTTTTGATCTTGATACTAAAATGACTTTAATTTTGTTGTTATTTAGTTCGTAAGCAATTGCTGCACCTATTCCTTGACTTGCTCCAGTTATTAAAGCTGTTTTCATCATGATACCTTAATTTTAATATTCCCTAAATTTTCATAATTAACAACTATTTTATCATTCATCCTTATACTGTAGGGTTGAGTTAAAGAACCACAAAGCAGATAGTCTCCTTTATTAAAAATCATATTTTTTTCTTTGAACTCATCTATAAAAGCTTTTAATGAAACTTTAGGATCTATTCTTTTTGAACCAGTAAAAAAAGGTTCAGTTAACTGGTCATTTATTTGTAAGGTAATTTTGACATTGTTTATTTCAACATTTTTCCAATTTTTTATTTCATTACCTATTATTATTTTCCCCCCGTTTCCATGATCAGAGATACCCAAATACATTTGAGTTAATTTACTAAACTTTTCTTTTGAACTTTGTACATATCGAGATGAAGTAATATCTATGGCTGTAAATAGGCTTAAGTTATGAAGTTCATCATTTAAATTATCATCAATTTTATAGTCTTTATTAAATTTAAAAGCATATTCACACTCAAGATTTGATGCAGGAATATCATCAAATTTTATTTCGCAATCAGGTTCTAAAATTGTTTCTTCAAATATTTTTCCAGGAACTGGACCGTCAAAGCCTTCTTCTTTTTGCACCTCCTTAGCAACTGCTCCTATTTTCCATCCAACTGTTTTTTTATTTAACTTTTTATAAAAAATGTTCAGGGCTTTATAAGCTTCTTCACGTGTTTTAGGTATTTCATTATTATTAAATTTATTTAGGTCTACTAACTTCTTGTTCAACCAAGCATCCGCCAAATCGCTTCCTAACTTATTCATATAATAATTATATATAATATTTATATTTAATTTGATTATCTTATTCTTATAGTATTAATACAATATGGAATTAACAATTGAAAAAGCGCAATTTGCCAAAACCTCTTTAGAACAAATTTCAGAAGCTTTAAAAAAAGGGTTACAAAAAAATTACAAATTAGTTGAAATATCAATTGTTGATTGTCCAAACTTAAAGCAATGGGATTGTCCAGCTGAGGGGTTAAGCGGTAATCAAAAAATAATTGATGTAGGTGGTGAACCTTACATGCATGATAAAAAATTGATTGGTGCTGAGTTTGACTATGAAGAAATAGCAAAAAAAATTGGTTCGGAAAAATCTTATGCGCTTGGTGCTGGTTCTGGCGCTATGTCATGTCTAGGTGGTCATTGTGGTGAATTGGTAATCAATGAAAACCTCATAACGAATGAGTCTAGATCAATTATTGCGCAAGTGGATGAAAATCAAAAATGCAAATCATCAAAATATACTGCCCGTAAACATGGAGGGTTAGGAAACATTTATTATTCAGATGGAAAGCCTGGGAAGGTTATTAAGATTATGATTAAGGGCAGGTTAGGCAAACAAGGTTCATTACCTCAAGCAATGAGAACTGCCTTGAAAGAAAATTTATCAACCGAAAATGACAATCACTTTGCTGTAGCAGGTGTTTTCAGAATATTAAAAGGTAAAATTAAATCTCATGTTCAACCAGACTACGATACAATAAAACATGAATACTACGATCCTAAACAAATGAAATGTGTAAAAGATTTTTTAAAATTTTATGAACCAATTGGACCTCATTTTCAATGTTACTCGATACTTTGGACTGGAGATCCAACAGGAGGAAAACTTAACTTAAGAGAATCAGGAGAACATACTCATTTTCATTCTTACAAAGGAGCACAAGATGCTGGTCACTATCACTTTGATGTCACTCCAGAAGAAATAGAATATGAATGTTACTTTAATATTCCTGAGGAAGTTCATAGAGTAAATAATATATACAAAGAACTAGCCTCTAAATAATCATAAGAAATCATTGATATGAATAAATATTTTAATTAAAATTTAAAATATTTATGATTGCTAGCTCAAATAAAAGACTAAAAAAAATAACTAAATTATCTGAAATTTCTCTAAAGGATTTTACAGATAAAGCACAAAATGAAGTTTTGAATTGGTTTTCTATGACCCCAGCACATTGGGTCATGCTTCATAGGGTTATGATTTCTTTTTTTAAAGGTGAGACGGTAACTAAAAATCAGCTCATAAGATTTGTAGAAAAATCTTATATGACTTCAAATGCCTATATCGATGCAGCTGTAAAAAAAAATTACTTTAAAACTATTAGAAACACTAATGATAAAAGATCTATATTTATTTTACCGACAGAATTGACTGTAAAAGAGTTTGAAAAATATGTTGCTAAAAGAGCTTGGCTTTACAAGGATATTAATTTGAAATGAAAAATATTTATACATGGGCTGCTCAACCAGCTCAAAGAAATATCACAGTTGGAGAAATTATTGCCGCAAAGGGGAAAAAAGTTTTAACTCAAGTTACAGCCAACAATGCTTTAGAGGCAAAAGCTGCAGAAGAAGCAGGTTTTGATATGATTATTGGAAGTGCGTATAATGTAAAAAAGGTTAGAGAGGGATCTAAAAAACTTTTTTATACAGCTGCTTTAGAATTACATAATTATCAAACAGCTGAAGACGTTTTACGTGGTGCTTTTACTGCATTAGAGAACGGAGCTGACGCGGTAATGACTGCTAGAAGTATGGATGTTGTTTCAATGCTAGCAAAAGAGGATGTTCCAGTGATGGGTCATCTAGGCTTGGTCCCAAGAAAATCAACTTGGATTGGAGGATTAAGAGCAGTTGGAAAAACTGCTGAAGAAGCATACGAATTATATAAAAGATTTAAAAGATTGGAAGAAGCAGGTGCTTTTTCTGCCGAATGTGAAGTTATTCCAGAAAATGTAATGGGTGAAATATCGAAAAGAACAAAAATTTCTACTGTTTCTTTAGGATCAGGAAAAAAAGCTGATGTAATGTACTTATTTATGAATGATATTTGCGGTGAACAAGAAAAATCTCCACGCCACGCTAAAGCTTATATAAATCTAAAAAAAATGAGAGAAGATATTGAAATTGAAAGAGTTAAAGCGCTTAAAGCATTTATCAAAGATAGTTTAGAGGGGAAATTTCCTGGACCTGAAAATTCAGTAAATGTTAGTGAAGAAATTCTAGAAAATTTTAAGAAGAAACTTTAATCCTTTTTAATAGGTATAGTTGGGTGTCTAGTAGTGGATGTAACTATATTTACTCCTAATTTTGCTTCCCTTAATATAATATAAAGACCTGCTCCAATTATTAAAATACTACCGATATAAACATTGATTGTTGGTATATCTTTAAATATTAAATAACCTAAAATTCCCCCAGCTAATATTTGAATGTACTGTGCAGATGCAAAAATTGATGACGGCAAATGTCTCGCTGAGTTAATTACAAATATAATTCCTATCCCTCTTAAAATGCCAGATCCTAAATTAGTTACTAAATCATTTAAAGGCATGGGTTTATAGAAATAAACAGCTATTAATGACGAAAATAATATCATCAATAATTTACCGTAGATTAAAAACGAGTATAACGTTTCTTGGTGCCCATATTTTCTCACAATTAAATAACTTGCTGTAGGAAATAAAGGCATAAGAATAGCTATTATCCCTATTTTGGTAAATTCACTACCTAAAGGGTCAATTGCGATAATCGCACCAATAAATCCTACACCAGTAGCAAAATATCTTCGCCAGCTTACTTTTTCATTTAAAAAGATTGCTCCTCCAATAGTCAACAATAAAGGAATAGTAAAGATTATACTATAAAGAGTAGTTAGTGGAAGAAAGAAAGTAGAATATATAAAGCAACTCATTGCTAAAAACATAGTTAAAGTCCTAAAGAAATGAACAGTGAAGTTAGCTTTTCTTATTTTATGCCACGCATTTTTCCATTGAGTATAGATGACCACAGTAATCAATGCAGCAATAGATGCAAATAAAACAATTTGAGTTGCGTGATATCTTGTAATTAAATCTTTATTAACCGTATCTTGGCAGACAAACAAAAAATACCCAAGTAAAGCGAGGGCGAAGTCTTTGTAATAGACTCCTTTAGTAACTGATTGCATTAATTAAGAAGATATAATATTTGTTAAATCTCTTCTGTTTCCTTTAAAAGTTGGTAATGGATATTTATAAGACCATTTTCTTGGAATGCATTTTACTTTAGCTTCTTCCCATAAAGCAATCCACTGTTTGTAATTTTGTACTTTGATTTTGTTTTTGCTTTTACTTTTGACAATAAAACTAGGTAATGGATCTCTTCCAGAAGGCTGGCCTGCTTTATTATATCTTAAGTCCATACTTATTCTAAAATTTTTAGATTTATTTGGAAGCGAACAATGGAGTAGATATTTATTTAATAATATTATATCTCCAACATCTGCTTCAAGAGCAATTGATGGCAATTTATCAATCATCTCTTTACCTTTTATTTCTACCTGCCCTTTGCTGCCTGTAACATGATTAACTAATCCGTATTTATGACTTTCTTTTACAGCAAGCATACAGCCGTTTTCAATTCTTGTTCTAGTAAAAGGTATCCAACAAGTTACTAACTCAGTACCTTTCTGTCCTTTTTTATTCATTACGCCAGCATCTTGATGCCATGGAGTTCTGCCAACTAATCCATCATGAAGATTTTTACTTAAAATTCTTTTTTCAGGTTGTTTTATTCTTGAATTCTGACAAGGATTAGAAGCTATCTCGGGTCCTAGAATTTTTTCAATCTTATCTAAAATCTTTTTATTTTTAATTAAATTCCATATTGATTGACTTGCAAAAAAATCACTATTAGCATTTATATTGTTCTGAGGAAGTCTTATGTTAAAATATTGATCTAGTTCAGGAATTCTTAACCCTACTAAGTAAGAATATTTTCTTTTAAAATTATATTTTAAAACTTTAACTTTATCTTTCTTTGGTACAAATCTATGAACAAGTCTGTCCATAATAAATGCCATATCATTTAAAACTGGTTCTAAATCTTCTTTATAATCTAATACGCCTTTGAGTCTTATAAAACCTTGTTTCTCAAAAACTTTTTTTATGTTCTGGCTCATTGAATCAAGTTGAAAATTAATATTACCAAATCGATATTAAACTGCAAGTGCCTTTCTCATTTCTTCATCGTCCATTTTTTTACCCAAATATGCCTCGATCACAGCGTTGTCATCTTTAACTTGAGCTGGATTGCCCTCTGCAATTTTCTGGCCGTGGTCAAAAACAGTTACTGAATTACAAGTATCCATTACGACTTTTAAAATATGCTCTATAATAATAAGAGTAAGGCCATACTTTTCTTTCAGCTGCATGATTATTTTCATTAAATTATCAACATTGACCGGCGATAATCCAGCTGCTGGTTCATCTAACATTAATAATTTAGGTTTCATAGCAATAGCTCTAGCTAGAACTAAAAGTCTTCTCTGGCCTCCAGAAAGTTCACTTGCATTCAGCTCTGCATAATCAGCTAAACCAACAAATGATAGCAATTCCATCATTTCTTCTTTAATTGCTCTTTCTTGATCCCAGATTTTTTTTCTTCCTATGACTGCATCGAAAAACTTATAAGGAACTCTAGTATGATACCCCGACATAACATTATTTATAACTGTCATATCTTGATAAAGTCTAAGTAATTGGAACGTTCTTGATAAACCATAACTAGCAATCTCATGTGGAGGAGTAAAAGTAATATCATGACCATCAAATTCAATATAACTGCCAGGATCACTATCATAGATGCCAGAAACCAAATTGAAAAATGTACTTTTTCCTGATCCATTAGGACCAATTATTCCTCTGATTTCATTTTTAGGAAGCTCAAAATCAACTTTATTCATGGCTTTAAGACCACCAAAAGATTTTGAGAGTTGTTTAGTTTTTAAAAGCATTATGTTTTTTCTGTTCCAGTTTTCTTTTTAAATCTCTTTTCTAAAAAATATCTGTCAATAAAACCGCCTAAACCCTTTGGCATAAATAAAATCGTTAATACAATTGTTAAACCAAATATTAAAAGCTGATATTTATATAATGGTCTAGTTAAGTCATAAACAATTGTAATTACTATAGCGCCAATAATTCCACCCCAAATATGACCGAGACCTCCTAGGACAACCATGGCCAAGAAGGTTACCATTTCTATAACTGTGTAATTATTAGGATGAATGTACCCTGGAGGCATGTGAGCATAAACTGCACCTGCAGCACCAGCGAACATAGCGCTCAGAATAAAAGCTAAGATTTTATATTTTTTTACATTAATTCCAGCTGCTGCAGCACAAATTGGATCCTCTCTTATAGACATAAAAGCTCTTCCAACTCCAGATCTTAAAATACTAAATGAAAAATAAACTGCAATAATCATTACAGTCATCGAAATAAAATAATATCTATCAGGTGAGTCAAAATTAAATCCCATTAAAGATGGAGTGGGGATATCAGAAATTCCAAATGTTGATCTGAAAAAATTTCCATTCTCAATAAATAATCTTATTGCTTCACCTCCGCCCAGTGTAGCTAAGGCTAAATAAGGCCCTTCCAATCTAAAGGAAGGAATTCCCATTGCTACGCCAAAAAACGCAGTAACTATTATTGCGATGGGTAAAGTTACCCAAAAGCCAAGGCCTAAATATAAGAATAATGTACCTGCAGTATATGAGCCCACCGCAAACAAACCAACATGACCTACTGTAACCTGACCACAGTAACCCTTAACAATATTAAGTCCTGCAGCAACAACAATGTTTACAAATATTAATGTTGCAAGGTGGGATTGGTAAACATCTGTGAATACAACTGACGGAACAAAAGCTAAAATTACGAAAGCAATAATAAAAGCTATGAATGGATAATCTCGTATAATTGATTTAAATTTTTCCATTAGCCAACTTCTCGCATTAAATAATCTGAGTCATGTGATGAAGTAAGCATTCGTTTATTTGTACTTTTAATTTTTGGTAAGTAACTCACATTTTTATATCTCCAAACCACTGGCTTACTTAAAGCGTAACTTCCATAAATAAAAAATCTTTTTCTGCCATTTGTTTCTTTAAACAATGAAACACCATGATAAGAATTTGGAGTGGACTGAAAAAAAATCACACTGCCTTTAGAAGGTGTAAATTCTGTCACTTTAGTTAATTCAGAAATACCTGGGAATCTTTTAAAACTTTTTCTGTATTTCATATCAGCTTTCTTTTTAAATATTGATAAAGCTCCTCCATTTTTTTTTGGTATATCGTTTAGATAGATTAAAAAATTGTATAGTCGAGTAACATCATCTCTATGCGGTCTTAATCTATAACCACCTCTAGAAACTGAAAAATCAATATCTAAATTAACGTTTGGATTTTTATAAGTTTTACCTAACATCTTTATTAATTCTTTAGAGTTCATGAGTTTTTTATTAGTAAACTTATCTCTTAAAAATCTATTAGGTAAATATGCGTTTGACCAACCATAATCTTTAAAAGATTTTTTAAATTTTTTTTCAACTTTTTTATAAAAAGATTGGCTATTAAACTGTTTGTAAAGTTTATGTGAAAGTTTTGAATTTATTAAATAATTTTTAAAATTTTTAGAGCCTTTATTTATTCTATTTCTGCCACCCATGATCATATCATCAAAAGATTTTGCATTTTTAATTTCATTAATTAATCTCTCGCAATCCTTTGCAGATATTGCTCCTTTTCCAATCATGACTGGAAAGTTGCTTTTTACCTTCTTCAATTTGTTAACGTCAATCATATTGTGTTTTGTTAAAAAAATGAGCGGTAGATAAACTACCGCTCATAAATTTTAGTTTTTATAAACCAGCGCTAGCATTGAATGTTACAGTACCAGCAACACTTGTTTTAAAGTTTTTACCACCTCTTGTGTATTCGATCATAACAGGTGTTCTGTTACCATCTCTACACTCAGGAGTTCCTGATTTACAGAAATTGATTGGACCAGATGCTAAACCATTGAAATCAGTAGTAGCCGCAATCGCGTCTCTTACTTTATTTCTGTCAGCAGCTAGATCTCCAGTGAATTTAACTTTTTTAAGAGCTATCTCTAGAATATCTAGTAAGTCCATCATTTGTGAAAAGTCGTGACCAGGTACAACACCATATTTGTCCTTAACCATTTTCACAAATTTCTTAGCTACAGGTCTCTTATCAGATGCAGCAAATGCAGCAGCATACGTTACACCTTTAGCAGCAGAACCAGCGTTAATTGGTATCTCTACTTTAGAACCAATAGAAGCTGTTACTCTGTGAACAGATTTTGGTATTCCAACTTCATACGATTGTACAAGTCCTCGAACTGTTTCATCCAATAGAGCTGAAATTACAAGAACTTCTGGATTAGTAGCTTTAGCTTTAGTTAAGTAACTTCTAAAGTCAGTTTCTTTTTCTCCAGATTGAACCATATAAGTTGGCTCAACATTGTAGTTCTCTCTCATGTAATCAGCTAAAGATAATGCAAAATCTTTACCAGCAGCATCTGGACCATAGATATAAGCTATCTTAGTTCCTTGATTTTCTGCAGTAAATTTACCTTGTACGATTTTGTAAAATCTTGATGATACAGGTACTCTAAAAATGTACTCACTACCTTTTTTAGTAATGTCAGCATTTGTCGAGTGAGGTATTATTTGTGGAACTTTAGCTTTAGCTGAAACAGGTACCATAGGCAATGTTACAGAACTACAGCTAGATCCAATTATAACGTGAACTTTATCTTGGTAAGCAAGTTTTGTTGCATTTGCTACACCTTTCTCAGATTTACACTCATCGTTATAAAGTGTTAAGTCGATTTTTTGACCGTTGATAGTGCCTTCTTTATTCCACTTTGCAACAGTATCAGTAATTAACTCACCATGTTTGTAACCCACATCAGAAAGCATTCTGAATGAAACACCAATTTTGATTGTTTCTGCTTGAGCTATCGATGTAGCTACCAAACCAAAGGTAAAGATAATTGCTGAAAAAACGTTTTTAAGTTTATTCATATATCCCCCATTAATTAATTAATTGTTGATCAGGCTATAAAATTAAAGTTATAATGTCTATGAAAAATAGATATAATTTTTATACATAACAATTCAGGAGGGGGAATTGCTTAAGATAGACCAGCTTGTCTCAGGCTACGGTACAGTTCAAATTTTAAATGGTGCCAACATGAAAGTTGATAATCAATCTATAGTTGCATTATTAGGTGGTAACGGTACAGGCAAATCTACAATCTTAAAAGCAACATCTGGATTAATTAGAGCTTGGAAAGGATCAATAGAATTTGATGGAGAGCAAATCCACAATTTACCTCCACATGAAATAGTTGGCCGAGGACTTGTTCAAGTTACACAAGGTAAAGATGTTTTTCCTGCAATGTCAGTGACAGAAAACTTAAGATTAGGCGGGTTCATTCTTAAAACTAAAAAACAATTAAACGATAATTTAGAAAAGGTTTTTAATTATTTTCCAAGATTAAATGAAAGGAAAGATCAATTAGCAGCAACACTTTCTGGTGGAGAGTTACAAATGCTTTGTATTGGAAGAGGATTAATGTCTAACCCTAAAATGATTATGTTAGACGAACCAAGCGCTGCCTTGGCGCCACAAATTGTTTTAGATATTTTCAAGAACATAAATAGAATTAGAAAAGATGGTTTAACCGTTTTAATAGTAGAGCAAAATGTAAGAATGGCTCTTCTTTTGGCAGACTATGGATATGTAATAAAAGACGGTGTGATTAATGTTGAGGGCGATAGTAAAAAACTCATGTACGATGAAAGTGTAAAGGAATCTTATTTAGGGGGAACAAAAGTTAATGTTCAATAAGCTTAGAATTGGAAAAAAGGGTGAAAATATAATTTTTAGTGTCTTTGTTCTAATTTATATTGCTTGGTGCGTTAACAGTCCTGACATGAATATTGAATCGTTAAAATCAGTTTTAACCATTGGTTTATCTGTAGGTATAATTTATGGCCTTGTAGCTTTAGGTATTTCATTAATTTACACAGGTTTAGATGTTGTAAACTTTTCTCACGGAGAATTTTTTATGATCGGTGCGTTTGCTGGTTTAACAATGTTTAACGTTTTAGGAGATCAAGATTGGATTTTTAATGTTTTTCCTGATGCTTATGGCTGGATAATATATGTGGTTTGTTTATTTACAGCTTTTGTTTCAATGGGTCTATTTGGTGTTTTTATTGAGAGAGTATTTTTAAGACCATTAACTAAAAAAGGTGGTGGTTATACCGTTGCTGGTATGGGAATAATCATTTGCGGATTTGGTTTATCGGTGGTTTTGATTAACGTAGCTTATTTAATTTGGAATCCTGTTGCAAAACCTTTTCCAGCGGAATTAGGTTTGCCAATGGAAATTGGAGGATTATTTTTACCTATCACTTACATTTGGATGATTATTGTGGGTCTTGGAGTGGCTGCGGGTCTTTGGTTCTTTTTAAATAAAACTAAAATGGGACTAGGAATTCGTGCTGTAGCATTTTCTAAAGATGTCTCAAACTTAGTAGGAATAAATGTTCCTTTATATATTTCAATAATTTTTGGAATAGCATGTGCAATTGCTGGTATTGGAGGGACACTTGTTGGTCCAACTTATCAAGTTGTGGTTTTCATGGGTTACATTATTCTAATGAAGGCTTTCGCAGCAGCAGTTGTTGGTGGATTTGGAAATCTTCCAGGCGCCATCGTAGGCGGATTTACTGTTGGTATATTTGAAACAGCTTCATCTTTTTATATTTCTGGAAGCCATAAAGATCTATATGCATTTTTATTAATGATAGTTGTTTTAATGATTAAACCAACTGGTTTCTTTGGAACTCAAGTCAAAATGAAAGCTTAATGATAAATAAAGATACAAAAGTCGCTGTATTAGGTGCTGGAGCAATGGGCTGTCTATTTGGAGGTTTATTAGCTGAAAAGGGTTTAAATGTAACTCTTATAGATGTTTGGCAAGAACATGTAGATGAAATTAATAAAAAAGGGTTAAAAATGATGGGTTATGGTGGAGATCGAACAATTAAAATTAAAGCTACTACTGAACCTAAAACATTAGATAAAGTTGATGCAATTATAGTGATGTGCAAAGCAACAGCTTTAAAAACAGCTTTGACAAATTCAAAAAATATCATTGGCGACAAGACAATGTTAATGTCTTTTCAAAACGGTATTGGTCATGAGGAAATCATGCAAGAAATTGCTGGTACAGATAAAGTTTTAGGGGGGTCTACTACTCAAGCAGCGAGTGTTCAAGGTCCAGGAATTATTCAAAATCATGCAAGTCTTCCATCTTGGATTGGTGAATATAATGGTGGAGCAACTGAAAGAGTTAAAGATTTAGCTGAAACTTTTACCGCTTTTGGATTAGAAACAAGAACTGAAGAAAATATTAAAAAAAGAAAATGGATGAAGTTATTTGCACTTACTGCAATAGGTCCTCTATCAGCTATATTTGATCTACATCATACAGATTTATATATCAGCAATAAAAATCAAAACATGTCTAGAAAATTAGGAAAAGATATAATTCTTGAAACTAGAAATGTAGCTAAAGCAGATGGTGTCGATGTAACAGAAGATGAGTGTTTAGAAATGTTCAATAGAATTGTCGACTCTAGGCAAACAAATAAATCTTCCATGGCGTTTGATGTTCTTAAGAAGAGAGCCTCGGAAATTGATTTTATTAGTGGCGCTGTGTCTAGGATAGGAAAAAAACACGGGGTAAAAACCCCATTAAACGATTTAATGTATAGTATTATCAAAATCAAAGAGGGTATGTACGTATAAGAGTTGTGTCTAAAGAAATCATTTGGCATCCATCTAAAAATCAAGTTCAAAATTCAAAACTAACTGAATTTATTAAATACTGTAAAACGAAAGATTATGATGAATTAGAAAAGAAAAGTTTTTCAGATCCAGGATGGCTTTGGGACAAAGTAATTAAATTTAGTGATTTAAAATTTTATAAACCATATACAAAAATATTAGATGAATCCGAGGGGACTCCTTGGACTAAGTGGTGTGTAGGAGGGAAAACTAATATTGTTCTTAATTGTATAGATCGACATAAGAATCAAGAATTTTTTAAAAAGACTTTTATTTTTGCTGAAAGAGAAGATGGGAAAGAAAGCTCAATTACTTATGAGGAATTTGATAAGCAAATATCAAAGGTTGGGAATACTTTAAAGACTAATGGTTTTAAAAAAGGTGATGTGATCGCATTATATATGCCTCAATTTATAGAAACTTACGTTGCTTACTTTGCTATTTTAAAAGTTGGGTGTGTGGTACTACCTTTATTTTCTGGATATGGATCAAAGGCAGTCATTGAAAGAATGAGCATAGCAAAAGCAAAAGGAATTTTTACTGTTGAAAAGACATTTAGAAAAGCAAAAGAGATAAGAATGTTTGATCAAATTAAAGATGATTTAGATCAAGTAATTTCTTTAGAAAAAATATTTTTATTAGGAAAAGAAAAAGGAAAGAAAATTTTTAACTGGGAAAATTTTCAAAATGTTTCCGATAATTTAAAAACAGAGGAAACAAATTCAGAAGATCCTGCAATTATTCATTTTACATCAGGCACAACAGGAAAACCCAAAGGATGTGTTTATACTCATATTGGTTTAGTTACCAAGATGTCTTTTGATGAGGGAGTTTTAGCAGACTTTAAACAAACTGATGTTCATTTGTGTATGGCTGACATGGGATGGATGGTGGGTTCTAAGTCTGCAACAATAGCTTCCGTACATGGAGCGCAAATGGTAATTGCTGAAGGTGTGCCTGATTTTCCTGATGAAGTTCGTTTCTGGAAACTTATTGAAAAATACAAGGTTTCCTGGACAGAACTTTCTCCTGCTCTCATTAGAGCGCAAATGATTAAAGATGAAAATCTTTTTAAAAATTTAGATTTAAGCTCGTTAAGGATGATTTGTACTGGTGGAGAACCTTGGACAGAAAAACCTTGGAAATGGTTATTTCAAGTCATTGGCAAATCTAAAGTTCCTATTATGAATTCAGCTGGGGGGACCGAGGTTTCTGGTTCTATTTTACATTGTTGTTTACATCGTCCTTTTAAGGTTGGATCTTTTAATGCTCCCATTCCCGGAATGAGTGCGGACATCTTAAATTTAGATGGAAAAAAAGTTTCTACAAATGAAATGGGTGAATTGGTCATGAGAAAATCATCAATTGGATTAACAAAGAGTTTATGGAATGACGATAAGCGTTACATCGATAATTACTGGAGTATGATTAAAGATTATTGGGTGCATGGCGATCTTGCAAGTAGGGATGCTGATGGTCATTGGTATTTACATGGAAGATCTGATGATACCATTAAAGTGTCAGGAAAAAGAATAGGTCCTACCGAGCTTGAGAGTGTTATAGTAAAAAGTGGAAAAGTAAAAGAGGTTGCTGCTGTTGGAATACCTGACGAAAATAAAGGATCAAAAATCATTTTATCTATAGTTCCTGCAGAAAACAATGATCAAAAAGAAAGTTTTTTTGAAGATTTAGTTATAAAAGATTTAGGGAAATCATTTAAGCCTGATAGGGTAATTTTTGTAAAAGATTTGCCTAAAACAAGAAATATGAAAATTATGAGAAGAGTTATAAAATCATGTTTAGCAAACCAAGATCCAGGTGATTTAACAACACTATTAAATCCAGAGTCTGTAGATGAAATTAGATCACATGCGATTTAAAGATATATTATATGAAGTTAAAGGTGATTACGCTCATGTCACTATAAATAGACCTAAGGTGTTAAATGCTTTTACACCAGTAACTCTTCAAGAACTTAAGGTAGCTCTCCATGACGCAGAAAAAGATAAAGAGGTTGGAGTAATAGTTTTATCAGGCACTGGAGGTAGAGCATTTTGCTCAGGTGGAGACATGAACTGGGAAAGCTCTAAAGAATTTCAAGATCATGAATACGAATTTCACATTCACTTAACTAAGTGTAGTAAACCTATAATTGCAAAAGTCGATGGTTACGCAATAGGAGGGGGTAATCACATGGCATATTTTTGTGATTTAACTATAGCAAGTGAGAATTCTATATTTGGACAAAATGGTCCCAGAGTAGGTTCTCCCGCGGGAGGAGCTATCGTTGCCCATTCTGCAAATATTTTAGGACACAAACGTGCAAGAGAAATGTGGATGACATGTAAAAGATACTCTGCAAAAGAGATGATGAATTGGGGATTGGTAAACTCAGTAGTGAAGAAAGATAAATTAGACGAGGAAGTTAAAAAGTATGGTGATGAAATTTTAAAAGCCGCACCTACTTGTTTAAAAATATTAAAGGCCAGTTTTAGAAAACAATTTGAAGAAATTTTAAAAATTACCCAAAAAGGTATGGTTGAAGAAGTTGCTCCAGGTTATTTTAAAACTGGCGAACAGGCAGAGGGTGCAAAAGCTTTCTTAGAAAAAAGAAAACCTAACTTCAAAAAATTCAGGTAAATGAAAATAAAATCTATCAAAGCTATAACTTTGAGTATGCCATTTAGTCATGGAGGTAAAAAAGTAATTTTTCACGGAAAAGAATGGAAAAGTTTGGAATTTAACCTAGTTAAAATTGAAACAGATAAAGGTATCACTGGTTGGGGTGAAGCCTTTGGTTATACAAGTTGGAAAGCAGTAAAAATTGCAATCGAAGAAATGGTGGCTCCTTTAATTGTAGGAAAAGATATGAGTAACATACCAGATCTTCTTTTAACCCTTCAAAAATCTTTGCACTTATTTGGTAGATACGGGATAACAATGTTTGCAATATCTGGTGTTGAAATTGCATTATGGGATGCTTTAGGCAAAGAAAAAAGTAAGCCAATTCATGAATTGTTAGGAAAAAAAAATAAAGATTTATTTAAAGCCTATTCAAGTCTTTTTAGATATGGAGATCCAAAAATTATAGAACAAAAATGTAAGCAATCTTTAGATGACGGTTATCAAGCAATTAAACTACATGAAATAGAGAATGATTGTATAGAGGCTGGTAGAAAAGGAACAGGTAATCTTCCTTTAATGTTAGATACTAATTGTCCTTGGACTTATGAAGAAACACTATCCAAAAAAGATTTTTTAAAAAGCATGAAACTCACTTGGTTAGAAGAACCTATTTACCCACCAGAAGATTATGAAACTCTCGCAAAATTAAATAAAGAACTAGGGATACCTATAGCTTGTGGAGAGAATGCATGCACAGAATTTGAGTTTAAATCAATGATTAAACAAAAAGCAGCTACTTTTGTTCAACCGTCAGTAATAAAAGTTGGTGGTATTTACGAGATGTTCAAAATAATTCAACATGCAGAAAAAAATGATATCTCTGTAATGCCTCATACTGCTTATTTTGGGCCAGGTTTTTTAGCCACTCTTCAATTATCTGCATTAATGAAAAAGGACACCTATATTGAAAGATTCTATTTAGATATTGATCAGGAATTTTACCCAAATTTCAAGAGAGCACTAAATGGAAAGTATAAATTACCCTCCGGACCAGGTCTTGGTATTGATTTAGACTATAATAAATTAAGTAAATATGAAATATAGATCTGTTTTATTCGTTCCAGGACACGAAGAAAAAAAAATTAAAAAAGCATATACATTAAATTCAGATTTAATAGTTCTTGACTTAGAATCAACCGTTCCTGAAGATCAGAAAGATCAGGCTAAAAAAATAATAAAAGAATGCAATGTTAATAAAAATCAAACATATATAAGAATAAATAAAAATTCTGATTTAGAATTTGTAACATCAGAAAAATTCCCTGGAATATTCTTACCTTTTACGGAGTCAAAAAAACAGTTAATAGAGATAGATGCATTATTAAAAAAAAACGAGAAATTGAAGACCGATGTAATCCCTATCTTGGAAAGTATAAACGGTTTAGCTAATCTTCAGGAAATTTGCTCTTTTACAGAAAGAATTCAAATTATATCTTTTGGTTCTCATGATTTAGCTAAATCAATAAATCTTAAGATTTCAGAAGATGAAAAAGAAATATTGGAATTTAGAAAAAACATAGTAAATAAATCTAAAAATATTAAGAGTCCAATAGATACCTCTTATTTGAATTTTAAAGATTTAAATGGATTTGAAAACTCATGTAATATGGTTAAAAAATTAGGTTTTGGTGGTAAAGCTTGTATTCATCCGGACCAAGTTCAAATCTCGAACAAAATTTTTTAATGATGAATACTAAGAAACTTTTGTACTTTGCTTACGGTACAAACCTAAATAAAAAAATTTTTTTAAAAAAATATAAAAATACCAAATATCTAAGAAAGCATATTTTGCAGGGTTTTGAATTAGTCTTTAGATCAAAATATAGAGTACCAGATATACAAAGAAAAAAGGGTTCAAATGTAAAAGGCATAATTTATGAAATAGATAAAGCAACTGAGAAAAAATTAGATAGATACGAAGACTATCCTAAGTTATATATAAAAAAATTTTTTATTAAAAATAGAAAAAATGTAATGTATTATTTCATGAAAAGAAAAACTCCTATTTTAAAGCCTTCAATTTATTACTTAAAAGTCATTAAAAGCGGATATCGACAAAATAACTATAAATTCAATTTTAAATATTAAAGTGAAAAATAAAATAAAGATTGCAGTTGTGGGGATTGGCTTGATGGGCAGTCAACATTTAAAAGCTTTAAGTGTTTCAAAAAAAGCAAAACTCCATTCAATTGTAGATTTAAATAAAAATTCCATAATTCATGCTAAAAAGTTTAAAGTTCCATTCTATAGATCATCGACAGAATTACTTAATAGAAATAAACCAGATGCTGTAATTGTAGCTACACCTAATCAATTTCATGAAAAACATACGATAAGTTTTTTAAATGCAAAAATACCTGTATTATTAGAAAAACCAATTTCAGATAATATTTCAAAAGCAAAAAAAATTATTAAAAGCTCAAATAAAAATAAAACTCATCTTCTTATTGGTTATCATAGAAGGCACAACAGTATTGTAAATAAAGTAAAGAAACAGATTGACAGCGGAAATCTTGGAAAAATTGTTGCTGCTAATGTTATGTGTTGGTTGTACAAGAATAAAGATTGGTACAAAGAAAAATGGCGTATTAAAAAAGGAGGCGGTCCTTTAGGTATTAATTTAGTCCATGATATTGATCTCATTTGTTACTTGCTAGGTCCCGTAACTCATGTTCAAGCAACAACTTCAAATAAAATTAGAAAATATGAAGTTGAGGATACAGCAATTGTTAATTTTTCCTTCAGATCAGGTGCGTTATGTACATTAAGTGTTTCAGATACAATTGTAGCTCCATATAGTTATGAACTCACAGCTGGAGAAAATCCAGCCTACCCTATAACAAATCAATCAGCATATTTTATTGGAGGCACAAAAGGCTCAATACAATTTCCAAACTTAAAACATTGGTACAACAAAGGTGAGAGAAGTTGGTGGAAACCGATTTATCATAAGGATTTTAATATTCGTTTGAGTAGATTTACTCTAATAAATCAAATTGATCATTTATGTGATGTTGTGTCTAGAAAAGCAAAACCAAAAGTAAGTGGAAATGATGGCTTACAATCGCTTAAAATATTTGATGCTATATTAAGAAGTACTAAAACTGGAAAAAAAATTAGAGTAAATTAATGAAAAGACTTAAACTTGGTATCATTGGTGGTGGTCCTGGATCATGGATTGGTCATGTTCATAGGATAGCTTCAAGATTTGATGATAAATATGAAATTGTAGCAGGTGTTTTTTCAAGAAATTATAAAATCAATCAGTCTTTCGGAACAAGTATAGGAATAAAAAAAGATAGATGTTACAAAAGTTTTAAAGATCTTTGTTATTTTGAAAAAAAAATTAAAAATGGTATCGATGTGGTGGCAATTATGACACCCCCTGGGAGCCACCAAGAGATTGCAGAATTATTTATTAAAAATAACATTCATGTAATATCTGATAAACCTTTTGCAGGTTCTCTAACTCAAGCTAAAAAACTTTATAAAACAATTAAAAATAATAAAAAAATTGTTTACGGACTTACACATAATTATTCGGCTTACCCAATGGTAAGGTATGCTAAAAAATTAGTAGAAGATAAGAAACTTGGAAGTATTGAATATATTAATGTTGAGTATGTCCAGGACTGGTCTAATGGTAAAAAAGTTACCGTTAGTTCTGCAAAAAAAATATTCAAATGGAAGTTAAATAAAAAAATAGCCGGAGTTTCTACTGTACTAAATGAAATTGGATCTCATGCATATCATTTATGTAATTACATTACTGGTCTTAAAGGAAAAAGCTTATTTGCAGATATCAAACAATATTCAAAAAAAATTAGATTTGATACAAACGCTCAAGTTTTTATAAATTATGAGAATGGAGCTAAGGGTTTGTTTTGGGCATCGACTACTGCTAAGGGCGGTATTTACGGATTAAAAATAAGAGTATTTGGATCAAAAGGTAGTATGGAGTGGGTTCAAAATGATCCAAATTATTTAAAGTTTAGTTCGGCGAATGGTGCAACTAAAATTTTAGAAAGAGGATTTAATGAAAGTCATTTCTCAAAAAAATTTTCAAGAATTAAATATGGTCATCCCGAGGGTTACCTAAGTGCTTTTTCAAACTTATATAAAGAAATAGCTTCAAAAATTAATTCTAATAATAGAAATACAAGATTTTTATTCCCAACAGCTTATGAAGGTTTGCTTACAGCCAAGTTTATTGATGGGTGCGTAAAATCCTCTTCAAAAAAGAAATGGGTCTCATTTTAAATGATCAAATCCTGTGTGATAGGATTATCAAAAATTGGACAAATTCATTGTAGTAACCTAAAAAAAATAAAAAAAACTAAGTTATCTTATGTTTTCGATGTTGATCCTGACCTAAGAAAGAAAATTTCAAAAAAATATAATTGTTTATCTTCAAGTAATTTTAATAGCATCCTAAAAGATAAAAGCATCAAATTATTCATCATAGCCTCACCCACAACAACTCATGAGTATTATTTGACTAAACTCATAAATCATAAAAAGATGATTTATTGTGAAAAACCAATCTCTTTAGATTCTAATAAATTAAATTTATTAATAAAAAAAATTGCAGTAAACAAAATTAAAATTTGCATAGGTTTAAATAGGAGATATTCATACCCTTATCTTAAAATGAAAAAAATTCTAAAAAACAGAAAAGTAAAAATAGCTCAAATCATATCTAGATCTTTTAAAGCTAATGTAAATCAATCAGTTCGAAATGGCGGTTTATTTATGGATAAAGGTTTTCATTTTTTTGATCTTGCAAATTGGTTTGTAAATTCAATGCCAAAAAATATAAAAACTATTACCAAATCCATAAGTAGAAAAGAATTTTTGGATAAAAAAGATTTTTCAGATGCTATTATTAATATGAAGTTTAACAATGGAAGTGTAGTAGAGTTTTTATTTAGCAGAACAAGCCGACTTGGCCATGAAGAAAGGATTAAACTTTTTGGAAACAATTTTGTAATAGACTCAAATAAATATTTTAGAAAAAATATTTTGTATGAAAACTTTGATATTAAACATAAGGATAGCTATTTAAAATGCCTCAAAGATTTCATTTATAAAGATAAAACAATTTTGCTTAGTGAAGGAATTCAAACACAAAAAATTTGTAGCTCAGTTTTAAAATCTACTCAAAAAAATAATTTTTGAGTTGCCATTTTTTTAAGCTTTAGAAGTTAAATATTTTTCAGCTTCTAAAGCAGACATACAACCCATACCTGCTGCAGTTACCGCTTGTCTAAATATTTTATCTTTCACATCACCTGCAGCAAAAACTCCAGGTACATTTGTTTCAGTTGAGTCTGGCTTAGTAATTAAATACCCTTCTTTATCCATCTTTAACTGATCTTTAAATAAAGAAGTAGCTGGGTCATGCCCTATAGCAATAAATAAACCGTGAACTTTTAATTCTGAGATTTTATTATCTTTTACATTTTTGATTTTAATTGCAGTTACACCTTTAGGCTCATTATCACCCAATACTTCGTCAACAACACTATCCCAAATAATTTCAATTTTTTTATTTGCCTTTAATTTTTCTTGAAGCATTTTCTCTGCTCTAAGCTCATTTCTTCTGTGTATTAATTTAACTTTTGATGCAAACTTTGTTAAAAAAATTGCTTCCTCTACTGCAGCATTTCCACCACCAACTACAGCAACCTCTTTATCTTTAAAAAAGAAACCGTCACAAGTAGCGCAGGCTGAAACTCCAAATCCTCGAAACTTCTGCTCAGATTTTAAATTTAGCCATCTTGCTTGAGCACCTGTAGATATTATAAAACTATCCGCAGTGTAAACTTGACCGCTATCTCCAACAGCTTCAAAAGGTTGTTTAGATAGGTCTACTTTATTTATGTGATCTTGTATCATTTCTGTGCCAACTGCCTCTGCTTGGCCTTTCATTTCTTCCATAAGCCATGGCCCTTGAATCACCTTTGAGTAACCTGGATAATTTTCCACATCTGTTGTAGTAGTTAACTGACCACCAGGCTGAGATCCATGAACAAGTATAGGTTTTAACATTGCTCTAGCTGCATAAATCGCAGCTGTATAACCTGCAGGACCTGATCCAAGTATTAACACTTTTGTATGTTTAGGTGTTTTAATATTCATTACGATAAGATTATATATAGTAACTAATGTTAGAATTAAAAGCTATTCTTTTGACACAAGGTATGCACGGTATGGTTAGCCAGGTTGAAGGATTGGCTAAAGCATTAAATCTAAACTTTAAACATCAGAATATAAAACTTAAAACATTCTGGAATTATATACCTCCAAAGTTTTCCCCAATTTCTGAAAATTTAGTAAAAGAAAAATTTGTTTGTGACAGCAAAGTAATTATTTCTTGTGGAAGAAAGAGTGTTATTCCTTCGATAGCCTTAAAAAAAAGATTAGGTAATGAGATATTTACTATTCATATTCAAGATCCAAAAGTTTCATTCAAACATTTCGATTTAATTATAAGCCCAGAGCACGATAATATAAAAGGAGATAACGTAATTAATACGAAAGGGGCAATTCATTATCTTACAAAAAAGGAAATTAAAGAAAATTCAAACTATTTAGATATAAATCCCGATAAAAAAAAGCAAATTGTAAGCTTTATAATCGGAGGTCCAAATAAGTATTATGATTATTCTGATAAAGAGTTACATAAACTTTTCACAAAAATTAAAACATTATTCACACCAGATAAATTTAAAATAGTAATTATTCCATCTTATAGGACTCCAGAAGAAGTTATCAAAAAAGCATATGATGCATTCAGTTCTAATCATCATGTAGTTAAAACAGTTGATAAAAAAGCTTATCTTTCCTCTCTTGCTATTGCAGACTTTATAATTGTTACCTGCGACTCCACATCAATGATTTCAGAAGCTGCTGTTACAGGAAAACCAGTATATATAGCAATGATGAAGCCTAAAAAAAGGAACGTCAGGTTCAAAAAATTCTATTCCAAGCTAAGTAATTTAGGTATAACAAAAGAATTAAATAACGTAGTTGAAAATTGGAGCTATGAAAGTTTAAATGAAGTAATTAGAATTGCTCCATTAATAAAATCGAGAATGAAACAGAATGGAATTATTTAAATCTCTAGAAACAAAAACAAAAAATTTTAACGATCCTTTTCAACACTTTGAAATCAACGAGCCTCTTACTGAAGAAGCAATCAAAGAAATCAGTAATGCAGAAATAGCAGATCCTAGAAACGAAAATCTAAAATATGATGGAACTAGAGCTCTGGACGGAGGTGATGGTGCTTTTAGATCTGGAATAAAAGATGGAGGAAAAGCAAAAAAACTAAGATGTTATGTTACTAAAGAAAACTCAAATCAATTTCCAAATTTAACAAAACTGATTGAAGAATTAAGATCAGAAAAAGTTCATAAAAAAATTGGCTCACTTATTAGAAAAGATTTAAGCAATTCTTATGTAAGATTGGAAGTAATTTGTGACAGAGAAGGATTTTGGCTTAAACCACACTGCGATATTAAAGAAAAATTAATGTCATCTATTATTTTTATAAATTTACACGACGAGTCTGAAAATTTAGGTACAGATTTTTATGATAAGAATTTAAAACTTGTAAAGACTGTTCCTTATAAAAATAACTATGGATACTTTTTTACTAGCGGTCCGGACTCTTGGCATGGCATGGAAAAAAAAGAGATAAAAAAAGAGCGAAGATGCATCCAGGTAAATTACGTTACATTTCCAACAGACTGGAAAGTTTATTAGCTTTTAATTTCCTGCAGAGACGCTACAGTTAGTTTTTTATTTTTAAGAGATTTTATCCCTTCAATACAAACTTGTGCTGTAGACATATTGGTACAATATGGAACTTTATTAACTAATGTTGCTCTTCTTAAAGCTTTTGCATCAGTTAATTGTTTTTCACTATTTCCGCCACCAGTATTAATTACCAATGCAATTTTTTTAGCATTTAAAATATCCACTATATGCGGAGATCCCTGGTTTACCTTATTGATCTTTTTACATTTTATTCCATGGCTATTAATATATTTTGCTGTTCCACCAGTCCCACATAGTTGAAAATTCAATCTTACTAACTGTTTCGCTAGCCCCACACCTTCATCTTTATGACTATTTTTTAATGAAATGAACGCTAGTCCTTTTGTAGGCAAAGAGTTTGATGCAGCGATCTGACTTTTAGCAAATGCCATACCAAAATCTTCATCAAAGCCCATTACTTCTCCAGTTGATTTCATTTCTGGTCCTAGTAATAAGTCACTATTAGGAAATTTATTAAATGGGAAGACTGCTTCTTTTACAGCAAACATTTTTTTAGTTTTTTTCTTTAAATTAAATTTACTAAGTTTTTCTCCAGCCATTACTCTAGATGCAATTTTAGCTAGTGGAATACTTTTAGCTTTAGACACAAATGGAACTGTTCTACTAGCTCTTGGGTTTACTTCTATAACAAAAATTTCATCGTCTTTAATAGCAAATTGAATATTCATAAAACCTTTTACTTTCAAAGCTATTGCCAATTTTTTTGTTTGATTTTCTATTTCTTTAATTAAAAAAGGTTTGATTGAAACAGGGGGCAAACTACAAGCCGAGTCCCCTGAATGAATGCCAGCTTCTTCAATATGCTGCATTATCCCGGCAACAAAAACATCTTTACCGTCCGAAATGGCGTCGACATCTACTTCCATTGCATGATCGATAAATTTGTCAATTAGTATTGGATTTTTTTCTGCAGCTTTAAAGGCTTCTTGCACAAAGTTTTTTAGTTGACTTCTTTCGTGTACAATTTCCATCGCTCTTCCCCCTAAAACGTAAGAAGGTCTTACCATTAATGGAAGTCCAATTTTATCGGCTATCTTAATTGCTTGAGGGAAAGTTTTTGCTATTCCACTCTCAGCTTGTTTTAATTTTAATTTTTTAAGAAGATTTCTAAATCTGTCTCTATCTTCTGCCAAATCTATCGAGGAATATTGAGTTCCTAAAATTGGTAATTTATTTTCGTGTAAAAATTTTGCTAATTTGATCGGTGTCTGACCTCCAAATTGAGCTATAACTCCTAAAAGGTTTCCTTTAGATTTTTCTTTATTAATAATGTTAAAGACGTATTCTTCTTTTAGTGGTTCGAAATACAATCTGTCACTGGTGTCATAATCAGTTGAAACAGTTTCGGGATTACAATTAACCATAATTGTTTCAAACCCAGCTTCCTTTAAAGCAAAGCTTGCCTGACAGCAGCAGTAATCAAACTCAATACCTTGACCAATTCTATTAGGTCCACCACCTAATATAATAATTTTTTTTCTACTAGAAGGCTCTGCTTCACATTCACTATTTATCGAAAAATTTCTTTGATAGGTAGAATACATATAAGGTGTGAATGATTTGAATTCAGCAGCACAAGTGTCAACTTTTTTGTAAACTGGAAAAATTTTGAGAGCTTGTCTTCTACTTCTTATAATATTTTCTTTTATGTTTGTGAGTTCTGATAGTCTTCTGTCAGAAAAACCAATTGATTTTATAAAGTTAAATTCATTGAAGTTTTTCGGTAATCCTTTTCTCTTAATTTCATTTTCAATATCAACAATCTCTTTAATTTGACTTAAAAACCAAGGATCAATTTTTGAGAGTTTATGAATTTTACTTATATTTATTTTTTTTCTAAACGCTTCTCCTACTAACAATATCTTATTAGGTATGTTTTCTTTAAGTTTTTTTTCTATTTGCTTTTTATTAAAGTTAAATATTTGATCTAATCCTGAAAAACCTATTTCAAGTGATATCAAAGCTTTTTGAAGAGACTCTTTAAAATTTCTTCCTATTGACATTGCTTCACCCACAGACTTCATCGATGTCCCTAATTCTGCTTTAGATGATGAAAACTTTTCGAAAGTGAATCTTGGAATTTTAGTTACCACATAATCTACCGCAGGCTCAAATGAAGCTGGCGTAGTTTTTGTAATTTCATTTTTAAGCTCATCTAAAGTGTAACCAACTGCTAGTTTGGCCGCTACTTTTGCTATAGGAAAACCTGTAGCTTTGGATGCCAAAGCTGATGACCTTGACACTCTTGGGTTCATTTCAATCACAACCATTCTTCCATTTTTTGGATTAATTGCGAACTGAACATTTGAGCCACCGGTCTCGACGCCAATCTTTCTCAGGCAAGCAATCGATGCATTTCTCATGACTTGATACTCTTTATCTGTGAGAGTTAAAGCTGGAGCAATAGTAACAGAGTCCCCAGTATGTATACCCATTGGATCAACATTTTCAATTGAGCAAACAATTATACAATTATCTTTTTTATCTCTTACTACCTCCATCTCAAATTCTTTCCAGCCTTCTAAACACTCTTCGACTAAGACTTGGGATACCGGAGATTCTTGTAGTCCACTTTTGATAATTTTTTGATATTCTTTTTTGTTTTTAGCAATACCTCCGCCAAGACCACCAAGTGTGAAAGCAGGTCTAATGATTGCAGGCAGTCCAATTTGTTTTAGTGCTTTAGATGCTTGATTAAGATTGTTAACTATTTGTGATTTTGGTAAATCTAAACCAATCTCAATCATGTTTTTTCTAAATTTTTTTCTATCCTCTGCATTAGCTATAGCTTTTGAATTTGCACCTATAAGTTCAATTTTATATTTTTTAAGCACACCTTTTTTCTCAGCTTCCATCGCAAGATTAAGAGCTGTCTGACCCCCCATAGTTGGTAAAATTGCATCTGGTTTTTCTTTAATTATAATTTTCTCTAAAATCTCTAGAGTAATAGGCTCTATATAAGTTTTATCTGCAACATTAGGATCTGTCATTATTGTTGCTGGATTTGAGTTTATTAAAATAACTTTATAACCTTCGTCTCTTAATGCTTTACACGCTTGAGTTCCCGAATAATCAAACTCACATGCTTGACCGATGATTATTGGTCCAGCACCTACAACTAGAATTTTTTTAATATCTTTTCTTTTTGGCATATTTTTTCATACTTTCTACAAACTGTTCAAAAAGATAAACACTATCTTGTGGACCCGGGTTTGACTCTGGATGATATTGAACTGAGTAAACCGGTTTATTTTTTAATTTTATTCCTTCAATACTATTATCAAAAAGTGATTGATGAGTAATTTGAACATTTCTAGCTAAACTACTTTTTATAACTTCAAACCCATGATTTTGACTTGTGATCTCAACATTTCCCTTTAACAAATTTTTAACAGGATGATTAGCTCCTCTATGACCTAAGCTCATTTTTTTTGTTTTTGCACCTAAAGCTAACGCAAGAATTTGATGTCCAAGACAAATACCAAAAATAGGTAAATTTTTTTTTATCAAATTTTGAATGATTGGAATTGCATATTTTCCAGTAGCTGCTGGATCACCAGGCCCATTAGATAAAAAGATACCGTTTGGTTTTAATTTTAATATGTCCTCAGCGGTTGTTTTGCATGGAACAACAGTGACTTTGCAATTAAAATCTGAAAAATATCTCAGTATATTTTTTTTTACCCCGTAATCTATTGCTACGACATGAAAAATTTTTTTTATATTTTTTTCAAAACCTTTACTTTTTTTCCAAGTCTTCAAATCTTTCCAATTATAGTTTTTTTTGGTGGACACTACTTTCGCTAAATCTAAATTTTTTAATCCACTCCATTTTTGAGTTTGTCTTAATAGTTTATTGATATTGAATTTACTCTTTTTAGAAAAAGAAATTGTACCTTTTGGTGCACCCTTATCTCTTATAAAGTTAGTAAGATTTCTAGTATCAATTCCAGTTATTCCTACTATTTTATTTTTCTTTAGCCATTCATTTAAATCTTTTAAAGATCTATAATTGGAAGGACTAGTAATTTCAGAATTAACAATTACACCTTTCGTCCATATTTTATCTGACTCATGGTCTTCTCTGTTAGTTCCTACATTTCCCACATGAGGAAAAGTGAAATTTATTATTTGTTCAGCATAAGAGGGATCAGAAATAATTTCTTGATAACCCGATATTGATGTATTGAAACATACTTCACCTGTGGCGGTACCTTGATAACCTAAACCTATACCTCTAAAAAATTTTCCGTTCTGAAGAACTAAAATAGCAGTTGAATCGATCTTTTTAAGATTTTTAATTGAGTTTATATTTTGAATAGAAGGTTTCAAATACAACTCATGAGTTAAAGTAAAAAACTTATGAACATGATTTTGCGGAACATATGAAATAGTAATAAAATCGTCAAGAAAGTTCTTTTTATTTTAGATAAGAATTGTGATTAAAATATTTTTTAAACATGTCATTAAAAAAGCAAATTGAAGAAAAACTTAACACAGCGCTAAAGGCAAAGGATAAAAACACCTATCCAACTCTAAGATTAGTGGTATCAGCTATAAAAGACGCCGAGATTGCAAGCCGAACAAAAGGCCAAAAGGAAATGTCAGATAGCGAAGTGACTTCTATTTTAAAAAAAATGATTAAACAGAGAAATGAATCATGTGAGGTATACAAAAAAGCTGGACGAAATGAACTTTTAGAAAATGAAATCAAGGAAATCGAGGTGATAAGTGTTTTTTTACCTAAACAGCTTAGTGATGAAGAAACAAAAAAAATATGTGAAGCGGCAATAAAATCATCTGGCGCATCCTCAATGAAAGATATGGGAAAAGTCATGGGTATCCTAAAGTCAAAAAATGCGGACACTCTTGATTTCTCGAAAGTTAGTTTAATTATAAAAGATCTTTTAAAATAAATGAAATATCCAAAAGAATATCTTGATGAAATTAAGTTAAGATTAAAAGTATCTCAAGTTGTAGGAAAGACAGTCCAACTAAAAAAACGGGGAAAGGAGTTTATTGGCCTGTCACCGTTTAAGAATGAAAAAAGCCCATCCTTTACAGTAAATGATGAAAAAGAATTTTATCACTGCTTTAGTAGTGGTGAGCACGGAAATATTTTTGATTTTTTGATGAAAACAAAATCAATTGGATTTGGAGAAGCTGTAAGATCTTTAGCAGCTGATGCAGGAATGCAACCCTATAGGTTCTCTAATTTTGACCAAAAAAAAGATAAAAGGTTTCAAACTTATAAAAGTATTTTCAAGGATTATTCAAATTATTTTCATCAGCAATTATTTAATTCAAATAATAAAGAATCACTAGAATATCTTTTAAAAAGAGGTGTAGAGAAAAATATAATCGAAGAATTTAAATTAGGATTTGTGCCTTGGCAAAATAATTTTTATGAGGAGCTTTTAAAAAAATATTCCGAAGAAGAAATTAATTTTACTGGTCTATATTATAAAAATGATAAAACTGGAAAATTCATAGACAGATTCAATTCAAGAGTAATATTTCCTGTTAATAACTTATTAGGTGATACAATTGCCTTTGGTGGAAGAATCATTCGTGAGACTAAATTAGCTAAATATATAAATTCACCGGAAACAGAATTTTATAAAAAAGGAAATATAATTTTTAATTTAGATAAAGCAAAAGAAGCAAGATCAGAAACAAATGAAGTTTTGATTGTAGAAGGTTATATGGATGTTGTTAGTGTTTACTCCTCTGGAGTGAAAAATGTGATTGCAAACTCAGGCACCGCTCTTACAGAAAGACAAATAAGCTTGATATGGAAATTTTTTTCAAACCCTATTATTTGTTTAGATGGTGATGAAAGCGGGCAAAAAGCTTCTTTAAGAATTGCAGAAAAATTATTTCCATTAATAAACGAAAAAAATAAAATTTTCTTTTCTATTTTGCCTGATGGAACTGATCCAGACGATTATATTAAACAAAAAGGCAAGGATGGATTATTAAATTTATTAAAAGAGAAAGAAGTAATCCAATCTTTTATTTGGAATTACTACTTAAATAAAATAGATCAGAACAATCCTTATGAAATTTCAAAATTTGAAAAAGAAATCAAAAATTTGTCATATTCCATAAAAGACGAAATACTTAAAAAATATGTTTTAGAAGATTTTCTAGAAAAAATAAAAAAATTAACTCCAATACAATCATCAAGGAAAGATTATAAATTTTCTCTGTATAAAAAGAAAAAAGATTATCAAGTTCTGAAAGAAACAAAACTTTTGCATCAAAAAAGAAAAGATTTATCAAGAATTCAAATAATTGAATTTTCCATTCTTTTCATAATTTTAAATTATTTAGATATAGCTTCAAAAAAATTAGAAGATTTATCTGAAATAAAATTTTTATCAGAAAAAAACGAAAGTTTAAAAAAAGAGATTTCCACCAATATAATTGAGGGAAATGATAAAGAGGCTATTAACAAAAAAATAAATAATATTTATAATAAAATAATTGAGGAAATAAATGAAAATTCAAATATTCAAATAATTGCAAAAAACAAAAATGATGATGAGGTATTAAATTTGCTCGATGAATTGCTTAAAGACCATAAAGAGCAAAGTAATTTAAGAAAAATAGAATCTTTAGAGCAAAAATTAATAAATAACTTAGATGAAAACTCATATTCTGAACTAATTAAGCTCAAAAGTCAGTTAAATAGGGATTAAAAAGGTATAGATTTTTTGGACTTAGTCATTATATATATCCCACTATTCTAATATGGCTGAAAAACTCATAACAAAATCTTTTGAAAGACTTCTTGATAAAGGAAAGCATAGAGGTTTTATAACTTATGATGAGCTTGGAAAATCTTTAGGAAAAAGAAACAGCACCTACGAAAATATTGAGCAAGCATTTATAATAATTGTTGATGAAAAAATTACATTAGTAGAAAAAAAATCTGAATATCAATCTAATAAGAAAAAAGAAGCCATCACTCAAACTGAAGAAAAAAGTACTGAGAAAAGTGACGACCCAATAAGAATGTACTTACGTGAAATGGGTGGTGTTGAATTGCTATCTAGAGAAGGTGAAATTGCGATAGCAAAAAGAATAGAAGCAGGGAAAGATGTGATGATTAACGCTTTAACACAAAGTCCTCTAGTGGGAAAAAAAATATATGAATGGAAAGAACAAATTGAAAATCAACAAATTTTAGTAAGGGATATTATAGATATCGACTCGACATATGAAGATTTTGAGTCATCTGATGAAGACGGCAACAATAAATTAGATAAAAAATTAAAATTAAAAAAAGATAGTGAGAACTCTAAAGAACAAGAAAAAAAAGATGAAAGTGAAAGTAACGACGATGATGAATTCAATGTTTCTCTTGCTAAAATGGAGGAAGAAATTAAACCTAAAATAATTAATATTTTAGATTCTTTAAATAAAAATTACAATAAACTTAAGAAGTATCAAATTGAAAAACTCAATTGTATACTAGAGTCAAAAGAATTATCTGTTTCCAAAAATAAAAATTTTAAAAAAATTCAAGAGACTCTGGTTGATAATTTCAAAAATTTACAATTAGCGCCGCACGTTGTCGAAGAACTTGTGCAGTCTCATTACAAAGAAAACAAAAAAATAGTTTCTCTTGAAGGTGTACTTTTAAGATTGGCTATGGATAATAAAATAAGTAGGGAAGAGTTTTTAAAGTACTATATTGGAAATGAAATTAATCCTAAATTTGAGTCATTTTTAAAAGAAAATTTAACATGGAAAAATTTTTTCAAAAAATATAAAAAAGATTTTACAGAAATAAGAGATAGATTAGTAGAATTTAGTAAAAAAATTGGGCTTTCAGTAGGAGAGTTTAAAAGATTAGTAAATAGAATCCAAAAAGGAGAGAGAGAGTCAAGAGTTGCTAAAAAGGAAATGGTTGAGGCAAATTTAAGACTAGTTATTTCTATTGCAAAAAAATATACAAACAGAGGCCTTCAATTTTTAGATTTAATACAAGAAGGAAACATTGGTTTAATGAAAGCAGTAGACAAATTTGAGTATAGAAGAGGATATAAATTTTCTACTTATGCAACTTGGTGGATTAGACAAGCAATTACTAGATCAATAGCAGATCAAGCTAGAACAATCAGAATACCAGTACATATGATTGAAACGATTAACAAAATTGTTCGAACACAAAGGCAAATTATGAGTGAATTTGGACGCGAACCGACACCAGAAGAGTTAGCAAAAAAATTAGCGATGCCCTTAGAGAAGGTAAGAAAAGTATTAAAGATTGCTAAAGAACCTGTATCCTTAGAAACACCAGTCGGCGATGAAGAGGACAGTAGTCTAGGAGATTTTATTGAAGATAAAAATGCTTTACAACCTTTAGACACTGCAATCCAATCTAACCTAAGTGAGTCAACAACAAAAATTTTAGCCTCCCTTACTCCAAGGGAAGAGCGAGTTTTAAGAATGAGATTTGGAATTGGAATGAACACTGACCACACACTTGAAGAAGTAGGTCTACAATTTTCAGTAACTAGGGAAAGAATTAGACAAATTGAGGCAAAAGCATTAAGAAAACTCAAACATCCAAGTAGATCTAAACAACTAAAAAGTTTCTTAGAAAAATAATTAATTGTGATATAAAGTTTTAATTGAGGGCCTGTAGCTCAGTTGGTTAGAGCAGTACACTCATAATGTATTGGTCCCAGGTTCGAGTCCTGGCGGGCCCACCAGTTTATTTATTTATAAACTCCTCTAACTTTAAAATAAGCTTCTTTATTTCATTGTCATTAGAATTCAAGATTGAGGCAAATTCCTCTTTTTGTGTTCTTGCAAGGCTTAAGCCTTCTACAATTAAATCTCTTATTAACGGTTTATCTGGATTTTTTGTATAAATTCGCCAATCAACCTTTATCTCAGGGCTTCCATCACCTGGAGTAATTTTTGAGTTTACAATTGTGTAGTTCGAACTTTTTTTATCTTCACCTATTACTTGGAATTTTCCAGAAGAATAATCGTTTAATCTCGAAGTAAGACTTTTTAAAAAATATTTTTCAAAAGATTTTTGATAATTAGAAATATCTTCCTGGCTAGCAGATTTTCTAAGTTCACCAAGCGTGTATAGACCTAAAGCATTTATATCAACATTTTCTAAAGCGATTTCTTCAATAAAATTTGTTTTTTTTTCATCAGTTAAGCTTTTATCAGATAATTTTTCTATAGCTTCGTTAACCAATTCATTTACAAAATCTCTTGGATTTGAGCTGTAAGAGAATAGATGATTTTGAATAATAAAAAAAAATGATAACAGGTAAATTATTTTTCTTATCATTTTAATTCTAGTTATCTAAATTCCCCCACTCATCTTGATCACCAGAGGAATTTGAAATTTTATTTTCTCTGTCTTGGAGATAGATACTTTTCAGTGATGAGTAAAAATCAATTGAATTTTTTTCTAAATTCTCAATATTTTTATCATTTTCTGCTCTAAAATCCACTACTCCAACACCTTTAACTGAATAGTAATCTAAAGTATTTCCAGAAGACCCTAGTAGCTCTTTTTCTCTGATTGTAATATGAGCAAAAGGATCAACAAAAGTATCAGCTATCATTCCTAAAGAGTCTCTTAATGTAGTTGGACCTAATACAGGTAAAACAAAATAACAACCTGGACCAAAGCCGTATGTGCCTAAAGTTTGACCAACATCTTCCTTATGAGGCTTAAGTCCAATTTTTTCAGCAGGATTTAAAAACCCGAAAATTCCTATTGAAGTATTTATAGCAAAACTTCCTATAGAGTGACCTAATTGTTTGAAGTTACCTTGCAAAACATTATTTGGGATTGAAAGTAATGTGCTTATGTTAGATGTAAAATTGCTTGTGCCAGTTTTTATTGGCTTAGGAAGCTTGTTATATCCTTTAGCAATCGGTTCTATTATCGCTTCATCTAACGCCATGTTCATTTTAAATATTGCTCTACTTGTTCTCTCAAAACATTCTTCTGCTGCTCTAGAAGTAGTTGAAGCTAAAGCCATAATTAATATTAATTTAGATATGAGTAGAGTTTTCTTCATTTTGTATATTGGCTATATATATAAATATAATCTATATTCTATAAAAAATTTAGCTAAAATAAGCTTTAAAGTGCTAAGAATAAGCAAAATTAAGAAATTATGATTATAAAGTCCGATTATTCGCCAAATTTTTCAAAAAAAAAGAGACTAGAAAAAGATATTAAATTTGTAATCATTCACTACACAGGAATGCAATCACAAATTGAATCTATTAAAAGACTTAAAAACCCGAAATTTAAAGTTAGTTGTCATTATTTGATTAATAGAAAAGGACGCATTGTTCAAATGGTTGAGGAAAAAAAAATTGCCTGGCATGCTGGAAAATCTAAATGGAAAAAATTGAAAAATTTAAACAAAAACTCTTTGGGGATTGAGTTAGTTAATAAAGGCCATCAATTTGGATATCAAAGTTACTCAAAAGAACAAATAAATAGACTTATAATTTTATGTAAATATTTAAAGAAAAAATATTTGATTAAAAAAGATAATTTTTTAGGACACTCTGATATTGCGCCTTTAAGAAAAATAGACCCAGGAGAAAAGTTTCCATGGAAAAAACTTAGCAAGCATAAAATTGGGAAGTGGTACCATGAGAGAAGGGTAAACTTTACTATTGATAAAAGAAAAATTAGGAAGCTATTTTTTAGAAATCTTAAAAAATTGGGCTACAGGTATTTTAATACAAATAAGGCAAGTTTCTCAGATAAAAAAATAATTTTATCTTTTCAGAGGCATTTTTTGCCTCAAAACTTAACTGGTAAAATAGATAAAAAGACCTTTGAAATAAGCCATTTTTTGACTCATTAAACAAAGATCCTTGCCTAATGAGATGAAATTCATTAGAAGATCTTTGCCAGATAGTTGGATTGTCGCTGTCAGATTTCTGATAGAGGAAAGTCCGGGCTCCGTAAAGACACAGTGCCAGTTAATGGCTGGCGAGGGTGACTTCAGGGATAGTGCCACAGAAAATAAACCGCCTTATCAAGGCAAGGGTGAAACGGCGAGGTAAGAGCTCACCGGTTTTTTGGTAACAAAAAACGCACGGCAAACCCCACTGGGAGCAAGGTTAAATAGAGAAGACGTAGTGGAAACACGAAAAACAGTCTTTAGTTGGTCTTCTGGGTTAACCGCTTGAGCTTAAATGTGAATTTAAGCCTAGAGAAATGACATCTTCAATGACAGAACCCGGCTTACAGATTATCTGGCAACCTCAAATTTTAATGTTCCACCTTTGTACTATTTTATTTTACAAACTTATTGACTAATTCATAAAAACCCATACTATCCCAAATAATCCCATTATGGAGAGTATATTTAAATATTTAATTTATAGAGGTTTTTTAAATAAAAATGTTTTTATCAAGTTACGAAAACAGAATAGACAAGAAAGGACGTGTTTCAGTGCCTGCAACTTTTAGATCACATTTAAACTCTATGGGATACAATGGATTTATTAGTTATCCTTCCTTTAATCACGCTGCACTAGAAGCTTGTTCACAAGACAGAATTGAAAAACTTTCTAACACTATCGACTCATTGAATCCTTTTGAAGAAAAAAGAGATTTTTTTGCCACTTCAATTTTGTCTGAAAGTGAAAATTTACAGTTTGATACTGAAGGTAGAATTTCATTGCCTTTAAAACTACTCAATCATGCAAAAATAAAAAACAATATTTTATTTGTTGGTTTGGGAAAAACATTTCAAATTTGGGAGCCAAGCAATTTTGAAAAATTTAAAATAGTTGCAAGAAAAAAAGCTTTTCAAAATAGATCTAATTTAAAATGGGAAAACAAACAGAAGGGAGAACTGTAATGAGTATAAATATTGGTGGCGGGGAACTTAAAGAATTAAAACCAAGAATTTTAGTATTAGGAGTAGGTGGTGCTGGAGGAAATGCAATAAATGCAATGATTGACTCTGGTATGAAGGGTGTTGAATTTGTTGCAGTTAATACAGACGCACAAGATTTGAAAATGAGTAAAGCCGATGCAAAAATTCAAATTGGAATGAATTTAACTAAAGGCTTAGGTGCAGGTGCTAAACATGATATTGGCCAAGCTGCAGCAGACGAGTCATTAAACGAAATAACAAATTACATACAAGGTTCTAACATGGTTTTTATAACTTCAGGGATGGGAGGAGGCACTGGTACTGGAGCTTCACATGTAATAGCTAAAGCTGCGAGAGAACTCAATATTTTAACAGTTGGTGTTACAACACTCCCTTTTGCTTATGAAGGTCCAAAAAGAATGAGAAGAGCAATTCAAGGCTTAGAGGAATTTAAAAAACATTTGGATACGGTTATAGTAGTACCAAACCAAAATCTTTTTAAAATTGCTAGTGAAACGACAACTTTTAAAAATGCTTTTATATTATCAAATAATGTTCTTAAACACGGAGTTCAAAGTGTAACAGACCTCATGGTAAGACCTGGAATGATTAACCTTGATTTTGCAGATGTAGAAACTGTAATGAGTTCAATGGGTAAAGCTATGATGGGTACAGGTGAAGCTGAAGGAGAAAACAGAGGTAAAGTGGCAACTGAAATGGCATTAAATAATCCTCTAATTGATGAGTATTCTTTAAAAGGAGCAAAAGGATTATTAGTTAATATAACTGGAGGAGATGATCTAACTTTATTTGAGGTAGAAGAGTCTGTTAACAGAATTAGAGCCGAAGTTGATCCTGAAGCAGAGTTAATTTTTGGAGCAATTGAAGACACAGAACTTAATGGAAAAATTAGAGTTTCAATTGTTGCAACTGCATTAGATGGCCACAAAACAGAAAATAAAACAGTCTTAAATATGGTATCAAGAATTCAGAATAGAAATACTGGTTACTCTGAAAATTTATTTTCTCATAATCCTATAATGGATAATAGTACATTGGGTGCAATTGAAGGAGCAACAGCGTTAAAACTTGACGAAAGTTTTGAAATTAAAGATGAAACTCAAAACAATATAATTAATGATGCTTCAACTAGTTTAAATGAAGAGGCACCAAACAATATTAGTACTGAAAATAATTTTAATGATCTTCCGACCGGAGTATCAATTGAAAGCGCCTCTTATATTGAGAACTCCAGTTTAGATAACAATGAAGAAATTACAAAGCAGGCAGATAGTATAAATAATGAGGAAGAATATACGCCTAAACTTTTTTCTGAAGAAAATAACACGTCTGAAGAAATTAATGATGAGAATAACGATCAATCTCACCGAGATTCAGATGAATTATTTGATCAAGATCTAAATGAAGAAGAAGATTTTGAAATTCCTGCCTTCTTAAGGAAACAAAAATTTTAATGAAAAAATCATTAAGCAATGAACAATCATACATCATCACTGGAATTCTCGCATTTTCCAGTGATGTTGAATGAGGTTCTAAAAATAACCTCTCCATTCAATGGAGGCAAATATATTGACTGTACATTTGGTGGAGGTGGATATTCTAAAGAAATTTTAAAAATTCCTAAAACTGAAATAGCAGCAATAGATAGAGATAATAATATTAAATCAATTGCAGAAGAACTAGAAAGAAAATTTCCGAAACGATTTAAATTTTATCAAATAAAATTTAGTCAGCTAGATACTATTATCGAGAATCGTGTTGATGCAATAATATTTGATTTAGGTCTATCTTCTATTCAATTAGATAACCTTGAAAGAGGTTTTTCATTCAAATCAGATAAACAATTAGACATGGCAATGGGCCTTAATAATATTTCTGCTTTGGATGCTGTAAATAATCTTAGTGAACCAGATTTAAAATCGATAATTAAATTTCTTGGTGACGAAAAAGAAGCCACAAGAATTGCAAGAAACATTGTTAATTCTAGAAAGAAAAAAAGAATAACTAAAACTAATCAACTAGTAAAAATTATTGAAGAAAGTAAAAAAAAAAATTTTTCAAAAAAAATAAATCCTTGCACTAAAACATTTCAGGCTCTTAGAATTTTTGTAAATAAAGAAATAAGTGAGTTAATAAATGGAATTATTAATGCTACCAAAAAATTAAAACCAGGTGGGAAAATTTTAGTTGTAACCTTTCATTCTATTGAGGATAAAATAGTAAAATTTTTTTTTAATAATTATTCAAAAAACAAATCTAGATCGTCAAGATATCTTCCTGAAGATAAGATTAAACAAGCATATTTGTTTGAGGCATACAAAAATAAAGTTCTTAAACCTTCTAAAAAAGAATTGGAAATAAACAATAGAGCAAGATCTGCAAAATTAAGGTTTGCAATTAGAAGCAATACTGATTTTCAATATCCTCACGAGTTAATTGATAAGTTTAAAAATTATTTAGAACTGGAGTCAGCAAATGTTTAATTCAAAATTATTTTTTTCATTAGCTGTATTTACATTTTTCTTAATAATAACTTCTTTAGTTAAAAATCAGTCAAGAATAATAGAAAAACAAATAAAAGGTTTAAATATTAATATTATAGCTAAAGAAAAAAACATTAGTGAAGCTGAAATGGAATTTTCATACTTATCTTCACCAAATGAAATTGAGAAAAAATTTAATAGCGGAGATCTAGAAAAATTTGAACCAATTAAACAATCAAAGATATTTTACGATGTACACGATTTTAATACACTTGAAAAGAAGTTATCCAATTTAATTATTATAGATGAAAAAAAAATCAGGAAAAAATAAAACAACTAATCAAAGAAGTTTTTATTTTGAAGATTATCTAGAAACAAATAAAAAATCAAAAAATTTTAAAAAATATAATAATTTTGAGGATAGAAATTATCTATTATTCTTTTTCTTTTTTTCTCTAATTACAATTTTCTCAATAAAAATAGCATTTATTTCATTAAGCCAAAAAGAGATATTGGGCTTTAATAATCAAAATTCCAAATTTAACTTACTAAGGAGAGATATAGTTGACAGAAATGGTATAATAATTTCTAGAAATATAAACGCATATCATGCTGCGGTTAATCCAAAATTAGTTAAAGATAAAAAAAATTTTTTAATAAAATTAAGATTAATTTTCCCCAATCTTCCGATTGATGAGATTAGACAAAAACTTAATGGGAAAAAATATTTTCGTATTAAAACAAGGATAACTCAAAATGAAAAACAAAAACTTTGGTCATTAGGAGAAAAAGCAATAAAATTTGAACCATTTCAAGCCAGAATGTACACACATGGAGATCTATTTAGCCATGTTATAGGCCAAGTCGATTATGATAATTTTGGAATTTCAGGACTTGAAAAATATTTTGATAAAGAATTAAAAAGTAAAAATTTAAAAGATACTCCATTAGAGTTAACTTTAGATAGCAACATTCAATATATAATTAACAAAGAATTAAGCGAAGCTGTAAAAACTTTTGATGCTTCAGGTGCTGCAGCTTTATTAATGAACGTAAATAATGGTGATATATTATCTTTAGTTTCTTTACCTAATTTCAATATAAATCAACGTAAAACCATTACAGACAAAAATTATATTAATAAAATTACAAAAGGTGTTTATGAATTAGGATCCATTTTTAAAACCTTTACTGTAGCATTAGCTCTTGAAAGAAATATTGTTAAAAAGGATACAGTTATTGAAAACATTCCCAGAAAATTGAAATGCTCTATTCATGAAATTACTGATATGAAAGAACATCCAAGCAACCTTTCAACAGAGGAAATTTTAGTAAGATCTTCAAATGTTGGATCAGTTATTTTAGCTCAAAAAATAGGTGAGGATGTTTTCAAAAAATTTATAAAAAATACTAATTTAACAAAAGTTCCAGACATTGAACTTGAAGAAGTTGGGGCTCCTCATGAGATAAAATGGAATAAATGCAAGATCGAAACGGTTTCTTTTGGCCATGGAATAACAACCACCCCTCTTCAAGCCACAACGTTATATGCCAGTCTCACTAATGGAGGAAATTTAGTCACTCCTAGTTTAATAAAAGAGAGAAATAAAATTGAAACAAAAAAAATTATATCTAATGAAACAAGTAAAGAAATATCAAGTATTCTGAGGCAAGTTGTTAGTAGCGAAAATGGAACAGCAAGTTTAGCAGATATAGATGGGTATTATGTAGGAGGAAAAACAGGGACTGCAGAAAGCTACGGAAACAATAAACAAAGAATAAATTCATTTATTTCTGTTTTTCCCACAAAAAAACCAAACTATTCATTATTTGTTATGTTAGAAAATCCAAAACTAAATAAAGATCTAATTTATAATTATCGTGGAATAAAAACTAAAGCACCATATAATACCTCTGGTTGGAATTCTGTTTATGTTGCTGGCAAAATAATAGAAAAAATTGGACCAATTTTAGCCATAAATAATAAGGATTTTTTAAACCAATATGTTGTTGAAAAATTTAATTAAAGAAATCCCTTTTAATACAAGAAATATTTCAATTAATGGAATTTCATCAAATAGTAATAGCACAAAAAAAAATTATATCTTTTTTGCCATCAAAGGAAAAAAGGAGAATGGTGAAAATTTTATCAAACAAGCAATTAAAAAAGGAGCCTCCGTCATAATTTGTTCAAATAAATGTAAATTCAAAGATAAAAATATACTAGTAATTAAAAAGAAAAATGTAAGAAACTTTTTGAGCGAAATTGCCTCTAGGTTTTATAACTTAAAACCGAAAAACATAATTGCTGTTACCGGCACTAATGGAAAAACATCTGTTGCTGATATGTTTTATCAATTATTTAGGTTAAACAATAAATCTGTTGCTTCAATTGGAACGTTGGGAATTAAATATAATAATAAATTTTTAAAAACAAGTCTGACATCACCTGACACGATATCATTACATAAGACTCTTAACTTTCTTAAAAAAAAAAAAATTGAAAATGTAATTATCGAAGCTTCAAGTCATGGTTTGCATCAAGAGAGACTTCATCATATAGATTTTAAATCAGCTGTTTTTACTAACTTTAGTCAAGACCATTTGGACTATCATAAGAATATGAAAGCATATTTGAATGCTAAGCTTATTTTATTTAGAAAAATTTTGAGAAAAAAAACTAAAATAATTTCAGATAAGGATATTTTACCATTTAAAATCTTAAAAAAAATATCCAAAAAAAGAGGATTAAAATTAGTTGATATAAATAATGAGTTTTTAAAAGTTAAAAACCAATTACCTGCTTTTCCAGATTTTAAGAAAAAGAATTTAGCGATGGCAATTTTAGCTGCGAAAATATGTAGACTAAAAGATCATTTAATTTACGGAAAAATAAAAAAAATCAATGATGTAAATGGAAGATTGGAATTAGTAAAAAGATTTCCAAATAAAGTAAAAGTTTTTTTAGATTATGCTCACACCCCAGATGCCCTTTTAAAAACTTTAGAGTGTTTTAAAAATGAAAATAAAAAAAATATATCTATTGTTTTTGGCTGTGGAGGAGATAGAGATAAAAAAAAAAGACCATTAATGGCTAGGATAGCAAATAAATATTGCAGTAAAATTTATATAACAGATGACAATCCAAGGAATGAAGACCCTCAAAAAATTAGAAAAGAACTCTTGAAATATATTCCAAGAAAAAAAAGTTTTAATATTGGAAATAGACGTTCCGCTATTGAAGAATCTATTAAAAAGGCAATTCCTGGAGAAATAATATTAGTAGCAGGAAAAGGACATGAAGAAATTCAAATTTATAAAAATAAAATTTATAAAATATCTGATAAAAAAATTATAAAAGGAACCATTATAAAATCAAAAAAATTCTCTAAAAAAAAATTTAATTATTTTGAAAACAATTCAATTCTACAAAAAATTACGGGTTATAAAAAATTTATCAATTTTGACGGATTATCCACTGATACTAGATTAATAAAAAAGGGTAATTTATTTTTAACACTCAAAGGCAAAAAAAATAATGGAAATAAATTTGTTAAAGACGCTTTAAAAAAAGGTGCAAGCTGTGTTGTATCTGAATCTCCAAAAAAAATTGGAAATAACATAATCAAGGTAAAAAATGCTATCTCATTTTTAAATTCCTTTGCAAAACTAAAACGTGAAAAATCTTCTGCAAATATAATTGCTATTACTGGAAGTGCTGGAAAAACATCTCTAAAAAATTTGCTAGGTCAGTTACTAAAAAAATTTGGTGAAACGTATTTTTCACCAAAATCTTTTAACAATCACTTAGGCGTTCCTATAAGTTTATCTAATTTAAGCTCATTCGATAAATACGGTGTTTTCGAAGTTGGAATGAGTAAGGCCGGAGAAATTAAACACTTGTCAAAATTAATAAGACCTCATTTAGGTATAATTACCAATATTGGTGAAGCACATTTAGAAAATTTTAAAAATGTAAAAGGAATAGCTAAAGCGAAATCTGAAATAATAGAAAGCATCAAAAGAGGTGGAAAAATTATTTTGAATAGAGATGATAAATTTTTCAATTTTCTATACCAAAAAGCAAAATCCTTTAATCTTGAAATAATTACTTTTGGCAAACATAGAGAGTCAAATATCTTATTGAAAAAGATTAATGAAAAAAATGGAAATTCAAAAATTTTTGTAAATATAGATAATCATAGTTTAATTTATGAATTTAGAGATATTAATATTTATAATATTCTGGCAAGCTTAGCTGCACTGCATGCATTAAAAATTGATATCAAAAAGATAAAATCACTAATAAAGAATTTACAACCATCGTCTGGAAGAGGAAAAAAATATAATATTTTAAGATATAAGAAAAAATTTAGATTTATCGATGAAAGTTATAATGCAAACCCATTATCAGTAAAAAATGCCATTTTAAGATTTAAATCATTTAAAAAAGAAAAATTTAAAAAATATTTAGTATTGGGCGACATGTTGGAATTAGGCCAAAAATCGAGAAAATATCATGAAGAAATTTCAAAAGTTATTAACAATTCTGATATCGACAAAGTATTCGTTAAGGGAAAACAAACTATATTCACCTATAAGAATCTAAATAAAAATAAAAGAGGAAATATTTTGCAAAACACAGAGGATATAGACTTAAACTTGAGAAACATAATTTCTAATAATGATTATTTAATGATTAAAGGATCTAATGCTACAGGTTTAAACAACTATAGTAAAAATATTATAAAAGGAATTTAAATGCTTTTCAGTCTTTTAACATCTTTAGTTGATCAATACTCATTTTTAAATGTTTTTAAATATCTGACATTTAGGACCGGATTATCTGTTGTAACTTCTTTGTTAGTTGTTTTTATTATTGGAGGACCACTTATCAAGTTATTTTCAGAAAAAATGATTACTGGCCCTATCAGACAGGATGGTCCAATTGATCATATTATAAAAAAGTCTGGTACACCCACAATGGGAGGAGTGATAATTATTATTGGAATTATTTCTGGTACGTTGTTATGGGCTGATTTAACAAATATATATGTTTGGGTACTAATATTTGTGTCTTTATCTTTAGGAGGTTTAGGACTGGCAGATGATATTCTAAAGATAAAATACAAGAATTCTAGAGGACTTAAATCAAGTTTAAAATTTCTTGGTCAATTAATTATAGGTATTATAACTTTAACATTATTAATTAAATTTTCCAATCACGAATATCTATACAATCTTTATTTTCCATTTTTTAAAAATTTAATTTGGCAAATGGGTCTATTTTTTATTCCATTCGGATTATTTGTGATAATTGGAGCATCTAACGCAGTAAATTTGACTGATGGTTTAGATGGACTTGCTACTGTACCTGTAATGTTAGTAGCACTTTCTTTTACATTAATTTCCTATGTCGTAGGAAACACAATTTTCTCTGAATATTTGCAAATACAATATATTCCGGATGTTGGAGAATTGTCTATTTTTTGTGGTTCAGTTGTGGGAGCATGTTTAGGTTTTCTTTGGTATAATGCTCCTCCTGCAAAAATTTTCATGGGTGACACTGGCTCACTTTCATTAGGAGGGTCATTAGCGGCTATCGCAATTATTGTAAAACATGAAATAGTTTTAGCTATTATAGGCGGTTTATTTGTTTTAGAAACAGTTTCTGTAATCATCCAAGTACTATCATTTAAATTAACTGGAAAAAGAATATTTAAGATGGCCCCAATTCACCACCATTTCGAAAAAAAAGGTTGGGCAGAGTCTACAATTGTAATTAGATTTTGGATTATTGCCATAATCTTAGCATTGATTGGACTAGCAACATTAAAATTAAGGTAAGATGTTCAAAACTCCTAAACTCAAAGAACATTCGTTCCTTGTTTATGGGCTTGGAATAACCGGTAGTTCTGTAATTAATTTTTTTAAAAAGAAAAAAATTTCAAATTTCAAGGTTTACGATGACAAACATAAAAACCTTTTTAAAAGTTATAGGACAAAAAATCTTAATAAAACATTAAAGCAAGTAGACTATATTGTATTGTCTCCAGGAATTAGCTTAAATAAAAACAAATATCTCCAGAAATATAAAAAAAAAATTATAACTGATTTAGATTTATTTTATTTAGATAGAGAAAAATTTAAAAGCATTGTTGTAACAGGAACAAATGGAAAATCAACCACGTGTAAATTACTTGACCACGTCTTAAAAAAAAATAAATTTAAATGTTTATTGGGAGGGAATATAGGTAAGCCTTTACTAAGTTTAAACAAAGTAAATAATAGTTTTGTAATAATAGAAGCCTCATCTTTTCAACTTTCACATTCAAAATTTATTTGTCCAGACTTTGCTCTTTTTCTAAATTTTACTAACGATCATTTAGATTGGCATGGAAGCACAAAAGAATATTTAAATGCAAAACTTAAAATATTTAAAAATCAAAATAAAAATCAATATGCTTTTATAAACAAAAAATTGAAGATAGCTTTTAAAAAGAAAAATTTTAAAAGTAAATTAATTACTTCAAAAATAAGGGATTATAAAAAAATAAAGTATAAAATTAAAAATAGTTATTTAGCTTCTAATATTAACGATGAAAATGTAAGCTTTGTTTTTGAATTTTCTAAAATAATTAATATAAGCCAAAAATCATTTGTTAAATCTATTCAATCTTTTAAAGGTTTAGAGCACAGATTTGAAATTTTTATGAAAAAAAAAAATGTTACTTTTATTAACGACTCTAAGGCGACAACTTGTGAGTCTGCTATTACCGCTATATCTGGCTTAAAAAATGTTTTTTGGATATTGGGGGGTCTTCCAAAAAAAGGAGATAAAATTAATTTATTTAATTACAAAGAAAATATTATAAAATGTTATTTAATTGGAAAAAACATAAATTTTTTCAAAAAACAGATACAAGGAAAGGTTTCTTTCTCAATTTCAAAAACCCTTAAGAACGCAATCAATCAAATAGTAAAAGATTATACATTTTATAAGAGAAAAAAGTGCTTAATTTTATTAAGTCCAGCAGCAGCATCATTTGATCAATTTAAAAATTTTGAAACAAGAGGAACTGAGTTTAAAAAATTATGTAGAAAATATGCAAGAAAATTCATTTAAATTTTTCATACTAAATTATTGGAGAAGTATTGATAAAAAAATCTTATTTTGTTTTTTGATACTGTTTTTTTTAGGATTATTTTTCTCATTTTCATCAACATCATCGCTTGCTGGAGAAAGATTAAACAAAGATTATTATTTCTTTTTTACTAAACATTTAATTTTTACAGTTTTAGCAATATCAGTCATGATGTTAATTTCATTTATTAGAACAGAAGTATTGATTAAACTTGTTATTCCAGCTTTTGTAGTTTCCTTTATTTTTTTGGTGATGGTTCCAATACTTGGGATAGAGGCAAAAGGAGCTAAAAGATGGTTAAATCTGTATTTTTTTAATTTACAGCCTATAGAAATATTAAAACCATTATTCATTTTGATAACAGTAAAGATACTTACTTATAAAAATTTTCAAAACTCTCACATAAAATATCTTTTAAGTTTCATACTTTTAAGTTGTATTATCATTTTATTAATCGATCAGCCTGATTTAGGACAGTCAATATTATTAACTAGTAGCTGGATCGCAACTGTTTTTGTATCTGGAGTTAGCTTAATATATATTGGAATTTTTCTTGCAATTTTTTTAATACTATTTAGCTCACTTTTATTCTTCTTACCCGAAAAGTTTGGATATATTACTAGTCGTTTAATTTCATTTTTTGATCCTAGCCAAGGTGATAAATTTCAATCATTTTCAGCACTTGATGCAATTAAACTTGGAGGTTTAACTGGTCAAGGAATGGGTGAAGGTATTTTAAAAGAGAGCGTTCCAGAAGCTCATACCGATTACGTAATCGCTGTAATTTCTGAAGAATTCGGTTCTTTAGCTTCAATTATTATAATTATAATTTTTTTATATATATCATTTAGGATTATAAAAAGTTGCTTTAATCAGGATAATGAATTTATTAAGATTTCTTTAAGTGGCTTAGCATCTTTATTAATCTTTCAAACTTTTATACATGCAGGGGTAAATACTAATTTATTGCCGACAACTGGAATGACTTTACCTTTTTTGAGTTATGGTGGATCTTCTTTGATGAGTAACGCGATTTTAGCTGGCCTAGTTTTAAATTATACTAAAAATAAAACTTATTTATATGACTAAAAAAAAAATATTGATTGCAACAGGAGGCACTGGAGGACATATTTTTCCTGCATTAAGTTTAGCAAAAAATCTAATTAAAAAAAATTATGATATTACACTTACTTCTGACAAAAGAGGTTTAAAATACCTTAGGGATACAAATGGGATAAATTTAAAAAAAATAACTTCATCTCCCTTGCTAAAAAAAAATATCTTTATATTAATATATTCTGTATTGTTGATTTGTTACTCAACAGTGAAATCCCTTTTTTTACTTTCATTAAGTAGACCTCACTTAATTATAGGGATGGGGGGATACTCTTCATTTCCTGTTTGTACTGCTGCAACAATTTTAAGAATAAAATTTATCATTTATGAAAATAATTTAATTATAGGAAAAGCTAATAAATATTTGCTCGATTTTGCAGAAAAGGTTTTTGTTTCGTACAAAGATCTTAAGGGAATAAAAGAAAAAAATAAAAAAAAGGTAATTCAAGTTGGCAATATAATTAGACAGGAAATAATTGAATTTAATAATTATGAGGATTTGAAAAATGAATTTGATATTATAAATATTCTAGTTCTTGGAGGCAGCCAGGGGGCCAAAATTTTTGCAGAAAAGTTACCACAAGTTTTTAAAGACCTAAAAGAAAGCGGAATACCTTTAACAGTTTATCAACAGTGTCAAACAAATCAGGAAGATGTGTTATCCAAATTTTATAAAAATCATAATATAAAATTTGAAATATTTAATTTTACAAATAAAATTTCTGATTATTATAGTAAATCAAATCTGGTAATTACAAGATCCGGAGCTTCGGCTTTAGGAGAATTAATAAATGTTAAAATTCCATTAATCGCTATTCCACTACCAACCTCTGCTGATAATCATCAATACATAAATGCAAAATTTTACGAAACAAAAGGAATGTGTTTTCTTTTAGAAGAAAAAAATATTTCTAAAGATTTATATAAGCTTATTTCCTCTAATTTTAAAGATAACACAAAGTTTAATAGTATTATATTAAATCAAAGACAATATTCTGACAAAGATATTTTCAATAAATTAAATTTTAATATAGAAAAAATTATTAATGAAAAAAATTAATTTAGGCCAAAAAGACATAATTCATTTTATAGGTATTGGCGGTATCGGCATGAGTGGGCTAGCTCAAATAATGAAAAATATGGGATTTAGAGTTCAAGGAAGTGATCAAACAAAAAATAAAAATATAATTTCCTGTATTAAAAATGGAATTAAAACTTTTATAGGTCACTCATCTAAAAATCTAATAGGAGCAACTATAGTAGTCAAATCTACAGCAATAAAAAAAAATAATATTGAAATTAAGTTTGCTAAAAAAAATAAAATTCCAATTTATAACAGAGCTGAAGTTTTGGCAGATGCAGTATCATTGAAGAAAAATATAATTATTACAGGCTCTCATGGAAAAACCACCACAACATCTTTAGTTGGAAAAATATTAACTGATCAAAAATTAGATCCTACAATAATTAATGGTGGAGTAATTAATTCTTTTAAAAGTAACGCAAAATTAGGGAAAGGAGATTGGGCAATTCTTGAAGCTGATGAGTCTGATGGAAGTTTTTTAAAATTACCAATTAACTATTCTATTGTTACTAATATTGATTATGAGCACTTAGATTACTACAAAAATTATTCAAATTTGGAAAAATCTTTTATAGAGTTTATAAATAAAACTCCACCTACAGGTAAATCTGTTATTTGTACCGACAATCATAATATTAATAAGATTTTAAAAAGAATAAAAAATAAAAATATAGTTACTTATGGAGAAAATAGTCTAGCAAACTATCAAGTATCAAAAATTAAATATCACTACGAAAGTACAAAATTTAATTTAAGCTTTAAAGATAAGAGCAAAAGTTTAAAAACAATTAAAAATATAAATGTTAAGTTATTAGGAAAACATAATGTATTGAATGCTGTAGCAGCACTGATAGTTTGTTTAAATTTAGGTGTAAACCAAAATACAATAAAAAAATCGCTTAAAAATTTTTCTGGTGTCCAAAGAAGAATGACTAAAGTATTTTCAAAGAATAAAAATGATTTTTACGATGATTATGCTCATCATCCCACAGAAATAAGCTCAATATTAGATGGAGTAAGGAATGTAAATCAAAAAAGAAAAATTATAAGTGTTTTTGAACCTCATAGATACTCCAGAGTTATCTCATTAAAAAATGAATTTTCGAAATGTTTCAAAAAATCTAATTTGGTAGTCGTTTGTCCCCTATATGCTGCTGGTGAAAAAAGAGACCCAAAATTTAATATCAATAACTTTTCTGCTTTAATCGCTAAAAATTCTTCGACTCAAGTAGTAATGGTCAAAAACGAAATAGAACTTCGTAATTTTTTTAAAAAAAACTTAATTAGCAATGAAATAATTATTGGGATGGGTGCAGGACTAATTTCTAAATGGATTTACAGACTTAAAATTTCTTTATGAATAATTTGATTGATTTTACCAAGAAGTTTGGCGAGAATTTAAGTCAAAAAGTTAAACTATCGAACTATAGCTGGTTTAATCTAGGAGGAAACGCTGAATTCTTTTTTAAACCAAAAGATAAAACAGAATTATTAGAATTTTTTAAAGAAGCAAAAAAAAATGATATTAAAACTACTTTTCTAGGGGCAGGATCAAATACTTTATTCAGAGACAATGGTGTTAAGGGAGCTGTAATAAAGCTTGGTAAAAATTTTTCATTCACTAGATTAATTGGAAAAGACATTATTGAAGTTGGTGCTGCTACATTAGATCGTAAAGTAGCAGATTTTGCTAAAGAAAATAATCTTACAAACCTTGAATTTTTATCATGTATTCCTGGTTCTATAGGAGGAGCAATTATAATGAATAGCGGATGCTACGATCAGGATATTTCTCAAGTATTAATATCAATCCGAGTAATAGATAAGAGAAAATGTAAAGAAATTGAAATTAAAAAAGAAGATATAAATTTTGTATACAGGGGTAATGATTTATCTGAAGATTTAATTATTATTTCAGCTAAATTAAAAGGATCTTTAGATACAAAAGAAAAAATTGAAAAAAAACAAAGTGATTTAGTGCAGAGAAAAAAATTGTCACAACCTAGTCAAATCAAAACTTGTGGAAGCACATTTAAAAATATAAGCAAAGAAAAAAAAGCTTGGATGTTAATTAAAGAGTCTGGATGTGAAAATTACGAAGAAGGAGATGCTGTTATCTCAAAAAAACATTGTAATTTTTTTATTAATAAAGGAAAGGCAAAATCATCAGACATTGAAAATTTAATAAAAAAGGTAAAGAGTAAAGTTTATGAAAAAACTAAAATCAATTTAGAACTAGAAATTAAGATAGTAGGTGAATAAAAAAAAATTTAAAAATATTCTAGTAGTTTTAGGTGGAAATTCAGGTGAGAGAGCTGTTAGTTTGGAAAGTGGCAAGGCTTGTATTAAAGCACTTAAAAAAATTAAATACAAAGTATCCTCCTTTGATCCCCAAAAAAAAAATTTTAACTTAATAAATAAAAGTAAAACTGACGCTATTTTTAATGCCTTACATGGAAAGGATGGCGAAGATGGTATTGCTCAAAGTTATTTTGAATATCTTAAAATTCCCTATACTCATTCTGGAGTAATAAGTTCATTTAATGCAATGGATAAATTAATTTCTAAAAAAATATTTTTTAAACATAAAATAAAAACACCAAAATATTTTTCAATAAGTAAAAATTATAAGATTTCATTGATAGATAAAAAGTTAAAATTAAAAAGAATTATTTATCCAGTTATTGTTAAACCAATAAATGAGGGATCAAGCCTAGGCGTAGAGTTATGTAAAAATAAAAAAAAATTAACAAATTCAATTAAGAAATTAGTAAAAAAGTATGGTCGAGCAATGATAGAACAATATATCCCAGGACAAGAAATCCAAGTAGCTATAATTAATGGAAAACCACTCGGCGCTATTGAACTTATACCTAGGCGTCAATTTTATGACTATAAAGCTAAATATACTAAATCTGCAAAAACAAAACACATCATGCCTGCAAGGTTATCTAAGTTGAAGTATTTAGAAGTTTTAAATATTGCTAAAAAAATACATGATGCTTTTAAATGTAGAGGAGTCACAAGAACAGATTTTAAGTTTTATAAAGATAATTTTTATTCACTAGAAATTAATACCCAACCAGGTATGACAAGTCTTTCTTTAGTGCCTGAAATAGCAAATTATAGAGGTATAAATTTTGAACAATTAGTTGAAAAGATTTTGTTGGATGCAAGTATTAATAAATGAGAAATAAACCCATTTTCGGCATTGCATTATTTATTCTATTTTCAACTTTCATTTCACAAAATAAATTCACAATTAACAAATTTGAAATTAAAGAAATAGAAATAGAAAATAATGAAATTTTAGAAGATCAAGAATTGATTAAAATTTTTTCTTTTCTATACAACAAAAATATAATTTTTCTTAATTCTTATAAATTAAAAAAAAATATAGATCAAAACAGCTTTATAGAAAAAATTGAAATAAAAAAAATTTTTCCAGATAAACTAGTAATTAAAGTTTTTGAAAAAAAACCAATAGCAATATTGATAGATAAGTATCAAAAAAAATATTATTTAGGAAAAAAAAATGATTTAATTGAGTATAGATATATACTGAAATTTGACAACTTACCGATCGTCGAGGGTGAACTTAAGAGTTTTAAAAAACTATTTAATAACTTAATTAAAACAAATTTTCCTACAGAAGAAGTTCTAAGTTATAGACTTTTTAAGCTTGATCGATGGAATATTGAAATGATTGACAAAAAAATTTTAAAATTACCCACAAAAAATTACACTGAAAGTTTGATCAATTTTATAAATATTAAAGATAAAACTAATTTTGAAAAGTATAAAATTTTTGATTATAGATTAAATAATCAACTAATTTTGAAATAAATTTATGAAAATTTTACCTAAACTTTTTATAAGCATTAGTAACAATGAAATCATTATAATTACAGGAAGCACAGATGATCAAAATAGTTTTGAGTTATTAGAAAAATTGATTTTACCGACTGATAGTATAAGCCAAAATAGGATTTTAGACTTAGAAAAGATTACCAATCTTATTAAAAGAAATATCTTATTAATAGAACAGAAACTTAATTATACTTTTAAAGATATAATTTTAATTTTAGATAATCTTGAAACTTCTTTTTTAAGTTTATCTGGTTTTAAAAAACTTAATGGAACGCAAATTTCTAAAGAAAACATTACTTATATTTTAAATTCATTGAAATCATGTGTTGAAGAATTTGAAAAAAATAAGAAAATTTTACACATTTTTAATTCAGAATATTGTTTAGATAAAAAAAAATTAGATAATTTACCTATAGGTTTATTTGGTAATTTTTACTCTCACGAATTATCCTTTAATTTAATTGATAAAAATAATTACAAAAATTTAAAAAATATTTTTAAACAATGCAATTTAAAAGTAAAAAAAATATTACTAAAGAGTTTTGTAAAAGGATCTTTAATTATCGATGACAATCCAAATATTGATACTTTTTTTTATATTGAAATTAATGATATAAATTCAAAAATATTTTATGTTGAAAATAACGCTATTAAATTTGAGCAAAAATTTAATTTCGGAACAAAAATAATAATAAGTGATATTTGCAAAATCACATCTTTGACGAGTGACACAGTAGAAAATATAATTTCAGAAAATGAAAATATAAACAAAATTCCAGATAAAGAGTTATTAGAAGAAAAATATTTCAATAATCAGCAATATAGGAAAATAAAAAAAAATCTAATTGCAAAAATTGCAGAGGCAAGGATCAATGAATTATCTGAGAAGCTTCATTCTAAAAATATTAATCTTAAAAAACTAATAGGAAAAACTAATCTAATTTTTTTAGAAATAAATGCCCCGTATCATTTGAATTGTTTTAAATATGAGTATGAAAAAAGTTTTGCCTTTAATAATCAATACGAGGTTAAAATAAAGAAGAAGCCGGATATTGAGCAAATTATAAATAAAGCTGATAATATTGTTCAATTTGGTTGGAAAAAGGAGGCCATTCCTGTCACAAAATCAAAAAAAACCTTCCTGACACGAATTTTTCAAGAAATTTTTCGGTAAAGTTGTTATTTTTAGAAACATTAGTTGTTTTTTTTTAAAGTCAACCCTCAAGTATAACCTTTGTGATGTACGATATTTACCAAAAAACTCTAGCTTCTGAAATTATATTTAAAGGCATAGGTCTTCATTCTGGCAAGCCTTCAACTTTGAAGTTAATACCTTCTGAAGAAAACAGCGGTATTGTTTTCAAAAGGGTAGATCTTGAGGAAAATAACTTAATAAACGCAAGTTACACTAATGTAACATCAACTAAATTATGCACAACATTAGAAAATAGTTTTGGCACAAAAGTATCAACTGTAGAGCACCTACTAGCAGCTATTTATATATATGGAATAGATAATTTAATAGTCGAAATAGATAATGAGGAAGTTCCGATTATGGATGGCTCAGCTAAAATTTTTTTAGAAAATTTGAGCAAGGTAGAGCTTATAAATCAATCAAAAAAAAGAAAATATTTAAAAGTTATTGATAAAGTTGAACTTGTAGATGGAGAAAGAAAAATTTCTATTGAACCTAGCCATGAATCATTCGAGATAGACTTTCAATTGAATTATGAAAATAAAGTTATTGGAAAGCAAAGAAATAAATTTAATTTTTTAACAGATAATATTAAAGACATATCAGACTCAAGAACATTTTGTTTATACACCGATATAAAAAAAATAAAAAATTTGGGCCTAGCAAAAGGAGGGTCTTTAGATAATGCGATAGTCGTTGATAATAATAAAGTTTTAAATGAAGACGGATTAAGAAATAAAAAAGAGTTCGTCAATCATAAAATTTTAGATTTAATTGGCGACTTTTTATTATCTGGATACAGATTAATTGGAAAGATAAAATGTTACCAAGGTGGACACGAGTTAAGCAACATGTTTTTAAAAAAATTATTTCAAAATAAGCTTTCAACAAATTTAATTGAATTACAAACCATAGATATTTCAAACAAAAATAATTCTCAACAAGTTAGCAAAATTGCTGTAAACGCATAAAAAAAATTAACATATTATTTTATTATTAATATGTTATTAATTTAATAATGCTTTCTCGATTTTTAGTGGCTTTAGCCATAACAATAATTTTAAACTCATGTGCAAAAAAAAATAATGAGTTTGAATATGAAAATTCAAAAAAAAAAGATCCTTATGAAATTTACAAGGAGGGTTTAGAGGCTTTCAATATCAACGACTTCTTTTTTGCAAGTGAAAAATTTTCTGAAGCAGAACTCAATTTTAGTTCTCCCGACGATGCTGCGAAAGCTGCGATAATGTCCTCTTATTGTCTTTATGCAATTAATTTTTATAATGAAGCAGAAGAAAATTTAAAAAGATACTTAAAAAATTATCCTGGAGACGATAAAGTTATTTATGCACATTATCTTTTAGCAATTATTCAATTTGAACAGATAAGTAATGAGGAATATGACTTAGCTCCATTACTTGAGTCAAAAAAAAGAATAGACTTTTTCTTAGAAAAATTTCCGAATACAGAGTATGCAATTGATTTAAAATTTAAGAGAGGTTTGATAAGAAATCAGTTTGCAGCTAAAGAATTATTTATTGCAAAATATTACATCTCAGTACAAAAATGGGTTCCAGCAATCAAAAGATTAAAAATAATTTTTAATGAATATGACGATACAATCTTTATAGAGGAAGCATTGCATAGATTAGTTGAAATTAATTATCATATTGGTTTACAGGATGAAGCAAAAAAATATGCAAGTATTCTCGGATATAATTATAATTCAAGTGAGTGGTTTGAAAAATCTTATCAAGTATTTAATAAAGATTATAAAAAGATTTTAAACAAAGCTAAGCAAGCAGACAAAGAGGGTCTTTTCAAAAAAGTTATAGAAATGATTAAATAATAAATGAGTTTAAAAAATGAAATAATTAAAAGCTATAAGCAAAAAGCAAAAGAAATAAAAAAACATAATAAACATTATTTTATTGATGATCACCCTAAAATTACCGATGCTAAATTTGATGAACTTAAAAAAGAGTTTTTAAAATTAGAAAGTGAACATGGCTTTCTAAAAGAATTAAATTTATCAAAAAATTTAGTTGGTTTCTCTCCAACAAATAAATTTAAAAAAATCAAACATATCAAACCTATGTTGTCTCTAGCAAATGCATTTAATAGTGAGGATATGAAAAGTTTTATAAAAAAAATAAATAATTATTTAAATATAAATAACTCTAATTTGGATTTATTCGCTGAACCAAAAATTGATGGAATATCAGCAACTTTAATATATGAAGATGGGATTTTAACTAGGGGTCTTTCAAGAGGAGATGGTTTAGTAGGAGAAGATATTTTAGAAAATTTAAAAACAATTAATTCCATACCAAAAAATATTCAAAAAAAAACCCCGCCAAAACTTTTGGAAATCAGATGTGAAATTTTTATCGGAAAAAAAGACTTTTTAAAATTGAAAGATAAGTTTGCAAACCCACGTAATGCTGCTGGAGGATCACTAAGGCAGAAAAATCCTTTGGAGACATCTAAGATACCATTAAAATACTTTGCATATGGATTTGGTGCAGTTGAGCCAATGATATTTAAAACCCAAGCTGATTTTTTAAATAAAATATCTAAGTGGAAATTTAATATAAATCCATTATCTAAAATTATAAGAAATCTAAAAGAAGTTGAAATAGAACATAATAAAATAAATCAAATTCGTTCATCTCTTGATTATGATATTGACGGTATTGTTTATAAAGTTAACGATTTAAATCTACAAAAAAGGTTAGGTAACACTTCAAATTCACCTAGATGGGCAATAGCTTATAAGTTTTCGGCTGAAAAGGCTTCAACTAGGATTAAAGATATTGTCATTCAAGTAGGAAGAACTGGAGCAATTACTCCTGTCGCAAAAGTCGAGCCTGTAACGGTCGGAGGAGTCGTAGTATCTAATGCTACACTACATAATGAGGATGAAATTAAGAGAAAAGATATCCGAGTTGGCGATTCAATTATTATACAAAGAGCTGGCGATGTTATTCCACAAGTAGTTTCAGTTGATAAATCTAAAAGAAATGAGAATAGTAAAAAATACATATTTCCAAAAAAATGCCTTTGCGGAGCTGAAACAAAAAAAGAGCTAAGCAAAACCACAAATAAACTAGATGCTGTAAGAAGATGCATAAAAGGTTATGATTGCAAATTTATTGCTAAAGAAAAACTAAAACATATTGTTTCAAAAGAGGCATTCAATATTGATGGATTAGGTAAAAAAGTAATTGAACAATTTTGGCATCTAAACTTTATAAAAAAACCATCAGATATTTTTAATCTAAACTATGATAAAATAAAAAAGCTAGAAGGATGGGGAGATTTATCTATTAACAATTTAAAAAAGGCTATTGAGAAGTCAAAAGTGATTAGTTTGGATAGATTTATTTTTTCAATAGGTATTAGACACATTGGTCAAGAAAACGCAAAAATTTTAGCAGATTTTTTCAATTCAATTGAAGAATTTAAAAAATTATTTGACTCAAAGATTAAAAAAAAAATATTATACAATCTTGTAGATTTAGATGGAATAGGTGAAACACAAATACAGTCTATAGATAATTTTTTTTCCAACGCAACAAATGTTAATATAATCAAAGATTTAATTAATAAACTTAATATTAAAAATTATATAATAAAAAATAATAAAGGAAAATTTTCTAATAAAAAATTAATGTTCACAGGCGGCTTTAAAAACATAAGTAGATCAGAAGCAAAAGCAATAGCCGAGAATAATGGAGGTAAGGTTTTAGGTTCTATTTCAAAAAAATTAGATTTTTTAGTGGTCGGTGAGTCTAAACCTACAAAAAAGAAAATTGAACAAGCTAAGCAACTTAATATAAGAATTATTTTAGAAAAGGAGTGGAATGAAATTTTAAATAGCTGAACAAGCTTTTTTCAGCTCTGAAGCTTCCATTTTATTCATAGATTTAATTAAATTTTTAAAGACGGTTTGATGGTAATTATTAAGCCATTTTTTTTCATCTTTGCTTAAGTTTTCTTTAATTATTAAATCTTTTTCTATGGGTGCCATTGTTAAATTTTCAAAAGTCATGCCTTTTTTATTCTGTTTTACGTAAATAAGATTTTCAATTCTAATACCAAAATTATCTTTTTCATAGTATCCTGGTTCATTCGATACGATCATACCTTTTTGAAAACTAATTTTATTATTTTTTGAAATTGCCTGAGGTCCCTCATGTACATTTAAAAAATATCCCACACCATGACCTGTTCCATGTGCATAATTTAAACCAACTTGTTTGAGATACTTTCTAGCTTTAGAATCAATTTCTGCTCCAGAGGTTTTTTTTCTAAGTTTAAAATTTGAGACTGCTATATGCCCTTTTAGAACTCTTGTAAAAATCTCTTTAATTCTATTATTAGAATTTTTTAGAGAAATAGTCCGAGTAACATCTGTTGTCCCAAATTCGTACTGGCCGCCTGAGTCGACTAAATAAATATCACCTTTTCTTAATTTTCTATCTGTTTCTTTTGTTGCTTTATAATGAATAATTGCTCCATTAGGTCCTGTTCCTGATATAGTTGGAAAACTCAAGAATTTAAATTTCTTATTTTTTTTTCTAAACTCTAACAATTTTTGTGATGCAGTTATTTCAGTTATATTTTTTTTAATAAAGTTCTTCTTAAGCCAGAATAAATATTTGGTTAATGCAACCCCATCGTAAATATGTGCTTTTTTAATATTCTCTATTTCTTGTTTTCCTTTAATAGCTTTTAAAAAATAAATTGGATCTTGTAAGTTAAGTATTTTGTTATTTTGATTTATAATATTTTTAAAAAAGATAGAACAAGAATTACTATCAATTATAAAATTTTTTTTTTGAATTCCTAAAAGTGTTTTAGCACAAAATTTAATATCTAAAAATTTTATCTTTTTAAAACTTTTTTTTAAAGATGAAGATATTTTTTTTAAATCACAAAAAAATTTTATATTTCTATATTTATCAATTAAGATATAACTATAAGGTATTGGGGTGTGCTTTGTATCCCTACCTCTTATATTTAGTAACCAGGCATTATTTTCACTCGCAGTAACAAATAAAAAATCAGACTTTTTTTTCTTTAAATATTTAGAAATTTTACCAATTTTTAATCGGTAGTTTTCACTTGTAGCTTCATTTGGTAGTAAATAAAATTTGTTATTATTTTTTATTATGTTTCTTTTCCAAATTACATCAATTAAATTTTGGAAAATTGGCTTTAATTTAAATTTATTTTTTCCAAAAAAAATAAATAATGACCTTTCTGTAAATAAATTTGGATCAAAACCAATTGATAATTTTTTCCCATTAAAGATATCACTTGGCATTTTATCTGGAATTGTAATAATCTTAAATGTCCTTCCACTCTGATAATTAGCCTGCAAAGTATATCTTCCGTCAACAAATAAATAATTTTTATCTTTAAGCACTAAAGCAAAACCATAAGAACCAGTGAAATTAGAAATAAAATTTAGTCTATCATTGTATTCTGGAACATATTCACCAAAAAATTCATCATTTTTAGGAATAATATATGCATCTATCTTCTCTCTCTTAAAAATTTTTTTTAATTTTTCTATTTTTTCCATTTAAGTATTTTATTTTTTTTATACCGATCCCATCCAGGACTTCTATACTCTTCATCAAATTCAATAGAATTATCTTGATTGAACTCAAAGTCATCATTGTTGTTTAAACTTATTTCATTTTTTTCTACACTTTCGTCAGGTATTTCATTTATAAATCTTGATGGCAAAGCATCCATCCAATCACCGTGGTAAGCCCTTTTCATTGCGAATGATAAGTATGCCTCTTTTTTTGCTCTAGTGATGCCAACGTAAGCAAGCCGTCTTTCTTCCTCTAAGGCAAAATCTCCTTTTTCTTCTAGAGATTTTTGATGAGGAAATAAACCCTCTTCCCATCCTGGTAGAAATACAACGTCAAATTCTAAACCTTTGGCGGCATGCATTGTCATCAAATTAATTTTTGCTCCCTCCCATTCCTGATCAATTGATGTGGCTAAAGCTACATGTTCTAAAAAACTCTGTAAGCTGTCATAATCCTGCATTGCTCTGAGTAATTCTTTTAAGTTTTCTAATCGATTTTCATTTTCTAAATCTTTTTTATTTTTTAACATTGAGGAGTAACCTGATTCATCTAATACTAATTTTAATAAATCAAAATGTTTCATTTTAAGTGAGTCATTTCGCCATTTATGTATAAAATTTATTAATTGGCCAAGAGCCGTCTTTATTTTAGGTTTAAGTTCACCTCTTTCTATTAATTTAATAATCGAGTCCTCAAGACATAATTTATTTGATTTTCCAAACATATAAATTTGGTTTATTGTACTTTCACCAACTCCTTTTTTAGGCACACCAATTATTCTTTCTAAAGCCAAGTCATCAAATTTTTGATTAATAATTCTTAGATAAGACACGGCATCTTTAATTTCAGCTCTTTCATAAAATTTTATTCCACCTAACACACGATACCCTATTCCAACCTGAAGAAATCTTTCTTCAAACTCTCGAGTCTGGTAGATAGCTCTAACTAAAATTGATACATCGTTTAAAGAATATTTTTTTTTAAGCTTTTGTTCTATAATATCGCTAATTCCTTGAGCCTCTTCTTTGCCAGTTCGGTAACAATTCAATTTTACAAGATCACCTTGTTTAGCCGAAGACCATAATTTTTTTCCTACTCTATTTGAATTATTAGAAATTAAGTTGGATGCAGTATCTAAAATATTTTTTGTAGATCGATAGTTTTGTTCTAATTTAAATACTTTACAATTTTTATAAATTTGATCAAAAGTAAGAAAGTTTTTTATTTCTGCACCTCTCCAACTATAAATTGACTGATCATCATCTCCAACACAGCAAATATTTTCATTTTCATTTACTAGAAGATTTAACCATTTATTTTGAATAAAATTTGTGTCTTGGAATTCATCAACTAAAATATATTTAAAATTTTTTTGATATATTTGTCTGATATCTCTATGTTCCTCAAAAAGTTTTACACAAAATAAAATTAAATCTCCAAAATCAAATGCATTTAAATCTTTAGCCTTGTCTTGATAAATTTTGTATACCTTTAATATTGATTTTAGTATTGAACCTGATTTTTCAATTTTCACATCTTTTGGTAACAAACCCTTATTTTTCCACTGGTCGATATGATACATGATTAACTGAGGAGAAAATTTTTTTGCATCTAAATCTTCACCTTTTACAATATTTCGGATCAGTTTTTTTTGATCATCAGTGTCAAGAATTGTAAAATTACTTTTGTAATCTAATGCCTCAGCATGTCTTCTTAGAAATTTTACACTAATTGAGTGAAAAGTACCTAACCAAGGGACTGCATTAGAATTTCCTTTTATACATTGCATAACCCTATTTTGCATTTCTTTTGCAGCTTTATTAGTAAAAGTCACACACAAGATTTGGTTAGGCCATGCTTTTTTTTCATTAATTATATGAATAAGTCTCGTTGTTAAAACTCTGGTTTTGCCAGAACCTGCGCCTGCAACAATTAAGTTAGGACCTTCAGTGCTTAGAACTGCTTCTTTTTGTTCTTTGTTAAGGTTTTTTATTAAGTTATCTATGTTATTCATAAAAGAGAAATTTCATTTATATACCAGTTGTAAAAATAAAAAAAATGTTAAATAAATTTTTAAGAACTATTCACAATAAATATTCAAGATTTTTTAAGTTTATTTTTTTCTTAAGATATTTATTTGTGGTTTTCTTCGTATCAATTTTCTTATTTGTGAAAATTCCAATATTTTTTAATTATGAAAAAAAAGTAGAAATTATAAAAAATTATTTTCTAAAAAATTATGATTTTGAAATTAATGAGTACGAAAATATTGAATATAAAGCTTTTCCTCTTCCTAGCTTAGAATTTAAAAAAATTCAAATAAAATTTTTGGAGTCAAAAACAAATTTTAAAATAAATAATCTTAAAGTTTATCCAAAAATTTTTAGCATTTACAACCTAAATCATTTCGAGGTTAAAAAGATTATTATTGAAGGAAATGATGTTTCTCTTAAAGCTTCAAATTTCTTCGTCTTTATTGAACAGTTGTCGAAACAAAAAAAAAAACTATCCTTTAAGAATTTAAACTTTAAAATTTTAAATGATGATAAATTAATTCTTAAATTAGAAAATATATTTTTTTCAAATTTTGGGTATAAAAAAAATTCCATTGAAGGAAAAGTATTTGGAAAAAAATTTAAGGCAGAATTGGGAGATAATCTTAAATCAATTAGATTTAAATTGTTAAATTCAGGCATTAATGCTGATCTTGATTTTGATAGAAAAACAAAAAACGGCACTGTAAAATCTAAATTTCTCAATACCTATCTCAAATTTGATTTTAAATATGATAGTGAAAAGTTAAAAATTTTTAATTCTTATCTTAGAAATAAAAATATTTCATTAGAGAATGAAACCAAAATTACTTTTATCCCATTTTTACATATTAAAACAGCTTTTGAGATCGAAGAATTTAATTACGAAATATTAAAAAAAATCAATTTTTCTAAATTAGTTAAGCATAAGAATATCATTAAAAAGATTAATAGTAAAAATACTATAATCTACAAACCTAAAAATTTTTCAAAAAATTTTGTTGATGACCTCAATTTAAAAGTTAATCTAGAATACGGCAGACTTAGCTATAAAAAGAATTTTTTGATTAAAAAGAATCTTGTCAAATGTGAAGGTGATTTAAATATATTAGAGGATTATCCGTTATTATTTTTTGATTGTTCAATTCTTATAAACGATAAAAAAAAACTTTTTAAAAAATTTTTAATAAATATAAAAAGTAGCAATGGTGCTTTAGAATTAAAAGCAAAAGGAAATTTAAATATATTAAATAATAAAATTAATTTTGATCGTATATTTTTAAATGAAAAAAAGTTACCAAAAGAAGATTTAAAATACCTAAAGAATTCTTTTGAAACTATTCTGTTTGATGAAAGTTTCTTCGAAATATTTGAAATAAAAAAAATTAAAAATTATTTATTAGAAATTATTTAGGTTTTGTCATTTTTAAAGGGTTCATAATCTTGTCGTATTCAGTTTCTTTTATAAGTCCGGCTTTAATAACTTCATGCTTTAAAGTGGTGCCATTTTTATATGCTGTTTTTGCGATATATGCGGCTTTATCGTAACCAATTTTTGGTGCTAATGCTGTAACTAACATTAAAGAATTATCTAACAAATTTTTAATTCTTTTTTTATCAGCTTTAATTCCTTTTATGCAATACATTGCAAAAGTTTTTGAGGAGTCGCTCATAATTTCAATTGATTGTAAAATATTATGGACGATCAATGGTTTGAAAACATTTAATTCAAAATGTCCGTGAGAACCTGCCATCGTTATTCCGTTATGATTACCAATTACTTTTACACAAACCATCGTTACTGCTTCAGATTGAGTTGGATTAACTTTTCCAGGCATAATAGAAGAGCCAGGTTCATTGGAAGGAAGAATAAGTTCTCCATAACCTGCTCTTGGACCAGAACCTAGAAATCTAATATCATTAGCTATTTTCATTAAACAAACAGCCGTAGTATTTAAAGCTCCAGAAAAGTTAACAATTTCATCATGTGCTGCAAGAGCAGCAAATTTATTTCGTGCAGGCCTGAAAGGTAATTTTGTAATTTTACTTATTTCTTTAACAATTTTTTTGTCAAAGTTTTTTCTTGTATTTAAACCTGTTCCTACGGCAGTTCCACCTTGCGCTAAAAAATAAATTTCTTTAAGTGCAATTTCTATTCTTGTAATACAGTCTTTAAGTTGGGAGTGATACCCAGAGAATTCTTGTCCAAGTGTTAATGGAGTTGCATCTTGTAGGTGAGTTCTTCCTACTTTTACTATTGATTTAAATTCTTTTGATTTTTTAAGTAATTCTTTTTCCAATAGTTTTAAAGAGGGCAAGAGTTTCTCTTTAGCTTTTATGGCAATAGCAATATGCATTGCTGTGGGAAATACATCATTTGTAGACTGAGATTTATTGACATGATCGTTGGGATGAACTGGTTTTTTTGATCCTAATTTACCACCCATCATTTCAATCGCTCTATTAGCTATAACTTCATTAACGTTCATGTTTGTTTGTGTGCCAGAGCCAGTTTGCCAAACTTTTAAAGGAAAATGATTATTGAGCTTTCCTTTGATAACTTCTTCAGAAGCTTTAATAATGTATTTAGCTATCTTAGGATCTAAATCTTTATTTTTAGCATTAACTATTGCTGCAGCTTTTTTAATGATTGCTATGGAATGAATTACCAAGGGTCTTACTAAAAAATCTCCAATATTAAAATATTTGTTTGACCTCTCAGTCGATGCACCCCAATACTTATCACCAGGAACTTTAATTTTTCCAATACTATCAAATTCTGTTCTGTATTTCATCTTTGATTCTTTGATATAATACACTCTTATTAAGTAATTATAAATTAAAAGGATTAAAAATGAGTAATTTTAAAAGAGTTAAAAAATTTATGGAAACTTTTGGTCAAGAAATCAAAGAAAAAGCTAGCTTTCCTAATAGTAAAATTACCTCTCTTAGATATGAACTGATCAAAGAAGAGCTAGATGAACTCAAAGAGGCGATTGATAAAAAGAATATAAAAGAAGTAGCAGATGCTTTGACCGACATATTATACGTAACTTATGGAGCAGGTCATGCATTTGGAATAGATTTAGATAAATGTTTTGAAGAAGTTCAAAATTCAAATATGAGTAAGTTAGGAAAAGATGGAAAACCAATTTATAATGAAAATGGCAAAGTAATGAAAGGACCAAATTACTTTAAACCTAACTTAGGTAAGTTCGTTGCATGATTAAAGAAAATTTATATTGGATTTTATTAGGAATAGCTGCAGGTATATTGATTTATTTAGCAGACAAATATATTTTTTAATGAAAAGGCTAAAACCTAAACCCCACCAATTTTGGGCTTGGTGTTCTACCGCAACTATCTTATTGGGAGCAATAACAGCAGCGCTCGGATACTATCCATTATATTGTTATATTTTTTTAATTGGTAATAGTAGTTTAGCTATAGTTTCCTGGTTGTGGAATGAAAAGTCTTTGGTGGCATTAAACACAGGTTTAGCTTTAATTTATTTGGTTGGCCTAATTAATCTTTATTTTGTTTAAAGATTTGAAGGGGCGTTCTGTTGCCAGGTGCCCCAAACCCCGTAACTTAATTAACTAAGTTAATTAAGCTGCAAGTGCAAATTTTTGATTTGCATTTGTAAATTAGCCCGTTACGTCGGAACCATCTCGTACGAAAGAATAGCCTTTAGACATCCGTCGATCCTAATTCACCCCCATAAGTTGTAAATGGTGGAGGTGGTGGGTACTGCCCCCACGTCCGTAATGTTTATTACGAAATTCGTTTATCGTCATAGTTGGAAAACCAACACTATTAATATAAAACTCTTAATCAGAGATTCAATAAATAATTTCAATATGAAGCTAACTAAAGAACATCAGCAAGAAATTGCAGACCAACAAGCACAAAAAAACTCAACAAAAAGAGTTACTTCTACTGAATTAGAAAAAATTCTTTATGAAGCATTGCCAGTTCTAGATCATGGTTTTGTGAGAGTAGTTGATTATATGGGAGATGATAGTTCTATAGTTCAGTCAGCTAGAGTTTCTTACGGTAAAGGAACAAAAAAAGTTTCTACTGATGAAGGTTTAATTAAGTATTTAATGAGACATTGGCACTCAACTCCATTTGAAATGTGTGAAATAAAATATCACGTTAAACTTCCAATATTTATAGCACGTCAATGGATTAGACATAGAACAGCAAATGTTAATGAGTACTCTGCAAGGTATTCAATATTAGATAAAGAGTTTTATATTCCAGCTAAAGATCAGCTATCAGCACAATCAACTTCTAATAGACAAGGAAGAGGGGACTTAATTACAGGAGAACAAGCTGATGAAGTTTTAAAAATTTTAAAAGATGATGCCACAAGAACTTATGACAATTATGAAAAAATGCTTAACGAAAGATATGATGGATCAACAATAGATGAAGGAAAAACTGGTTTAGCAAGAGAACTTGCTAGAATGAATCTAACTTTAAATTCTTACACGCAGTGGTACTGGAAAACAGATTTATTAAACTTATTAAATTTCTTGTTTTTAAGAGCAGATGCCCATGCCCAATATGAAATAAGAGTATATGCTGAAACAATGTTAGATACTGTAAAAAAATGGGTTCCAATAACTCACGCTGCTTTTTTAGATTACAGGGTCGGCGCTGTTCATGTTTCTGCTAAAGGAAAAAAAATTATTCAAAAAATGATAAAAGGCGAGAAGGTGACTCATGAAAGTTCTGATTTATCAAAAAGAGAATGGAACGAGCTAATGACTTCTTTTAATATTATAGACAAAATTTTATGATCAAAGCAATTTTTAATGAAAAATTATTGGGATAATTATTACAAGATTACTAAAGGAAATTTAAAACCTACACCCTTTTCACAAAAATGTTCTAAATTCTTAAAAAACTATAAAGGAAAAATTTACGATATCGGGTGTGGCAATGGGAGAGATACTGTATTTTTTAATAGATTAAATCTTAATTGTTATGGACTTGATCAAAGTTCTGAAGCAATAGAAATAAATCAAAGAAAATTTAAAAAATATCAAAAAAAGTTTATCGAAAGTGATTTTGTAAAATATCCGTTTGAAAAAATAAAAAAAAACTTTACAATTTATTCAAGATTTACAATTCATTCTATAAATAAGAAACAAGAAAAAGTGCTTTTTAAAAAAATTCACAAATTAAAAGCTATTGACTATTTATTCATAGAGGTGAGAACAATCTATGACGATTTATTTGGTCAAGGAAAAAAACTAAGTAAAAATGAATTTGTTACTTCTCACTACAGAAGATTTATAAATCCAATTGAATTAAGAAGTGAAATAAAAAAATCTTTCACAATACTAGAATACAAGGTCGCAAAAGGTTTAGCAGTTTATAAAAATGAAAATCCTAAAGTTTTGCGAATAATTGCAAAAAAAAGAGTATGAGTTCTAAATTTTTATGTAATATTTTAAATAAATAGTTAGTTTAAGAATTGATTTATTTTTTTTGCTATATCCAAAAAAAGTTTTGAGACTTCGTGTTCAGGATCTGAGTAAGTTAAAGGGCAACCTTTGTCAGATGAGCTTCTTAAGTCTTGATGAATTGGCAAATGACCTAAAAATTTTTTATCAAATTCTTTAGCCGTTTTTTCGACGCCGCTATCACCAAAAATTTTGTAATTTTTACCATCATCACCTTTGAAATAACTCATATTATCTATTAATCCTAAAATTTTTACTCCAGTTTTATCAAACATTTGAATTCCTCTTTTTACATCTAGTAAAGCTAAATCCTGTGGAGTTGAAACAATTACCGCTCCATCAACTTTAACTTGTTGAGCAAAAGTTAATTGTGTATCACCGGTTCCTGGCGGCATATCAACTATAATTACATCTCTATCTTTCCATAAAACATTCTGAGTCATTGTTTTAATTGCACTAATAACCATTGGTCCTCGCCAAATCATTGGAGTTTCTTCATCAACTAAAAAGCCCATAGACATACATTGCACGTGATATTTTTCTAAAGGTATGATTGCTTTACCATCTTGACTTTTTGGTTTTTCATTTAAGTTAATTAATTTTGGAAGTGATGGGCCATAAACATCAGCATCAAGTATTCCAATTTTCAATCCTAAATTTTGAAGAGCAAAAGCAAGATTGACCGCAACAGTAGATTTGCCTACACCACCTTTTGCACTTGAAACCAAGATTACAGACTTAGTTCCATTTATTGGAGTTTTAACAAATTGTTTAGGAGGCGGTTTTTGGCTCATCTTTTTAATTTATCAAACGATTTAGACATTTTAGCGCTCCTTCTTAACTTGTTTTCGAGTAAAAAGTCACTATATAAAGTGTCATGAGTTTCAAAGACAAAATTTTAAAGAACCAATCGCCTTGGGGTTCACCTCCAGGTGGAGGAGGACAAGGTTCTCCAGGCGGAAATGGATCTGGCACAAGACAAGATCCTCCAAATCTTGATGATATTATTAGAAATTTACAAAAAACTATAAACAAATTTTCAGGTGGAAAATCTGGAGGTTCAAGACCGATTATAATTGGTTTATTGGTTTTAGTTTTACTTTATTTAGCGAGCGGTCTTTACAGAGTTTTACCAGATGAACAAGGCGTTGTTTTAAGATTTGGAAAATATGTAAACACTACTCAACCTGGATTACATTATCACTTTCCAACTCCATTTGAGCGAGTACTTACTCCAAAAGTTACAAAGGTTAACCGTGTAGATGTTGGATTTAGACCTGCAAGTGATACAGGCAGATCATCAGGTGTAGGGAATGTACCTGAAGAAAGTTTAATGCTTACCGGAGATGAAAACATAGTAGATATTAACTACTCAGTTTTCTGGGTAATTAAAGATGCTCAGAAATTTTTGTTTAATATTCAAAGCCCAGTGGAGACTGTGAAAGCTGCATCTGAAACAGCAATGAGAGAGGTAATAGCAAAAAATAATATTCAAAATATTTTAACTGAAGGAAGAGCAAGTATTGAAGTTGAAGTTCAAAATATTACACAAAAAATTTTAGATGAATACGGTTCTGGAATAGAGATAACTCAAGTGCAAACACAACAAGCAGACCCACCTGAACAGGTGATCGATGCATTTAGGGATGTGCAAGCAGCAAGAGCAGATAGAGAAAGATCTAAAAACGAAGCCGAAGCTTACGCTAACGATGTTATACCAAGAGCACGGGGGGAAGCAGAACAAGTTCTTCAGCAAGCTGAAGCTTATAAAAAAGAAGTAGTTGCAAAAGCAGAAGGTGAAGCGAGTAGATTTTTAGCAATTTATAATGAATACAAAAATGCAAAACAAGTTACACAGGAGAGAATGTATTTGGAGACAATGGAAAAAGTTTTAGCTGATATTGACAAAGTTATTATAGATAAAGAGTCAGGTTCAGGAGTCGTACCTTATTTACCTTTACCGGAACTAAAAAAATCAGGGAGTAATAATTAATGAAAGGCGTTAAACTTATAATTCCTGCAATAGTTTTAATAGCTGTAGTGGTATTTCAATCACTATTTATAGTTCAAGAGATAAGCCAAGCGATTGTACTCCAATTTGGTGACCCTAAAAAAATTGTAACTAAAGCTGGATTGAATTTCAAATTACCATTTATTCAAAACGTAGTTTATTTAGATAAAAGAATTTTAAACTTAGATAATGATCCGGAAGAAGTTATTGCAGCTGATCAAAAAAGATTAATTGTAGATGCATTTGCAAGATTTAAAATTGTAGACCCTCTTAAGTTTTATATTTCAGTTGGAAATGAAAGAGTTGCAAGATCAAGACTTTCAACAATTATAAATTCAAGAATTAGAGGTGTATTAGGTACGCAGGAACTTGCTACTTTATTATCAACGGATAGAGCAAGACAAATGCAAATTATTCAAACTCAAGTTAATGAAGAAGCCAAAAATTTTGGAATTCAAATTGTTGACGTAAGAATTAAAAGAGCTGACCTACCTCCAGCTAACAGTGAAGCAATTTACAAAAGAATGCAAACTGAAAGGGAGAGAGAAGCAAAAGAATTTAGAGCTCAAGGAGCTGAGATTGCACAGAAAATTAGATCTACAGCTGATAAAGATGTAACAGTAATCTTAGCGGAGGCTAATAAAAAATCTGAGATCATGAAGGGTGAAGGTGATGGTGAAAGAAACAAAATCTTCGCTAATGCCTTTGGAAGAGACGCTCAGTTCTTTGCATTTTATAGAGCGATGCAAGCTTATGAAAAAGCATTAATAGGTGGCGAAACTTCATTAGTCTTATCTCCTGATAGTGAATTTTTTAAATTCTTTGGAAAATCAATTAAGCCAGCAGTAAAAAGATAAGTTGTCCACAGTTGAAAGAATTAATTACAGCAATAGGTTTACTATTTTTTATTGAGGGACTTTTTTTAGCCATTTTCCCGTCAAGAATAAAAAATATTTTAGAATTAATTAAAAACACGCCTGAGATTAAACTTAGAACTTTAGGAATTGTTTTTTTGATTATAGGATTTTTAATAATTTGGTATATAAAAAATTAAATGAGCTTTCTCAAAAAAATATTCCTCGTATTCGTAGTAACTAGTTTTTCAGCATTACAAGCTAAACCTGTTCCAGACTCATTTGCAGATTTAGCTGATAAATTAATACCTTCAGTTGTTAATATTTCAACAACACAAACTGTAAAAACAACTTCTAATCCTTTTCCTTTTCAGTTTCCTCCAGGGTCACCATTTGGTGAAATGTTCAAAGATTTTGAACAACCAAGAGAAAGAAAAGCTTCTTCATTAGGTTCTGGATTTATAATTAAAGAAAATGGCACAGTAATTACAAACAACCACGTTATCGCTAATGCTGAAGACATTTTAGTAAGAGTAGGTGACAAAGAATATAAAGCGAAAGTAGTTGGCGCTGACCCATATATGGATATTGCTGTTTTAAAAATGGAGACAAAAGATAAGTTTACACCAGTTAGTTTTGGAGACTCAGATAAAGCAAGAGTTGGAGATTGGGCAGTTGCAATTGGAAATCCATTTGGTTTAGGTGGAACAGTGACAGCTGGAATTATTTCTGCTCGAAACAGAGATATTAATTTAACAAGATATGACGACTTCATCCAAACAGATGCATCGATTAACCAAGGTAACTCTGGTGGACCACTATTTAATTTAAAAGGTGAAGTGATCGGTATTAACACAGCAATCATAGCGCCAGGTCAATCAGGATCAATTGGAATTGGTTTTGCAATTCCAGCAAATGCTGCATCAAATGTAATTGTTCAACTTATGGAGTTCGGTGAAACAAAAAGAGGTTGGTTGGGAGTAAGAATTCAAGAAGTAACAAAAGAAATAGCTGAAGTAGAAAAATTAAAAAAACCAGAGGGAGCTTTAGTTGCAAGCGTTGGCGAAAATAGTCCAGCAGATAAAGCTGGAATAAAAGCTGGAGATATTATTCTAGAATTTGATGGAAAAACAATCGATACTATGAGAACACTTCCAAAAGTAGTTGCTAATACAAAAGTTGGTAAAATCGTTCAATTAAAAATTTGGAGAAATAAAAAATTAATTACAAAAAGATTAACTTTAGGCAGATTAGAATCTTCTGAAGAGTTTAAAGAAAAGAAATCTAAAATTGTTACTAAAGACAAAGAAATTGATGTATTAAAAATAACTGTAAGAGATCTTACAGAACAAGATATAAAATCTAGAAACTTAAAAGAAGGTTCAACTGGAGTAGTAATAATTGATATTGCAAACCGAAGTCCTTTAATAAATCTTTTAAGCGCTGATGATGTAATAATTGAAGTTCAAAAAAAATCTATAAAAAATTCTTCTAATTTAAATAAGATTGTTTCAGATATTTTTAAAAAAGGTGAGAAGACTTTACTCCTTACTGTAATAAATAAAAATAATCAGAGAAACTATTTAGGCGTTAAAATAAATTAATTTTGTCAAAAAAAATAATTTTATTAGCGGGACCCACAGCATCTGGAAAATCAAAATTAGCAATACATTTAGCTAAAAAATTAAATGGTGAAATCATTAATGCTGATAGCATGCAAATTTACAAAGAATTCACTATTCTTTCCTCACGTCCAAATAAATCTGAATTAAAAAAAGTAAAACATCATCTATACGGGCTGATATCAGTTAAAAAATATTTTTCTGCAGGGGATTGGTTAAATGAAGCTAACAAAAAAATAAAACTTTGTTTAAAAAATAAAAAATTACCAATTATTGTAGGTGGAACAGGTTTATACTTTAACACTATTACTAAAGGGATAAGCAAAATTCCTGACATCGACCTAAGAACAAGAACAAAAGTTAGAACCTTATTTAAGAAATTAGGATACAAAAAATTTTATGAAAAGTTATTGATACTAGACCCTAAAGTTAAAAATAAAATTTTACCATCTGACTCTCAAAGATCTCAAAGAGCATATGAAGTAAAGCTTAAAACGAAGAAATCATTATTCGACTGGATAGCAGATACAAAATCAGATTTCCTTGATTATGATATCAAAAAGATTTTTTTGAATACTCCTAGAGAGGAGCTGCTTGCAAAAATTTACAATAGGACAGAACAAATGTTTAAGCAAAATTGTATTACAGAGGTAAAAAAATTTAATGCACTTAAGCTAAATAAGATTTTTTCAGCACATAAATTGATTGGTGTACAAGAAATAACAAAATACTTAGATAAAAAATTAACTTTTGATCAATGTAAGGAGCTTATTAATATAAAGACAAGACAGTATGCCAAAAGGCAAAACACATGGGCTAGAGGGCATATGAAGAACTGGAATAAGCTATATTCAAAAAATTTCTCTATTCTCATAAAAAAATCTTTAAAAGCTGTAAGCTAAAACTTGACGATAAGTATTTCTAGGCTAGATTGTATGAATGCCAAAATTATTGAGTGGAGCGGAAATAGTTTTTAAAGCACTTGAGGACCAAAAAGTCGAATATATTTTTGGCTATCCTGGAGGTGCAGTTCTTCCAATTTATGATGAATTAAAAAATCATAAATCTATTAAACATATTTTAGCAAGACATGAACAAGGCGCGGGTCATGCAGCGGAAGGTTATGCAAGGTCAAGCGGTAAGCCCGGAGTTTTATTAGTTACTTCAGGACCTGGGGCAACAAACGCTGTTACTGCGTTGACAGATGCTTACATGGATTCTATTCCAGTAGTTTGTATTTCAGGACAAGTACCAACTCATTTAATTGGAACTGACGCATTTCAAGAATGTGATACAACAGGAATAACAAGACCTTGTACAAAACATAATTGGCTGGTGAAAGACGTAAATAATTTAGCAGATACCTTGCACCAAGCATTTGAAATTGCAACAACAGGTCGACCTGGACCTGTCTTAGTAGATATTCCAAAAGATATTCAATTTAATAAAGGTGTGTACAAAATTAGTAAAAATAAATTAGTTAAAAAATTAAATGGTGCTTTATCAAATGAAATCAACTTTAAAGATGTAGACAAGTTTATTGAGATGATAAAACAATCATCTAAACCAATTTTTTATACAGGTGGTGGTGTAATTAACTCAGGACCTAAAGCAAGTGAATTATTGAGAGAGTTAGTTTCTTTGACAGGTTTTCCAATCACTTCAACATTACAGGGATTAGGCGCGTATCCTGGAGATGATCCACAATTTTTAGGAATGCTTGGTATGCACGGAACTTATGAAGCCAATAATGCAATGCATGATTGTGATTTGATGATTAATATTGGTGCAAGATTTGATGATAGAATTACAGGAAAGATAGATGAGTTTTCACCAAAATCTAAAAAAATTCATGTTGATATTGATCCATCTTCTATCGGTAAGAATGTACAAGTAGATCTTGCGATCGCAAACGATGTTACTCAATTACTAAAAGCTGTGATAAAAAGATTTAAAGAAAAAAATAAAAATTTCATTTCCTCAAATAAACAAAAAACCGCAAAGTGGTGGAGTCAAATAGATAAATGGAGAGAAAAAAAATCTCTTAACTTTATCAATAGCAAAGAAACAATTAAACCTCAGCATGCTATTCAAAGACTTTATGAGTTAACAAAAGATCAGGATACTTTTATCACAACAGAAGTAGGCCAACACCAAATGTGGGCTGCCCAACATTATAAGTTTAATAAACCTAATAGATGGATGACATCGGGTGGTTTAGGAACAATGGGTTACGGTTTACCTGCAGCTATTGGAGTTCAAATAGCTCATCCTAAAAAATTAGTTGTAGATGTGGCTGGTGAAGCATCAATATTAATGAATATTCAAGAGATGTCGACTGCAATTCAATATAGATTGCCCATCAAAATATTTATCTTAAATAATGAGTACATGGGAATGGTAAGACAGTGGCAAGAACTTTTACATGATAAGAATTATTCTGAAAGTTACACTGAAGCTCTACCTGATTTTGTTAAATTAGCCGAAGCTTATGGTGCAGTTGGTATAAGAGCTAAAACACCTGATGAATTAGATGAAAAAATCAAAGAAATGATTTCTGTAGATAAACCTGTAATTTTTGATTGTGTAGTAGATAAAGTAGAAAACTGTTACCCAATGATACCTTCTGGAAAACCTCATAACCAAATGCTTCTCGGGCCTGAAGATGAAAAAGAAGAAGTTTCAGATGAAGGAAAAACTTTAGTTTAATGCCTAAACCAAAATCAGCATACAGCCAACCAACTAAATTTGGAAAAGAGGAACATCATATACTTGTTGTTTGGGTTGATAATGAAGCTGGAGTTTTAGCTAGAGTAATTGGCTTATTTTCTGGCAGAGGATATAATATTGAGTCATTAGCAGTTGCTGAGGTAGATAAAAAGAAACACGTTTCTAGAATAACTATCGTAACCAAAGGAACTCCTGAAGTTATACAGCAAATTAAGTTACAGCTAGGAAAACTTATACCAGTTCACAAAGTTGCAGATTTTTCAAGGAACGATCCAGATATTATATTTAAAGAATTAGCACTTTTTAAATTAGTTGGGACAGTTGCAAAACAAAAGAAAGCTAAGTTAATGTGCAAAAAATTTAATCCAATAGTGCTAGATAAAACGCAAAAGTCTTTTGTTATTCAAGTTACCGCATTAAGAAGAGATATTGATAAATTGATTGCAAATTTGAAGCCTTTAGGGTTAATTAGCACTTCAAGAACTGGTGCAGTGGCTATGACCAGAGGAAAAGAAGTTTTTACACAATAGGAGAAAATAATGAAAACATTTTACGAAAAAGACGCAGACGTAAATTTAATTAAAAATAAAAAAGTTGCTATCTTTGGTTATGGAAGCCAAGGTCATGCTCATGCATTAAATCTAAAAGACAGCGGAGTCAAAGAAGTTGTAGTTGCATTAAGAGAAGGATCTTCAAGTGTTAAAAAAGCTGAGAGTGAAGGTTTAAAAGTTATGTCTTTATCTGATGCAGCAGCTTGGGCTGATGTTGTGATGATGTTAACACCTGATGAATTGCAATCTGAAATTTATAAAAATCACATTGAACAAAGAATGAAAGAGGGAACAAGTTTAGCATTTGCACACGGTTTAAATATTCATTTTGATTTAATTAATGCAAGAAAAGATTTAGATGTTTTTATGGTTGCTCCTAAAGGTCCAGGTCACACGGTAAGAAGTGAATATCAAAAAGGTGGCGGTGTTCCATGCTTGATGGCAGTACACAAAGATAGCTCAGGTAAAGCTAGAGACCTTGCTTTATCTTATGCTTCTGCAATTGGTGGAGGCAAATCTGGAATAATTGAAACAACTTTCAAAGATGAATGTGAAACAGACTTATTTGGCGAACAAACAGTTCTTTGTGGTGGATTAGTTGAACTAATTAAAAATGGATTTGAAACATTAACTGAAGCTGGTTACCCACCTGAAATGGCTTACTTTGAAACATTACACGAAGTTAAATTAATCGTCGATTTAATTTATGAAGGTGGAATAGCAAACATGAATTATTCAATTTCAAACACAGCTGAATATGGTGAATACGTATCAGGTAAGAGAATTGTAGATAGTAAGACAAAAGAGAAGATGAAAGAGGTCTTGAAAGACATCCAATCTGGTAAATTTACTAAACAGTGGATGGATGAACACAAATCAGGTCAAAAAAACTTCTTAAAAATGAGAGAAGATTTGGCTAAACATCCTATTGAAAAAGTGGGTAAAGAGCTTCGTGCGATGATGCCTTGGATTGGCAAAAATAAATTGGTAGATAAAGACAAAAATTAACCCAATCTGATTTAATAAAATCTCGAAAAGCTACATAATTATTGCAAATTCTATCTTTGATTGTATTATGTGGGACTTTTGATTTTCAAAAGTTTTAAACATGACTGATAAAAATAGAATTATAATTTTCGATACTACAATGCGTGACGGTGAACAATCACCTGGCGCATCGATGAGTTTAGAAGAGAAATTACAAATCTCTAGAGTGTTTGATGAATTAGGTGTTGACGTAATAGAAGCAGGTTTTCCAATTGCTTCACCAGGAGATTTTGAAGCTGTAACAGAAATAAGTAAAACTTTAAAAAAATCTATTCCTGCAGGATTAGCTCGTGCAACAAAAAAAGATATCGATGCATGTCATGAAGCTCTAAGGCATGCAAAAAATTTTAGAATTCACACTTTTATTTCAACAAGCCCGCTTCACATGAAGCACAAATTAAATAAATCACCAGAAGAAGTTTTAGAGTCAATTAAAGAAAGCGTAACCTACGCAAGAAAATTTACTGATGATGTTGAATGGTCTTGTGAGGATGGAACTAGAACTGATATGGATTATATGTGTAAGACAGTTGAACTTGCAATTAAATCTGGCGCTAAAACAATAAATATTCCGGATACAGTTGGTTACACAGTACCTTCAGAATTTAAAAAAATTATCGAGACATTATTAAATAAAGTGCCGAATATTGATAAAGCAATTCTTTCTACACATTGTCATAATGATTTAGGTTTGGCAGTTGCTAACTCTTTAGCTGGAGTTATGGCTGGTGCGAGACAGATTGAATGTACAATTAATGGAATAGGTGAAAGAGCAGGTAATGCTGCACTAGAAGAAGTTGTCATGGCAATGAGAACAAGACATGATTTAATGCCTTACACAACTAACATTAATACAAAATTATTAAGCAAAGCTTCAAAAGTTGTATCAAACGCAACAGGTTTTCCAGTTCAGTTTAATAAAGCTATCGTTGGAAAGAATGCATTTGCACACGAGTCAGGTATTCACCAAGACGGAATGTTAAAAAATAGAAACACTTATGAAATTATGACACCTGAAAGTGTAGGAGTTAAAAAGACTTCATTAGTAATGGGCAAACATTCTGGAAGACATGCTTTTAGAGATAAGTTGTCCGATATGGGATATGTAGGAATAACAGACGATGTAATTGATTCAGCTTTTGGAAAATTTAAAATCTTAGCAGATAAAAAGAAACATATTTACGATGAAGATATTGCGGCAATTATAGACGAAAACTTAGTTACTGAGGATAATGTTATTAAATTAAAATCTTTAAAAGTTTTTGCTGGAACAGGTGAACCTCAAAAAGCAGAGATGACTTTAGAAGTTTATGGTGAAGTTAAATCTGCTACAGATAAAGGTGATGGACCAGTAGATGCAATATTTAAATGTATAAAAAAACTTTACCCTCATGATGTTAAACTTTTGTTATACAATGTGCATGCTGTAACAGAAGGAACAGATGCGCAAGCAACAGTAAGCGTTAGAATTGAGGAAAAAGGTAAAACAACGGTGGGTCAAGCAGCTGATACTGATACTTTAGTAGCTTCTGCAAATGCATACCTTAATGCATTAAATAAACTCATAATAAAAAGAACTAAAACTGCGCCAGATCAAGTGACTAGCGCTCAACAATAGGAATAAAAAATATGTTTAAAGGTTTATCAGGTTTATCATCATTATGGTCACAAGATATGGCTATCGATTTAGGTACTGCTAACACATTAGTAGTTTTAAAAGATCAAGGCGTTGTTTTAAATGAACCATCAGTTGTTGCCGTAATAGAAGACGGTGGTAGAAAATCTGTTCTTGCAGTAGGCGATGAAGCAAAAACAATGTTAGGTAGAACACCTGGTAATATTTCCGCTATCAGACCACTAAAAGATGGTGTGATTGCAGATTTCGTTGTCACAGAAGAAATGATTAAGCACTTTATTAAAAAAGTGCATAAAAAAAATGCATTTGCCAATCCAAGAATTTTAATTTGTGTTCCAACAGGATCAACTCCAGTTGAAAGAAAAGCCATTCAGGACTCAGCTTTAGCAGCAGGCGCTAGAAAAGTTCAACTAATTGAAGAACCAATCGCAGCTGCAATAGGTGCAGGGTTACCAATATCTGAAGCAACAGGTTCGATGGTTGTTGATATCGGTGGTGGTACAACAGAAATAGCCGTGATGTCATTAGGCGGTGTGGTTTATTCAACATCTTTAAGAGTTGCTGGTGATGCACTTGATCAATCAATTATTGCTTATATGAGAAAGAAAATGAATTTAATGATCGGAGACTCAACTGCAGAGAAAATAAAGAAAGAAATAGGAACTGCAATTCCTTCATCAAACAATACTTTCTTGATGAAAGGAAGAGATATAAGATCTGGAACTCCAAAAGAGATTGAATTAACGGAAAAAGATGCTTGCGAAGCTATTATGCCAATTTTAAATCAAATATTAGGTGGAATTAAAGAGGCTTTAGAAAATACACCTCCTGAATTATCGGCTGACTTAATTGATATGGGATTAGTTTTAACAGGTGGTGGAGCTTTATTAAAAAATATTGATAAATTAATTTCTCAAGATACAGGACTTCCAGTAACGATAGCAGACGATCCTTTATCGTGTGTTGCTATTGGAACAGGAAGAGCTTTAGAGAACGAAGAATTGTTTTCTACTATGTTATCTGAATATTAATTTATACTTAATGATTAGATGTCAGTCAGTAGAGATGATTTTAGTATAGCGTTTCGTTCAGCTCTTTTACAGAGAGGAGCTTCTCATAAATTTTCAATATTTTCGTTAATTATCTTAGCAATAATAATTTTTTTTTTAGATGTTTATGGTTTCCAAGCAGTTAAAACAACTAGAAGCTTTATCAATGATTTAGTTTACAGAGTTACTTATTTGGCATCTGCACCAACTAGGTTATTTCCAGGAATAAATCAAGGAATAGCAAGTCATTTTAATTTAAAAGAAGAAAATGAAAAACTGAAAGAAGTGATTGAGAGATATAAAGCATTAGAATTAAACTTAGAATACATTTCAAATGAAAACAAAAACCTCAAAAAAGTTTTAGATATAGAAGACGTACAAAGTGTTTCAAATGTAGTCTTAGCTAAAGTTTTAGTGGATCGAAATAGTCCATTTTTAAAATCAATCGTTATTAACAAAGGAAGCAAGGAAGGCATTATTAAAGGTATGCCTGTCACTCAAAATAAATATCTAATTGGTCGTATTGTTGAAACTAATTATTTATCTTCAAGGGTGCTATTATTAAATGATTTAAATAGCAGAATTCCTGTAACTTTTGATACTAGTAGTACTCAAGCAATCTTAACTGGGCATGGAACACGTAAACCTACTTTGGAGTATTTGCCTGAAGGTTATATTTTTGAGGATGACATTACAGTTTTTGCGTCTGGTAAAGATGGAATTTTTAATGCAGGAACTCCAATAGGTAAAACAAAAGATAATGGTGAAGTAGATTTGTTTGTAGATCCAAATCAATTGTCTTTCGTGACTGTAAATTTAATAAAACCAACTAAGGAAGTCTTTTAATGGCTAAAGGAAATGTATTAAATAAACTTTTCGCAGCTGGTCCTTTATTCTTGTTATATTATTTATCAATTAGTGAAGTTGATACAAATTTAGAAAAATTATTTGAAGTTTTTTCTTTAAATTTACAAATCATAATAATTTACTTTTGGATTATTAAACGTCCTAATTTGATGGGAACAGGACATATTTTTTTTGCAGGATTGATTAATGATGTTGTGATGGGCTTTCCACTAGGAATAAGTTCACTTTCTTATTTAGTGGTTTGTTTTTTTGGAAATTATGTAAGAAATAAAAGTGTAAACACCACAATTGCATCTGATTGGTTTACTTTCTTTATAGCTTTGATCTTTGCTAATTTATTATTCTTCTCTTTATTGAATAACTTTTCAGATATAACAACTACTTTTACAAAAATTGGTTATAATACATTCTTTACATTGTTTGCTTTTCCAATTTTTTGGTTGTTATTTAATTTATATCAAATGAGTTTTATAGGATCCCAAGATGCTTAGTCCCGGATCAGGTAACACAGTAATTAAATCAAAATTAATAAGTAGGAGAATGTTTTTAATAACAGCTGCAAAAGCTGTTGTTATGGTTGGGTTAGTTGGAAGACTTATTTCACTTCAAATTAATCAAGCTACAAAATATAAATCATTATCTGATAAAAACAGATTTAGAGAATGGAAACTAGCTCCTGAGCGAGGAGCAATTAAAGATTTTTTTAATAGAGAAATCGCTTCTAATGAACCTCTGTATCAAGTACATTTGATACCGGAAAATGCTAAAGATCTTGATAATCTTTTTGTACGATTAAAGGCAATTTTAAATATTACTGATAATAGGGTTTCTTTTTTAAAAAGAAAAATTAGAAAACAAAAACCTTGGGAACCAGTTATAGTTTCTGAAAATTTAAGTTGGCCTGATTTTTCAAGATTGAATTTATTTTTACACGAGCTTCAAGGAGTTGAGCCTATCGTATCAGTAGCAAGAACTTACCCTGACAATTCTTCTGCTCATATCTTAGGTTACGTATCACAGATAAGTGCTAAAGATCTTCAAACAAAAGAATATCTAAAAGAGCTTTCAGTTCCAGGAATGGCAGTTGGAAAAACTGGCTTAGAGCGAAAACTTGATGAACAGATAATTGGTAAAGTTGGCTATCAAAGATATGAAGTGAACGCATTTGGTAAAAGAATAAGAGAGATAAAAATAGATGCGGGACAGGCGGGAAAAAGTTTCAAGACCACATTAGATTATGAAGTACAAAAATATACTGCCGAATTATTAAAAGATAAAGCAGCTGCAGTTTGTGTTATGGATGTTTATAATGGTGATATTGTCTCATTAGTTTCTTCACCAACCTTTGAACCTAATCAATTCGTCCATGGCTTAGACAAAAAATACTGGAATAGTTTAATTAAAAATGAAAAAAAACCTTTAGCCAATAAAGCTTTATCAGGTCTCTATCCTCCAGGATCAACTATTAAAACTTTAGTAGCATTAAGTGCTTTAGAAAATAAAATTGTTAGACCTTTAGACACATTTAGATGTAAAGGAAAGATAGAACTTTACGGTGAGAAATTTCACTGCTGGGAGAAAGAAGGGCACGGTATCGTTAATTTAAGAAAAGGAATTCAAAGGTCTTGCGATGTTTATTTTTATGAAATTGCAAGAAAACTGGGTGTAGACCGTCTCTCAGAAACAGCAAAAAAATTTGGTCTAGGTAAAAAAGTTTTAAGTGATTTTATAGAGGAAAGATCTGGTGTTGTACCTAACACAAAATGGAAGAAAAAATTTATTGGTCAAAACTGGTATTTAGGTGAAACTTTACACTCCGGAATTGGACAAGGCTATTTTCAAAGCACACCTCTACAACTTTGCTTAATGACAGCTCAAATTGCTAATGGTGGCTTTGAAATAAAACCAAGAATTATATTTGATAGTAAAAATGATTATCTTAGAGATTATTTAAAATTTAAAAATGAAAATCCTAATCAACCTTTACCGACTGACTTATTAGTTGCAAATTTCAATTTAAAGCCCCTTTTCAAAAACCAAGAACATATTAACTTAATAAAAGATGCTATGTTTTCTTCATCAAATGAACCAGGTGGAACTTCTTACAGACATAGATTCGAAAACCCAAAATTTACTTTTGCTGGAAAAACTGGCTCATCACAGATTAAAAGATTTACTGAAGAACAAAGAGAAGCAGAGGTAAAACAAGAAAGTTTACCTTACAAAGATAGAGATCACGCTTTATTCGTTGCATTTGCTCCTTATAAAAATCCTCAATACGCAATAAGTGTTTTAGTAGAACACGGTGGTTCTGGTGGTAAAACTGCTGCACCAATTGCAAAAAAAGTAATTAAAAAAGTTCTTGAAAGACATGAACTTAGAGTCAGCGCAAATAATTTAATTGGAGAGTCTGTATAATGTTACAACAAAGATCAATTCAATCTTCGCTATCTTTAAGAGATAAAATTTTATCTTTTGATTATATTTTAATTTTTTCAATTTTAGTTTTGGGAATCATAAGCATGTTTGCTATGTACTCGACAGATGGAGGTGAATTTAAGTACCATACTAACAGTCATATTCTACGTTTCTTCGTCTTCTTTGGAATGTTTTTAGTAATTTCTTTAATTCAAATTAGATTTTGGCACGAAACAAGTTATATAATTTATTTTGTAATTTTCCTGTTATTACTTGGGGTAAAATATTTTGGTTTAACTTCATCAGGTTCTCAACGATGGTTAAATCTTTATTTTATGAATCTTCAGCCATCTGAATTAATGAAAATAGGATTAATATTGTTTCTAGCAAAATATTATCACCGTATTTCAATTGAAAATATAAATAGCTTTAAACATTTAGTTTTGCCTGTAACAGTTCTTATTGGACCTGTAATTTTAGTTGCTACTCAACCCGATCTTGGAACTTCGATACTTATTGCTTCAGGCGGTATAGTTGTAGCTTGGTTAGCAGGTGTTAGAGCGAAATTTTTTATTTATTCATGTATAGCAATGATCGCTTTATTGCCAATAGCAATATCTTTTTTAAAACCTTATCAAAAATCTAGAATATTAACTTTTCTAAACCCTGAAAGAGATCCTTTAGGTGCTGGATACCAGATCATTCAATCTAAAATAGCCATAGGCTCAGGTGGTTTATTTGGCAAAGGTTTTTTAAACGGTTCTCAGAGTTATCTAGACTATTTACCTGAGAAACATACTGACTTTATATTCACCTTATTTTCTGAAGAATTTGGATTTTTTGGCTCCTTATTCATTTTATTACTGTACGCACTTATTATTTCTAGAATTGTCAGGATAGGAAACATGACTAGAAGTAATTTTGGTAAGTTATATTGTTATAGTTTTGCTACAGCTTTCTTCATTTATGTTGTAGTTAATATGATGATGGTATTAGGCCTTCTACCTATTGTGGGATCACCTCTTCCAATCATGTCATATGGAGGATCGTCTATGTTATCGATAATGTTTGGTCTTGGAATTGTGATGTCTTGTAAAATTTATAAGGATGTTCCTGTAAATTAATTAAGCCTAAAATGATCAAATTTAACTAAAAAAATAACTTGTAATAAAGCAGAGAAGGTGATTAGTTTATGAAAAATTATATGTTTGGTGATAAGAAAAAAATTAAAGACTCAGAAAGATCTCTAATAAGTGAGACAGTAAGCATAGAGGGCACTATTAATAGCTCTGGTGCAATAGACATTGCAGGGTTAGTTAAAGGTCCTGTTATTTCAAAAGAATTAATCATAAGAGACACTGGCTCCATCACAGGATCTATTGAAGCTGATGACGTAGAAATACATGGTCACTTAGATGGTAAAGTTATAGCTCAAAATTTAGTAATTGGAGCTACTGGTACAGTTAAAGGAGATATAGAATTTGGTGTTAACCTTAGAACAGAAAATGGAGCTGATATCGATGGATACATCAAAAAAACTAGTGGCTCCAAATCTAAATTAACTGACGGTTTCTTATTCAATAAGAAAGATAAAAAAGAATCTTCTTCACCTTCAGAAAGCTCAGAAGATAGACCTGACGTCGTTAATAAAGAAGCAATCGCCTAATCTACCGCACTACTAAATTATCTAACATTGCAATATAATTCCTTTAATGGAAAATCGTAAATGTAAATCTGTTGGTGTCGTAGGCTCAGGTATTCAAGGTGTTTGTACTGGCTTGCAATTAATTAAAAAAGGTATTCCTGTAACTATCTTTGATAGACACGACCCTTTATCCAATGAGTTTAAACCAGCTTCATATGGAAATGCAGGTCATTTTTCACCTTATGCTGTTTTACAATTTAACCGTCCTGATGTTTTATATGATGTCCCAAAAATGCTTGTAAGCTCATATGGTCCTCTAGCTTTGAAGTGGGGCTACATCCCAAAAATGTTAAATTGGTTTTTACACTACTTTAAAAATTGTAATCACGATTCGATGATGCATACTGCAAAGTATATGCATCAGATTTTAAGTTTATCAAATGATGCATATGAAGAGATATTTCAAGAAATAGACACAACAGGTTTAGTTGAGAAAAAAGGAATAATTTATATTTGGACAAATAAAAACTTAAAAAGTAGAAAATTAGAAATCAAAGTAAGAGATGAGCTTGGAATTAAACAAAAACTTTTAACACAAAAAGAAGTTTTAGATTTAGAACCAAATTTACAGCCAGTTTTTGATGCTGGAGTAATTTATGAGAGCGCGATGCATGCAAGAGATCCACATGGAATTCTTAAGAAGATATTTAAACTTTTCTTGGAGAGAGGCGGAAAATTTATCCAAACTAATATTAAAACTTTAGAACAAATCAATATTAACGAAACAGTAATTAGGTCAGAAAATGAAGATTATAAATTTGAAAAAACTGTAGTTGCCTCTGGAGCTTTTTCAAAATCATTAACTGATCAATTAGGTGAGAATATTCCTTTAGATACTGAAAGAGGTTATCACGTTCACTTTAAAGGGAAAGAGCATTTAATTAGTAGACCCGTAATATTTTTGGATAGAGGTTTTGGTATGACACCAATGAACCAAGGCTTAAGAGCAGTAGGAACAGTTGAATTAGGCGGATTAAAAAACCCACCATCAAAAAA
>CACGLL010000004.1 GCA_902573905.1 uncultured Pelagibacteraceae bacterium
ATTTGGTTTTGCGGCTCTAGTAGTTGTTGGAAACCTTAAAGGAAGTATCGGTATTGGCCAAGGTAAATCAAAACAAGTTCCAGATGCAATTAAAAAGGCAACTGAAGTGGCAAAACGAAATTTAATAAAGATACCCTTAAAAGAAGGCAGAACACTTCACCATGATGTAAAAGGTAAAAATGGCTCAGGTAAAGTTTTTTTAAGAGCTGCACCAGCAGGAACAGGAATAATAGCCGGCGGCGCTATACGTTCAGTTTGTGAAGTTTTGGGTATTCAGGATGTAGTAGCAAAATCTTTAGGCTCAGCTAATCCTCATAATGTTTTAAAAGCTTGTTTAAATGGTTTGAAATCTCAAAATTCACCAAAAATTTTATCGGCTATTAGAGGAAAAAAGATATCTGATATTGTCCAAAAAAGAGAGGCTAATTAATGCAGTTGAACAGCTTGATAAAAAATAACAAGAAAAAAATAAGAGTGGGAAGAGGAATTGGTTCGGGGAGAGGCAAAACGTCATCTAGAGGTCATAAAGGTCAGAAATCTAGATCAGGCGTTGCTATCAAAAGTTTTGAAGGCGGTCAGATGCCATTATACAGAAGATTACCAAAGAGAGGATTTAAAAGTTTAAACAAAAAAGATACTGCAATATTAAATCTTTCTAAAATTCAAAACATAATTGAAAAATCTAAGAACAATATTAAAGAAACTTTAGATATTAAAATCTTAAAAGAGAAAAAATTGATAAATAAGAAATTTTTAAAATTAAAAATTTTAGGTACTGGTGAAATAAAAAATAAAATAATAATCTCTGCTGATTTTGCTTCAAAACAAGCTTTGTCTAAAATAGAGAAAGCTGGTGGCAAAATAAGCATAGTTAAAAAATAAAGATTATGTCTAGCGAAACAATCAATACTGCTGGCGCTTTTAGTCAAGCAAAAGATTTAAAAAATAGAATACTCTTTACAATTTTAATTTTAATAATTTATCGATTAGGAACTTATGTTCCTTTGGCAGGTGTTGATCCACTGGCATTGAAAGAAATTATGGCATCAAGTCAAAAAGGTTTACTTGGAATGTTTAATATGTTTTCTGGTGGTGCTGTAACTAGGATGGCAATTTTTGCATTAGGAATTATGCCATATATTTCATCATCAATCATTGTGCAGTTGCTAACTGGTGTTTCAGATTATTTTAAAAATTTAAAAGAACAGGGTGAAATAGGTAGAAAAAAAATTACACAGATAACGCGTTACGGAACTGTTCTTATTGCTTGTCTCCAAGGTTATGGAGTTTCTGTTGGTTTAGAAAATGCAGGAAATCTTGTGATTGAACCAGGCATTTCATTTAGAATTACTACTACTATTTCACTTGTGGCAGGTACAACATTTTTAATGTGGTTAGGTGAGCAAATTACTTTAAGAGGAGTAGGTAACGGTATTTCGTTAATAATATTTTCTGGAATAGTAGCAGAAATTCCTAGAGCCTTAGCTTCAACTTTTGAACTAGGGAGAACTGGAGCTTTATCAGCGTTAATGATTGTTGGAATATTTGTTTTAGTGATTTTAACGGTTTTATTTATCGTATTCTTTGAAAGAGCGATGAGAAAAATATTAATTAATTATCCAAAAAGACAGGTCGGTAATAAAATGTATGGAGGGGAGTCTTCTCACCTCCCGCTTAAGATAAATACAGCCGGTGTGATACCTGCAATATTTGCGTCAGCATTATTACTTCTACCAATCACAATATCTAATTTTGGTTTTGCAGAGTCTGATACATTTTTAAAAATTTCATCTATGTTTACTCAAGGCCAACCTTTGTATATGCTGCTTTATGCATCTGGAATAATATTCTTCTCCTTTTTTTATACTTCAATAGTTTTTAATCCAAAAGAAACAGCGGATAATTTAAGAAAATATGGTGGGTACATACCAGGCATTAGACCAGGGGAGAGAACAGCAGAATATATTGACACAATCTTAATGAGATTAACTACTGTGGGAGCTTTATATTTAACTTTTGTATGTTTAATGCCAGAGTTCTTGATTGCTAAATATCCAATTCCATTTTATTTAGGCGGAACATCTATTTTAATTGTTGTTGTTGTAGCTATGGACACTGTAACTCAGGTTCAAACAAGATTAATGAGCTCACAATACGAGTCATTAATTAAAAAAACAAAATTTGGAAAATAACTGGTTAAATGAATATAGTTATTTTTGGTCCACCTGGAGCTGGTAAAGGCACTCAATCAAATATAATTGTTGAAAAATTTAACTTGCATCAATTGTCTACCGGTGAACTTTTAAGAAAAGAAATTCAAAATAAAACAAAGCTGGGTGAGGAAATATCCTCAATTATTAAAGGTGGAAATTTAGTTTCAGATAAAATAGCTGGAGATCTAATAGAAAAATATCTTTCAAATAAGATCTATAAAAACAGATTAATTTTTGATGGCTACCCAAGAAATTTAATTCAAGCGAAAAATTTAGACTTATTACTAAAAAAATATGATCAAAAAATTGACATTGTATTAAAATTAACTGTTAGTTTAGAAACTATCAAAAAAAGAATTTTAGAAAGAAAAAATTTAGAGAATAGAGTGGATGATGATGAGCAAATAGCTATTAAAAGATTTACAAACTATGAAAATAATATCAAACCTGTAATTGATTTTTACAAACAATCTAATTTACTAAAAGTAGTCGATGGTGAGGCATCTATATCTAAAATTAGCGGTGAAATAAGCGACTTAATAGAGAGTATCAAGGGTTGACTTTAAGTAATTAGACAATATAAATACGCAATAATTAATAATTCATAAATTTATGGCTCGTATTGCAGGAATAAATATTCCACAAAATAAGGTTGTTAGTATAGCTCTAACTTATATTCATGGAATTGGATTATACTCATCAAAAAAAATTTGTAAGGAACTCAACATACCTTCTTCAAAGAGAGTAAATGAATTATCTGAGGAACAAGTTTTAAAAATAAGAGAATTTATAGATGCTAACCTTAAAGTTGAAGGAGATTTAAGAAGAGAAGTATCAGTCAATATTAAAAGATTAGTTGATCTTGCATGCTACAGAGGTACAAGGCATAAAAAAAAACTTCCTGTAAGAGGCCAAAGAACTCAATGTAATGCGAGAACAAGAAAAGGTAAAGCTATTGCAATTGCAGGAAAAAAACTTACACCCTTAAAAAAATAAGATAAAATGAATAAAAAAATTGAAAAAAAAACTACAGATAAGAATGTAAAAAAAACTGAAGCAAAAAAGATTATTCCTTTTAAAAAAAAGAAAAAAGTTAAAAAAAATATTTCTTCTGGTATTGCTTATGTCAATTCCACTTTTAATAATACAATTATTTCAATCGCAGATGAAAATGGTAATGTTGTATCTTGGTCATCTGCTGGGGCTAAAGGATTTAAAGGATCAAGAAAATCAACTCCTTATGCTGCACAAGTTGCTGCCGATGATGCTGGAGCAAAAGCCTTTGAACAAGGAATGAGAACACTAACTGTTCAAGTTAAAGGTCCCGGCTCAGGAAGAGAAACTGCGTTAAGATCTCTGCAATCAACAGGATTCAAAATTTTATCAATTAAAGACACTACACCAATGCCACACAATGGTGCACGTCCACCTAAAAGAAGGAGAGTATGATGCAATCAACAACTAATATAATTGACAAAAACTGGAAAGCTTTAATAAAACCTAGTAAGATAGAAATTAATAGCAATAACGATAGAACAATAGCAAAAGTAATTGCGGAACCATTAGAAAAAGGTTTTGGCCAAACAATTGGAAATTCACTAAGAAGAATTTTATTATCTTCTATTCAAGGATCAGCAGTTACAGCCATTCAAATAGATGGTGTGCTTCATGAATTTTCATCAATTAAAGGTGTGAGAGAAGATGTTACAGATATAGTTTTAAATGTAAAAAATTTAGCAATCAAATCCTCTTCATCTTCACCAAAAAAAATTATTTTAGATATTAAGGGACCAAAAGAGGTCAAGGCAAAAGACATAACACTAGTTCCTGAAATAGAAATTTTAAACCCAGAACAAACAATTTGTAATTTAGATGAAAAAACTAATTTTCATATGGAATTAATGGTAAGTACGGGCAAAGGATATGTACAGGCACCAAAAAACAAGTCAGAAGATAGTCCACTAGGATTAATCTCTATTGACTCGCTCTTTAGTCCAGTAAAAAAAGTTTCTTTTTCAGTTGAAAATACTAGAGCTGGTAGCGCATTGGATTATGACAAATTAGTTATGAATGTTGAGACTAATGGCACTGTTGATGCAGAGGATGCAATTGCTTATTCAGCTAGAATTTTCCAAGATCAACTATCTATGTTTGTAAACTTTGATGACCCTCAAGAAGTTGTAAAAGAAGTTAAATCATCTGAGCCAGAATTTAATAGAAATCTACTTAAAAGAGTTGAAGAACTAGAGTTATCTGTGAGATCAATGAACTGTTTAAAAAATGATAATATTATATATATAGGTGACTTAGTTCAAAAAACAGAACCTGAAATGCTAAGAACACCTAATTTTGGTAGAAAATCACTAAATGAAATTAAAGAAGTTTTAAATACTATGTCGTTGTATTTGGGCATGGAAATCCCTAACTGGCCACCAGATAACATCGCTGAATTATCTAAGAAACTTGAAGAAAACACTTATTAATGAGACACGGGTTAGGTTATAGAAAACTAAATAAAACAAGTGAACACCGAAAAGCATTATTTAAAAATATGCTAAATTCACTTATAAAATATGAACAAATAATAACAACACTGCCAAAAGCTAAAGAATTAAAACCACAAATAGATAAGGTAATTACTATTGGTAAAAACAATATTTTAAGTAATAAAAAAAGACTGTTTTCAAAATTACAAGATAAGAAATCTGTTATTAAGGTTTTTGGGGAACTTTCAAAAAGATATAGTTCTAGAAAAGGAGGATACTCAAGAGTACTAAAAGCAGGTTTTAGAACCGGAGACGATGCTCCAATGGCAGTAATCGAATTAGTTGATAGAAATCCAGAAGCAAAAAAAGTTGATAAACCAAAAAAAACAGCGACCAAAGATAAACAAAAAGAAACTCCAGCTGAGCCAAAAATAGCAAGTAAATAGTTTAGTTTCTATGCCTAAAACTTTCATTGTCGATGATGAATATCATGAGACACGGTTCGACAAATGGTTCAAACAAAAGATAATTAATTTACCACATTCTTTAATAGAGAGAATTCTTAGACAAAATAAAATTAAACTAAATAAAAAAAAGGTCAAATCATCTTATCGGCTACAATCCGGTGACTTGATTGAAATTTATGATATTTCAAAATTTAAAGCTAAAGATAAAATTGAAAAGATAAAATATAAGCCAAAAAAAAAAGAGCTTTCTAGATACGATGATTATATAATTGAGAATAATGATAATTTTATTGTAATTAATAAACCGGCTGGAATTCCAGTTCAATCAGGAACGAAATCATTTAAAAATATTATAGACCTTCTAAAAAATTCTAAATATTTTGAAGGATCAAAACCTTTTATAGTTCATAGAATTGATAAAGAAACATCAGGAGTATTAATAATCGCAAAAAATAGAAAATATGCACAATTATTTACATCTTTGTTTAGAATAAGAAAAATACATAAAACTTATTTAGCTCTGGCATACGGCAAAATAAACAAGTCTGTTAAAAGTATGCGAGATGATCTTATTTATTTTGAAAATAAGAAAAAAATTATTCAAAAAGCAATTTCTAATATTAAAATCATAAAATCTAATGACGAACTATCATATGTTGAACTAAATCCAATAACTGGAAGAAAACATCAATTAAGAAAACAACTTTTAAATATAGGAAACCCCATTATAGGTGACGATAAATATTTTTTAACAAATTTCAGAAAGATAAAAGCAAAAAATTTAATGCTACATGCTTATAGAATTAAATTTATGATTAACAATATTCAGTACAATTTCAAAGCAAAATATAACAATTCTTTTGAGCAACTTTTAAAAGAAAAACTTTAAATTTTATCTATATTTTTAACAAAAATATCAGATATTTTTTTCTCATAATTTTGTAATCTAATTTTTTTTTCATTATATATTGATGTAACTAATTCATTATTCAGACCACAAGGAACAATATTTAAATATTGTTTTAAATTATTGTTAATATTTATCGAACAACCATGAAATGCTATCCATCTTGAAACTCTTAAACCAATAGCAGCTATTTTTTTTCCTTTAACCCAAATACCTATATTTTTTTTATCACTTTTTGCTTTAATTTTATAAATATTTAGAAATTGTAAAATACTATTTTCTAAAGCAGATATAAATTTTCTAATATCTTTTTTTCTATTATTTAAGTTTATAACAAAATAAATAATTTTTTGCCCTTTATTATGTAATGTAATTTTTCCACCTCTATTAGTTTTAATCACTTTAATATTTTTGTTAAGAATGTCTTTTTTATTAAAACTCACCCCAGCTGAGTAAGTCGTTGGATGCTCCAAAAGCCAAATTAGCTCATTATTTTTTCCTAATTTAACTTCTTCAACTCTTTTATTCATAAAAAGCATTGCCTTTTTATATGTTATGGGTTTTTTACTGATTTTTACTTCTATGCTCATTTAATTTGAATTTTACCACTTAATAGACTAATAGTCTCAGGAAAAAATTTTAAGAGGTATTTATGGCTTTGCTCAAATCAACCGGAAATAAGAAAGTCAATTTAGATTTTAATAAAGAATTTATAAGCACTTTTAGCAATAATATTGAAAATAGAAACGTAGATTTTATTAATCAAACACTTAATGATTTACACGCAGCCGATATTGCTAACTTAATTGAGAATTTAAAAATTGAAACTAGAACAAAATTAATTGAAATTGAGTCATTCAATATTGATCCAGAAATATTTATTGAACTTAATGAGTCTGTCCAAAGTGAGGTCTTACAACAATTATCGATTGAGTCATTAACAAAAATAATAAGAAGATTAGAGTCTGATAATGCAATCAAAATATTAGAAAATCTAAATAAAGAATCTAAAGAAAAGGTTTTAGAAAAATTACCACCTAAGGATAAATTTTTACTACAAGAGGGATTAAGTTATCCAGAAGACTCAGCGGCTCGTATAATGCAAAGAGAATTCACAGCTGTTCCAAGTAATTGGACAGTTGGCCAAACTATAGACTACTTAAGAGAAGACAAAGATTTACCAGAGGAATTTCTAGAAATTTTCATTGTAGATAATGATTTTAAACCAATAGGAACTGTTCCTTCATCAAGAGTACTCAGAACTCCAAGAGATTCAAAAATGAGCTCTATCATGGCTGAAATGCCAGTTTTAATTTCGGTTAATATGGATAAAGAAGAAGTGGGTCATGCTTTTGAAAATTACAATCTTGTTTCTGCAGGTGTTGTTAATAAAGAAAATAAATTGGTTGGAATGATCACCGCAGATGATGTCGTAACAGTTGTTCAAGAAGAAGCAGAAGAGGATGCGTTACGATTAGCCGGAGTAGGCGATGAGGAAATTACTGATAGTGTATTATTAAAAACAAAAAGAAGATTTAACTGGCTTTTACTTAATTTATTTACTGCATTATTAGCTACGTGGGTAATAAGTTTTTTTGGAGCCTCAATTGAACAAATGGTGGCGCTCGCATTTTTAATGCCAATAGTAGCGTCAATGGGAGGTAACGCTGGCATGCAAACATTAGCTGTAACTATAAGAGCAATTGCAACTCAAGAACTTTCAAAAAGTAACTTTAATCGTGTTGTAGGAAAAGAATTTCTTATTGGTATATTAAATGGAATTATTTTTGCAATCATTACAGCCATAATTGTCCAATTATGGTTTAAAGATATTAACCTTTCATTATTAATTGGAATTTCAATGATATTAAATATGATAGTGGCGGGTTTGTTTGGAATTTTAGTTCCTGTTTCATTAAAGAAGATGAACATTGATCCGGCATTAGCATCAAGTGTTTTTGTTACAACGATTACAGATGTTATTGGTTTCTTGTCATTTCTTGGCTTAGGATCTTATTATTTTTTAAATTAAATATTATCAATTAATCTTACTTTATTTAAATAATAAGCAATAAATATTCTTGAATTTTTATTGAATTTTTTCGACCGTTTAAAATTTTTAATATTATAAAATTCGATATAATCAATTTTATCAGCGCCTAATTTAAGTATCTCCTTTTTTAATAAACTTGGATTGAAGTGGTTAAACTTGTATTTTATTTTTTCAAGAAAAAGGTATATTTTTGAAGCAATTTTTTTGTGTTTTAAATTTAATCTATAATTTCTTGAAGAACATGCGACACCATTTTTTTCTCTTATAGTTTCACATTCAATAATTTTTGTATTTATTTTTCTTTTCAGTATATGTTTTTTAACTAAATACAATTGTTGAAAATCTTTTTCCCCCATAAATAATTTCTTTGGTTTTATAATATCTAAAAATCTATTAACTACATTGAGAACTCCCGGAAAATGACCCTTTCTATATTTTCCACATAATTGTTTAGAAAATTCATCTAAAAAAACTTTTTTTTTCGGTTTAAAGCCATAAATGTCCTTTACTGAAGGCAAATATAAGTAATCAACTTTTAGGTTTTTTAAAATCTTTAAATCTTTTTTTTGATTTCTAGGATATGATTTAAAGTCTTTTTTTTCATTAAATTGTTTCGGGTTCACAAAAATTGAAACTAGAGTTTTAACTTTAGTTTTTTTTGACTTTTTAATCAAAGATATATGACCCTTATGTAACCCTCCCATAGTAGGTACAAATGATATGGCTTTTGTACTAGAAATTTCTCTCTGGAGATTTTTTCTGTCTTTAAATATTTTCATTTCCTTTAAGCAATGATAATGACTATTATAAGAATCTAATGATAAAACAAGCAATTATTCCTTTAGCTGGACTAGGCACTAGAATGCTTCCGTTGACTAGTGTTATGCCTAAAGAGTTATTACCAATAAATGGAAAGACTAATTTAGAATATATTTTAGAGGAATGTTTGGATGCAGGTATTAAAGAATTTATATTCATAATCTCTAAAAATAAACTATCTATAAAAAAATATTTTTTTAATGATAATTTTTATAAAAAAATTATTAAGAAGAAAAAAGATAAAAGAATAGTCGAAGAATATAAAAAAATCAAAAAGTATCAAAAAATGATTAAATTTGTTTACCAAAACAAGCCTAAAGGAACTGGTGATGCAGTCTTAAAGTGTCAAAGATTTATAAAAGATAAGTATTTTTTGATGTTACTTCCTGATGATTTGATTATTAAAAAAAACTGTTCAAAAGAAATGATTAAATTACACAATAAGACAAAAGGATCTGTGATTGCCACAAAAAGAGTAGAAAGAAAGACAGTGTCTAGATGGGGAATTTTGTCAATTAAAAATAAGAAAAAAAGTCATTTTGAAATAAAAGATGTTGTAGAAAAACCAAGCATCAAAAATGCGCCATCAAATTTCGCAATAATAGGGAGATATATACTAAGCTCTAAAATCTTTAATGAAATTAAAAAATTAAAACCAGGTCAAGGAGGAGAGTTGCATATTACTGATGCTATAAAAAATCTAATTAATAAAGATAATAAATTCTACGGTAATATTTTTAAAGGAACTTATTTAGACTGTGGAACACTACAGGGTTACATAAACTCAGGTCTAAAAATAAATAAAAGGTAAATAATGAAATTATGTATGATTGGAACAGGGTATGTTGGTTTAGTAAGTGGAACTTGTTTTGCTGATATTGGAAATCAAGTTTACTGTGTAGATAAAGATATAAATAAAATAAAAAAACTAAACTCAGGAGTTTCACCTATTTATGAACCAGGTTTAGATGAATTAATAAAAAAAAATTTTATTGCAAAACGTTTAATTTTTACAACTGATTTAAAAAAAGCAATAAATGAATCTGATATAATTTTTATATGTGTTGGAACACCAAATAAAAAAGGCACACTTAAAGTCGATTTATCGTTTGTATATAAATGTGTTAGAGAAATACTTTCGCATACAAAAAAAAAGAAAATTATTGTAACAAAATCTACAGTTCCAGTTGGAACTGGTGATGAGATAGAAAAAATACTTAAAAAAAAGAAAAAACTTTTTTCAATAATATCTAACCCAGAGTTTCTAAGAGAAGGTGAAGCTATTAGAGACTTTAGATATCCTGATAGAATTGTAATTGGCTCAAATAATAAAAGTGAATTTAATATAATGAAAAAACTTTATTCACCTTTAATAAGTAAAGGTGCTCAATTTTTCACTACGTCTAGAAGAGGCGCAGAATTAATTAAGTATGCAGCAAATGCTTTTCTAGCAACTAAAATAACTTTTATAAATGAATTAGCTAATCTATGCGAAAAATCAGGTATAGATATTGAAGATGTAGCTTTAGGAATTGGTTCTGATTCAAGAATTGGCAGTAGATTTTTAAGAGCTGGACCAGCATATGGTGGATCTTGTTTTCCTAAAGACACAAAAGGTCTAGTTTCTGCTGCTGAAAAATTTAAAACAAATTTATCAATCGTAAAATCTGTAATTAAATCTAATCAAGAAAGAGTAAATTTACTCACAAAAAGAGTTCATAAAATATTAGGGAATAATTTAAGAAATAAAAAAATAGGCATATTAGGCGTAACTTTTAAACCTAATACTGATGATATGAGAGATTCCACAAGCTTAAAAATGATCCCTTATTATTGTAAAAAAGGCGCAACAGTATCTTATTACGATCCATCAGGAGAAAAAGAAGAATTTAAAAAAATTAAAAATTGTGAATTTAAGAAAAATATTAATGACACTTGTAAAGACAAGGACTTAATAATTCTCTTAACGGAATGGGATGAATTTAAATCTTTAGACTTTAAGAAATTGAATAAAAAAAAGAATTTTAAGGTTTATGATTTACGAAACCTTTATAATCCTGAAGAAATGCTAAATAAAAAGATTAAATATTTCTCAGTCGGTAGACCTAACAATGATTAATGGAATAGTGTGAAAAAACTATTTTTATTTTTTATTATAATATTTTCAACTAAAGCTTATGCTAATAAAAGTGATATTGTTATTCCGAAATATTTTTTTGCAAATGAACTTACAAAAAAAACTTGTTCACTAAAAGGTGTGCACGGTTATGGCAGTTGGGGTAAAGCAGGTTGGGACCTTGACCTTGAAATAACACATGTAAGCAAGTCAAAAAATCCTGAATTACAAGGAAACAACTATGATCATTTAATGAAACTTACCAAGTATGATTGGAATAAAGATCACGAACAAAGATCAAACAGCATATATGTTAATCATGAAAAACACTCTAATAGGTTAGCGCTATTACACGGAACCATAGTAACGGCAATTACTGAGGGTAAAATGGACGAGCATGCACCGCTAATTGCAGAAGTCATGGTAGCTTGGGCAGAAGCAGGTGTGATGTTAAGTACTTTAACTTCTAAAGAAATTAGTAAACTTAAAGATGAAGGTAAAGTTGATAAACTATGTTACGGCGGTGCGAAAGCCAAAGGTAACAAACCTTGTATTTCTCACAGACCGCACGAAGCTCAAATATATGGAGCTACCTATATCCAACAAGCATATTTAATGAAAGATCATTTTACTAAAGAACAATATAAAATTATTGATGAGTATATTGATACTTTGTACAAAAAATATATCAAGCCCTGGGCTGAAAAAGAATTAACAACAAAAAAACATGCAAGAGGTTTTATACAAATGGCTGATGGAACTATCTCTGTCCTATCATATTTGGCCTGGAAAGATGAACCAGGAGCCGCAGTAAAATGGATTAAAAAGGGAATTAGTAAAGCCGATAAAGTTGTTTATAAAGATGGATATATTCATAATAACAGTTTCAGAGGTGTTAGAGATGTTTGGTATCACTCACAGGGTGTAAATAATTTATTAGGACTTTATGCAATAGCTGAACTATGGGGTTACAAGGAGTTTCCAAAAGAATTAAAACAAAGAATAGATAGAACTGTCGATGTACTGAACTTGGGACTTACTGATGTTAAAAAATACAGAGAACGTAAAGATCCATCGGGGTTGCAGAACTTTACAAAAGATAAAGCACACGCAAATTATCACACACACCAGATGGCTATATCTCTAGACTGGCTAATTAAAAAGTACACAGACAGAGATCACACTATAGTTGTAAATGATAGAATGTGGAAATCAAAAAAATCAGTTTATTTTGTAGACAGAAACTTTGGATTTGAACCAAAATGCATGAATTAATATTGAGAATTAATTAAGTTCAAAGATAGCATCGACTTCAACCGCAACACCTAAAGGTAAACTGTTCGCACTCACAGCTGCTCGAGTATGTTCGCCTTTTTTTTCAAATATTTTAGCAATAATATCTGAAGCACCATTTATTATTTTTGGTTGATCTTTGAAATTATCAGTTGAGTTCACATAACCAGTTAATTTAACACAAGATTTAACTTTATCTAAGTCACCTCCACAAGCATTTTTAACATGAGCAACAATACTTAATCCACATCTCTCAGCAGCTTTGTATCCTTCGTCTAAATTTAAATCTTTTCCAATTTTACCTGTTATAAGTTTTGCATTTTCATCAATTGATATTTGGCCTGATAAATACAATAATTTTCCAATTATCTTAGTGGCCACATACGCTCCAACTGGTGGTTTGGGATCTGGTAATTTAATATTTAACTCTTTAATTCTATTTTCAATCTTGCTCATTTTCTTTTACCTTTTTTTTTAGCTTTATCGTATTCTCTTCTTTTTTCTATTAAAATTAAAGCCTCTTCCATAGTTAGCTCATTTGGATCTTTCTCTTCTGGAATTGTGGCGTTTAAAGATTTATATTTTATATAAGGACCGTACTGACCTTTCATAACTCTTACTGGTTTTTTATCTTCTGGATGTTCTCCAAGATCTTTTATTAATGAAGATGATATTCGACCTGGTTTTGCTTCAGCAATTAATGTAATGGCTCTATTTAAACCAATTGAAAAAAGATCTTCCACATTTTCAAGTCTCGCTGATTTATTTTCACATTTAAGATACGGACCAAATCTTCCAGAATTTAATGTTATATCTTGCCCATTTTCAGGATGCTGACCTAAAACTTTTGGTAGCGAACATAAATATTTAGCTTTATCTAAATCAATACTATCGACTTCAATTCCTTTTGGTATAGATACATTTTTTAAATTTTCATTCTCAATTTTTTTCTTTCTACCTTTCTTTTTTTTTGTTTCTAATTCCTCTTTTTCCTTTTCATACTGAAGGTAGGGACCAAATCTTCCATTTTTCAAATAAATATCTTTCCCTTTTTCATTTTGGCCTAAAAGTTTTGGTTCAGCTAAGTTGTATTGCGCAGCTGCTTTACTTTTAGATAGCGGCCTCGTAAATTTGCAGTCAGGATAGTTTGAGCAACCAATAAAGGCTCCACCTCTAAAGCTATTCTTAAGACTTAATTGACCATCAGAACACAGCTTACATTTTCTGTCTATTGCATCTTTATCATCTCTTTCAAAAATTAATGCTCCTAAGCTTTCATTTAATAAATCAAGTACTTCTCTAGTCCTTTTTTCTTTAACTTTCCCTACGTTTTCGTAAAAATCCTTCCAGAAATTGTTTAAAACCTCTACCCATTCAATCTTTCCACTCGTAATTTCATCAAGCTGATTTTCGAGATCTGCTGTAAAATTGTAGTCAACATATTTAGAGAATAGTTTCTCCAAAAAAGCTGAAATTAGCTTTCCTCTATCAGTTGGATGAAATCTTTTATTCATTAGTTCTACGTAATTTCTAGTAGATAAAACCGATATAATACTGGCATAAGTAGATGGCCTACCGATACCCAATTCTTCCATTTTCTTTACTAAACTCGCTTCAGAATATCGTGGAGGAGGGTCAGTGAAATGTTGCTCATCGTTTAATTTAAATATGTTTATTTCTTCCCCAACTTTTACCTCTGGTAAAATATTTTTTGCATCCTCATCCGTTTCTTGAACTTGATAAACTTTGAGGAAACCATCAAATTTAATTACTGACCCGCTTGCTCTAAAATTTATCTTATTATCTGCGGAAGAAATTATTATTGTATTTCTATCAAATTCTGCTGGCGTCATTTGAGACGATAAGGCTCTAGACCAAATTAATTCGTAAAGTTTAAATTGATCAGCATTAACATATTTTTTTATATCTGACGGTTTTCTCTTTACATCTGTAGGTCTAATAGCCTCGTGAGCTTCTTGTGCATTTTTTGCTTTTTTTCCTGTAAAACTATTTGGGTTTTCAGGTAAATATTTATTTCCATAATCTTTTTCTATGAATTTTCTAAAATCACTTATTGCTTCCTTTGAAATATTAGTTCCGTCTGTTCTCATGTAAGTAATTAATCCAGTTGTTTCTCCCTCGATATCAACTCCTTGATAAAGTCTTTGGGCAATTTGCATTGTCCTAGATGCACCAAATCCAAATCTACCAGATGCAGTCTGTTGCAAAGTCGAGGTAGTAAAAGGCGCTATAGGATTTCTTCTAAATAATTTTGTATTAACATCAGCAATTTTAAATTTAGTTTTGTTGATTACATCAACTGCTTGTTGAATCTGATCTTTATTTTTAAAAGAGAATCTTTCTATTTTTTCACCATTATATAAACTTAATTTAGAAAAAATATTTTTATTATCTTTATTTGTAAAATCTGAAGTGAGTGTCCAATATTCCTCAGGTTTAAATAATTCGATCTCTTTTTCTCTCTCTGTAATTAATTTTAAAGCTACAGATTGAACTCTTCCTGCTGATTTTGATCCTGGTAACTTTGTCCACAAAATAGGAGAGATATTGAAACCAACTAAATAGTCTAATGCCCGTCTGGCAAGATAAGCTTCAACCAAAGGTAAATGAATGTCTCGTGGATTTTTAATCGCATCAAGAATTGCATTCTTGGTTATCTCATTAAAAACAACTCGCTCTAAATTTTTATCTTTTAATAGTTTTTTTTTCTCTAAAACTTCCTTCACATGCCAAGCAATCGCTTCTCCTTCACGATCAGGGTCAGTAGCTAATATAATTTTATCAGAGTCTTCAGCTGCATTAGTAATTTCTTTTAAATATTTTTTTGAAAATGAATCTATTTCCCATTCCATTTGAAATTTATTTTCAGGATCAACTGAACCATTTTTTGATGGCAGATCTCTTATGTGTCCATAACTTGCTAAAACTAGATAATCTTTTCCTAAATATTTATTTATAGTCTTAGCTTTAGCTGGACTCTCAACAATAACTAAATTCATTAATTGTTTATTTTCAAAATAAAATGAGTTTGTCAAATTTTTTATTTAAAAAATGAAAAAAGACAATGATTATAACTTAATTTTATTTTCCGAAGAGTTTTTTAATCTGACTATATTTTCTCTATGAGTATAAAGAATTATTATAAAAAAGATAAAAAGTATGAAAGAAAAATTATTGCTTTCAAAAAAGTATGAATATAAAAAAATTATTAATGTTGAAGCAATTGAAGACAATGAAGCAAATCTAAAAAGTATAATTAAAACTAACCAGCTGATACCAAAAATTAAAAAAAATTTATGTGATAGGGCTAATATCACTCCAAGATAAGTTGCTACACCTTTTCCTCCTTTAAACTTTAACCAAATTGGAAAAATATGTCCCACAAAACATAATAGAGCTGAATAAGAAATCAAATCTTCAAAATAATGAAAAGTAATTACAACTGATAAATAACCTTTAAGCAAATCTAAGAGTAGAGTGGCAGCAGCCAAAGATTTTTTTCCTGTTCTTAAAACATTTGTTGTTCCAATGTTACCAGACCCTACATCTCTAATATCTTTTTTTAAAAACAATTTAGTAAGTATTAATCCAAAAGGTATTGAACCAAGTAAATACGAATAAATTGCTACTATAATGAAATTTATATCCATTAATTTGAATAAACCAATTCTCCATTTAAAAAAGTCATTTTTACTTTACCTTGTAGTTTTCTATTTTCTATTGCTGTGTTCTTAGATTTTGATTTTAATTCTTCTGCTTTAACCATCCAGGGTTCTTCTAAATCAAAAACACAGATATCTGCATCAGATCCTTTTTTTAAAGTTCCTTTATTAATCTTTAAAATTTTTGCAGGATTAATTGTTAAGCATCTGATTATTTTTTCTAGAGTTAATGACTTATTATGGTAAAGTTCTAAGGAGAGAGGAAGCAATGTTTCAATTCCAATAGAGCCAGTTGCAGCTTGAGAAAAAGGCAACCTTTTACTTTCTTCATCTTCAGGCGTATGATCGCTGACTATTACATCTATTAGGTCTTTCTTAATTCCATCTATCAATGAAAGTCTATCATCTTCAGTTCTTAGAGGAGGGGAGAGCTTTAAGAATGTTCTGAATTCACCAATATCATTTTCATTAAGCGATAAATTATTGATCGAAACCCCAGTGCTAAATCTAATTCCATTAGATTTATTTTTTTCGATTACTTTTAAAGAGTTTTTAGAAGAAATTTGATTTATATGGTACCTACATGGAAATTCACTCAATAAAGAAAGATCTCTTTCAATTATTATTCTTTCAGCTATATCAGATACACCCTGCAAACCTAATCTTGTTGCCACTTCTCCTTCATTAATACAAGAATTTTTTGCTAGCTCATAATCCTCTGCATGCTGCATAATGAGTGTATCTAAGTCCGATGCGTAATTCATTATTCTAGACATCAATTCTGTATTTTGAATTGTTTTATTTACATCTGAAAAACCAATTATTCCTCTTTCTTTTAACAATCCAAACTCAGACATTTGCAGCCCCTCTAATTGTCTTGTTATAGCTGCACATGGGTATAGGTTAACTTTGGCCTTATCTCTTCCTCTTCTAATTATAAAATCAACCATTGATACATTGTCTATAACTGGTTTAGTATTTGGCATAGTCACAATTGAAGTTACTCCGCCTGCTAAAGCAGCTTGACTAAGTGTCCTGAAATTTTCTTTATATTCAAAACCTGGTTCACCAACAAAAGCTTTCATGTCTACTATTCCAGGAATAGCAATATTGCCTTGTGAATCTATTTTTTCAGCTGTTTTTGAAGCATCAGAGAGTTTTGTTTTTTTTCCTATTGATTTAATTTTACCTTTTTCATCAATAATTATATTTCCAATCTCATCTATTTTTTGGGAAGGATCAATAATTCTTACATTTGTTAAAATTTTTTCCATTTTTATTTACAATATAATTTTAAGCAAGCCATTCTTACAGCCACTCCTAGTTCAACTTGTTCTTTTACAAGACTAACATTTATATCATCAGCTAATTTAGTATCGATCTCAACACCTCTATTCATAGGCCCTGGATGCATAAGTAATGCATCTTTTTTTGCAAGCTTAAGTTTTTCTGGAGTAAGACCAAAAAATTCATAATACTCTCTTTTAGACGGCAGGAATGATCCTTGCATTCTTTCGTTTTGTAATCTTAGCATCATTACAATATCGCAACCGTCTAAACCTTTTTTCATATCTGTGAACGCTTTGACACCTAGTTTTTCAATTGCAACAGGCATTAAAGTTTTTGGTGCAATGACATTCACTTCAGCACCTAACATATTCATTAAATAAATATTTGATCTTGCTACCCTTGAATGAAGTATGTCTCCACATATTGCAATTTTTAATCCTTCAATATTTCCTTTTCTATTAATTATAGTCAAAGCATCAAGCAGAGCTTGTGTAGGATGTTCTCTTCTGCCATCTCCAGCATTTATAACTGTGCAATTTACTTTTTGGGAAAGTAAATTTGGAGCCCCAGAGTCTTGATGTCTTATGACAATTATATCTGGATGCATTGCATTTAAAGTCATAGCTGTATCAATTAGTGTTTCACCTTTTTTGAGAGCTGAATTACTCATATTCATTGACATTACATCTGCACCTAATCTCTTACCTGCAAGATCGAAAGAACTCTGAGTTCTTGTAGATGGTTCAAAAAATAAATTTATTTGTGTTTTACCTCTAAGGATATCTAATTTTTTTGAGCTACCTCTATTTAGTTTAATAAAAGTCTTTGCTTCGTTTAATATATTTTTAGCTTCTATAATTGATAGATTTTGAATACCTAAAAGATGTTTGGGGGTATTTTTAATAGCTGAAACTTTTTTTACAGTTGCCATTAAAATCAACTCTATAGGCGTTTTACTATTTTATATCAAGTATTATTTTTATGATAAAAATCTAAAAATCCTTGTAAAATGAATTGAGCTGAATTTTCATCTAATTTACTCTTCTTTTTTGATGTATTAATTGACATTTCACCACTTAAATTAAAAGCTCCTTGGCTAGATAACCTTTCATCCCACAAAGTGATATTTTCTGTAACATCTTTTGAGAGATTTTTTGCAAAATCCCTAGCAGATTGAGAGGAGGGACCTGATGAACCATCCATATTTAATGGGTTCCCCACAACTATTCCATCGATTTCATTTTCTTTGAATATTTTTTTTATCTCTAAGAGCAGTTTTGAATAATTCTCTTTAACAAGTGTAGTATAGGGTGAAGCTACAATTTTGTTTTCATCAGATATAGCAATACCAATTCTCTTTCCACCCGGATCAATACCAATTAATCTGGATTTTTTATTAATTTTTTGAATAAATAACTCAATATCAAGCATGAAATTTACCTAATTTGTGATAAAACATTTAAAATTAACTTATTTCACAAATGTCTCTAGATAAAGAAAAAATTAAGCATGTTGCAAAATTAGCTCGAATTTCAGTCAATGATGCTAAAGTTGATAGTTTAACAAAAGACTTAAACTCTATTTTCAAATTTATAGAACAATTAAACGAGCTTGATACTAATAAAGTAGAGCCATTAACGTCAATTCTTAATCAATCTTTAAGATCAAGAAAAGATGAAATTAATGACGGAAAAATAAGAGAAAAAGTTTTAAAAAATTCACCAAAAGATAGCGATGAGTTTTTTGTAGTACCTAAGGTAGTTGAATAATGAGTGATATTATTAATCAAAGTTTAAATCAAATTATCAAAAGAGTTAAAACAAAAGAAATCTCTTCAACTGACTTAACAAAAGCTTATATCAAGAATATTGAGGGTGCGAAAAAACTTAATACATTCGTTACAACTACTTTTGATCAAGCCTTAGATAAAGCAAAACAGTTTGACAACAAACCAAATTTTGATCAACTGCTGCCAGGTATTCCACTCGCTGTTAAAGATTTATTTTGTACAGAAAATGTTAAAACTACTGCTGGTAGTAATATCTTAAATAATTTTGTTCCATCATATGAGTCTACAGTTACTAAAAATCTTTGGGACAATGGTTCTTTTTTGTTAGGAAAACTAAATTGTGATGAGTTTGCGATGGGTTCATCTAATGAGACTAGTTATTTTGGAAACGTTATTAATCCAGTTGGTGACCAACTAGTTCCAGGTGGTTCATCAGGAGGATCTTCATCTGCATTAGCTGCTGACTTAACCCCAGCGACGATTGGAACTGATACAGGTGGTTCGATTAGACAACCAGCTTCATTCACTGGTACAGTTGGTTTAAAGCCAACTTATGGTTTATGTTCTAGATGGGGTATCGTAGCTTTTGCATCTTCTCTAGATCAGGCTGGTCCAATGACAAAAGATATTACTGATTGCGCTATTATGTTAGAGGCAATGTCAGGTTTTGATGAAAAAGATTCTACATCAATTAATAAAAAGAAAGAAAATTATTCAAAAAATTTAAAAGATAACATTAAAGGTTTAAAAATTGGAATCCCTAAAGAGTATCGAGTTGATAATATGCCTAAGGAAATAGATGAACTTTGGGAAAAAGGAAAAAAAATATTAAAAGATTTAGGCGCAGAACTAATTGATATTTCACTACCACACACAAAATATGCTTTACCTACTTATTATATAGTCGCTCCAGCTGAAGCTTCGTCTAATTTAGCCAGGTATGATGGAGTTAGATATGGTTATAGATCAAAACAAGGAAAAGATTTAATTGAGATGTATGAAAAAACTCGGTCTGAAGGTTTTGGAGATGAGGTTAAACGTAGAATATTAATTGGAACTTATGTTCTTTCATCAGGTTATTATGATGCTTATTATCTTAAAGCACAAAAAGTGAGACAACTAATTAAAAAAGATTTTGATGATAGTTTTAAAAAAATTGATGGAATTCTAACACCATCAACACCAAGCTCTGCATTCAAAATAGGGGAAAAAACAAATGATCCTGTCTCCATGTATTTAAATGATATTTTTACTGTACCTGTAAATTTAGCTGGTTTACCAGCTTTATCAATGCCTGCTGGTGCTGATAAGCAAGGTTATCCTTTAGGTTTGCAGCTTATTGGTAAAGCATTAGACGAGCAAAAAATTCTTAATATTGGTTACGCATTTGAAAAAAATTGTGGTTTTAAAAATGAAATTAAAAAGTGGTGGTCATGAGTAAAGAAAAATTTGATTATTTTATTAAGGGAGAAAAAGACAAATATGAAGTTGTTATAGGTCTTGAAGTTCATGCTCAAGTTTTATCTAAATCTAAACTTTTTTCTGGTTCATCAACTAAATTTGGTGCTGATCCTAATAATCAGGTGAGTTTGATTGACTCTGCTTTTCCAGGAATGTTACCGGTCATTAATGAAGAATGTGTTAAGCAAGCTGTAAGAACAGGCCTTGGTTTAAATGCCAAAATAAATAATTACTCGGTTTTTGATAGAAAAAATTATTTCTATGCAGATTTACCCCAAGGTTATCAAATATCTCAGTACAAGAACCCTATAGTAGGAGAGGGTAAAGTTTTATTAGATATGCCTTATGGATCAAAAGTAATCGGTATAGAGAGACTTCATCTTGAACAAGATGCGGGTAAAAGTATTCATGATATGGATCCATCTAATACTTACGTAGATTTAAATCGTTCAGGAATTGCTTTAATGGAAATAGTCAGCAAGCCAGATCTAAGATCACCAGATGAGGTTAATGCTTACATAAAAAAATTAAGATCAATTATGAGATATTTAGGAACCTGTGATGGAAATATGCAAGAGGGATCACTTAGAGCTGATGTAAATGTATCAGTAAGAAAAGAAGGTGACAAAAATTTTGGAACACGGTGTGAAATCAAAAATGTAAATTCTATTAAATTTATGCAGATGGCAATAGAATATGAAGCTGCTAGACAAGTTGAACTAATAGAAAACGGTAAAGAAATAGATCAAGAAACAAGACTTTTCGATACAAAAAAAAATGAGACAAGATCAATGAGATCAAAAGAAGATGCACATGATTATAGATATTTTCCTGATCCAGACCTTTTGCCTTTAAAGTTAGAACAACAATTAATTGATGATTTAAAAAAATCTCTTCCAGAGCTTCCTGATAAAAAAAAAGAGAGATTTATAAAAGAATATGGACTAAATGCATATGAAGCAAATGTTTTAGTCTCAGAAAAAGATATATCTGACTATTATGAAGAAGTTGCAAAATTATCCGATAAAAAACTCGCAGCTACTTGGATGATGGGGGACTTATTTGCGATGTTAAATGATAGGGGGCTTGATATATCAAAATCTCCTATATCAACAAAACATTTTGCAGAGTTAGTTCAATCAATTAAATCTGGAGAAATTTCAGGAAGAATAGCAAAAGAAGTTTTCGAGATTATGGTTGAAAGCGGAGATAATCCAAAAAAAATTATAGAGTCAAAAGGAATGAAGCAACAAAGTGATCCTAAAGAATTAGAAAAAATAATTAATGAGATACTATCAAAAAATAAAGATAAAGTTGATCAATACAAAGCTGGAAAAGAAAAATTATTTGGTTTTTTTGTTGGGCAGGTTATGAAATTATCTGGTGGAAAAGCAAATCCTCAATTAACAAACGAGATCCTAAAAAAACTTTTAAAAGGCTAATTATGCCTAAAAAATTAGATTTAACAGATAATCTTGAAAAGTATATTATTGACCATTCTGATGATCTTACTGACGTTCAAAAAGAGATCTTAAATTATAATCTTAGTCTTGGTGATCAAAAGAAATTGCAAATTTCTATTTCACAAGCGCAATTTCTTCAAACATTAATTAAAACATCTAATACAAAAAAAGTTTTAGAAATTGGAAGTTTTACAGGTTTTAGCGCTCTATCAATGGCCTTATCATTACCTGATGGTGGATCTTTAATTAGCTTAGATAAAAACGTTGAATTTAGTAAAAAAGCAAAATCTTTTTATGATAAGGCTAATGAAAACAAGATAACACAAATTATAAAGCCAGCACTTGAGAGTTTGAAAGAACTAGAAAATGCTAAACAAAAATTTGATCTGGTTTTTATTGATGCAGATAAAGAAAATTATATAAATTATTATGAAAAAAGTGTTGTATTAATTGGTAAAAATGGACTTATTATAATTGATAATGTCTTATGGCATGGTGAGGTAGCCGATAATTCAAAAAATGATAAATTCACCAATATCATTAGAGAATTTAACAAATATATAAAAGACGATGATAGAGTGATAAAAAATATCATTCCCATTGGTGATGGATTAACAATTTGTATTAAAAAATAATGTTCACTGTTTTTGGATTTTATAAGTTTAAGAAAATTAATTTTTTAAAGAAAAATAAAGAGTTTCTGCAAAGAGAAATTTTAAAAAATAACATAAGTGGCACAATTATACTTTCCCAAGAAGGAATTAATGGAACAATTGCTGGAAAGAGGAGAAATATTAGCCAGATAATTAAATCTTTAAAAAAAGTATTTAATTTTAAAGATTTTGACAGTAAGAATATGTCTCAAAGTCATTTTCAACCATTCCACAAAGGTAAAATAAAAATTAAAAATGAAGTTGTTCCACTTGGTTTAAAAATAAACTCAAAGAATAAAAAACTTAATAGATATATTTCTGGGAAATCATGGAATAAACTTATTTCAAATAAAGATACTTTGGTCGTAGATGCTAGAAAGCCATTTGAATATGATGTGGGTACTTTTAAAAATTCTATAAATCCAAATATTCAAAATTTTAGAGATTTTCCAAAATATTTAGAAAAAATCGATAAGGCTAAACCTGTAGCAATGTTTTGTACCGGGGGTATTAGGTGTGAAAAAGCCTCAATATTTTTAAAAAGAAAAGGTTTTAAGAACGTTTTCCAGTTAAAAGGCGGGATACTTAATTATTTAAATAAAATCGAAAAGAAAGACAGTCTATGGAAAGGAGAGTGTTTTGTTTTTGATAATAGAATATCTCTTAAACACAGATTAAAACAAGGAACCTACTCCGTATGTAGTGGTTGTAGAAAACCTTTTTCACCAAAAGACAAAAAATCTAACAAATACGAGGAGGGTGTTTCATGTCCTAGGTGTTATGACACACTCTTAAATTCACAAAAAACTAGATTTCGTATGAGGCAAAATCAAATTAACCTTGCTAAAAAAGCTGGAAGAAAGCATAAGTTCCAAAAGGAATTTTAATTATGGATTTGACTAAAGGTTCGATTTGGCAGCTTCTTAGAAAAGTAACCATACCTGCAAGTACAGGGTCTCTCTTTCAAACTTTTTACAATCTAGTCGATACTTATTTTGCTGGAAGAATTTCACCAGAGGCGCTAGCAGCAATTGCAAAATCCTGGCCAATTTATTTTATAGCAATAGCTGTTGCGGTTGGTATTGGAGCTGGAACTACAGCTTTAATTAGTAATTCAATTGGAGCCAAAGAGGACAGAAAAGCTTCAATGTACGTTGCTCAGTCAATAATATTAGCAATTGTAGTTTCAATTTTCGTAACTTTATTTGGTTTAAATTTTTCTGATGAACTTTTAAGAATTATGGGTTCTACTGAAGAAAGTATAATTTTAACACGTGAATACTTAGATATTATTTTTTTTGGAGCTGTCATTGTATTAGTTCAATTATCTTTGAATGGAACATTAAATGCTCAAGGTGATACAAAAAGTTATAGAAATGTTTTAATTTTTACTTTTTTCTTAAATATTTTTTTAAATCCATTATTCATATTTGGTTATGGATTTATACCAGCATTTGGAATTGCAGGTTTAGCTATTGCTACAATAGTTTCTCAGTGTATCGGCTTAATATATTTAGCTAATAAAGTTTATTGCTGTAAATTAAAAAAATTCCTTTATCTAGAATGCTTTAAACCAAAAATCGATTACTTAAGCTCGCTTTTTAAACAATCAGTACCAATAATGTTTACTATGTTGATGATAATGTTTGGAGTATTTAATATTTTCTATTTTGTTGGTCAGTTTGGAGAATTAGCTACAGCGGGTTATGGTACTGCTGTTAGAATTGAACAAGTTTTATTGTTACCAGTTATAGGTTTAAATACCGCTGTTTTATCAATTGCAGGTCAAAACTTTGGGGCAAAAATGTATTTCAGAGTAAAAGAAGTGTATGGAAAAGCTCTAATGTTTGGTTCAGGATTTATGGTATTAGCAGGTATATTTGTTTATCTAACTTCAGAAATCATAATCTCTTTTTTTACTAATGATTTAGAAGTAATCCGAAGAGGAGCACTTTATTTGCAAGTAGCAGCTTTAATTGGACCGGTTTATCCTGTTTTCTTTATTACCTCTGCTTTATTTCAGGCACTCAAAAGGCCCATTTATAGTTTATACATGACAATACTTAGATTAACTTTAATACCATTTATGTCGTTATGGTATGTCATAAATATTAGAAACGGTGAATATCAAGATATTTTTTATACGATTTTAGTAACAAATTGGATGATGGGATTAGTTGTATTAACTTTTGTACCATTCTTTTTAAAGAGAGTATTTAGGATTTCTTTTAAAAAATTATTTGTATTCTAGTTTATTCTCTAATTTTCTCACAAAATAAGATACTACTAAAATTAGCACTAAGTATTCCAAAATTAAAAAAGTATATATTTCTAAAGGTCTATAGGTAGTAGTGACTAGCTCATTAGCTTTTCTTGTTAAATCTCCTATACCTATAATTGATACTAGAGAGGACATTTTTAATACATAAACAAATTGGTTTCCCATAGCTGGCAATACAACTTTAATTGCTTGAGGAAGAATTACCAATCTCATTTTTCTCCAAAAATCCATTCCTAATGACTCGGACACTTCATGTTGTCCTTTTGAAATTGAATTAATTCCTGCTCTAAAAATTTCTGCCTGAAACGCACTTTCACTAATAGTTAAAGCAATTATTCCTGAAACAAATGGTGAGAAGCTTACCCCGATCATAATCGGAAGACCATAATAAATCCATAGAATTAAAACTAATAAAGGGATGGCTCTAACAATTTCTACGTATGTTATGTTAAAATAAGTTAAGAATTTATTATTTGACAATGATGGTAAAGCAACTATCAAACCGATAATCATTGCCAGAATTATTGATACTACTGAAATATAAATAGTAGTTGTAATTCCGCTAATTAAAAATTTTATATTAGTTAAACCATCTATGTTATCCGGACTTAATATATACCAACCCCATTCATAGTTTGAACTACATCCTTGAAGTAAAAATAGAATAGAAATTATTTTTAAGAATTTCACTAATTGACTATATTTATAAATGGGATGTATTGGAACTTAAATTATAAGCTTTTCAGATCGTACTTTGCTAGTAAAGTTTTAAAAAATCCAGATGATTGTTTTTTTTTAATCCAATTACTTACATAATCATTCCACACTTTGTCACCCTTTGGCACCATCATTGCAAGAAATGCAGGATTTTTTCCTCCATCAGGAACTATAGCTAATTGAGGATATTTAATAACTAATTTATTTGCTTCTGTTGAACTTGTAATATTTCCGTCAGCTCTTCCTGCTAAGACTTCTTGGAAATCTCTTGCGGGCGCCTCAACTGATTGAAGTTTTGACTTCGGAAAAAATTCTTTAGCTTTTTCCTCTTGAGATGTACCTAACGTTGTAGCTATAGTTACATTGCTATTGTTTAAAGAATCCCAAGTTGAAAATTTTTTTAAATTCTTTTTTAAAACAAGTGGGACTGTTGCATACTTATAATACGTAGCGGTAAATCCAGCTACTTCAGCTCTTTTTGGTGTTTTGGTTACACTTGTCGATATATCGTATCTATCAGCTGTTATTCCTGCAACAATGGTTTTCCATTCTGCAGGCACAAATTTCACTTTTACTCCTAAATCTTTAGCTAGTTCATTCATCACGTCAATATCAAATCCTTTATATTTATTTGTTTTTGGATCTTTCATTGACATTGGATCCCAGTCTCCTGTTGTACCAACTCTTAACTCACCACTTTTTTTGATCGAGTCTAATTTAGATGCTGCTTGAACACCTGTCGTTATAAGTAGTGCTAATAATATTGAAAATATTTTTTTAATCACATATTGTTAATAGCTAATCTCTCTCTTTTTTTCGATTTGCAATTTGACCCACTTTATCAATTTAAATCAAAAGGGTTGACTGAAGGGCAGTTTATCAGCTATAAAGAACAAAACAAGAACATTTATGAAGCTAACAATACCATTTTATTTACATAAAGTAGGAGCCGGCTTTCCGTCACCAGCCACTGATTATATTGAAGATGATATAGATTTAAATTCACACTTAATAACAAATGCACCAGCTACTTTTATTATAAGAGTCCAAGGAAAATCTATGACTAACGTCGGTATATACGATGGAGATTTATTAATAGTAGATAAAAGTCTAAACCCAAAAAATTTTTCCACAGTAATAGCAAATGTTAATGAAGAACTTGTAGTAAAAACTTTAATCAAGAGCAAAGAAACTAACTATCTGACATCTGGGTCTAAAAATACATCAGATAGAATTAATTTAACAGATAATCCAGAAATTATAATTTGGGGAGTAGTAACATATGTCATTCATAAACAATAGTAAAAAAAAAATTGCTCTTGTTGATTGCAATTCTTTCTACGTTTCATGCGAAAGATTATTTAATCCGAAAATAAGAAACGTGCCTGTTGTTGTACTTTCAAATAATGATGGCTGTGTAATATCAAGATCAACAGAAGCTAAAGCATTAGGAATTAAGATGGGCGAACCATATTTTAAAGTTAAAGAACTAGTTAAAAAAAATAATGTTCAAATATTTTCTTCTAACTATTCATTGTACGGCGATCTATCAAGAAGAGTAATGAGAGTATTAAAAGGATTTTCAGATAAAATAGAAATCTATTCAATAGATGAGGCTTTTATAGATTTATCACACATAAAAGATGAAATGACAGAAGAATATGGAAAAAAAATCAGAGAAAGAGTTCTTAAGTGGACTGGAATTCCAACAAGCGTTGGTATTTCGTGTACAAAAACTTTAAGTAAAGTTGCAAATCACGTAGCTAAAAAAAATAAAGCTGGCGTAATATTTTTAAAAAAAGATATCGATGAAATATTAAAAAAATTTGAAATTTCTGATGTATGGGGAGTTGGTCGACAACTATCAAAACTATACATTAAAAATGGAATAGATAATGCATATAAATTAAAAAATATATCGAACACCTGGGTTAAAAAAAGTACGAATGTATTAGGCGCTAAAACAGTAATGGAGTTGAGAGGAATACCTTGTATCGATTTAGAAACAGAGGAAACAAAAAGAAAAAGTTGTTGTGTATCAAGATCTTTTGGAAAAAAAGTTGAAAGTCTAGACAAACTAAAAGAGTCTATAACAACGCATTGCTTGAATGCGGCTGAAAAAATTAGAACGGATAAACAGACTACAAGAGCGGTGACAGTATTTATTAGAACAAGTCCTTTTGATAAAAACAGAAAGTATTATTCAAACTCCATAACAATCGAGCTACCAGTAGATACTAATAATAGTTTAGAGCTAGTAAAAACTGCTATAAATGGATTGAATAAAATTTATAAATATGGGTATTTTTATCAAAAGGCTGGAATTATTTTATCAAAATTAAAAAATTCATCAGAAAAAGAATTAAATTTATTAGCACCTATTTTAGAAAATAAATCAAAAACATTAATGAAAGCAATTGATTTCACTAATGCTAAATATGGACGTAACGCAATAAGCATAGCTCAAGCTGGAATTAATAATGATTGGAAAATGAGAAGGGAACACTCTTCAAAAATAGACACTGCATCGTTTGACTCTCTTCCAAAGATAAGTATATAATTTAAATAAGGGGTGTCTAAAAGACTGAGATTATACCCGTAGAACCTGACCGGTAATTCAGTAAGGGAGATATGATAACAACCATTTCGATACAATTTTCATTAACAGTAGTAATCATAACAGGGCTTTTTTTTGTAGCTCTTGGTTATCTGAATTCAAAAAAAAACTTAAGCACTCAAGATTATATTGTTGGAAATAGAGATGAAAACACTTTCACATTAACCGCAAGTTTAACAGCATCCGCTCTAGGTGCTTGGATATTATTTGGCCCAGCGTCTGCTGCAACTTGGGGCGGTCTGGGAGCGGTGATTGGTTATGCTTTAGGAACAGCTGCACCCATGCTTTTTTTGTATAATTTTGGACCTAAAATTAGAAAAGAATTTCCTAAGGGACTAGGTCTTACTGAATTCATAAAAAAAAGGTTCGGTGATGGAATATTAAAGCTTAGCTTATTTCTAATTTTATTCTATTTAACGATTTTTTTGATAGCAGAAGTAACAGCTATTGCATCATTGTTGAATTTAATTTCAAAAACTCCTTTATGGGCTACATCAGCAATTACACTAATTATTTGTTTACTTTATATACTGAAAGGTGGATTTAAGCTGTCTGTAATAACAGATAAATATCAATTTATTATAGTTTCAGTAATAATTTTAGCTTCATTCACACTTATTTTAGAAAGTTTAGATATAAGTAGTTTTGAAATAATAAAAAAAAATTCACCAAATTTATTAGACACGAAATATTTACCTAATTTCACAGCTGGTCTTACTTTTTTTATTGCAGTAGCCGCTACAAATCTTTTTCATCAGGGAAATTGGCAAAGAGTTTTTGCTGCAAGAAATAATAATAAATTGAAAGATAGTTTATTATACTCCTCAGCTATAATTTTCATAATAGTATTTTGGATGGGTTATACTGGATTAATATCTTATTCAATTAATCAAGAAGTGAATCCTGATTTAGCATTTTTTGATCTTCTTCTAAGAAATAAAGATTTATATATTATTTTAGGAATATTAATTTTAGCTTTATCATTAACACTAAGCACAATTGATACTTTGATTAACGCGATTTCAAGCATACTAATTCTGAATGGAAAACAAATTAATAAAGGACTTTCAGGCAAAGAATTAAAGAAGAAAGTAAATTTTATAATTTTATTACTTAGTTTAATTGTTTTTCTGATCTCCTCTAAAGGTTACAGCATCTTATATCTATTTCTTTTAGCAGACTTATTATGTTGTGCGGCTGTAATAACAATTTTTTATGGATTCTTTAAAAAAAAAATTGAATTTAAATTAGCCCGTTTATCAATCTTGTTAGGTTTAATTTGCGGTTTTTTATTTTTTCCATCTATTGATTTTCAAAAAAGTTTATTAGTAGGAATAATTTTACCTTCAAATTTATTCAGTAATTTAATTACAAATAATTTACTTTTTATCTCGTTTACAATTTCAATTCTAATTCAATTTTTTGTAATCTTTTATTATTCTTTTCGTAATTCATTTAGATAAAGAGAAACAGCTATCCAAATAATTATAAATCCAAATAGTTTTTCAATAGTTAATATTTCATTAAAAAAAAAAACACCTAGTATAAACTGAGAGGTCGGCGTTAAAAAAAGTATCATACTTGCAGGACCAATTCCTATTAACTTAAAACCAAGCGTAAACAAAAATAGAGGTATCAAAGTCATAAAACCAGCCCAAAATAAATAAAATGATAATAAGGGCTCATTAGGGGAAAAAATATTAATATCAATAATAATAAGATATATAAATATTCCTATTGCTATTGGAGATATTAAAAGTGTTTCAATTAATAAACCTATATCTGAAGAAACTTTAATTTTCTTCCTGATAAGACCGTATAAGCTGAATGTAATCGCAACAGTCAAACCAATCCATGGCAATTCATTTAATTTAACCATAAAATAGATTAATGATAACCCAACTAAAACAACAGAAATAGTTTGATTGAAGTTTAGTTTTTCCTTTAAAAATAATTTTCCTAAAAAAACACTTATAATTGGATAAATATAATAACCAAGACTCGAGTCTAGAAGTTTATTAATACTTACTGCATATAACCATGTTGTCCAGTTTATGCTCACGAGTATTCCTGAAAGAAATAAAAAGATTATATTTTTTTTATTTCTTATTATTCTTTTAAATTCTTCCCATTTTGAAAAAAATCCTGTTGTAATTATTAATAAGATAGTCGTCCAAATTGTTCTATGAACAGTTAATTCTATAGGTGTAGCAAATGATACAAATTTAAAATATAAAGTTCCTAATATACCCCACCATAAAGAGGCAAATGCTGCATAAAAAATACCACTTAGTTTTGCTTGTTTCATTAGAGAAATTTGATGCAATATAGTTTAATTTTTACTATAAAGATACTTGCTTCTCGGAAGAGTGGGTGAGTGGTTTAAACCAGTTGGTTGCTAACTAACCGTACGAGTAACATCGTACCGAGAGTTCGAATCTCTCCTCTTCCGCCATTTAATTAAAATAATTGTCTATTTGAACAGGTTCTTTTCTTAAGATATATTTATAGACGTTGATATTTTCTAAAACTCTTTGAACATAATTTCTAGTTTCTTCAAATCTAATTTGTTCAATCCAATTTATATAAGAAACTTGTCCTTTAGAAGGATCTCCATTAACTCTTCTCCAAGTTTTAACTCTATTTGGACCGGCATTGTAGGCAGCAATAGCAAAAGGAAATACTCCATTATAATCTTCAAGTAATCCATTAAAATAATATGATCCAAGTTTAATATTATACTCAGGATCTTGAGTTAAACCGCTTATGCTGTAAGGAAGCTTAGCTTGTTTAGCTACAATTTTTGCAGTTGGTTTCATTAACTGCATCATTCCTCTGGCTCCAGCCCAACTGTTTGCTCTTTTGTCGAACTCACTTTCTTGTCTTATAATCGCTAATACTATTTCTTGTTTAGGCATAACTTTGTTATTTACAGTCTTTGGTGTTGAAATAATTGGGTAATTAAATTTATTATAAAATCTTTTTTGATAAGAGGCTTTTTTAGAAATTTGTATCGCAAAGTCATATCTTTCAACACTTGTGGCTAAATCAGCGGCTAAAACTTCACTGCCGCTTTCTATATTTAATTCTGCTAAATGTTTAAAAATATCTTTACCAAGTTGAGTTGCGTTTAGTTCTTTTAATAAAATAATATGTCTAATAAGTTTATTTTTTTTAAATTCCTTTTCATATTCTTTACTAAAAGATGATTGATCTACTAATTCGAAATTTCCACCAGGATTAATCTTATTAAAAGCTAATTGTCCGTAATAAGTCATAGGAAATTGTGCAGCTTCTGAATAAAATTTATTTGAAAAATCCTTTTCACCTAGATTTTCATAAGATTGTCCTAACCAGTAAGCACCACGTGCTAAACTAATTGGATAACTTACATTGTTATAAAAATTTTGAAAATGACTTATAGCATACTCGGGTGAATTTAAAAAAGTTATAGCTATCCAACCAGATAACCATTCTGCTTCTGCAAATGAAGGACCAGCTGAGAGAGCATGTTCACTTGAAATTTTATATGCTGTTTTATATCTTTTTTTGTAAATTAAACTTCTAACAACACTTTCTCTTTGTTCCCACCACTTGTCCGGACGAACCATTTGAGTTTCAGTTTTTAAAGAATTTCTATATAAAATTTCTAAAGATCCATCTAGTCTACCTCTTCTGTTCCTCCATCTTAATCTATCAAATTCTAATCCAGGATCTTGTTTTAAATATTCAGGAACTTTATTTATTGCATTATCAACTCCATAAGAGTTACTCATTAATATTTGTCGTGCATTATATAAAGCTCGTTGATCTTTCGGTAAGTACTTTAGCATTCTCTTTAGATCCCAATATTTTCTTTCCCAAGCTAGATGGTCAGCTCGTTTAATATGATCATCTGATGTTATAAATTTTTTAAACTTGGCCCTATAATATCCTAAGTCATTTTTTCTTATTTGTGCTGTAACCCACCCATCCTTGATAAGTTCCTCTACTTTATCTAATTTTTTCTGCTCAAGATAAGCTTCAGCTAATTTAATTTTACCAAGACCACCTAAAGGGGGATTCTTTTCAAACCAACTTATTATTGATGACGGTGAATTATTTTTTAAATAAATCTTTTCCTCTGCTAAATATTTTATTCTATTTATTCTAGGGTAATCTTCATTTTGTTCTATAAATTTCTTGTATTCATTAAATGAAGCCCCATTTCTTGTTGTTTTAAGATGCATCCATGTAATTAAAGTTCTAAATTCCTTATCTTTTACCTTTGCTGCACTTTTTAAAGCACTGTTCCATTTTTTTTGATTTATAAAATCTATTGTTTTTTTAGCTTGCTCAAAATCTTTTTGCTTTAATATTGATGATTTCTTGAGCTCTTTTGTTTTAGATCTATAGATAGATGGTTTTTTTTGAGGAAAAATAAATCCTACTTTTATTTTTTTTTCTTCTGTTTTTTTTTGCTGTTCACTTTTTATTTCAACTTTCTTTTTTTCTATTATTTTTTCTTTATTCAAGACTTGCTTTTCTTGAGGTTTATCATTTTGAATTATAGGTTTTTTTTGAGGTAGATTGCTCTGAATTTTTTGTTCACCAGTTTTATCTATTGGCTTAAAAATTGATGGTTTTTTTTTAGGGTATAAGAATTGCGTTTCTGAATAACTGTGACCAATTAATAAAAAAAATGTTAATATAGCTAGACTAATTAATTTATTGATCATAAGTTAAGAATTAAATATCTTATATTATTATATGCTTAAAGGATCAATTGTAGCTTTAATAACACCATTTAAAGATGAGAGTCTTAGCGAAGGAGAGTATGCAAAATTAATTAATTATCATTTAGAAAACGGCACTGATGGTGTAGTTCCAGGTGGTACTACAGGTGAGTCCCCGACATTATCTCATAATGAACATAGAAAAATTATCGAAATAGCAGTTAAAGAATGCAAAGGAAAAATTCCAATCATAGCAGGTACAGGTTCTAACTCTACAGATGAGGCGATTGAATTGTCAAAATTTGCAGAAAAAGCAGGATCCGACGCATTACTAGTTGTTACTCCTTATTACAACAAACCAACACAAGAAGGTTTGTATCAACATTATAAAAAGATTAATGATAATGTTGGTATCCCAATTATTATTTACAACATTCCTTCGAGGTCAGTAATTAATATGGAAATTGATACTATGGCTAAACTTTATGAATTAAAAAATATAAAAGGAGTTAAGGATGCAACAGGGGACCTTAATAGAGTCGATCAACAATTAAAAGCTATGGGAAAAGAATTTATTCAATTAACTGGCAATGATGACAATGCTTTTGAATTTAATAAACGTGGTGGCGTAGGGGCCATTGGTGTTACTGCTAACGTTGCAGCTAAACTCGTTTCTGATTTTCAAAAAGCCTGTTTGAATGACCAAAAGAAAGCTATTGAGTTAGATAAACTTCTTCAACCTCTTCACACTTCATTGTTTATTGAAAGTAACCCTTCACCAGTAAAATATGCTGCATCGTTACTTGGAATGTGCAAACCAACTGTAAGATTACCATTAGTTGAAGTTAGAGAAGAAACCAAAGAAAAAGTCACAGAGGCACTTAAAGTAGCTAAGTTACTTTAATGAAACAAAAATTAGTACCTGGCCAAAAAATTATTTGTCTAAATAGAAAAGCGAGTTTTAATTATTTTTTTTTAGAACTTTTAGAAGCTGGAATAGTTTTAAAAGGATCAGAAGTAAAATCTTTAAGAGACGGTAAAGGAAGTATAGCTGACTCTTACGCTGTAGATAATAATGGTGAAATTTTTTTAGTTAATTCACATATACCTCTATACCGTCAATCATCTTACAATAATCATGATCCAAAAGGAGATAGAAAACTTTTATTTAAAAAAAAAGAAATTAATAAACTCATTGGAAGAATTAACCAAGATGGATTAACATTAATTCCAACTAAATTGTATTTTTCTAAAGGAAAGGTTAAAGTAGAAATTGCGGTAGCTAAGGGAAAAAAACTTTACGACAAAAGACAAGTTAAAAAAACAAGAGATTGGAATAGAGAAAAAGCAAGATTGTTAAGTAAAAATAATAAATGATACATTTAAATATTGGATCAAACCTTAATTCAAAATTCGGGAGCAGGTTTGATAATATTACAATTGCAATTGATTTATTATTATTTTCTAAGGTAAAAATTAAAAAAATTTCCAATTTTTATGAAACCCCTTCTTATCCAAACAAAAGATTTCCAAATTACCTTAACATAGGCGTCTTATGTTTATTTGATGGAAATCCTGAAATTCTATTTAAAATAATTAAATCAATAGAGAAAAAAATAGGACGTTTTAAGACTAAAAAGAATGATCCTCGTGTATGTGATATCGATATAATTGATTACAACTCAGATATAGTAAAAAAAGATTCTATTATTTTACCGCATTCGAGATGTCATACTAGGAATTTTGTTTTATATCCCATTAAAGAAATTGATCCTAACTGGATACATCCTGTTTTAAAGCAAAATATAAACTATTTAATTAAAAAACTAGATTTTAAATCAAGGATAGAGATTACAAGATTAACTAAAAATGTTAATATAAAAATATGATTAATAATAATGAATTAATTGATCAAATTAAAACGTATAATAAATTTTTAAATATAGAAACTGTAAATAAGGCATATAATTTTGCTTTAGAAGCTCATCAAAATCAAAAAAGAGAAGAGGGAGTGCCTTACATAATCCATCCAGTTGCTGTTGCAAAAATTTTAACTGAATTGAAACTTGATAGCGCAACAATTACAACAGGTTTGCTTCACGATACTATCGAAGATACTAAAGTAACTTACGAGAGCGTAAAAAAAGAATTTGGTGAGGAAGTTGCTAATTTGGTAGAGGGGGTAACAAAAATCTCTGCCTTGGAAAATAAAGCAGCTGGTGACTCAAAAGCTGAAAATTTTAGAAAATTAATTTTAGCTACATCAAAGGATATACGTGTTCTCTTAGTAAAATTAGCAGATAGATTACATAACATGAGAACAATTCAATTTTTAAAAGATAAAGATAAAATCATTATAAAAGCAAAAGAAACAATGGAAATTTATGCCCCTCTCGCTGACAGAATGGGAATGAATCGAATTAGAGACGAGTTAGAAGATTTATCTTTTGCAGTACTAAATCAACCAGCTAGAGATTTAATAAATGAAAGATTAAAATTTATAAAAAATAATCGTGATGACACATTTAAATCAATTTCAATAGAGCTAATTGATTTATTAAAAAAAAATGGAATTGAAGCAACAATAGCTGGAAGAGAGAAAACACCTTTTTCCATATGGAGAAAAATCCAAAACAAAAAAATTTCATTAGAACAACTAACAGATATAATAGGGTTTAGAGTCATAGTTAAAAATGTCGAAGATTGTTATAAAGCACTTGGAATATTTCATAGTAAGTTTTCTACGATACCAGGTAAATTCAAAGACTATATATCGACTCCAAAAATTAATAATTACAAATCCATTCACACCTCAGTAATAGGACCAAAAAAAAATAGAATTGAAATTCAGATAAGAACTTTTGAAATGCATGAATTCGCTGAAAGAGGTATAGCATCTCATTGGAAATATAAATCCTCAGAAAAATTTTCAGATCTTTCGTGGAAAGAATATGATTGGTTAAGAGATTTAGTTGAGATTATTGAAACTGGAAACAGTCCGGAGCATTATTATGAGTTTACAAAATTACAAATGTTTCAAGAAAATGTTTTTTGTTTTACCCCTAAAGGTTCTGTAATTAAACTTCCAAAATTAGCTACGCCAGTAGACTTTGCTTACGCTGTTCACACAAAAATTGGTAATAGTGCTATTGGATCTCACGTTAATGGCAGAGAAGTTACATTACAAACAATTCTAAAAAATGGAGATATGGTAAATATCCAAACTTCAAAAAATGCCTCCCCATCATTACACTGGTTAAGCTCAGCTAAAACTGGAAAAGCTAGAGCTGCAATTAGAAGATATTGGCAGGATAAATCAACTGAAATAGATAAAAAAAATGAAAAAAACTACTCAAGCACGATTGAGGTAGATCTACCTCACAAACCAGGTGCATTAGGAGACATTTGTTCTTTAATTGGTTTGAACAAAGGAAATATAATAAATGTTGATATTTTAAAGCGAAAAAAAGAATACCTTAAATTTTCTTTTGATTTACAAATTAAAGATTTGAAAAACTTTACTAACTTGATAAGTCAAATTAAACAAAATAATTTAAATTTTAAAATAATAAGACATAAAAAAAAGAAAAATGCTTTCATTAGAAGAATCTTTGAAAATTTTAAAAAGAACTAACGCTTTAATCGAAGGTCATTTTATACTTTCTTCTGGTTTACATAGCTCAAAGTATGTTCAGTGCGCAAAGTTAATGAGCATTCCAAATGAGGCAGTAAAAATATGCCAATCACTGGCAGAAAAAATAAAGAAAGAATTTACTGATTTTGACATAATTTTATCTCCTGCAATGGGAGGAATAATCGTAGGATATGAATTAGGTAAACTATTAAATAAAAAAACTATTTTTTCAGAGAGAGTTGATGGCGAGTTTAAACTAAGAAGAGATTTTAAAATTGAAAAGGGTAATAAAGTTTTAATTGTAGAAGATGTTATAACTACAGGAAAATCAAGTTTAGAGTGCTCAAAATTAGTTAGCTCTAATAGCGCTGAAATAATAGGATATGCTTGTATAATTGATAGATCAAACGGTCAGTCAAATATTAAAGATAAAATTATATCACAAGTACAACTCAATATACCAACTTATAAAAAAGAAGATTTACCGAAAGAATTACAGTCTATAAATCCTGTAAAACCTGGAAGTAGAAATCTTTAATGAAGAAAATTAGACTGGGCGTAAATATTGATCATGTAGCTACTGTAAGAAATGCAAGAGGTGAAAATTATCCAAGTCCTTTAAGAGCTGCTTTATTAGCTCAAAAAAATGGAGCAGACTCTGTTACAATTCATTTAAGAGAGGATAGACGACATATAAATGAAAATGATCTAAAAAAAATTAAAAATAAAATTAAAATACCATTAAACTTAGAAATAGCTGCAACCAAGGAGATGTTAAGAATAGCATCTAAAAGTAAACCACCTTTTATTTGTATAGTCCCTGAAAAAAGAAAAGAAATTACCACTGAGGGTGGCTTAAATTTAAATCACAATAGACCTTTCTTAAAAAGATTAATTAATAATCTAAAAAAAAAGAAAATCAGAATTAGCTTATTTATTGAACCAAACGTAAAAGACATTAATGAAGCAAAGAATCTAAACGCAGATTGTATAGAAATACATACAGGAAAAATTTGTAATCAAATTAATATGAATAAAAATTTTACCAATGAATTAAAAAGAATAAAAAAAGCTGTTAAAGAAGGAAATAAACTAGGTTTAGAAGTTCATGCTGGACATGGTTTAACATTTAAATCAGCGAAAATACTTTCAAAAGTTAAAGGAATAGAAGAATTTAATATTGGTCATTTTTTAATAGGAGAGTCTATTTTTGAAGGTATGAGTTCTGTTATTAAAAATTTTAAAAAGATTTTAAAATCATGAAAATTTTTGGAATAGGGACTGATATCGTAAGTATAATTAGAATTAAAAAATCGATTAAAAATAAAAGATTTATAAACAGAGTTTATAATGTTAAAGAAATTTCCAAATGTAAAAAACTTATAAAATCTGAGCACTGTTTTGCAAAAAGGTTTGCTGCAAAGGAAGCATTTTCAAAAGCTCTAGGCACTGGTATATCTAATGGTATTAACTTAAATGAAATTATAGTTAAAAATAATGTCTCAGGTAAACCTTATTTTAAATTTGAAGGAAATACAAAAAAACTATTAAAAAAAAAATTTAAAAATAAAGAAATTAAAACATCATTATCCCTCTCAGATGAAAATAAATACGCTGTGGCATTTGTAACTATAAGTTTATGAAAAAAAATAAAATTTTTTTAGTTATTTACGATAATGTAAAAACCTTACTAGGAGCATTATTTATTGCTATTCTAATAAGGTCTTTGTTGTTTCAACCATTTTACATACCTTCATCTTCTATGGAACCAACTTTACTTGTTGGAGACAGAATATTTGTATCAAAATATACTTATGGTTATAGCAAGCATTCTTTTCCTTTTAGTCCAAATTTTTCAAATGATCGTTTTTTTTCAAAACAACCTGAAAGAGGTGATTTAGTAGTCTTTAAAACTCCAGCAGACAATAGAACTGATTATATAAAAAGATTAATCGGGCTACCAGGCGATACGATTCAATTTATAAATGGAGATCTATATTTAAATGAAAAAAAAATAAAAAGAGAACCAACAATAATTAATGAAAAGATTAGATGTGGAAGTTTTTTATTAGAAACTAACGATTTTATCGAGACTTTACCTAATGGTATTACACATTTTGTTTCATATAAAAAAAGAGGCAGTTTACAAAATACTAAAAAATTTATAGTCCCAAAAGATCATTTTTTTTTATTAGGTGACAATCGAGATTGTTCTAGAGATAGCAGATATTTAGATAGCGTAGGATATGTTAAAGCATTAAACCTAGTAGGTGAGGCAAAACTAATTTTTTTCTCTAATGATACTAACGTAAGTAGTTTATTAAAATTTTGGAATCTAGGAGACTCATTTAGATTTAGTAGGTTATTTAATAAGTTATAATGAAAAATAAAATTAAAGATTTTGAAAAAATAATAAATTATAATTTCAAAAAAACTGAATTACTACAGCAGGCATTAACACACAAAAGCTTTAATAATATTGATAATAATGAAAAGTTAGAATTTTTAGGTGATAGAGTATTGGGATTAGTTATTTCTCAAACTTTATTAAACAAATACCCTTCCGAAAAAGAGGGAATAATAGATAAAAAATATGCAAATTTAGTCAATAAAAAAACGTGCAGTCTGATAGCAAAAAAATTAGATTTAAGTAAATTCATATTTTTAGGCTCTTCACATAAAAAATTAGATAGATCATCAGATAAAATTAGTAGTGATTGTTTAGAAGCTCTTATAGGAGCCATTTATATAGATAATGGATTTAAATCTGCTGAAAAGTTTATTTTGAAGTTCTGGAAGGAACACATTTTTAATTCAGCAATAACACTCATAGACTCCAAGACTAGGCTTCAAGAATATAGCTTAAAAAAATTTAAAGAACTTCCAAAATATATTTTTTCAAAGAAAACTGGGCCACAACACAAACCTTTATTTATGACAGAGGTTCAAATTCCTAATTCAAAAAAAATTACTGGCATAGGATCATCAAAAAAAAATGCTCAGCAAAATGCTGCATATAAACTTCTGAAGATTTTAAAGATATGATTTGGGAAGATGAATGTTATTTATTATCTAAAAGAAAATTTAGAGAGAATGCAAATATTATTAATATTTTTACTAAAGAGAAAGGTAAAGTTGATGGTATTGTTTATGGAGGAACTTCCCGAAAAATAAGAAATTATTTACAAATATCAAATAAGCTTTTTGTTTCACATACTTCTAAAAGTGAGAATAAAATTGGATATTTTAAAACAGAATTGATAAAACCTATTTCACCTTTATATTTTAATGACAAAGAGAGAACTTCAGCATTAATTTCAATATGTTCTTTATTAAATACTCTATTACCTGAAGCTCAACAAAATAAGAAAATTTATAATTCTTTTGAAAAGTTAATGAATTCTATAAATCTAGAAAATTGGATTTTCATTTATATTTTTTTTGAATTAAATTTAATTAAAGATTTAGGCTATGATACCAACTTAGGGCAATATTCCTCTACTGAAAGTAAAAACAATGAAATATTAAAAATTAAAATTGACGGTTATATTTATGAAGTCCCGAGTTATTTAATTATTAAAAAAATTCCTTTAAAATTTAATAGCTCCTTAATTCGTAAATCACTTTATTTTACTCGTAATGTTTTACAAAATAAATTTTTTATTCCAAACAATCTTTTATTTCCAAAATCCAGAGTTGTTTTAGAGAATTATTTTAACTAATTAAAAATTTTTAGCTATTTCTAATGCAAAATAAGTAACTATAGCTGAAGCTCCAGCTCTTTTAAAACACATTAAGCTTTCTAGTATTGCTTCTTTATTTACAAGATTATTTTTAATTCCATTTTTTATTAGGCTATATTCTCCAGAAACTTGATAAGCTAAAACAGGAATCTTAAAATTTTCCTTAATTGATTTAATAACATCTAGGTATGGCATGCCTGGTTTTACCATTACCATATCAGCACCTTCTTTAATATCTAAAGCAACTTCTCTGTAGGCTTCATTACTATTAGCAAAATCCATTTGATAATTTTTTTTATCACTTTTTAATGTTTTTTTAGAACCAACAGCATCTCTAAATGGTCCGTAAAAATTTGATGCATACTTAACTGCGTATGAAAGAAGCTGAACATCATGATATCTATTTTTATCTAAATGTTTTCTTATTTTACCTATCCTTCCATCCATCATGTCTGATGGAGCAATAACATCACAACCCATTTGAGCCTGCAGTAAAGCTTGTTTCATTAAAGTGTTAATTGTTTCATCATTTAAAACATAATTTTTTTTTAAAATTCCATCATGACCATGTGACGTATAAGGATCTAAAGCAACATCACACATTACCCCAATATCATTTTTAAATCTTTTTTTTATAAATCTTATTGCTTTGCACACTAAATTATTTTCATTTAAAGCTTCATTTCCAAAAGGATCTTTTTTATTACTAGGTGTTGATGGAAACAAAGCGATCATTGGTATTTTATTTTTTATGACTGTATTTACAATTCTTCCTAAATTATCAATAGAATACTGATATACATTAGGCATAGATTTTATAGATTTTTTTTTGTTTTTTCCATCAATAACAAACAATGGATATATTAAATCGCTAGAAGAGAGATTGTTCTCTTGAACTAATTTTCTAGACCAGTCAAATTTTCTTAGTCTTCTAAGTCTCAAATTTGGGAATTTTCCAGTTATCATGTAAATAAAATATAATGCGACAAAAGTTTAATTCAAATATATAGTACAAATCGTTAAATAACAACTTAGGTAAATAAACTAATAATTAAAAAATAAAAAATTTGAGCTTCTTATTTAAAAAAGTTTGTATCGCTTCAGATCATGCTGGTTTCGATCTTAAAGAAAAAATCAAAGATTTTCTTATTGATAAATATGTTTCTATAATCGACCTAGGGCCTTTTGAAAACAAATCGGTTGATTATCCTGATTATGCCAAAAAGCTTGCAAATCGTATAAAAGCAAAAAAAAGTGATGTAGGTATACTTGTGTGTGGTTCTGGCACAGGTATGGCTATAAGTGCCAATAAAATCAAAAATATTAGGGCCGCTGTATGCTACAATCAAAAATCGACTAGATTGTCTAGGCAGCACAATAATGCTAATATAATTGCATTAGGAGCTAGATTAACAAAAAAAAGCTTGTCGTTAAAATTAGTAGAATTATTTTTAAAAACTAAATTTGATGGCGGTAGGCACTTAAAAAGAGTAAAAAAAATATAATGTCAGTTATTAAATTAGATAAATATTTAAATAGTTTTTTTAAATTAAAACTTCAAGATGCAGATAAAGAACTTTATAACTCAATTAGAGATGAGTTTACAAGGCAACAAAATCACATCGAATTAATTGCATCTGAAAATATTGTGTCAATAGCTGTACTTGAAGCACAAGGTTCAGTCTTAACAAACAAATATGCAGAAGGTTATCCTTCAAAAAGATATTATGGTGGTTGTGAGCACGTCGATGTTTCAGAAAATTTAGCAATTGATCGCGCAAAAAAATTATTTGACTGTAAGTTTGCAAATGTGCAACCACATTCTGGAGCCCAAGCAAATGGTGCAGTTTATTTAGCCCTTTTAAAACCAGGAGATACAACATTAGCGATGAGTTTAAATTCTGGTGGACACTTAACTCATGGAGCAAAACCAGCTCAATCTGGCAAGTGGTTTAATGCACTTCATTACGAAGTCGATAAGGAGTCTGGGTTAATTGATTATAAAGCTGTAGAAAAGCTTGCCGTAGAAAATAAACCAAAACTAATTATTGCAGGAGGAAGTGCATATTCAAGAATAATTGATTTTAAAAAATTTAGGGAAATTTGTGATAAAGTTGGAGCTTATCTTTTAGTTGATATGGCACATCTATCTGGATTAGTAGCTGGAGGAGCTTATCCTAATCCTACTAAATATGCTGATGTTGTAACCTCTACAACACATAAAGTTTTAAGAGGACCAAGAGGTGGAATTATTTTAACAAATAACGAGGAATTAGCTAAGAAATTTAATAGTGCAATCTTTCCAGGTTTACAAGGTGGACCATTAATGCACGTAATTGCAGCTAAAGCAGTATGTTTTAAAGAAGCTTTGTCTGAAGATTTTAAAATTTATACTAAAAATGTAATTAATAATGCAAAAGTTTTATCAAAAAATTTATCCGAAAAAGGTTTTAAAATCTTTTCTGGTGGAACAGATACACATTTAATGCTTCTTGATTTAAGATCATTCAAAGTTACTGGAAAAGATGCTCAAGCTTCGTTAGGAAGAGCAAATATAACATGCAACAAAAACGGAATTCCATTTGATACGGAAAGTCCATTCATAACTTCTGGAATAAGATTAGGTACAGCAGCCTGTACTACAAGAGGATTTAAAGAAAAGGAATTTAAATTAATTGCAGACTTAATCCATAAAGTAATTAAAGGTTTAAGTGAGAATAAATCAGATAATTCAAAAATAGAGAACGAAGTTAAAAAAGAAATTATTGATCTTTGCTCCTCTTTTCCAATATATGGAAATTAAATAAATTTATGCTTTGTCCTTTTTGTAGAGAAAAAGATACATCAGTAGTTGACTCTAGACCGACGGAGGATGGCACGGCTATAAGGAGAAGAAGACTTTGTGGTTGCGAAAGAAAAGAGAGATTTACCACTTTTGAAAGAGTTCAATTTCAAGAATTAACAGTAATTAAAGGTAATGGTAAAAGAGAACCATTTGACAGAGATAAAATTTCAAAATCAATTAGAATAGCCACAAGAAAAAGACCCATTGATAGTGAGACAATAGAAAAGTTTATTTCTAAAATTGTAAGAAATCTTGAGGGTTTAGGTGAAAGCGAAATTCCTACTCCCACTATAGGTAAATTTATAATGGAAGGGCTATCTTCACTAGACAAAGTTGCTTATGTTCGTTTTGCCTCTGTGTACAAAAATTTTAAAGAAGCAAAAGATTTTGAACAGTTTGTAGGCAATTTAGATGACAAAAAATCATAATTATTATTTGGATCTAGCATATCAACTTGCAGAAAAAAATTTAGGAAAAACAGGTTTAAATCCCTCAGTAGGTGCAATAGTTGTAAAAGATGATAGTGTTATTTCTTCAGGTGTAACTTCGCATAAGGGTAGACCTCACGCTGAATTTAATGCATTATCTAAAATAAAAAATTGCCCTGGCGCAAGACTATACACGTCTTTAGAACCTTGCGTTCATCGTGGTAAAACTCCACCATGTACTGAAATAATCTCAAAAAAAAAAATTAAAAAAGTTTATTTTGGATCTTATGATCCTGATATTAGATCGTATAAAAAAGCAAAATCCACTCTTAATAAAAAAGCTATTTATGTAAAAAGAATAAAATCAAAAAAATATAAAAACTTTTACAAAAGCTATTTTATTAATAAAAAACTAAATATTCCGTTTGTCTCAGCAAAAATTGCTCTTTCTAATGATTTTTTATCAATAAATTATAAAAAAAAATGGATCACAAATGAAAACTCAAGAAAAATTGTTCATTTGATAAGATCTAAGCATGATTGCATATTATCTACTTCAAAAACTATTAATCTAGATAATTCATTACTTAATTGCAGGATTGATGGCTTAGATAAATTTAAACCTGATTTATTTATAATTGATTTAAATTTAAGAATAAAAAAAAACCTACTATTGGATAAAATTATTGATAAAAGAAAAACCTATATAGTAACTAATAAATCAAACTTGAAGAGGGCAAGCATATATAAAAAAAAGGGGTATAAATTTGTCTTTATAAACGCTTTAAAAGATAAAAAAGATTTTATCTTACTATATAGAAAAATATATAAACTTGGATATTCACGTATTATTTTAGAAACTGGACTGATTTTTCTTCATGCTCTTATCAAAAATAAACTAATAAATAATTTATATTTATTCAAAAGTAATAAAAATTTAAGAGAAATTGGAAAAAATAATATTTCACCAAATTTTTTAAAAAAAATTAAATTTAAACAAATATCAATTAATTTAAATGGTGATAAACTTTTTATTAAAGAATTTTAGAAATGTTTAATGGAATAATATACAATACTGGGAAAGTAATAAGCATTAAAAAAACAAAAAAAAGTTTATTTATTGGAATACTTTCTAATATCACATTAAAAAAAAAGGATCTTGGTTCATCAATTAGTTGTAACGGAGTATGTCTAACATTAGTAAAAATAGATAAAAAAAAAATCTTTTTTTATTTATCTTATGAAACGTTAAAAAGATCTAATTTTAGATCAGTAAAAATAAATCAAATTATCAATTTAGAAAAATCACTATCTTATGGAAAAATAATTTCTGGTCATTATTCTCAGGGTCATGTTGATACTGTTGCCAAGGTTATTAAAATATCTTTGATAGATAAAGTTTGGTTAATTAAGTTTAAAATTTTGGATAAAAAGTTTAATAAGTATTTAATAGAAAAAGGATCAATCTCTATAAATGGAGTATCTTTAACAATTTCTAACACAAAAAAAAGCTATTTTAATATTAATATTATCCCTCACACATTAAAGCTCACTAATCTTCAAAATTTAAAAAAAAATGATTTAGTCAATGTAGAATTAGATATATTTGGTAAATACATATATAAATATTCTAATTAAATGTCAGATAAAAGGTTTTCAAAAATTTCATCGATTATTCATGATGCTAAAAAAGGCAAAATGTTTATCTTAGTAGATGATAAAGATAGAGAAAATGAAGGCGACTTAATAATACCTGCCTCAAAATGTAATTCAAAAAATATAAATTTTATGGCTAAACATGGTAGAGGTTTAATTTGTTTAGCTTTAACAAAAAAACAAATTGATATTTTAAAATTACCTTTAATGTCTCCAGTAAATAAATCAAGAATGCAAACTGCGTTCACAGTTTCAATAGAAGCGAAGAAAGGTATTACTACAGGGATATCAGCTCAAGATAGAGCCAAAACAATCAAAACAGCTATTAATCCTAAAGTAAAAAAAAAAGATATTGTATCGCCAGGTCATGTTTTCCCACTAGTTGCAAGAGTAGGTGGGGTTTTGGAAAGAGCTGGCCATACAGAAGCCTCTGTTGATATTTCAAAGCTATCTAAGTTAAATCCAAGCTCAGTGATTTGCGAAGTTATGAATGAAGACGGTCGAATGGCTAGACTAAATGATTTATTTAAATTCTCAAAAAAACATAAAATAAAACTCGCTTCTATTGAAGATTTGATTTCTTATAGATTAAAATACGAAAAATTAATTATAAAAAAAGATACTAGATCTTTTAATTTAAAAAATTTTAATAAATTGATTTTGCATAATTATAAAAATAAATTAGATAATAACAACAATTATGTAATAACTAAGGGAAAATTTAATATTAATACCTCGATATATGTAAGAGTTCTATCAATACAAGTAAAAAAAAATATTTTAAAAAATAAAAAAATTTTGAAATCAATCAAGCTTTTAAATAAATACAAAAATTTTTTATTACTGATTATTAATAAAAAAGATAATTTAGATAATAGCAATATTAATACATTAAGATATTATGGTATTGGAGCTCAAATAATTAAAGATTTAAAAGTAAAAAATATGATATTAATTTCTAGAAGTAAAAAAAAGATTATAGGTCTAGAGGGATTTGGTCTTAAGATTAAAAAACAAATAATTATTAAATGAAAAAAATTTTAATATTAAATTCAAATTACTATAAAGAGATTTCCAAGAACTTAGTTTCAAATGCAAAAAAAATACTTATCCAAAAAAAAATTTTGGTTCATATATTAGATGTTCCAGGTGTATACGAAATACCTGTGGCAATTAAAAAAAATATAAAAAAATACGATGGATTTGTAGCTTTAGGTTGTGTTATAAAAGGAGAAACTCCTCATTTTGATTTTATATGTTCTTCTGTTTTTAATTCAATTTTAAATCTCTCTGTAAATTATAATAAACCCATAGGTAATGGAATAATTACAGCTCTAAATATTAGTCAGGCAAAAAATAGAAGCATTAAAAATAGTAAAACTAAGTTAAATAAAGGTTCAGAATCTGCAAATGCAGTAGTCATGATTTTAAAAAATGAGCCTAAGAAAATCTAAAATTTCCACTCCTAGAATTAAAGTAATACAAAAACTTTATAGTTCATTAATAAATCCTAATAACTTAATTGACTTTCCAAAAAGCCAATATAAAAAATTTATAAAAGATGTTGTAACGGGTACATTAGAGAGATCTGATTTATTAGAAGAAACAATCAACTCTCATTTAAAAGATGATATTAATTTGAAAAAAACAGATAAATTACTAAAAATAATTCTATTTGCGGCATTATTTGAGCTAATGTTTAAACATAATACACCTAAAAAAGTGATAATATCTGAATACCTAGTAGCCTCAGAATACTTTCTTGAAAAAATTCAAATAGGGTATTTAAATGCAATCCTGGATAAAATTGCTAAAACTATAAGAAAAGGTGAATAAAATTACTGTTATTTGAAGTAACTTTAACTTGCGTTTTTAAATTTATTTTGGCATTTATGTCTTTTTATTTATATGACTGATTATTTAGAATTACTTTACTTAATTTCATTTACTGGAGTTTTGGCTGTAGCTTACAGTTACTTGTTATCAGGCCAGATAATTTCTTCCAGCGCTGGTAATTCAAGGATGCAAGAAATAGCTGAAGCTATTCAAATTGGAGCTAAAGCGTATCTAAATAGACAGTATAAAACTATTGCAGTTGTTGGGATTATTGTTTTAGCAATAGTAACATATTTTTTTAGTTATTTAGTTGGCCTTGGTTATTTTATAGGTGCATTTTTATCTGGTGTTGCAGGATATGTTGGAATGCTTATTTCAGTAAAAGCCAATGTTAGAACTGCTGAAGCTGCAAGAAAAAGTTTGCAATCTGGTTTAACTATCGCTTTTAAGTCTGGTGCAATTACAGGTTTATTAGTTGCTGGATTAGCTTTAATAGCAATTACTATTTATTATATTATTTTAATTAACTTAAACATTGATAACAGAGAAATTATTAATGCATTAGTTGCGCTAGGTTTTGGCGCCTCATTAATTTCTATTTTTGCTAGACTTGGAGGTGGTATATTTACAAAAGGTGCAGATGTTGGCGCTGATTTAGTTGGAAAAGTAGAGGCAGGAATTCCAGAAGATGACCCTAGAAACCCGGCTGTTATAGCAGATAATGTCGGTGATAATGTAGGCGATTGCGCAGGAATGGCTGCAGATTTATTTGAAACTTACGCAGTTACTATTGTAGCGACAATGGTTTTAGCATCAATATTTTTTCCTAATGATTACAATTTAATGATTTATCCACTAGCTATTGGCGGAGCTTGTATAATTACCTCGATAATAGGTACTTGGTTTGTAAAACTTGGAAAAAGTAAAAATATAATGGGGGCACTATATAAAGGATTTATTGTAACAGCTATTACATCATTAATTATTTTATATCCCGTGACAGAATCTATTGTAGGCCTTACAGAAGGTTATTCTAATAATAATAAAAACTTTAGTGGAATGGATTTATATATATGCGGAGTCGTAGGTTTCGCTATTACTGGATTATTAATTTGGATAACAGAATATTATACTGGAACTAACTATAGACCCGTTAAAACAGTAGCGCAATCTTCTACCACGGGACACGGAACTAATGTAATTCAAGGATTAGCTATTTCGATGGAAGCTACAGCAATACCAGCATTAATTATTGTTGCGGGAATTTTGTACACTAATGAGCTTGCTGGCTTATTTGGAATAGCAATCGCAGTTACTGCAATGTTAGCTCTAACGGGAATGGTTGTGGCATTAGACGCATACGGTCCAGTAACAGATAATGCTGGAGGAATTGCTGAGATGTCTAAACTTCCTAAAAATGTTAGAAAAACTACTGACGCCTTAGATGCAGTTGGAAATACTACAAAGGCAGTAACCAAAGGTTACGCAATAGGATCTGCAGGATTAGGAGCATTAGTTTTATTCGCAGCTTATACTGAAGATATTAAATATTTTTCTACTGTAAAAGGTTCTGCACTTGAAGGTGTTAACGTGACATTCGACTTATCTAATCCGTTTGTTGTAGCTGGTTTACTAATTGGTGGAATGTTACCTTATTTGTTTGGTTCAATGGGAATGCAAGCTGTTGGAAGAGCAGGCGGATCTGTAGTTATAGAAGTAAGAAGACAATTTAAAAAAATACCAGGAATTATGAAAGGAAAAAGAAAACCAGATTATGGAAGATTAGTTGATCTATTAACCAAAGCAGCAATTAAAGAAATGATTGTACCATCTTTACTACCTGTTTTATCTCCAGTAGTACTTTATTTCATAATTTTACAAATTGGAGGAATGGAAGCTGCTTTATCATCTTTAGGTGCAATGTTGCTAGGAGTTATTATTACAGGTCTTTTTGTTGCTGTATCAATGACTGCAGGAGGTGGCGCTTGGGATAACGCTAAAAAATATATTGAGGACGGTAATTTTGGAGGAAAAGGATCCGAAGCACATAAATCAGCTGTAACAGGGGATACCGTTGGAGACCCTTATAAAGACACTGCAGGCCCAGCTGTTAACCCAATGATAAAAATAACTAACATTGTAGCACTTTTATTGCTAGCTGTTATTGCTCATTAATTTAAGTGAAGCTATTTTTTATACATTTTTTTTCTTAAACTCTCTAAAAATTTCTCTACAAAACTTCTATCAGAAAGACTGTTTTCAGTTTCTTCCTCTGAAAATTTAAGTTTTTTTTTCGCGGTTTTATCTAAAAAAATTTTGCTATCTAAAATGCCATATTTATCAAAGGATAAAACTAATATATTATTTTCTTTAAGTACATTTCGTCCCAGTTTTATAAATTTTCCTTTAGTTAGAACACGTTCTATATAAATCCACTCATTGCTATTAATTGATTTTATATGCGGGGAGCCAATTAGTCTAATTACATCATTAGTATTATCTTTATTCAAAATTAATTTATTTGCTCTGTTTTCAAGAAATAGAATACCATGATTTTTTGTAGGCTCTTGTAACTTACAAGAATTTAAAATAAATAATAATATTATTAAAAATATTTTTATATGATTTTTAAAGCTAAAAAACATGATAATCTTTTGTATAACATACTTTTAAATTTATCTAGAAATATTTTCTTTTATAAAAAAATTAATTTAAAAGATAACTTTGAAACTAGAATTTATTTAATGTTCATGCATTTTTCAATTTTGATGATAATTTTCAAGAATAAGGGGAAGAAGTTCAATCAAAATGAATACGATAATCTATTTAACAATATCGAATATAATCTCAGAGAGCTAGGATTTGGAGATGTTACTGTAAATAAAAAGATGAAAGAACTTAACAAAATTCTTTATGATATTTTACTTAAAATTAAAATACAGACTAATGAGATTGATAATTTAAACTTTCAATTAGTTTCCAAATATTTCGATGTGTTTAAAAATCCTAATGAATACAATTATAAGGAATTTGAAGGGTATTTTAAATCTTTTTATGATTTTTGCTACAAACTTCCACTTGAAAATATGATAAAAAAAGCTATAAATTTTAAATATTAATTATGGCTGTACCTAAAAGAAAAACTTCTACATCAAAAAAAAAAATGAGAAGATCTCATCACAAATTACGTGCGGTTAATATTGTCGAAGATAAAAAAAGCGGCGAATATAAACTATCTCATCACGTTGATCTGAAGTCAGGTTTTTACAACGGAAAAAAAATACTAGATATTTAAAACATTATGAGTAAAAAAATTTCCATTGCAATAGATGCAATGGGTGGTGACAATTCACCAGATAAAACTATTGAAGGGGTTAAATTATTTATAAAAAAAAATAATTTAAAAGATGATTTCATTTTAAATATTTTTGGAAAAGAGGAGTTAATTCATCAAAAATTGAAAGAATTTAATATAAGTTCTAATAATATAAGAGTTTTTGACTCAAAAAAAGTTGTTTCAAACGATGAGACTCCATTAACTGCAATAAAAAATTCAAAAGATACAAGCATGTGGAATTGCATAAAACACCAGGTAGATGGTCAGTCTGACATAAGTCTATCAGCAGGAAATACCGGAGTATTGCTAGTAATTTCTAGAATGATTTTAAAAATGATGGATAACGTAAGTAGACCTGCTTTAGCTGGTTTATGGCCGAATAAATTAGGTATGAATGTTGTGTTAGACTTAGGAGCTAATATTGAATGTGACGAGCAAAACCTTGTAGATTTTGCAGAATTAGGATCAGCACTTTTTAAATCATTATTTTCAAACGAAAAACCAAAAGTATCTCTTTTGAATATTGGTTCAGAAGAAGTAAAAGGGACTGAAGTTTTAAAAAAAACATCTAAAATATTAAAAAAAATTTCGAGTGAAGAAAATTTTATTTATAAAGGCTATATTGAAGGAAATGAAATGATGGATGGTAATTCGAATGTTATAGTAACAGATGGTTTTACAGGTAATGTAGCACTTAAAACTGCAGAAGGTACTGCTAAATATATAACTAATAATTTAAAAAAATCATTAACAAAAAATTTTTTTTCAAAAATTTCCTTATTATTTTCATATTTTTCACTCAAAGAGTTTAAAGATAGATTAGATCCTAGAAAATATAATGGAGCTATACTTCTAGGTCTTAATGGACCAGTAGTAAAAAGTCATGGTGGTATTGATTCATTTGGTTTCTATCAATCGATTAACTTATGCTATAGAATAATTAAAGGTAACTTGATGTCAGAAATTAAAAAAAACCTTAATCATTCTAAAAATGTCTAAAAAAAATATTACGAAAATAAAAATTGCAAAAGAATTAAGCTTAAAAACTGGTTACCCTATTACTTTTTCTAAAAAATTGATTGATGATTTAATTTTTTGCATTACTGAAAGCATCAAAACGGAAAAATTGAATCTTAAAAATTTAGGCACATTTAAAATAATAGATAAAAACGAGAGGACAGGGAGGAATCCTAAAACAAGAGAACAATTTGTAATCACTGCGAGAAAAACAATTAGTTTCGTTCCTTCCAAAAAAATTTCAAAAAATCTAAATGAGCAAACTAATTAGTATTTCAGAAGTATCTAAAATGTTAAAATTGGTTGATCCAAAAACAAAAAAACCACTTAATCATGTTTTAAGATATTGGGAGAAGGAGTTTAGTTCAATTAAACCAAAAAGGATAAATAATCGAAGATATTATTCTGCGAAACAAGTTGAAATTATAAAAATGGTAAAATTTTTACTAAGAAATAAAGGTATGACTATTTTAGGAGTTAAAAATATATTAAACCTTAATATAAATAAACTTGACGATGATAATGATCATAGTCTAAAAGCTGATTATTATAAAAATTTTTTAAAAACAAAAAGTAAAGCAGTATTAGAAAAAATTAATAAATTGAAAAACTATGGCAAAAAAGACTTATCTTAAAGTTCGTATGGTTCCAGAAAGCAACCTAGATAGTAAATTTATTTATTACGCAAAAAAACCTACTAAAGGTGAAAAAGCCAAAGAAAAATTAAAACTAAAAAAATACAATCCTAACACTAGAAAACATGAGTACTTTGTGGAAAAAAAATTACCACCTCATAGTAAGTAATTATTTTTTTTTGAAGTTTCTGTACTCGTAATCTATATAAGCATTAATCATAGACATCCAAATCCTCTGAGTAATTTTAGTATCTAAGTTTCTTTTTTTAGATTTTATTTTGATATTTTTAAGTATAATCTTAATTCTCTTACGGTCTACTATATCTTTTTTAAATTTTTTATTTTTGATGACCTGGTCAACTAGCTTTGTTCTTCTCTTAATAATACTTAGTAAATTGTTATCTAGTTTATCTAATTTTTTTCTAATTAAGAGTATATTTTTATTTTTCATAGCGACAATTAATAGATTTAAGATAAGCCAATTAAATATATATTGCAAATTATGTATTTAAACGAGGACAAAATTAATAAATTATTTGTTTATTGGTTAAAAGGGACTTTAATATTAGTTTTTTCTATAATCATAATCGGAGGTTTAACAAGGTTAACAAACTCAGGTCTTTCAATTACCGAATGGGAATTATTTACTGGTATCTTACCACCCTTTAATGAAAATGCTTGGAATTATTATTTTAATCAATATAAAAAAATACCCCAATATAAATTCCTTAATTTCAATATGAGTCTTAATGAATTTAAAGTTATTTTTTATTGGGAATATGTTCACAGAGTATTTGCTAGATTTATAGGATTATTTTTTTTGATACCTTTAATATTTTTTTATTTTTCAAAGAAAATAAAAAATAATTATATGAATATGTGTTATTTAATTTTTTTACTAATACTTTTTCAGGGATTTATTGGATGGTATATGGTTAAAAGTGGTTTAATAAATGATATTACAGTTAGTCATTATAGGCTATCAATTCACCTAATAACAGCAATTTTTATCATTTCAATATTATTTTGGTTAATTAAGAACATCTCTTCTAATTCTAATAAAAATTTTTTTAATATTTCAAGCAATAATATTCCTTTCCAAATTTTAATTTTATTAATTTTTATACAAATAATATTTGGAGCTTTTGTCTCCGGATTAGATGCTGGAAAAATTTATCAAACGTGGCCTTTGATGGATAAAAATTATTTTCCAGATGATATTATAATAAAAAATTTAAAAAATTTTTTTGATTTTGATAATCATTCTTTAGTTCAATTTTATCATCGTAACGTAGCTTATTTTTTAATAATATATGTTATATTTTTGACTATTTTTATTTACAAAAAAAGATTAATTGCACTTTATAAACCTCTAAACATATTATTATTTTTTTTAGTATTTCAGGTCATACTAGGAATACTCACTCTTATAAGTGGTCTTAATATTTATTTAGCATCATTACATCAAATCACAGGTGTACTGCTAGTATTCAGTGCGCTAAATCTATATTATTTAAGAACTAAATAAATTGACTTTAACCCGCATTCTTTGTATTTATCGCCCATTATCATGACGCCTTTTATTAAAAAGAAAGATATAAAAAAAAATTGGTACATCATAAATGCTCAAAATGCAGCA
>CACGLL010000005.1 GCA_902573905.1 uncultured Pelagibacteraceae bacterium
AAAACCTTTAGAGCTTTAAAATATGAGTAATTCAATGATAGAAACTTTAAACTTAAAAAAGATTTATAAGCATTCAAACGGAAATATTACACTTTTTGATAAATTAAATATCAAAATAAAAAGAGGAGAACTTGTAGCTTTAGTTGGCCCATCTGGATCAGGAAAGTCATCTCTACTTCACTTGTTAGCGTTATTAGACGAGCCGTCTAAAGGAAACATTAAGATTAATGATATCTCTACGAATAAACTAAATGATGAAGAAAAAGATAAAATTAGAAGAGAAAAGATATCAATAATTTTTCAAGATAATAATCTATTAAATGATTTCACAGCTATTGAAAATGTGATGATGCCATTATTAATTAAAAATATTAATAGAGAGGAGGCCAAAAAAAGAGCACAAAAAATCTTAAGTTCAGTAAAAATATTAGAGAGGTCCCAACATTTTCCGAATGAATTATCTGGTGGCGAACAACAAAGAGTTGCTATAGCAAGAGCTCTGATAGCAGAAACAAATTTAATATTGGCAGACGAACCAACAGGTAATCTAGATTATAAAACTTCTTTAGAAATATTTTCATATTTTCTAAAACTTAAAAAAATCAAAAAAACAATTATTTTTGCAACTCATAATAGAGAACTTGCTAACAGGGCAGATTACAAGTTGTCAATTTCTAACGGTGGTATAAAACGGGTTAATGTCCGTTAGTAATAAAAATTTCAACAATATAAAAATTCATACACAATATTCTATTTGTGAAGGTGCAATAAAAATTGATGAATTAGCAGATTATTGTAAAGCCAATAAAATAAAATCTTTAGGTATAGCGGATAGCTATAACTTATGTGGAGCATTAGAATTTTCCGAAAAGTTATCAAAAGTGGGAACCCAAGCAATTATTGGCACTCAGATAAATTTAAAAGTTAAAGGAGTAATTGGAAAAATTACTTTATACGCAACTACAGAGGAAGGTTATAAAAACTTAACAAAATTATCTTCAAAAAGTTATTTAGATAGCTCACAAATTAATGAACCTGCTTGTGATATTAATGATCTTATTCAAAACAATAAAGATCTAATATTATTGACAGGAAATTATTTAAACTTTTTTGGAAAACTTTATATTAAGAATAAGTCAAAAGACGTTGAGGAGATACTTAATTTACTAAAAAAAAATTTTAATGAAAATAGACTATATATTGAAATACAACGTCATAATGAGAGTCAAGAAAAAAATTTTGAAAATTATTTGTTAGAAATTTCTAAAAAACTAAATTTACCCTTAATTGCCTCACAGGAAATATTTTATCTTTATCAAGATATGTATGATGCCCATGATGCTTTGGTTTGTATTGGGGAGAAAAGTTTTATTGATGATAGAAATCGTTTTAAATACAGTAATCAGCACTACTTTAAATCTACAAAAGATCTTCAAACTTTATATTCAGATATACCAGAAGCTTTAGAAAATAATTATAATTTTCATTTAAGATTTAATTTTAAACCTAAAAAATCAAAACCAATTCTTCCATCGATAGGAGGCAGTAAAAATACTTCTCCAGAAAATGAGCTTTTAAAATTAGCAAAAATCGGCTTAGAAAGTAGGTTAAAAAACTTTATTTTAAAAAAAAATAATAAACAAAAAGATGAACAAGTAATTAAAAAGTATGAAGATAGACTTTCTCACGAAATAAATATCATTAATTCAATGAATTATGCGAGCTATTTTTTAATTGTTTCTGACTATATCAAGTGGGCAAAAAAAAAATTAATACCAGTTGGGCCAGGTAGAGGTTCTGGAGCAGGATCTCTAGTAGCTTATTGTTTAGATATTACAGACTTAGATCCTATAGAATTTGACTTAATATTTGAACGTTTTTTAAACCCAGATAGAATTTCAATGCCAGATTTTGATATAGACTTTTGTGAGGAAAAAAGAGATCAAGTATTTGAGTATTTAAAAAATAAATATAAAAATGGTGTTGCACATATAATTACTTTTGGAAAATTAAAAGCAAGAATGGCACTGAGAGATGTAGGTAGAGTTTTAGGTCTGTCGTATGGACATGTAGATAGAATTTGTAAAATGATACCATTTGACCCTTCTAGGCCACTTACTCTTCAAGAGTCGATTGATAGAGAACCAAGATTTAAAGCAGAAATTAAAAATAATGTAAAAGTGAAAAAACTTTTAGATTTATCTTTAAAATTAGAAGGGCTTAACCGTAACATGGCCACTCACGCAGCAGGAGTTGTTATAGCTGGTAATCAATTAGCTGAGCAATTTCCTTTATATATTGATCATAGTTCTAATTTAACTTTACCATCAACACAATATGATATGTACTCATCTGAAAACGCAGGTTTAGTAAAATTTGATTTACTTGGTTTAAAAACGTTAACTGTAATTGATAAAACAATTAAAAGATTAAAACAGAAAAATATAAATTTAGATATTAGTAAGATAAACCTTAATGATGAGAAAGTATTTTCTTTACTTTCAACTGGAGAAACAACTGGTTTATTCCAACTTGAAAGTGTTGGAATGAGAGACGCAATCAGGCAAATGAAACCTAATAAATTTGATGATATAATTGCTCTTGTAGCTTTATACAGGCCCGGACCAATGAGCAACATTCCTGTTTATAATGATTGTAAAAATGGAATTAAACAACCTGATTATATTCATCCAACTTTAGAGGAAATATTAAAAACCACTTATGGAATAATCATTTATCAAGAGCAAGTAATGCAAATCGCTCAAACTCTTGCAGGATTCACTGCAGGTGAAGCAGACATATTACGAAGAGCTATGGGGAAGAAAAAAAAAGCTGAACTAGATAGGCAAAAAGAAAGATTTATTAACGGAGCAATAAAAAATGGTATCACTAAAGATGTTGCAAACTTCGTTTTCACAAAGATAGAACCATTCGCACAGTATGGATTTAATAAAAGTCACGCAGCAGCTTATGCTTTAATAGCTTATCAAACAGCTTTTTTAAAAACATATTACAAGGAAGACTTTATTGCGGCTACAATGTCTACAGAACTTACAAGCACTTCAAAATTGAGAGAGTTTGTAGAAGAGCTTAAAAAACTTAATATTGAGATTGTTAATCCATCAATTAATAAATCTTTTCCAGATTTTCGAGCTATAGATGGAAAAATTTTTTATGGATTAGGAGCGATAAAAAATGTCGGTTTTGAAGCTATATCAAATATAGTAAACGAGAGAGAAAAAAATGGAAAATTTAAATCTTTTACGGATTTTATTAACAGAATTAACTCAAAAAATATAAATAAATTACAATTAGAAGGTTTAGTAAAAGCTGGCGTATTTGATGAATTTGAAAAAGATAGAAATAAAATTATTGTCTCAATTCCAAAAATTATCCAAAATGTTAAAACTATAAATGAAGATAAAGAAAGTAGACAAACAAATCTTTTTAAAGATGAAGGAAGTAAAGAGAAATATTTTGATTTTGAGGAATCTATTGCTTGGAAGAAAAAAGAACTCTTAGCTGAAGAATTTAAGTCAATTGGTTTTTATTTAACAGATCATCCACTTAATGAATATGATGATATTTTAAATCAATTAAATATTAAATCCTATTCTGAATTTTTCAAAGATAATGAGAAAGAAGGATTGGTCGCTGGAACTATTATGTCTATACAGGAAAAGAAAAGTGTAAAAGGAACTCCTTATGCAATTGTCAAATTTAGTGATAAAAATTCTGAGTTTGAATTATTTTTATTTGCAGAAATCCTAGTTTCTAACAGAGAAAAACTAAAAGAGTCAGAAACATTTGTTCTCACTCTTCAAAAAGATAATGTTAATAATGATAATATTAAGAAAAGAGTGAACATAAGAAAAATAATAAATCTAGATGATTTGATAAATAAACCATACTCAAAAGTAACTATTGAGCTTAAAGCAAATTACAATATTAACGAAATTAGAGAGTTACTATCTACTAAAGGAGAAACTACAATTAATTTAGTCATAAAAAACAAAAGTAAAAAAGCACATTATTATCTTGATACAAATAGGAAGTTTGACCTAAGTCATTTTAAAGCCTTAAAAGCTAAGGATTACGTAGAAAAAATAATAGTTTAGATAGTTGATTTTTTAGCTTGTTTGTATATATGTGTTTCTAATTTCGCACACAGTTACAAGGGCAATGCCCTACCGGTCCTAATACTTGGAATTACTGTGGTGGATTAACCGGGAAAATTATGAACGTACCAAAAATAGACATAAAACAACTTTTAGAAGCAGGTGTGCACCTTGGCCACAAAACTTTAAGGTGGAACCCTAAAATGAAGAAATATATTTTTGGAGAAAAAAACTCAATTCACATTATTGATTTAACTCAAACAGTCGAATTTATTAAAAGCGCTCTTGTTCAAGTACACAAAGTAATTTCAGGCGGAGGAAAAATACTAGTTGTGTCTACAAAGAAACAGGCATCAGAACAAATAAGTGAATTAGCAAAGGAAACCGGCCAATATTATGTAAATTATAGATGGTTAGGAGGAATGCTAACTAACTGGAACACCATCCAAAATTCTATCAACAGACTAAAAAAATTAGAAGATCAATTATCAAAAGAAAACCTTGGTTTCACAAAAAAAGAAATAATTAAATTTGGCAAAGAAAAAGAAAAACTTCAAAGGTCATTAGGTGGAATTTCTGAAATGAAGAAAATTCCAGAACTAATATTTATTATTGATACAAATATTGAGTCACTGGCTGTTGCCGAAGCAAAAAAGTTGGGGATACCAATTATCGCAGTCTTAGATACAAATTCAGACCCAACTGGAATTGATTACCCAATACCAGGTAATGATGACGCTAGAAGATCAATAAATCTGTACTGCGAACTTTTAAAAAAAACAATCAAAGATGCTGAAAAATTCATAAAAAATTCGAGTAATACTGGTGAAGAAAAAAATTCATCAAAAATAAAAAAAAAGTAAATTTAAAATTAAATTAAATGTCCAATAAAGATTTACTAGATAACATTAAAAAATTGAGAGAATTAACCGGGGTAGGCTTTAAAGATTGTAAATCAGCTTTAGACGAATGTAATAGTGACATTGAAAGGTCAATCGAATATTTGAGAAAAAAAGGTATAGCCAAAGCCTCAAAAAAAATGAGCAGAACTGCATCGGAGGGATTAGCTCTAGTAAAAGAAGTGGATGGAAATATTTCAGTAATAGAAATAAATAGTGAAACAGACTTTGTGGCAAAAAATCAAGACTTTATAAATTTTTGCAAAGAGTTATCAGAAATTAATTTTAAAGTGAAAGCTGAAATTGATAAATTAAATGAAACAAAGATGAATAATGGTAATATTGTTAAAGATAACTTGGTTAATCTAATTGCAAAAATTGGTGAAAAAATCACAATAAGAAGAGCTGATTTTTATGATAGTTCTAAAGGAACAAACTTTTGTTATGTACACTCTGCTTTAGAAAAAGGCATTGGTAAAATAATTGCTATAGTAAAATTAGAGGGAATTATTAAAGAAAAAAATCACAGCATCGGCTCTAAGGTTGCTATGCATATTGCAGCCTCAAATCCTCTGTCGATTAACAAGGAAGACATAGATAATCAAGTAGTGGAAAAAGAACTTGAAATAATTAAAGCTGAAATTGTAAATTCTGGTAAACCAGCCGAAATGGCTAATAAAATATCTAAAGGAAAAATATCAAAATTTTTAAATGATAACTCACTTCTAAATCAAATTTGGATAATGGATCCCAAAAAAAAAGTTTCAGATATTTTAAAGGAAAATTCTTTAAACATTCCACTTAAAATTTTAAAATTCACAAGATATAAAGTTGGTGAAGGGATCTAAAACAATGAGCACGAATTTTGATGAAAAGAATTATTCCTCAAAAATGGACAAAAGCATACAATCTTTAAAAAAAGATATATCTACACTTAGGACAGGAAGAGCAAATACTAACATGTTAAATACAGTTAAAGTTGACGTTTATGGACAACTAATGCCTGTTAATCAATTAGCAACAATAAGTGTCCCAGAAGCAAGATTAATTTCAATTCAAGTTTGGGATAAAGGAAATATAAACTTAATTGAAAGTGCGATACAAAAATCAGAGCTTGGAATAAATCCTCAAACAGAGGGACAAATAATTAGATTAAGAATTCCAGATTTAACCGAAGAAAGAAGAAAAGATTTAATAAAAGTACTCAAAAATATGGGTGAGAAATGCCGAGTAGCTGTTCGAAATATAAGGAGAGAAGCTAACGAAGAATTAAAAAAGAATTTAAAAGAAAAGGTAATTTCTGAAGATGAAAACAATAACTTTGAAAAAAATATTCAAAAATTAACCGATCAAAATATAGAAAATATAGAAAAAATTTTATCACAAAAAGAAAAAGAGATTCTTCAGATATGAACAGGCTCAACCATGTCGCCTTTATAATGGATGGCAATGGCAGATGGGGAGAAAAAAAAGGAAGAGGAAGAAACTTTGGACATTTAAAGGGTGTTGAAGTAGTTAAAAAAATCGTTGAGAAATCTCTTGAACTAAAAATACCAATATTAACTTTTTATGTTTTTTCTTCAGAAAATTGGAAAAGGCCAAAAAAAGAAATTTCATATTTATTTCGACTGATTAAAAATTATTTTGACAAAGAAATTCAAAATATCATAAAAGAAAAAATAAAAATTAATATCATAGGTGATCAAAAAAAACTTCCTGTCGATATAAAACAAACTCTAAAAAAAACTATAAAACTTACTAATAATAATGATAAAATTATAGTTAACCTTGCAATAAATTATGGTTCGAAAAATGAAATTTTAAAAACCTGTAAAAAAATAAAAAAAAAAATTAATATCAAAAATTTTGAAAAAAATCTTTATACAAAAAATATACCTGATCCTGATATTTTAATTAGAACTGGTGGGCGCCAAAGATTGAGTAATTTTATGTTATGGCAATTGGCATATTCAGAGCTATATTTTTTGAAAAAACTATGGCCAGATTTTAATAGTAATGATTTAATTAAAATTTTGAAAAATTACAAAAAGATAAAAAGAAATTTTGGAAATATATGAACAACAAAAACAATCTTAAAAAAAGAATTTATACGTCATTATGTTTATTATTTGGAGTTTTTTTAATCTTAAAATATTATTTTTTTTTAATTTTTTCTTTACTAGTTATTTTTGTAATTTCTATAATTGAGTTTTTAAATTTGACAAAAAAAATAAATCTTAAAATAATTAATTTAATGTTATCGAATTTTTTATTTATAATTTATTTATTTTTATTTTGCATACTATTTGTTTATTTTTACTCTATCCTTGAGTTAAAAATTATTATTTTTGCTTTATTATTTTGTTGTGTAGCTTCCGATATTGGAGGATTTATTTTTGGAAAATTATTTAAAGGCCCTAAATTAACTAAAATAAGTCCTAATAAAACATTATCTGGTTCTATTGGCTCACTATTTTTTTCAATAATATCTTTTTCAGGAATAATTTTTTATTTTACAAATAATTTAAATTTAAATATTTTAATTATAGGATTATTTACTTCTATTACATGTCAGTTGGGAGATTTATTTTTTTCGTTATTAAAAAGAAAAGCAAAAATTAAAGATACTGGAAATTTATTACCTGGACACGGAGGTCTTCTGGATAGGCTAGATGGTATAATAATTGGAGTGCCTTTAGGGTTATTATTCACAATTATCATACACTAATTCAAAATGAAAAAAATATTATCAATTTTAGGATCAACCGGCTCAATTGGTAAATCCACTTTAAATATAGTGGACAAAAAAAAAAATTTTTTCAAAATTAATTATTTAACTGCTAACAAAAATTTTAAATTAATTTGTAAACAAATAATTAAATATAATCCAAAAATTTTTGTAATAAATGATAAATTTATTTTTGAAAAGGTAAAAAAAAAATTTAGAAGAAAAAAAATATTAATTTTAAATAATTTTAGCACAAGAGATATTAAAAGAAGTGATATTACAGTATCTGCTATCCCTGGAATAGCAGGTCTAGAACCTACTCTTTCAGCAATAAAAAAAACTAAAAAAATTTTAATAGCTAATAAAGAGTCAATTATTTGTGGTTGGAAATTAATTTATAATTGCGCATTAAGATTTAATACAAAAATAATACCTATCGATTCTGAACACTTTTCTATTTATAAATTAATTGAAAAAGAAAACATGAATTTAGTAAAAAAAATTTATATTACTGCTTCTGGAGGACCCTTTTTAAATTATCAAAAAAAAAATTTTAAAAAAATCGAACCTAAAGACGCACTAAAACATCCAAAGTGGAAAATGGGAAATAAAATATCAGTAGACTCCTCAACACTGATGAATAAAATTTTTGAAATTGCTGAAGCTGAAAAATTATTCAACATTAAAAATAAAAAACTTGAAATTTTAATTCACCCTGAATCCTTAGTGCATGCGATAATTGAATTTGAAAATGGATTAAAAAAATTTTTATACCATGAAACTTCAATGATTATACCTTTGGCTAATGCTATATTTAATGAAAAATTAAAAATAAAAAGTTTTTTTAAATCTAAAAATAAAAGTCAAATTAAAAATCTTAGTTTTAAAAATGTTGATGCTAAAAAATTTCCATTGATTAGTATTAAACAAAAAATAAATCAATATCCTTCATCCTCAATAATCATTAATGCGGCAAATGAAATATTAGTTGAAAAATTTCTATCAAAAAAACTAGATTTTTTAGGTATTTCAAGAGGAATTATTAAAATACTTAGTGATAGCAATTTTAGGAAATATGCTGTAAAAAATCCCACTAACATCAATTTAATTATTAAAATTGACATGTGGGCAAGAAAAACCGTTGAGAAAAATCTACATAATGCTTAAATTTTTATTTATTACTGTAATTAGTCTAATTAGCTTGTCAAATTTAAACGCAGAGATTGTCAAAAAAGTTGAAATTAATGGCAACAATAGAATTTCCGATGAAACAATAAAAGTATACGGAAATGTAAAAATTGATAAAGATTATTCCGAGATAGATTTAAATAATTTAATAAAAGATCTTTACTCTACGGACTTTTTTGAAAATATTGAGCTAAATCTAAAGAATAATACTTTGATAATTTCAGTAAAAGAGTATCCAATTATTAATCAATTAATAATTATAGGCGAAAAGAAAAAGGCTTTCAAAGAAGAGGTAAAAAAACTTATTAAGCTAAAAGAAAAAAAATCATTTATAAAATCGTCACTTTTATCTGATGTAGAAACTATAAAAAAGATTTATTCATCGTTTGGATATAATTCAACAGAAGTTGATGCAAAAATAAATGTCATTGATGAAAAATCTGTTGATTTATTATTAGAAATTAAAAGGGGAGAAAAAACAAAAATATCTTCAATTAAATTTATAGGAAATGAATTTGTTAAGGCTAAGAGACTTAGAGATATCATATCAAGTGAAGAGATGAAGTTTTGGAAATTTTTATCAAGAAATACAAATTTTAGCGAAAACTTGATGAATTTAGATAAAAGGCTAATAACAAATTATTATAAATCTATCGGATTTTACGATATTAAAGTAAATTCAAACGTTGCAAGAATAAATGAATTAGGAGAAGTTGATATTATTTATTCAGTTGAAGAAGGTCAAAGATATACTATTAATAAAATTTCTACAAATGTAGATGAAGTTTTTGATAAAAAATTATTTTTTGAATTAAATAAACTTTATTCTACTTATGTAGGTCAATACTATTCACCATTTAAAGTAAAAAAATTACTAGATGAAATTGATTTCATCATTGATAAAAATAATTTGCAATTCGTCGAACATAATGTTCAAGAAGAAGTTAAAAATGATAGCATTAATATAGTATTTAATATATTCGAAGGTGAAAAAGATTTAATTGATCGAATTAATATTAAAGGAAATAATACCACAAATGAATCTGTTATAAGAGGAGAACTTATTGTAGACGAGGGGGACCCTTTAACAAATATTAATTTAGAAAAATCAATTGCTAAAATAAAGTCTAAAGGTATTTTTAAGAAAGTTGATTATAAGGTATATGATAGCGATCAGAGAAATTTAAAAAATATTGATATAACAGTAGAAGAACAACCAACAGGAGAAATTAGTGCTGGAGCCGGGATTGGTACATCTGGTGGTACTTTAGCTTTTGGTATTAAAGAAAATAACTGGATGGGAGAAGGAAAATCTTTAGCTCTCGATATACAAATAGATGAAGAGTCACTTGCTGGATATTTAAATTTTACAAATCCAAATTATGATTTTTTAGGCAACTCGATAAGTTACTCATTATCTTCACAAAGCAATGATAAACCTAATCAAGGATATGAAAACAAAATCATTTCAACAGGTATCAGCACAGCATTTGAACAATATAGAGATTTAAGATTAAGTTTAGGGCTTAATGCAAGTTATGATGACTTAAGAACAGATAGTACGGCATCACAATCTTTAAAAAAACATGAAGGAACTTTTAGTGAAATAGCTGGAAGTTATGGATTAAGTTACGATTTAAGAGATAGAGCTTTTGCGCCAACAGAGGGCTATGTAACTACTTTTAATCAGAAATTGCCTATTGCGGCAGATGAAATGTATATTTCTAATACTTTTTCAACTAGTCATTATAAGTCAATAAATGAAAATGTTATCGGCTCTGCGAAACTTTATTTATCTTCAATTAATGGAATAGGTGAAGACGACGCCAGATTGAGTAAAAGAAGATTTTTATCAGAAAAGAGATTAAGAGGATTTGAGCGTGGTAAAGTAGGACCTGTTGATGCAACGGATCACGTAGGTGGAAATTATACTGCTGCATTAAATCTAGAAACAAATCTACCTAACTTAATTCCGGATAATTACAATGCTGACGCTGTCTTTTTTTTAGATTTTGCAAATGTTTGGGGAGTTGACTACTCAGATTCTATTGATGATAGTAATGAATTAAGATCGTCCACAGGTGTAGGCGTAAACTGGCTATCTCCAATTGGCCCAATATCATTTAATTTTGCTCAGAATTTGTCTAAAGCTGAAACAGATAAAACACAAAGTTTTAGTTTTAATTTAGGTACAACTTTTTAAAAATTTATGAAAAAAATAATATTTTCAATTATATTTATTATATTTTGTAATACATCTGTTCTCGCTAACTTACCACATTATTTAGATTTTAAATTTATTTTAAATGAGAGTGATGCTGGAAAAAAAGCACAAACATTTCTAAAAAAAAAATTAGATAACGGTTTTAAAAGCATTAAAGATAAAGAAAATAAAATTTTGGAAGAAGAAAAAAAAATAATTCAACAAAAAAAGATCATTTCTAGTGATGAGTATAAAAAAAAAGTTTCAGAGTTAAGAAAAAAAGTTTCTTCTCTTCAAAAAGAAAGACAAGATCTTTTACAAAATGTTGCTAAGCAAAGAGCAAAAGCTAGAGAAATTCTTTTAAAAAATTTAAATCCAATTCTTAAAAATTATATGCAAGAAAATAACGTAAGAGTAGTAATAGATAAGAAAAGCATATTGCTTGCTGATGAAACATTAGATCTAACAAAAAAAATCATGGAAGAATTAAATAAGAAATTAAAAAATATCAAACTTGATTAATTTTTAATGAGATCAAAAAATTTCTTTTTAAAAAAAAAATTAAAAATAAAAGACCTTTATCCTAAAGCTAAGATTAAAAAAAATTTTTTAGTTGATAATATAACATCTTTAGAAGAAGCAAAATTAAACGACATATCATTTTTTGATAAGATTGATTACAAAAATTTTGCAGAAAATACTAAAGCATCATTTTGCATTACAACAAAAGGTCTTGAAAAGTTTTTACCAAAAGAAGTGGACAGAGTAGTAGTAAATAATGTTTTATTTGAATTATCCTTAATATTAAAAAAACTTTACCCAAGTGCAGATGTCGATTTTCCTGATCTTTCATTAAATTTGGCAAAAACTAAAAATTTAAAATCTGTTAAATTTGGAAATAATGTTTTAATTGGTAAGAGTGTTAAAATTGGTAAAAATACTATTATCGGATCAAATACAATTATTGAGAGCAAAGTTGAAATTGGAGAGAATTGTGTAATTGGTTCTGGATGCATTATTAAAAGTTCAATAATTGGAAATAGAGTTATGATACAAGATAATTGTAAAATCGGTCAAAAAGGATTTGGCTTCATACCTGTCAAAAATAAAAATATGAAATTTCCTCACATTGGAAATGTTTTGATAGCTGATGATGTTGAAATAGCGTCTGGTTGTACTATCGATAGAGGATCAATTAATCATACAATAATTGGAAAAAATACATATTTAGACAATCAAGTTCACGTAGCGCATAACGTTAAAATTGGCTCTAATTGCATGATAGCAGGTCAAGTTGGATTTGCAGGAAGCACCACTATTGGCAGCAATGTTTCAATTGGTGGGCAAGCAGGAGTTTCTGGACATTTAAAAATAGGAAATAACGTAAAAATTGGTGGTGGTAGTGGTGTTGTTAAAAATATTGAAGATAATCAGATTGTCATGGGTTATCCCGCAGTACCATTAAAAGAATTTTTAAAAAAGAATAAATAATGTCTCCAAAAGAAATAGATAAAAAAACAATAGAAAAACTCTTACCACATAGAGAACCGATGTTACTGATTGACAAGCTAGTTAATATTGTTCATTTAAAATCAGCTACAGCAATAATGTATGTAAAAAAAAATGGATTTTATGTACAAGGCCATTTTCCAGGTCAACCAGTTATGCCAGGAGTACTTATAGTAGAAGCTTTTGGGCAAGCAGCAGCAGCATTAACAGCGTGTGGTATTGATCCGAAAGAATATAATAATAAATTAGTTTATTTAATGGGTGTTGATAAAGCGAGATTTAGAAATCCAGTAATACCCGATTGTGAACTTCATTTAGAAATAGAAGCACTAAGATCACACGGAAGAGTTTGGAAATACAAGGGTACGGCTAAAGTTGATGGAAAAAGAATGGCTGATGCTGAATGGTCAGCAACAATAGTGGATAGAAAAGAATGATACACAAATCTAGCGTTATAGATAAAAAAGCAAAAATTTCAAATAATGTAAAAATTGGTCCATTTTGTTATGTAGGCCCTAACGTTGAATTATCAGATGAAGTTGAGCTTATTTCTAATGTCCATATAGAAGGTAATACAAAAGTTGGTAAAGGAACTAAAATTTTTCCTTTTGCGAGTATAGGAACCCAACCTCAAGATCTTAAATTTAAAAATGAAAAAAATAGTTTATCAATTGGAGAGAATAACCTTATTAGAGAGTATGTTACTATAAATCCGGGCACTGAAGGTGGAGGCTCAAAAACTATTGTTGGAAACAACTGTTTATTTATGATTTCTTCTCACATAGCACATGATTGTAGAATTGGAGATAATGTAATTATTGCTAATAATGTGCCTTTGGGGGGACATGTGACTATTGAAGACAACGTGGTAATTGGAGGCAACTCTGCTGTTCAACAGTTTACCAGAATTGGGAGATTAGCAATGATTGGAGGAATGACGGGTGTGCTTAAGGATGTAACACCGTTTGGTTTATCGATTGGAAACAGAAATTATCTTCAAGGTATAAACCTCATTGGTTTGCGTAGGAAAAAATATGACAATAAAAAAATAATGGGATTAGACAAAGCTTACAAAGAAATTTTCTCTTCAAAAAATCTACACGAAAATTTAAGTAAAATTAATGGTGAATATAAAGACAATGAGCTTGTTTCAGAAGTCATAAGATTTATTGAGAAAGATAAAAAAAGACCTATTTGCTCACCGCAAAATTAAACTATGATTGGCCTAATTTTTGGAGAAACTGATTTTCCAAAGTATATATATAGAAAAATAAAAAATAAAAAAAGTTACACAATAATAGATCTAACAAAAAAAAATTTTTTTAAAAAAGATAAGAATTCACACAAAGTTTCAATAGGTCAATTTGGAAAAATAATTTCAATTCTAAAAAAAAATAATTGTAAAAAATTATTATTTGCTGGAAGAGTAAATAAACCAAATTTCTCAAAACTAAAATTGGATTTAAAGGGTGTTTACTATATTTCAAGGATTATTAAGAAAGCAAAAATTGGAGATGCAGCAATATTAAAAGAGATAATTGAAATCTTTAAAAAAGAAGGAATAAAAACAATAAGCTCAACTTTTTTTACACCAGAGCTTAATTTGTCTAGAGGAAATTACTCAAGGTATAAACCAGATACTGCTGATAAAAGAGATATTAAAAATACAATAAAATTTCTTAATAAGACGAAACCTTACAGCCATATCCAGGGAGCTGTTGGAAGAAATAATTCGGTTATTCCAGAAAAAAGAAAAGGGACACAAAGTTTGCTTAAAAATATAAAAAAACAAAAAAATAAAAATAATGGTGTTTTAATTAAGTTTCCCAAAAAAAAACAAGATAGTAGAATAGATTTACCGACGGTTGGTTTGAATACTTTAAAGCAATGTAAATTAGCTGGCCTGAAAGGGATAGTTTTAAAACATAAAAGTAATATTTTTTTAGATAAAGCAAGAGCAATAAAATTTGCGAACAAAAACAAGTTATTTATTTTAGTAAAATGAGAAAGATTATTTTTATTTTAATTTTAATTATAATTCAGACTTTAAATCTCAAATCTGAGGATTTTAGATTAAATCAATTAATTTCAGGTTTAAACAGCCCATGGAGTTTAACTTTTAAAAATGAAAATGAAATTTTAATAACTGAGAAATCAGGCCAAATTTTATTGGTAAACTTGAAAGATAATAAAATCAAAAAAGTAAAACATAATTTAGATGTATTAGAAGATGGGCAAGGAGGGTTACTTGAAATTCTTTATTATAATGAGACAGTTTTTGTTTCCTATTCAGAAAATAGAGGAAATGGTAAATCTAGTACTTCTGTGGCATCTGCTAATTTTAAATATGAAAATTTAAATTTTAAAAATATTTTTAGAGCCGAACCTCCAATTAACTCTGGTTATCACTTTGGATCTAGGCTTGTTATAAAGGATGATTTTCTCTTTATTACTGCAGGAGAAAGGGGACAAGGCATGATTGCGCAAGATCCAACAAAACATCCTGGTAGTATTATTAGAATACGTTTGGATGGTAAAATTCCGAAAGACAATCCAAAATTTAAAGGTAAAGATAATTGGTTACCCGAAATTTATCAAATCGGTGTTAGAAACCCCCAAGGAATGGATTTGTCTCCTTATGATAATAAAATCTATTTAACAAATCATGGAGCAAGAGGTGGTGATTGGTTTGGTGAAGCAAAGTATGGAGAAAACTATGGTTGGAAGATTCTTGGTTGGGGAGGAACAAATTACACCGGAACTAAAATTGGCCCTAAGTGGAAACCAGGTTTTTCAAAAGCAATAAAATACTGGGTTCCCTCAATAGCGGCTAGCTCAATGGTTATTTATAAAGGTAAAGAATTTAAGGAATGGAATGGAGATGCTTTAATTACTTCTTTACGTGATCAATCTCTTAGAAAGATTAAATTTAAAGATGATAGCTTTATAAATGAGCAAATAATCTTTAAAGATAAAATTGGAAGAATAAGGGATATTGAAATTCAAGAAAAGACTGGTGAAATATTTTTAATTACTGATCAAGGATCTGTCTGGAAGCTCTCAAAATGAAAAAGATATTTATTCTAACAGGTGAAGCTTCAGGAGATAAATTAGCATCAGAAGTAATTTTAAACCTTAAAAAAATAAATCCCGACATTGATTATCTCTCTGTTGGCGGAGAAAATCTAAAGAAATTAGGAGTGAAATCAATATATAACCTTAAAGAAATAACTTACCTTGGTTTTACAAAAGTAATTTTAAATATTTTTAAGATTAAAAAAAAAATTGATGAAACTGTAAAAGCTATTAATGAATTTCAACCAGACATATTATTTACAGTAGATAGTCCTGATTTTACATTAAGGGTCGCAGAAAGAGTTAAAAAAGGTAATCCTAATATAAAAACAATTCATTATGTGGCTCCCCAAGTTTGGGTTTGGAGAGAAGGTAGAGTTAAAAAGATAAAAAAATTCATAGATCACATCTTATTATTATTTAATTTTGAAAAACTATATTTTGATAAAGAGAATATGAGCAACCAATTTGTTGGTCACCCCTTATTAGAAAAAAAAATTGAAAATGTTATAGACATCAATCAAACTTTGGAAAAAAATAAATCTATAATCTCAATTTTTGCAGGAAGTCGTAAGTCAGAAATTACTGTTTTAGCTCCTATACTAGTAAATTTTATCAAACTGATGAATGAAAAGTATAGTGATTTTACTTTTGTTTTTCATTCAACAAAAGAATATTCAGATTTAATTCAATCATATTTAAAGAATAGTGATTTAAATAATTGTGAAGTTATAAGTGACGATAAAATAAAATATCGTATTTTAAATAAATCTATTTTTGCAGTTGCCAAATCTGGAACAGTATCTTTAGAGATATGTAATGCAAAGATACCCTCTATAATTTTATATAAAATGGGATTAATAAATTTCTTAATAGTTAAAATGTTAGTAAATACAAAGTTTGCAAATATAATAAATATAGCTGCAAAAAAAGAGATCATACCTGAGCTGCTTCAATCTAACTGTAATTCAAAAAAAATATTTGAGTATGTCTCTAATTATTTAGAAAATCCTGAAAAAATAGAAGATCAAGTAAAAAACACTCAATTAATTTTAAATGAATTTAAAACAAACAACTCTCCATCTCAATTAGCAGCAGAGTCCCTTAATAAATTTATATGATTGTTTATACTCATGAAGATTGTTTAAAAAAATTTAATGGCAATGGACACCCAGAAAGAAAAGAAAGATTAGACAGCATTATAGGCTCAATAAAATTATCTGATTTAAAAATAGATTTTAAAGAAGCTCCTTTAGTTGATCTAGAAACAGTATCATTGGTGCATCCAAAAAAGCACATAGAACAAATTTTCTCAAATATTCCTAAGGAAGGAATTGTAGGCGTTGAGAAAGAACCTTACGCTGATACTATGCTTTGTCCTAACAGTAAAAATGCAATTCTAAGATCATGTGGAGCTGGTATTGCTGCAGCAAACGATCTTATGAAAAAAAATGAGAGAGTGTTTTGCGCAGTTAGGCCACCAGGACATCATGCTGAGACTGTTAGAGCTAACGGATTTTGTTTTATTAATAATGTTGCAGTTGCAGCAAGGTATTTACAAAAACAACATAAGATAAATAAAGTTGCGATTATTGATTTTGACGTTCATCATGGCAACGGAACTCAAGAAATTTTTTACAAAGATCAATCTGTTGCATACGGTTCCTCTCACGAATTTCCTTTATTTCCAGGGACTGGAGCAGAAAATGAGACAGGAGTTGGAAATATTTATAATGCAACTTTAAAAGCTGGCACTACAAGTAAAGATTTTTTTGGAATATTTGACCAAAAGGTATTGAGACCAATTGATAGATTTAAACCTGAAGTTATTTTAATTTCTGCAGGTTTTGATGCGCATATAAGAGATCCGTTAGCAAATATTAATTTAGAGTCAGAAGATTTTTTTAAAATTACAAAAAATATAGTCGATATTGCAAATATTCATTCTAAAGGTAGAGTGATTTCTTTTCTTGAGGGTGGTTATGATCTACAAGCTCTATCTGAAAGTATTATAGAACACCTTAATGCCCTAAAATCCCATATTTGACCAATTATCTGGATCAGTAAACTTTTTTAATTCTTTTTTTGTTACAGGCCTAAAAAGATAGTAAGCAATGTATATCGTAAGAAAAAACAAAAAAATTGTTTTCATATACTTGATATATTAAACTAGTTTTATGCAATTTAATAAAAGAAAATTCATTAAAATTATAGGTTTTTCGGCTTTAGTATTCTTATTTCCAATTAAAGCTATTTTAGCCGCTACTAAAAAAATTATTAATCCCAATTTGTCTAAAGAGCAAAAAAATATAATGTTTAATGAAGGTACAGAAAGACCATTTACAAGTGATTTATTGAGAGAAAAAAGAAAAGGTTTTTATCATTGTGCTAACTGTGGAAACAAACTTTTTGCTTCAACTGCAAAATATGACAGTGGTACAGGCTGGCCATCATTTTCTGAAGCTTTACCAGGAGCTTTTAAAACAAAAATAGATTATTCATTTGGTATGGAAAGAGTTGAGTATCATTGCGCTAAATGTGGAGCACATCACGGTCACGTTTTTAATGATGGTCCTAGAGAATCAGGTAAAAGATTTTGTAATAACGGTCTTTGCTTAATATTTAAACCTGATTAAAAATTTTATAAACTTAATAAAAACTCATAAATTACTGGGTTTTTTGTACACATACTATGCTCAAAGTGTTCATATTTAAGAGTGAATTTTAATTTTAAAATAATAGATTGATAAAATGGATCTAATTACGGTTGTGTTTGTTAGTGTGGTTTTCGTAGCTACGGGAATAATTAATCCAAAACCCAAAGAAGAGGAGGTAACAAAAGCTCCTGAGACTCAAGTGGCAACCCCAGTCGTTCAAGAAAGCAAACCAGAACCTGAACCAGAACCTGAACCAGAGCCTGAGCCAGAGCCACAACCAGCAAAAAAACCTGAGCCAGAGCCAGAGCCAGCAAAAGAACCTGAACCTCAACAGGAAGAGCCTAAAGAACAAGTAAATGCTCAACCAGCTTCAGAGCAAGACGCAAAACCCGAAGATGAAGTTAATGCTGAACCAGTTCAAGAGCAAGACGCAAAACCAGAGGAAGAAGAAGCTCAGCCAGTTGTGGAAGAAACTGAAGAGGCAACTGAAGAAAAAGGAATTAGCGCGTTAAATATCATTCTTTATATATTAGGAGCAATTGCTGTTATTGCTGCCGGAATATATTTCTTTATGAGAAGAGAACCTACGCCGCAAAGCGCAGCTGATATCGGTAGAGCTCAATCTCAAGAACCAACTCCTGAACCTCAGGAAGAACCTGTACAGGAAGAAGCACCATCTGAACCAGAACAATCAGTTCAAGAAGAAACACCATCCGAAACTACTGAGGAACAACCTCAAACAGATAATACTGATCAATCATCTAATAATGATGATGAAAATAATAACAGATAGACTAAAAATTTTTTCCACCTTCTAAGTAAGCACACTTCTCACAAGTTTTTTCAATTTCAGGTGGTTGATCAAGATTTAAAACATCTTTCATTTCAATTAATTTTTCTTCAATCCAAAACGTATTCACTCTGTAAGGTATTAGTGTAGTTTTGAAGTCTATTTTGTTATCAAATTTATCATTTGTTTTTTCCCCATTACAAACATAAAAAAATGTTCGGTCAGAGACATCAAAATTCATTTTTCTTAAAATATGTACGTAAATATCCATTTGTAATTTATAACTAAGATGCCATTCAGTATCGAGATAGGATGAAACTGTTACAGGGTATGTTGATGATTGAGCTTTATAGTCTACTACAACTATTTTTTTCTCATTTAAATCAAACCAGAGATCATCAATACCTCCGTGAATTATAAGATTAGTTTTTTCATCTAAATATGAAATTCCACCTTTTAAAGAATTTCTCCAGGTATCCAAATCTTTGTGCTGATAAGGAACAAAATTTAAATTATGCTTAACCATAATTGGATGAGGTTTTTGTTCTTTTCTATAAAGATCAAATTCCTTTTTTAAAAGTTCATCTACGGCAACGTTTAAAGCCCAACCAGGCATTGAAGGTTCTTTTAATCCTTTAACTCGATCTAGATAAAAGCATCTTTTGCAACTTAGAAAATTGAAAAATTTTGACCTACTTATTTTAAAAGGTGTGTTTGATTTTTTATCGTATATTGATGTTTTTCTTGTTCTGAAAGATACAGCGTCTTTCATTTAAATTTGCTTAAGTCTTTTAACAACTTCGGTTTTATCTAATGATAAAATTACATCGTATAAGCCTGGTCCAAATCTTGAGCCTACTAAGGCTATTCTTAAAGGTTGTCCTACTCCCTTAAAATTAGTCTTGTGTTTATCAATTAGAGATTTAATTACAGGTTCTAATGTTTCTCTCGATAAAGAGGGAAGTTTTTCATAGTCAGAGGTAAAATCACTAATTACTTTCTTAGATAAATCATCAATTAATTTTTTGTCATCTGCACCAATTTCAATTTTATCATTAATTATATATTGAGCGTTATTCCAAATATCCTCTAAAGTTTTTGCTTTATTCTTTAAGAAACCCATTGATTTTAAAAGTATATTCTCTTTTGCTTGATCAATAGGTTTTTTGTATTTCGAAACATATTCTTTGAAGAAGTTAAAAAGATTTTTTTCATCTATTGTTTTTATATAAGTTTCATTTATTGAATAAATTCTATTCATATCTAGCTTTGAGGGCGATTTACCAACGCCACTTAAATCAAATAAATCAATGCTTTCTTGTTTAGTAAAAATCTCTTTATCTTTATAAGACCACCCTAATCTTAATAAATAATTTCTTAAAGCATCTGAAATAATTCCAATTTTTACATAATCTTCAAGTGTAGAGGCGTTATCTCTTTTAGATAATTTTTTTCCTTGTTCGCTATGAATTAATGGTATGTGTGCGAAATTTGGGACTTCCCAACCCATGGCATCATAAATTTGCTTTTGTTTAAAAGAATTAATCATATGATCATCGCCTCTAATTACGTGAGTTATTTTCATCTCATGGTCATCAACTGTTGCTGATAATTGATATGTTGGTGATTTATCTTTTCTTAATATTACAAAATCTTCAATTGTAGAATTTGAGATATTTCTTTCTCCTTGAACTAAATCTTTTATGATTGTATTTCCTGAAATTTTACTCTTAAATCTAATTACAGGCTTTACACCTTCTGGAATTTTAAGGTCTTTAGCATCTCTCCACTTTCTATTGTAAACATACGGTATACCTTGTTTTTTACACTTATCTTTTTGCTCATTTATCTCTTCTTCAGAACAATAACATTCATAAGCAAAACCTTTTTTGATTAATTCTTCAGCTACTGAAACATGTTTATTAATATTTTTAGATTGAATATATTCCTCACCATCATGCTCAATTCCTAACCATGATAATGATGAAATAATTTGCTTTTTAAATTCGTCTTTTGATCTTTCTTTATCTGTATCTTCAATTCTTAAAAAATATTTACCTTTATTTTTCTTAGCTAAAAGCCAATTAAATAAAGCTGTTCGAACACCACCAATGTGAAGAGGCCCAGTAGGAGAGGGCGCAAACCTACAATTAAAAGACATTTCTATTAATTAGACTATTTTAGTGAAAGTTTCTATATAAAGAAACTAATTTACCTTGGATTTTTATTCTGTTTGCAGCGTAAATTTTAGTACCGTAATTTCTATTAGCAGCTTCTAGTGCAATAGTGTTTCCTTTTTTTCTTACTCTTTTTAAAGTTGCTTCTTGATCATCGATTAAAACAACTGCAATTTGACCGCTGTCTACGTTTGAAGTTTTCTTTACAATTACAGTATCACCATCATTGATACCTGCTTCAATCATAGAGTCACCTTTAACTTTTAAACCATAATGTTCACCATTATTTTGCAAATCTTCAGGTAAAGCTACTCTATCAACTTCTTGTTGAATAGCTTCGATAGGTGTTCCAGCCGCAATGCTACCTAAAACAGAAACATCAGTTGATTTTGCTCCTTCTTTATCAAGACCACCTTTAATTACACTTGGTGTAAAAGTATTGAAGATATCGTTCGCGCTAGCATTCTCAGGTAATTTTACTACCTCTAATGCTCTAGCTTTATGAGCTAATCTTTTAACAAATCCACGCTCTTCTAAAGCAGAGATTAATCTATGAATTCCTGATTTCGACTTAAGGTTGAGTGAATTTTTCATTTCCTCATAAGAAGGGGAAATTCCAGAAGATCTAATCTTCTTATTAATGAATATAAGTAAGTTTTTTTGTTTTTTTGTAAGCATAGAACAAACCTTGTACATCTATGTTCTATAAAAGTTCTATTTAAATTACAACTTGAAATAAACCCTTATTTTATTGAGTTATTTGCTTAAATTTTTTTATTAAATCTGCTGGATTGTCAGATTTTAAAAGTGATTCACCGATAAGAAAATTTTTAATTCCTGTCTTTTCATAAATATATTTAGCATCAGCTTCATTCTTAATCCCACTTTCTGAGATGATAGGGCCTTTATGTTCTTTTAAAGTTTCAAAAATAGAAATCGTATTGTTAATAGATATATCTAACGTTTTTAGGTTTCTGTTATTAATTCCAATTAAAGCATCTTCATATTTTAAAGCGGTTTCAGCTTCTTTATTATCGTGAACCTCTACTATTACTGAAAGTTTATGTCTTTTTGCTTCAGCATAAATTTCATCTGCCAACTTTTCATCCAGTGCAGCTAGAATAATTAAAATACAATCACTGCCAAAACTTTTAGATAATGCGATTTGGTAAGGATCTATAAAAAAATCTTTTGCCAGAACAGGTATTTTAAACTTATTTTTAACATCTTTTATATAATCAAGTTTCCCTAAAAAATATTTTTCCTCAGTTAAAACTGAAAGGCAAGTAGCGCCGTTATCTAAATACATCTTTGCAATATTTAAATGATTAAAATCTTTAACTAATTCTCCAGCAGATGGACTTGCTTTTTTTATCTCTGTTATAAGTGAAACACCTTTATTGTTTGATATGGTATCTTTAAAATTTAAAAAGTTATTTAAAGATTTGATGGTATTCTCAAGAGAGTCTAAAGAATTTATTTTTTTAATATTTTTCAAAGACTCTTTTTTGTCTTCGATAATCTTATCTAAAACGTTTGCCATTATTTTGATTGTAATTTTGTAAGATGTTCAAATACTTTACCCGAATTTAAATGTTCTGAAGCTTTTTTAAATGCATTTTTAAAATCATTTTCCTTTCCTGCAACAATTAATCCAGCGGCAGCATTTAAAGCAACAGACTGTGAAAATTCGTTAGAAGTTCCTTTGTATATTTCTATAATTTTTTCAGAATTGTACTCTGCATTTTTTCCTTTTAAATTTTCTTTATTTTCTGAATTTAAACCAAGTTCTTTAGGATCAATTGTAAATTCATTTATCTTACCATCTTTTAATTCTACAACATTTGTTTTTGCAAAAGGTGAAATTTCATCCATGCCATCATCGCTATGAACAATATAAGCATGAACAACATTGTTTTCTTTTAAAGCTTCAGCAAAAGGCTTCATCCATTTTTTACCAAAAACACCAATTACTTGTCTTTTAACTTGAGCTGGACTGCTTAAAGGACCAATTAAATTGAAAATAGTTTTCTTACCCATTTTTTTTCTTGCAGGGCCCACATGTTTCATTGCTGAGTGGTAATTTGGTGCAAACATAAAAGCAAAATTTAAATTCTTAATACTTTCCTCTGCTTCATTTGGTTTAAGATTTATATTAATTTTTAATGCTTCTAATACATCAGCTGAACCACAATTAGATGAAACGGCTTTATTTCCGTGTTTAGCAACTTTAACACCCATGCTCGCTAAAACTATTGCAGCCGCAGTTGAAATATTTAAAGAGTTCTGACCATCGCCTCCAGTTCCACAAGTATCAATAGTATTTGGATCTGCTGAAACTTTCGTTGCCTTATCTCTTAGAACAAAGATACCTCCAGCTAATTCATCTTTTGTTTCACCTTTTTTTATTAAAGCTTCTAGAATTTCAATAATTTGGTTTTCTTCATGCTTACCTTCCATTAAATCTGAAAATAGAGACTTACTTTCTTCAAACGAAAGGTTTTGAACTTGCTTTAATTTATTAATTGCATCAGACATATTTAATTATTAATAAAATTTTTAATCAATTTCATGCCCATTTTAGTATTTATGCTCTCAGGATGAAACTGAAACCCGTGAATATTATAGTTTTTATGCATTAACCCCATAACCGTTTTATTCTTTGTTTCAGCTGTTATTATCAGGTCTTTTGGAAACTTTTTACGGTCAACGACCAAGCTGTGATATCTCGTAGCTTCAAAATTATTTTGAATATTTTTAAATAAACCCATTTTTTGATGTTTAATTTTACTTGTTTTTCCGTGCATTAAATTTTTAGCTCTTATTATTTTTCCACCAAAAACCTGGCCAATAATCTGGTGGCCCAAACAAACCCCAAGAATAGGTATTTTTTTATGTACTTCTTTAACTATCTTTAAACAGTTACCGGCTTGATTAGGATTACCAGGTCCAGGTGGAAAGCCTGATAATAAAGTTTCAAATAATGAAAATTTATTATTAAATTTACCAATAACATTAGAGACAATATGCATTACATGTGAGTATCTCTCGACTTTAAACTTTTCAGTTACTTTTACTGTATTTACTTTAGAAACTTTTCCAATATCATTTCTTCCAAGATCTAATAACATTAAATGTTCAGCTAATTCTTTTTTATCTTTTAGAAGATCTAACTCATATTTTTTATCTTCTTTGCTATTTTTTCCTCTTGGCCTCGTACCAGCGATAGGTCTTATTGTTACTTCTCCACCTCTTAGCCTGACTAATATTTCTGGGCTGCTACCCAGTATGTTAAAATCTTTATAGTTAAAATAAAACATAAAAGGTGAGGGGTTAGATTTTCTTAAATGATTATAAATTTCTATTGGTGTTTTATTTATTTTTCGTTCAAATCTTTGACTTAAAACAACTTGAAAAATATCTCCTTTTTCAATGTATGCTTTTGCTTTTTTAACAAGAGATTTAAATTTTTCTTTAGAAATATTTGATTTAATTAAATTTTTGTTTGGTTTAAATGAAAATTGTTCTGGAAGTTTAATGTTTTCAAAATCTGCATATAATTCAAACCTCTTGTTTATTGCATCGTATTCTTCTTTAAAATTTTTAATTTTTGTATCTGCATAAACATTCTCCACATAAAAAATCTTTTTTTTAACATTGTCATAAATAATTAAATTTTTAGGTCTAGATAGTCTAACATCAGGTATCTTAAGATCATCTTTACAATTATTAGGAATTTTTTCTATATAACGAATAACATCGTAAGAAAAATAACCTACAAACATTGAAGACATCGAAGGTAATTGATTTGGAATTTTTATCTTAAATTCTTTAATAAGTTTATTAATATATTTTAATGGATCAGATTTAATTTTAGTTTTTTTACCTGAGCTATTAAGAGTAATTATATTTTTATTAATATCCCATATTTTATCTGGATTAAGACCAATTATAGTATAACGACCTTTGATTGATCCTTTTTCGACTGACTCAAAGATAAAGCTATTTTTTTCAGCTAGAAGAAATCTAAATAAGTTTTCGACCTTATAATATTGATTACAAGATCTAGCTCTAAATAAAATTTGATGTTTTTTTTTAGTATAATTACTTTTAAATTCTCTAAAACTTAAATTTAACTTCATTAAAATGCTTAATTTATTTTTATTTGTATTAATAGATTAAAATATATAAATTTAAAGAGTTAATATGTTTAAAGTTTCATGCATACAATTAAAATCTAATAATGATTTTATATATAATTTAAAAAAAACAGAAAAATTAATACAAAAAGCTGTAAGACAAAAGACAGATTTTGTTTTAACACCTGAAGCCTCTTCGTTATTTTCATTAGATAAAAAAAAATTACTAAAAATTTGTGGCTCGATGGAAAATGATGCCTACTTAAATGGTATAAGGAAATTAGCAAAAAAATTTAAAATTTGGATCTTGATCGGCTCAATTATAGTTAAAATATCAAAAGATAAGTTAGCTAATAGATCTGTATTAATTGATAGAAATGGAATTATAAAAACTTATTATGATAAAGTACACATGTATGATGTAAAGTTAAGTAAAAAAGAAAAATACTTTGAGTCAAAAACTTTTATTCCTGGAAAAAAAATGAAATATTATAAATTACCATGGGGTAAACTAGGATTATCTATTTGTTATGATTTAAGATTTCCAAACCTTTATAGAAAACTATCTCAATCTGGTTGTTTATTTTTGTCAATACCATCCGCATTTACTGAAACAACAGGAAAAAAACATTGGCACTCACTTTTAAAAGCTAGAGCTATTGAAAACTTTTGCTATGTTTTTGCTCCTGCTCAAGGAGGGATTCATTATAATGGGAGAAAAACATATGGTCATTCTTTAATTATTTCACCTGATGGAAAAATACTTAAAGAACTAAAAAAAAAAGAAGGAGTTATAACTGTTAATGTAAATCCTGTGCTAGCTAAAAAATTAAGAAAAATTATTCCAAGTTTAAAAAAAATTAACTATTCGTGAGATTTTACCTCTTTAATATTAGAACCTAGAATGTTATTGATATTTAGTTTTATCCTAGCTCGTTCATCATTAAGTTTATAGACATTTCTTGCATCTGTAATAAATTGTTCTCCAAATTCTCCTTTTTTTTCTGCTGCTCTTTTGGAGTTTTCAAGATCCCATAGTTGTGAATTTACCTCTGTCAGCTTTTTTTTATTCTCTTTTATACTGATATTATTGGGTATATATTCTTCATATGTTCGATTGAGAGATTTTAACTCTTTTTCAACATCAGATAACTTTATTTTATCTGAGATTTTAATTTTTTTTATTTCTAAAATTGTAATTTTATCAATTAATTCTCCAGCAGAAATCTCAGTCAATATTTTGTCTAATTTATTTTTCATAATGGTGCATAAAGTGTATACCAATAAATATACTTGAAATAAATAATGTCAAATATATTAATAATAAAACATGGATCATTAGGTGATTTGATTCAGGCTAATGGAGCTATAAAAGATATTAAAAAATTTTACTCTAACAGAAAAGTTTTTTTACTTACTGCTCAACCTTATTCAATTTTTATGTCAGAATGCCCTTATTTAGATGGAGTATTAATTGATAAAAGATTACCAAGATGGAATTTATTTTATTTAAATAGTTTAAAGAAGACTTTAGCAAAATATGATTTTAGTAAAGTTTTTGATTTACAAAATTCTAAACGGACAAATTTTTATAAAAGATTTTTAATTAAATATGCCGAATGGTCATCCACTGAAACAGCATTAGAACCGGGTCAGAAAAAAAGTGATTTTGATAAAGATCCTGTTCTAGACCGAATGGAAATTCAACTCAAAAAAAGCGGTATTGATACTGAATTCACTAAAAATATAGATTTAAGCTGGGCTACTGAAAATGTCTCACACCTAGTTAAATATTACACAAATAGAGAATATATCCTTTTATTTCCTTTTTGCTCACCTAAGCTTGTTAAAAAAAAATGGCCTTATTACCAAGAATTAATTCAAAGACTAAAACAAGAATTTAAAAATAAGTATTCGATTCTGCTTGCTCCAGGGCCAAGTGAAGTCGAAGAAGCTAATCAATTAAACGCTAAAGTTATTTTAGAAAACAATCAATCTGTAAATATTAAAACTTTAGTGTCATTGATAAATGGTGCAAAGTTTATTATCGCAAACGATACAGGTCCAGCCCATATTGCATCTCATTTGGATAAAAAAGGATTAGTTCTATTTGGTAGTCACACGTCTGCAAAAAGAGTCAGTATTGAAAACTTTAATTTTAAAGCTATTTCAGTAAAAGATTTAAAAGATTTAAAGGTTGAAACAGTTGTTGGCGAAGTAAAATCTAAATTAAATTAATATATTTTTTAATTATTTTCTCCCAACTAAATTCTCTTGAAAACTCTAATGCATTGGCACCTAATTTTAAGTATTGATCATTAGTTAAAATTTTTAATATAGTATTGTAAATTGCATTGAGGTCATTTCCATTACACAAGTAGCCTGTTTGACCACTTTTAATAGCATCTCCTTCACCACCATAAATTCCTCCGATAGAGGGTTTACCGTAAGAAGCTGCCTCAATATATGTTATGCCAAAACCTTCAACTGATTTTTTATATACTACTGAAGGCATAACAAAAATGTCTGACTGTTCTAATAGCGCCACCTTTTCTTGCTCAGTTGATTTAAATATAAATTCCACGTTCTTTTCTAATCCAAGTGTTTTTCTAAGTTTTAAAAGATTATTTCCTTCATCACCATCACCCACAGAGACATATTTCAAACTTGGATATTTTGGCAGAAGATTTTTAACTGTCATAATTACATTGTGATGACTTTTTCTTCCATCTAACCTTGAAATTGTAATTAATTTTGGAGATGCTTCACCAAAAATATTTTTTGCATATTCTTTCGCCTCATCATTCACTAGAATTGGATAGTTGCATCCAGGATTAATAACAGTCACATCCTTAACCCCTAATTTTAAAGCTAGTTCTTTTGTAAATCTTGAATTCGCTATTACATGATCTGCTTTACTTAATGATTTCAAAACTCTTTTATTTAAAGAGGAGCCCACAGCGTGATTAATTTCTTTTGAGTGAATTAAACAAAATGATTTAGTCTTTTTTAAAACACTTGTTTCAACATTTTCAATACTTTTCCAATGATCAAAAAAGGCCGCTCTAATTTCAGCGGTTTCCATAAATTCTTTAATACGATTTGCTTTTCTGTATTTTCTAAATAATTTAAATCCTGAAATTCTCTCAATTTCTAATTTTGAATTTTGATCGTATTCTTCAGCATTATCAAAATTTTCTGCAAAAACTTTAACTGGCCCGTGATTTAATAAAGCGTTAGATAATCCTTCCATTAAGTTTTGCATTCCACCAACTTCAGGAGGAAAATTTCTTGTAGCAACTAAAAACATCAATTAAACCACTTTATGTTACAGCCCATGCTTGGAATTTGTTGATCAGGACCTTTATTAGTTTTAGCAACTATTTTCATAGCCACTTTTAAATCACTTTCTCCGTTATTAATTGGTTTCAAATCTTTCAGTTCTCTAAATCTACCTCTGTATTGAAGCTTAAGATCTTTGTTGTATCCAAAAAAATCAGGAGTACAAACAGCGCCATATTTCTTTGCAATCTCTTGAGTTTCATCAAATAAATAATTTATCTCACCAAAATTATTCATTTCTGCAAATTTAATCATATTATCAAACGAGTCTTCTGGATAATTTTTTGTATCGTTCGACATAATAGCTACAGAGTTAATTCCTTCTTTTTTTAGTTCATTACAATCTTTAGCTAAATCTTTGATAATTGCTTTAACATAGGGACAATGATTACAAATAAACATAATCAAAGTAGCTTTATCTCCCTTGATATCATTTAAAGAAACTAATTTATTATTGATTGATTTAAGTTTGAAATCTTCAGCTTTTTTTCCAAAGTCACAAACTGGGGTTTTAGTTAGAGCCATAATGTATTATAATTTAATTAGTAATACATTACAGCAATATTATGATTTACGATTTTGAAGGACATACACCAAAAATAGATCCAGATAGTTGGGTAGCATCTAATGCTGTAATTATTGGTAGAGTAGAACTAAAAAAAAATTCAAACGTTTGGTTTAACACAACTCTAAGAGGCGATCTTGAACCAATAATTATTGGAGAAAACTCTAATATTCAAGATGGAAGTGTTATTCACACGGACCCAGGTTGTCCAACTATAGTTGGTAAAGGAGTTACAATAGGGCACATGGTTATGCTTCATGGATGTGAAATTGCAGATGATTGTTTAATTGGAATAGGGTCAACAATATTAAATAAAACTAAAATTGGAAAAAACTGCATAATTGGTGCCAATGCTTTAGTTACAGAAAATAAAGTTATACCTGAAAGATCTTTAGTTCTTGGTAGCCCTGGAAAAGTTGTGAGACAAGTAACCGATGAAGAAATAGAACACATAAAAGAAAATGCAAGGGACTATGTTGAAAATTTTAAAAAGTATAAGAAATAGCCTCTTAATATTAATTTTATTTACAAGCACTGCATTTGCATTTGGTAAACCTTCTTCTAACTACGATGGTGCTTATACATATTCTGATTACTGCAGAGGATCAAAAAATAGTAATGCTTATGATGGAAGCCAATTTATTATTCGAGATGGAATAGTAACAAACGATAGAGGAGGAGCTGGTAGATGGACTATTGATGAAAAAAAATCAAAAGTAGATGAAAAAGGTAAAATTTATATTAAGGGTGAAAGACGAGGCAATAAAAGCATCATTACAGGCAACTTAAATAATGATGAAAAAAAATATTCTGTTTATCAATTTA
>CACGLL010000006.1 GCA_902573905.1 uncultured Pelagibacteraceae bacterium
AATTGCTTTGTTAGGATTATTACCAGGTTTAGGCATTGGCATTATTTGCGCCTCACCTAAAATTCTAGAAACTCTAAGAGTTGGTTGAGCTCCTTTGCTCATCCAGTACTTAACTCTTTCTGCCTCTACTTTTATTCTTTCTTTTTTATCTTTTGGAAGCAAAGGATTGAAAGAACCAATTTTTTCGATAAATTTGCCATCCCGCGGGTATCTGCTATCGGCTATAACTATTTTAAAGACTGGTCTTTTTCTAACTCCTCCCATTGATAGTCTTATTCTTAACATTTTATACCTTTCATTTTAGTTGATTGAGCATTTCATCTGGTATCATTCCAGATGGAATTTTTTTCCCTTGTGACATCTTTTTCATCATATCTGACATCATTTTAAATTGTTTAAGTAATTTATTTATTTTAGCAACATCCACTCCAGCTCCTTGAGAGATTCTTTTTCTTCTAGAACCACTTATGATTTTTGGATTTTCTTTTTCTTTTTTTGTCATGGATAAAATTATAGCCTCATTATCAATAAGCATTTTCTCATCAATATTAGCCTGATCCATTTTAGCTTTCATTTTGCTTACACCAGGCAGCATCGACATAACTCCTTCCATGCCTCCCATTTTTTTCATTTGTCTCAATTGTGAAAGATAAGAGTCCATTGTAAAAATACCTTTTTTAAGATCTTCTTCGGTTTCTTTAATTTTTTCTTCACTTAAATCTTGTGCTGCTTTTTCAACAAGTGTAACGACATCTCCCATTCCAAGAATTCTGTTTGCTAATCTGTCTGGATGGAACATTTCAAAGTCAGATACTTTTTCACCAACACCGATATATTTTATTGGTTTACCAGTAACGTGCTTCATGCTTAAAGCGGCTCCCCCTCTTGCATCACCGTCTACTCTAGTAAGTATTATTGATGAAAGATTTACTGCTGTATCAAATTCTTTTGCAACGTTTAAAGCTATTTGACCAGTTAAAGAATCGGCAACCAGAATAGTTTCGGCTGGTTTTGTTAAATCTTTAATTTGTTTTATTTCAGACATCATTGGTAAATCTATTTGAGTTCGGCCAGCAGTATCAAAAATTATAACATCCGAACCACTTAGATTTGCTGCATTAAGCGCTCTTTTAGTAATATCAATCGGCTGTTGTTTTTCTATAATCGGTAGATTTTGTAAATTATTTTTTTCTGCTAATAATTTTAGTTGTTCTTGAGCAGCAGGTCTGTAAACGTCTAAGCTTACTAGCATAACTTTTTTCTTATGATTTTTTTCAATGAACCTGGCTAATTTAGCTGCTGAAGTTGTTTTTCCTGATCCTTGTAAACCTACTAATAATATGGAAACTGGTGGAACTGCTTTTAAATTAATCTCCTCATTCTTTGCACCAAGTATGTTTACTAATTCATCGTAAACAATCTTTATTATCATTTGACCAGGTGAAGTTGATCTAATGATTTCCTGGCCAATAGCTTTTGGTTTTACATTTTCAATGAAATCTTTCACAACTGGCAAAGCTACGTCAGCCTCTAATAAAGCTAAGCGAATTTCTTTAAGACCAGAGTCCACTTGTTCTTCCGTTAAAGAAGGGGCGCTTTTTAGCTTAGAAAAAATATATTCTAATTTATTTGTTAAGTTTTTAAACATTTTTATAACGTCCAACACCTATCGCACTAGTGGGCGAACCTTCGCTGACTAGTGTCGACACTCTTGTTTTCCAAGAGCACCGCAAAAACTTAAGTATTTGCGGAAAGTTCGAGGAACCTACAATTTGGGGTTTTAAAAGTCAATGAATAATTATACTAATCTACTGTTATGCCTTTGATTAAAGCTTTTAGAATGGACGGTTTAGGTAACAAGTTTATTATCGTAGATAGAAGAAAAAATTCCATAAATATACCTAAAGAAAAAATAGTCCATTTGGGAAATCTAAAATCTTTTCACCGTAACATTGAATTTGACCAAATAATATTTATTGAAAAAGAAATTAATAACGCATTTCCAATAACTATTTTTAATTCGGACGGAGGTGAGGTAAGTGCTTGCGGAAATGGAAGTAGATGTGTGGCTTATTTTTTGAGTAAAGAATTAAATAATAGAGAAATTAAATTAAAAACAAACAATAGACTACTTAATGCAAAAATTGTTGATAAATCCGATGTTCAACTAGAAATGGGGAAACCTGTATTTGAATGGAATAAGATTCCATTAAAAGAAAAGTTAGATCACAAAAATTTAACTCTAGATATTCATGGAAAAAAATTCACTAATGGATTTAGCCTAAACGTGGGAAACCCTCATATAATTTTTTTTGTTATAGACTGTTTTAAATACGATCTAAAAATATTAGGACCAAAAATAGAGAATCATGAACTATTTCCTGAAAGAACTAATGTTACCTTTGCTCAAATAGTTGATGAAAATAATATTGAAGTGAATGTTTGGGAACGAGGTGCAGGATTAACAAAAGCATGTGGAACAGCTGCTTGCGCCACTGCTGTTGCAGCATTTATCAAGAAGCTAACAAAAAATGATATCAATATTAAATTTAAAGAAGGTAGTTTGAATATTAAAATGGATGCAGATCTTAATATATTTATGAGAGGTCCAGTTTCAGAAATAAAACATACTAGCCTTGAAATCTAAATGGGTTTATTTGATAAATTTAAAATAGGATTAGGAAAAAGTTCAGATGGACTATCTATAGGCTTTAAAAATATATTTTCCAAAAAAAAAATTGATGAAAGTGTTCTTGCAGAATTTGAAGAATTAATTATTGCATCTGATGCAGGAGTAGAAGTTGCAAGAGAATTAAGAAAAGATTTTGAAAACTTTAAAGTTGATAAAAAATTAGACGATCATAAAGAGATTTTAAAACTTATAGCGGATAAATTAGCAATTAATCTTCAAAAGTACGAAAAAGATCTAAGCCTGATGGGAAATTCAAAGTCTGCTGTGATAGTTGTGTCTGGAGTAAATGGAGTTGGAAAAACAACTAGTATAGGAAAACTTGGAAAGTATTTTAAAGATAATAATAGATCTGTTGTCTTTGGAGCTGCGGACACTTTTAGAGCAGCTGCAATCGATCAACTGCAAATTTGGGCTGCAAAAGTAAAAGTAGATATTATCAAGTCAGAAATTAATAGTGACCCAGCCTCTGTTGCTTTTAAAACTGCTGAATTTGCTAAAAAAAATGAAATTGATATTGCTTTGATAGATACTGCAGGAAGATTACAAAATAAAAAAAATTTAATGGAAGAATACAAAAAAATTATAAATGTATTAAAAAAAATTGATCAAGCTTTTCCAAACGAGGTATTATTAGTACTTGATGCAACCACAGGACAAAATGCATTAAATCAAGTTGAGGAATTTAGTAAAATTCATAATCTCACAGGTCTTATAATTACAAAACTTGATAGCACAGCAAAAGGTGGTGTGGTTTTAGCTATTTGTAAAAAATATAATTTACCTATAGTTGCGGTAGGGATGGGAGAAAAAGAAGATGACTTACAACCCTTTAACGCTGAATATTATTCAAAAGCTCTGTTAGGTATTGAAAACTAAAAACTTTTTTATAGAATTTATTAATTGATCATTAAACTCCATCATATGATCATCGCTATCAGAAAAATAACTAAACTTAGGTTGATTGGCATTGTCAAATAATTTTGCCCCCATTTTGAAGGGGACAACATCATCTTTCTTACCGTGCATAACCAAAATAGGAACATTTATTTTTTTGATCTTTTTAAGAGAGTCGTATCTATCTTTTATTAATAAATCGATTGGCAAATAAGGATAATAAATTTTTGCCGCATCAGCAATTGAGGTAAAAGGTGATTCTAAAACAATTCCTGCAAAAGAATTATTCTGACCCAATTCTGTAGCTACACCTGTGCCTAGTGACTCACCATATAAAATTATGTTTTTATTTGTAACGCCGACCTCGTTAAGCCATTCGACTGATTTTCTAGCATCATTGTATAAATTTTTTTCTGTTGGCTTACCTGGATTACCACTAAATCCTCTCCATGAAATTATGAGAATATTTACATCTAGTTTATTGAGTTCATTAAGCTTATGAACCCTATTAGTTAGATCACCTGCATTGCCATGAAAATATAAAATGGTTTTATTTTGTTTTAGGTCTTTTTCCAAAAACCAAGATTTAAGTTTTATACCTTTATCAACCTCAATGAAAACTTCTTTATAATCAAATTGAATTTCATCTCCCGTGTAGTTATTTTCACTTGGGTGATAAAGTAATTTTCTTTGGTATAAATAAGTGAAAAGTAAAATTATAATGTAAGCTAATATTATTGATGATAAAGCTAAATATACATACTTCATACTTTTTTCCTAGCTAAATAAACTCCAGTAAACACCAGTAAGCCACCTAAATAATGAAAACTGAGAAGGGGTTCTTCAAAAATTATAATTCCAAAAATGGATCCATAGACTGCAAATAAATATAAAGTAAAACCGGCAAAGGAAGCGCCTACATATTTTTGTAATCGTGTATACAAGGAAAAAGCTATAATACTAGGAGAAATAGCTGCAAATATAATCCAGAACAGAAATGTCTGATTGTAGTTTGTCTTTGCAAAGTAAATATTTTCTAAAATAAAAAATGGGAAAAGTGATATAAATCCAAACATGGAGATTAAAGTAAATCTGGCCATCAAACTAAATTTTGATTTCCAATTTAATAAATAAATTGAGTAAAGAGCCCAGCCTAAAGCTGCTCCTAAAACCCATAGATCGCCTGTTGTAAAATTTAGATTAATTAAAGTATCTAAATTACCTTTAGATATAATTGTAAAAACACCTGTAATACAGATTAATAAGCCCAATATCCTTAAATAATTAATTTTTTCTTTAAAGAATAGAATTGATAAAAAAATTATTATTACTGGTGAAGATGTATATATTATACCAATATTGGCCATTGTTGTTGTCATGCCTGCAAGATTTGGGAAAGCTCCACATATACCACATCCCATTGAACCTAAGAAAAAAAGCTTAGAAAATTCTTTATTAAATTCTTTTTTATGTTTTAAAATTTCATTAAAAAAAAAAGGAAATAATATAATGAATACTGTAAACCATCGCCAAAACGCTAGAGAAATAGGAGGCACAAACTCCACACCTCCCCTTGCAACAATAGTATTTGTAGCCATAAAAATTGGCTGAATTAACAAAAGTAAATAAGGAGTGTAAGGATTATTTTTTGTCAATGAAGGCTTCATAGAACATCATTACAATTACCATGCCCATTAAAATGTAAACAGGAAGCACATCAAAAAAACCTATCATCATTGATCTAGTTAATGTCGTAGCTAGACCAATTAAAAAAAACGTACAGAGTGCAACTCCAATAATTATTGTAACTTTATCCTTCATCTTTGCAATTTTTCTCTAGCCAGTTCGCTGTTCCCAAGAATCTTAAGTCATCAAGTTTGTCACCAACTACCTGGACACCTAATGGTAGGTCATTTTCACCTGTAAGTAAAGGCAAGGAAATTGTGGGTAATCCAAGATAAGTCCAAATCTTTTGAAAGTCTGCACTCCCAGTAGATTTTAATCCTTTGTCAGCAACACCGCTTGATGATGGAGTTATAATTCCATGATAATCCTCAAATACTTCTTTGTATGACTCATAGCTTTGCTTCATAAAATCTGCAGCGTCTCCATATTCTTTTGCTGAATATTTTAATCCTCTGGAAATAGCTTCTCTCATTTCTTTTGATAGTTTTGTTTTATCTTTTTTATAATAAACCTGAAAATTATTTGCCATGTCAACTTCATGAATTATTTGATGATACTTTGGAATATCCTCAAAATATGATGGTGTATCAAATACCTCGATATTCTTTTTAAAATTTTTAGTTAAAAATTCAAAAGCCTCTTGAGATTTCTTGTTAATATTTTTCCAATTTTTTGTTTTATAAAAAATAAACTTAGGGTCAAAAACAGGACCCTTCTCACATTCCTCCACCATCTTTTCAGCAGCAAAATAAACTGTGGAAGGATCGTGTAAATCTTTTCTAATTAGTGACTTAGCAAGTAAAGCTACATCTTTTACTGTTTTACCAAATACACCCATTGTATCTAATTTGTCTGAAACCTTTAGAACGCCATTTCTTGAGATCAATCCATAAGAAGGTTTATAGCCAACAACTCCACAATATGATGCTGGTCTAATTACTGAACCTCCAGTTTGAGAACCTACAGATAAAGGGGCCATATGTGCCGCAACTGCGGCTGCTGATCCACTCGATGACCCTCCTGGTGTTCTTGAATAATCATGGGGATTTTTTGTTTTAGAAGGATGTATGTATGCCAGTTCACACGTAACAGTCTTACCCATTATAATTGCACCGGAATTTTTAAGTAAGTTTACAATTTCAGAATCCTGTGAGTTAGACATTTTTTTTCTAAAAACTGTCCCGCATTCAGTCGGCATGTCATAAGTTCCAATAATATCTTTTATTGCGACTGGCATCCCATGTAGTGGCCCCAAAGGTTTTCCTGATTTTCTGTAAATATCTGCTTCTTCAGCTTTTTCTATTAAAAGTTTTTTATCTATAAATTGCCAAGCTTGAACATCTTTTTCGAATTTTTTTATTCTATCTAAATATGATGTGCAGAGATCGACGGAAGATATTTCACCTGAATGAAGTTTTTGAGATAATTCGTAAGCACTTAAAGATGTAACGTCTATCATTTAAATTCGTTAGTTAGCAAATAATGTATCTGGCAACCAAAGAGCTATTCCTGGGAAGAGGTACATTAAAAACATAGCTAATATAACTATACCTAGAAAAGGCATAATACCTTTAAATATTTCCATTAACTCTACATTTTTACTCTGTACTCCTTTTAAATAGTACGCGGACATCGCCATGGGTGGAGTTAAAAATGAAGTTTGTAAATTTAAAGCAATTAACATTGCAAAAAAGTAAGGGTTAACTTCAAAAAATGCCACTAAAGGTAAAAATATCGGAACAAAAATGATTAATATCTCTGTCCACTCTAATGGCCAACCCAGTAAGAAAATTATAATTTGAGTAATAACCAAGAACTGCCAAGGCTGTAGGTTCATTGATTTAAAGAAGTGTTCAAATACTTCGTGTCCACCTAAATAAGAGAAAACAGAAGCAAAGGTCCATGAACCAATAAACAACCACATGATCATCGCAGTTGTTTTTGCAGTTAAAAAAACCGACTCTTTAAAATTTTTCCACTTAAGTGTTTTGTAAAAATATGACAGCACTAACGCCCCAAATGCTCCAACAGCTGCCGCTTCTGCTGGAGTTGCAAGTCCCCCTAAAATAGTTCCTAAAACTAAAATAATTAAAGAGAACAGCGGTAAAAAAGAAACCAATACCTCTTTTAGAATAACTGATCTTGGTGGAATATCTTCTTTAGGTGGTTTAGGTGCAATCGAAGGATTAAAATAAGCTAAAGTTACCGCATAACCGATATAAAGTCCTGCTAATAATAATCCTGGAAAAATTGCTGCAGCAAATAATCTTAAAGGAGAAAGTTGAGCAATTACAGAGTAAACAATTAACATGATGCTTGGTGGAATTAAAATTCCCAAACAACCTCCAGAACAAATTACTCCAGATGCAAATTTTTTATCATATCCTGCTTTAACCATTGCTGGCCAAGCAAGAAGTCCCATTAAAGTAACAACGGCGCCAATAATTCCAGTTGCCGTAGAAAATAATGCACAAGTAACCAATGCAGCTACTGCCATTGAAGCTGGTAATCTATGAGAAGCAAGTCTAATCGCAAAAAATAATCTTGAAACTATTCCAGCTCTTTCAACCAGATACCCCATAAATAAAAAGAGTGGGACAGCTGTCAAAACTGTATTATCCATAACGGTGTAGGTATTTTGGACAAATAATTGAAAAATTCTATTATCAAGAAGGTGTTCCATTCTTGTCGGATCAAAGTAAGCGTAATAACCAAAACCAACTCCCATTGCCATTAGTGTAAATGCTATTGGGAAACCAAGTAGCACTGCAAATAGGAATATTCCCATCATTAAAATTGCAATTTCGGGATTTGTTAAACTAAATAACATCTTTTTGATCCTCGTCTTGTGAAGTTCTCATTAACATTTTCTCTGTCTCTTCTGCCACAACCATTCTAGCAGGCCAATGACCAGTTTGAATGCAAATTATTGCTCTACAAACTTCGCTAATACCTTGAACAACTAATAAAATTCCTGCAGCAGGAATTAAAGATTTAGCCATATAAATTTGAATTTGTGCAGGACTATTCCAACTTGTTTCTTTTATCTTCCAAGCTAATGCCGCATATTCGTAGCCATAAAATGCAAGAGCAAGCACACCTGGAAAGAAAAATATAAAATATAAAACTAAATCGATGTAACCCTGAGTTCTTGGTTTAAAAAGTCTATAAATTACATCACCTCTCACATGAGCCTCTGTAGATAGAGTGTACGCGCCTGCCATCATAAAAATCGCGCCGTACATTTGTAAACTGAAATCAAAATTCCACAAAGTAGGAGCGTTAAAAGCGTATGCCATGACAACTTCGTAACAAGTCCCGCCCATTAAAATTACAATGCACCAAGAAAATGCCTTACCCACGGAAGTACTTAAAGTATCTGCAAAATGAATAAATCTCCTCATGAATTTTTAAACTATGCTAATTTTTTTATTATTTCCATAAAAAAAGGGGGTGATAAATCACCCCCTTTTTATGTTTAAAATATAATTAAATTTTAACTTTTGCTATAGAGCCGAATTCATTCTCGTAAGCCAACTTATAATTAGGTTGGTTCATGAGTAAGTATTTCATAACTCTTTTCGCGTAAGCTTTTTGTGAATCTACAATCTTTTTAAAGAATGGATCTTTCTTATTGAAATCTCCGATTACTTTATCCCAACCTTTTAACTGTTGAGCTAAGATCGCATCAGATGTTTGATACACATTTACTTTATGCTGGTTCATCAATTTAGATAAGTCAGCAGAGTATCTTACTAATGCTTTAAAGTAGTTATCACTGTTTGCAGCATAAGCAGCATTTTTTAGAATAGCCTGATGCTTAGGCGATAATCCATTAAATGTCTTCTTATTTACTGGAATTTCAAACATCTCTTGTGATTGGTGGAAGCTTCCTAAGTGATAATGCTTAGAAACGTCTTGCATACCAAACTGAGAGTCTGAAGTTGGGTTGTTAAACTCAGCAGCTTCAATCAAACCTGTCTTCATTGCAGGCTGAATTTCACCTCCTGGTAATTGTCTTACAACCATTCCCATTGCTGTTAATACGTTAGTAGCTAATCCTACTGTTCTGTACTTCATACCTTTTACATCAGATACTTTTGTTACGTTCTTTTTGAACCATCCAAAAGGCTGTGCAGGCATAGGCATATGGAAGAAACCAATATAATCGAAACCTACTTTTGCAAGAGTTTCATCATAAAGTTTTCTACCTCCACCATACTCTATCCATCCCATAATTTCTTGAGATGACATTCCGTATGACGGACCAGTACCGAATAGAGAAGCTGCTGGATTTTTTCCATACCAGTAAGCTGTTACCCAGTGTCCCATATCAAGTACACCTGAACTTACTGCCTGTCCAATCTCCGAAGTCTTAACTACAGCTCCAACTGGCTGAAGATCAATTTTTAATTCACCTCCAGACATGTCGCCTACCATTTTTGCGTAGTCGCCAGCCATTTCAAAGAAAATGTTAGCGCCTGACGGCCAAGCCGCTTGCATCTTTAAAGTTTGAGGAGCACCTAAAGCAATGTTTGGCATTGCAACAGTTGCCGCCGCTGCAGCACCCGTAGCTGCTGCTGCTTTAAAGAACTTACGTCTTGATGGAGTTTTTACTCCTTTTATTTTTTTTGACATATGTCCTCCGTTAGTTAATTAACTTAAAGATTTAAGCATAAACTCAAATCAGAGTCTCCATATATTTTTAGAATTATTTTAAAGTAAACTTATAAGATTCAATCTTAAGGTGTATTAGTTTACCTGATCTTGCGGCTTTTTTCCTAAAAAAAAATCTTCCAAATTTTTTGTAGCTCGGTATGCCATATCCCACCTTGTCCTTTTTGTAGCACTTCCCAAATGAGGAAGTAAAAAAATATTTTTTAACTTTAAATATTCAGGATGAATTTTTGGTTCGCCATTATAAACGTCTAATCCATATGCAAAGACTGTTCCATTTTTTAAAGCTTCTACCATAGCTTCATCATCTACAATATCTCCTCTTGCAGCATTGCCTACAACAGTATTTTCTTTTAAATACTTTAATGTTTCTCTATTTATTAAGTTTTTTGTCTCAGGAGTAGCAGGGCAATTGATTGATAAAAATTCGCTTTGTTCAAACAAACTTTTTAGATCTTTATGATAAATTCCACCATCTTCTAAATCAGAAGAAAGTTTAGATCTATTATGATAATGAATTTCCATGCCAAAAGCCTTCGCCCTTTTAGCTACCGCTCTACCTATCCTGCCCATTCCAAGAATTCCTAATCTCTTGTTTGACATTTGTTTTCCTAATAAAAAATCAAAGGACCATTTCCACTTTTGAGTTTCGGCCGCAATACGACCCTCATAAGCTCTCCTAGACGCTCCTAATAAAAGTAATATTTGGATGTCAGCTGTGGCGTCTGTCAAAACATCAGGAGTATTAGTTACGGTTATTCCTTTTGCTTTTGCAGCTTGAATATCTATATTTCCAAAGCCAACTGCACCGTTAGCGATAATTTTAATAGAGCTTGACAATTTAGATATAGTATCTGCATTGATTGGATCAGTAACCGAACTTAAGATTCCATCATAATTTTTAGATCTGCTTATAATTTCTTGTGGTGAATAAATTTTATCATCTTTATTTAAAGTCACTTCAAATAAGCTTTGAAGCTTCTCCTCGTTTTCTTTAAGGAGCCTTCTAGTAACAAAAATTTTTTTTTTCATTTTAGAAATTATTTAATTTATATGGTTTTGGTCCTCCTGTGAACCAATCAAGTAATTCAACTGTATGAATAATTGGAATTCTAGTTCCAGATGAAATTTGTGTCATACAACCAATATTACCAGTTGAAATAAAATCAGGGGAAATTTTTTCAATATTTTTAACTTTATTTTTTAATAACGATTTTGCCATTTTTTGATGTAGTATATTGTAGGTCCCAGCAGATCCGCAACATAAATGTCCTTCCGGTATTTCTAAAACCTCGTTACCAGTTTTTGAAATTAAATCTTTAGGTTGTTGATGAACTTTTTGCCCATGCTGCATAGAACAGGCTGAATGATAAGCAATTTTATATTTTTTCTCAGTGTTTATATTTATATTTAACTTTAAATTCTCATCAAGATACTCGGTAATATCTTTTGTTAGCTCAGAAATTTTTTTTGCTTTTCTTTTCAAATCTTTATCATTTTTAAAAATATGTCCGTAATCTTTTAAAGTTGTTCCACAGCCAGATGTATTGCTTATTATCGCATCCAAACCATTTTTAAGATATTCATCATGCCAACTATTTATATTTTTTTTGAAAGACTCGTGTGCCAATTTTTGTTTACCTAAATGATGATTTAATGAACCGCAACAGTATATATCTGGCATTACAACAACTTCAACGTTGTGTCTATTTAGAAGTCTAATAGTCGATTCGTTTATTTCTGGTGAAATAACTCTTTGAACACATCCAGTTAACAACGCCACTCTTGAAATTTTTTTTCCTTTCGTAACTTCGTAAACTTTTTTTTCTTTTAATTTCTTACCAGGTATTCTGTCTGGCATTAAGCTTAATGCGTTTTTAAGAAATTTTGGGAATAAAAAACTAAATGGTTTTATAATTTTAGAAGATAAAGCCATTAATAAAAATACTTTTGGTCTTGGCAATACGAAGGAAAGAATATTTCTAAACAATCTATCAAAGAAAGGTCTTTTATAAGTTTCTTCTACATAATTTCTCCCATGATCAATTAAATGCATATAATTCACTCCTGAAGGGCAAGTTGTCATGCAGGAATAACAAGACAAACAGCTATCGATATGTTTTGCAATTTGTTTGGTAGCAGGTTTTTTGTTCTCTAACATATCTTTAATTAGATATATTCTTCCTCTTGGGCCTTCTAATTCTTCTCCATTAATTCCATAAGTTGGACAAGTGGCATTGCACATACCACAGTGAACACATTTTCTTATGATTGTTTCACTAGTTCTGTTGTCTTTATTTTTTAATTGATTTTCTGTAAATGATGTCTGCATTTAAATTCCTGTATACATCTTACCCGGGTTAAAAATTCTTCTCGGATCAAAACTTTTTTTTATTTTTTCACTGATTTTATACTTAATTGGATCTATTGTAAAAATATCGGCAGTTGCTTTAAAGTCATCCTCAATTTTAATCAAGGTATAATATCCTTGGTGATTTTTGGTAATTTCCTTAATTTCCGCAAGGATTTTAGAATTTAAATTTTCAAAGGCCATCCAAATAAGGCTACCGCCCCAATCAATAAAGTAATTTAATTCATCTTTTTTAAGCTTTTGAATAACTTGAAGGGTTTCACTTATAGGGACAACTATTCTTATTAAGTTACTTTTTGAATTTTTAAAAACTTCTAAGTTTTTTGTTTTATTCCAAAAAATTTCTGTTTGAACATTATCTAAAACTGAAAACTCATTATCAATAAGAGCTAATTCTTTTGAAAGTCTATCAATCCTATGGTCAACTGAGTTAATAGGACCTTCTATTCTTATACCAGTTAAACCTCCATGGTGTGTAAGATCATTTAAAATGAAATTTTTTCCAAAATAATCTGGATAAAAAACTCCTCCAGAGGGATCAGTTGATGATGATAAAGATTTACCTAAATAATCAAGTGCTTTCTTAAGATGAGGATTTTTTATTATTAATGTTTTACTTGTCTCTGGTTTTGGTAAAACTTTAATTGATATTTCTGTTAAGACTGTAAGTGTTCCAAAAGATCCAGATAATATCTTGCACAAATCGTAGCCCGTAACATTTTTAACAACTGTTCCACCTGATTTTATAGTTTCACCTTTTCCATTTACTCCTTGAAAACCAAGAAGATGATCTCTAACACTTCCAACTTTAAATCTTCTTGATCCAGCGAAATTACAAGCAACCACACCTCCAATTGAACCACTGTTACTCTCGCCTAAAAATAAGTAACCAAAATCATTAGGCTCAAAAGCTAACTGTTGATTATTTTCTTTAAGTTTTTCTTCGATTTCCTTTATAGGAGTGCCCGCCTTAACTTTAATATAAAGTTCTTCAGGTTTGTAATCTATAATTCCTTTATAATTTGAAAGATCTAAAGTTTTCTCAGACTGAAAATTTCTCCCAATTTTATTTTTTGATTGTAAACCGCTTATTTCTAAAGGGATACTTTTTTTGTAACAATTTTTTATAATTTCTACAATTTCTTCTCTAGTAGATGGTTTAAAAATATTTTGATTAAAATCTAGGGATGTCTGGGAATTTTGTTTTTCCTCCATGGACGTGAACTCTCCCTTCCTCAGCACATTTTCTAAGTATCGGATAAACTTTGCCTGGATTTAATAATGAATTAGGGTCTAAAGCTACTTTTATAGTGAGTTGTTGCTGAATATCTTTGTCATTGAAAGCCTCGCACATTAATTCTCTTTTCTCGATTCCTACTCCATGTTCGCCTGTAAGGGCTCCTCCAACTTTGACACAGTATTTTAATATATCAGCTCCAAACTCTTCACATTTACTAAGTGAATTTTTATCATTAGCATCAAACATAATTAAAGGATGAAGATTTCCATCTCCCGCATGAAAAGCATTGGCAACTGGTAAGTCATATTTTTTTGATAGTCTTGTGATTTCTCTTAAAACTTCAGCAAGTTTACCCCTTGGTATTGAACCATCCATACACATATAATCTGGCGCTAATACTCCACAAGCTGGGAAAGCCGCTTTTCTACCCGCCCAAAATTTTAATCTCTCCTCATTAGATTTACTTACTTTTAAGCTAGATGAATTATTTTTTTCAGCAATTTGTTTTGCTTTTTCAATGTAGGCTTCAACTTCATGCTCTGTTCCATCAAACTCGACGATCATCATTGCCTCTGCATCTGTTGGATATCCTGCCTTCGAATAATCATTAGTCGCTTTTGTAAGAGCTTTGTCCATAATTTCCATTCCTGCTGGTATACATCCCTCAGCTATTATTTCTGCTACACAATTTCCAGCGTCTTCTATTGTTGGAAAGCCAATTAATGCAGCCTTAACAATCTCTGGTGACTTAAGAATTTTAACTGTTACTTCGGTTATAACCCCTAGTAAACCTTCAGACCCAGTCATTAATCCTAAAAAGTCGTAACCTTCTGAGTCCATTGCCTTACCACCGAATTTAGTTATTGTTCCATCCATGAGTACAACTTCGATACCTAAGAGATTATTTGTTGTAGCTCCATATTTTAAAGAGTGCACGCCTCCAGAATTTTCAGCTACGTTTCCACCTATAGAACATGCAATTTGACTTGAGGGATCTGGAGCATAGTAAAATCCTTCATCTTGAACAGCATGAGTGATTGCCAGATTTGTTACGCAAGGTTGCGTTACTACACATCTATTCTCATAATCAATTTCAAGAATTTTATTAAATTTTCCCATTGCTATTAGCACACAATCTTCTAAAGGCAATGATCCTCCCGATAAACCCGTTCCAGCTCCTCTTGGAACTACTTTAACTTTATTATCATTACAATATTTTAATATATTACTTACTTCCTCTACAGTTTCAGGCATAACTACTACTAAAGGCATTTGTCTATACGCGGTTAAACCATCAGTTTCGAAAGGTCTTAATTCATCTGGATGTGAAAGAACATTTTTTGGATTAATTATTCGTCCTATATCAGAAACGATCTTATCTTTTTTTGATAAAATTGAATTGTCAACTTTTGGCATTTGTAAACTACTCATAAGTTACCTTACTTAAGCATTTTTGATATTTTTTCTAGTGCTTTTTGAATATTATCCTGAGAAGCTGCAAAGCTAAAACGTACAAAATCAACAGATGTTTTGCCAAAAGCCGTTCCTGGAACAATTGCCACACCAGCCTCATGCATACATTTTTTTGAAAATTCAGATCCGCTCATCCCTGTTCCACTAACATTCGGAAAGGCATAAAAAGCGCCTCCGGGCATACTACAAGTAACCCCTGGCAAATCGTTTAAACCTTTGTGAATTAATTTTCTTCTTTGATCAAATTTTTCCATCATGTGATGAATAGAGTCGTCAGGACCATCTAATGCAGCTATCCCAGCAAATTGTGATGGTGCATTTACACAAGAAAAACTGTTAATTGCTAATTTTGTTACATGTGAGATTAAACTCTCAGGCCATACGCTCCAGCCCATTCTCCAACCGGTCATAGAGTAAGCTTTACTCCATCCATCTAAGACTATTAACCTATCTTGTAGATCAGGATAATTAAAAAATGTTGGCATTTCTTTTCCGTCAAAAATTTGTCTACTGTAAATTTCATCACTTAATATGTAGACATTTGGGTGTTTCTTTAAACCTTCGGCAAGAAAATCTATTGCAGGTCTTTCAACAAAACTACCAGTTGGGTTATTTGGGTTAATTAAAATAACTAACCTTGTTTTGTCAGTGATTGAAGATAAAATTTTTTCTGGATCGAACTTTAAATCTTTTTCCTTTGTTAGATCATAAGGAACAGCTTTTGCTCCAGTATAATTAATCATCGACTCGTAAATTGGAAATCCAGGTGTTGGATGAACTATTTCTGCACCAGGTTCCCCGATCATTTGAATTGCATAATACATTGTAGGTTTTCCTCCCGGCATAATCATTATTCTTTCCGGATCTACATCTTTTTTGTATAAACTTTTTATTTTTCTAGAGACAGCTTGCCTGCATTCTGTGATACCGTTAGCTAAAACATATCCATGATGTCCGTCATCAATAGCTTTTTTAGCTGCATCCATTATGTGTTGTGGAGTTTTAAAATCGGGTTGTCCTAAGCCTAAGTGGATCATTTCTTTTCCCTGTGCCTCAAGTTTTTTAGCTTCAGCTAATACACTGAAAGCAGTTTCAGTACCCAATCTCTCTAAATTTTTCGCAAGTTTCATAGTTTTAGCCTAAAATAATTTGTCACTTTTGCATATTTGTTTTTTTGCATCACCTATATGCAATTTTAGAGCTATTTAGCTCTTTTACAGATTTACAACCCAAAAGTATCATATCTCTTCTTATCTCTTCTCTCATTCTTTTTAAAATTTGTTCAACACCGGCTTGACCACCTGCTCCTAAAGCAAATAAAAAACCTTTGCCGAAGCTACAGGCTGTTGCACCTAATGAAAGTGCTTTTAGAATATGTGTACCTCTTCTTATTCCTCCGTCTAAAATAATTTCTAACTTATCTCCTACTGCTTCTTTAATTGCTGGTAATTGATCAAAAGGTGATCTTGAACCATCAAGTTGCCTGCCGCCATGATTAGATAACAAAATTGCTGACGCTCCAATATTAATTGCTCTCTTAGCATCTTCAACTGACATAACACCTTTTAGCGCAAATGGACCTCCCCATTTTTTTACAACATACTCAGCATCATCCCAACTCATTGCTGGATCATATTGTTCATTAATGTATTCCATTACACCTTTAGCAATACTCGAACCTTTTTTTGTCCAATGAGAAACATTAGCTAATTCAAATTTTTTATTGGTTAAATAGTTAAAAGCCCACTTCGGATGCATAGCAAAACTCATGATACTTTTTAAAGTTAGCTTAGGAGGAGTAGTGAATCCCCATCTATGGTCTCTTTCTCTATTGCCGGCCACAACTGTATCAACAGTTAGACATAAAGATTTGAAACCTGCACTTTTACATCTATCGATTAAGTTGTCTGTTAAACCTTGATCTTTATGAATATAAAGTTGAAACATTTTTGGTCCGCTTGAAACATTTGCAATTTCCTCAATTGAGGAAGTGGCCATGGTTGACATACTGTAAAATGTTCCAAATTTTTCTGCAGCTCTAGCTGAAGCTTTATCACCATCATGATGATATAAACGTTGCATTGCTGTTGGCGCTAAAAAAAGTGGCATATCAATTTTTTGACCGAATACAGTAGTTGATAAATCTGGTTCCCCAACACTAGCTAGAATATTTGGAACTAGATCACATTTTGAAAAAGACTCTGTATTTCTTTTAAGTGTAGTCTCATCATCAGAACCACCGTCAATATAATGAAATATAGGTGCTGGTAAATTTTTTTTCGCTAGTTTTCTAAAATCTTCAAAATTATAACAATCTTTAAGACTCATTATAATTAAAAGTTTTTAGAAAAAGTTATTTGTTGATTATCTGTTCCTGGATTTGTATCACCCCAATCATTATTTGAAATATGACTGTAACTATAACTCAATTTTGAGTTCTCAAATAATTCTAAACCTACTTTAATTTCGCTTTTAAATTCTAAAACGCTGCCTAAATCTTTTCCATTACCTTTTTCATAATACCCAGGTGCAAAGCTAGGTAAAATTTTTAATGGACCAATACCGTATTGTCCCTCTACACCAGTATAAAAATAAACAGAACTGTCACCTGTCATAAATGCTCCTGTGACAGGTTGAAATTTTCCTAAAAATGTATCTCTAAATAAATTTGGATTTTTATGTTCTATTCCAAACAAAGAAGTTTGATCGTCACCCTCTTTATCTATTACATCAAAAGTTCCAGTATAAAATGAAATATCAGCGCCACCTTCATCTGCATTTAAATTGTTAAATGCAAAAACTGTAAAAACTAGAATTAATAAGCTTTTTAAATTCATATAAAAAAATACAACTAATTGTTTAATAAGTACAGTTTACTTTGTTATTTTATTTTTTTTATTAGAAAGTTTTATTATAAAAAAACCACCTAAAATTAAGGCCATATAAGGCAAAATCCATAATAATGAATTTTGAATATTTAATTGAGGCTTAAAAACAATCCACTCACCATATTTATCTGACATAAAGGAATATATCTCCTCCTCAGTTAAACCTTCATTAATCAAATCATCTACAACCATTTTTATAGTCTGAGCAAAATCAGAATTTGAGTCAGAAATTGATTGACCTTGACAAACTAAACAACGTAAATTTTTCTGCACCTCTTTCGGATCTATCTGTTTTTCGGATGCAAATATACTTTGAGAAGTTAATAACAATATAATTAACAAATATTTTATATTCATTATTTAATAATCTCCTTAATATAATTAAAATCATTTACAGATAAAGGTCCCACAAACTTTTTTATTACAATAAGCTCTTTATTTATAAGAATACTTTCTGGAATTCCATAAATTCCAAATAAAACTGATTGTTTTCCATTCGTATCTTTTGTGGACACATCATATGGATTGCCTAGCTCACCTAAAAATTTTTTTGCTTGTTCTTTTTTATCTTTAAAATTCACGCCAACTATTTTCATATTTCTTTCTTCAGATAATCTAATTAATAATGGATGTTCAATCCGACAAGGAGCACACCATGATGCCCAGAAATTAATTAATGTAAAATTATTTTTTCTTAAATCATTTTTTGTAAAGAAATTTTCTTTATCAAGGTATGAAACTTTAAAATCTGGTATCTCTTTGTTAATTTGATTAGCAGTATTGTAATTTGTGTCTTTATTTAAGCCTATAAAAAATACACTTAATATAAATAAAAAAATAAGAAAAATTATAGTCTTAACTATTTTTTGCATTTTTAAAAAATCTTAATAAACCTCCAATAACAATCATGATGACAGAAAGCCAAATCCAGATCATTAATGGTTTTTCTTGAAACTTAATATTATAATAATCTGATCTATCAATATTACTCATAGTCAAATAGTAATCTTTAATAAAACTTGTTTTGATTGAAGCTTCATAAGTAAGAGTTTTTGGATTACTATAAATCCGAATTTCTGGTTTTAAAATATTTCTGTCTTTTTCTTTTAATATTTCAAATTCACCGACTACAGCTTGATAATTAGTAAAATCTTTTAGTTCTAGGTTTTTAAATTCAATTGAATAGTTATCAAATTTTTTTATCTCGCCAATTTTCATATTGTAATCTTTTTCGATTGAGAAAATATGATTTAAGCCGATAAACAAAACTAAAAATCCAAATGAAGCATGGGCAATTATTCTAGTTAAGTCGAAATTGTTATTCTTTTTTAAAATAACAAAATCTTTTAAGGATGAGAGAATTAGAAATAAAGCACTTATAATTATTATCATCACGTTGGTATTTATGCCTTTACTAATAAAGCCCTAGTAAGGTATGTAAGCTTAAAAAGATCTAAGCTTGAATTGGAAAGAAAACTAGAACAGTTAAGAGCTCTTGAAAACTCAATGTCAATTCATGTTGGATATATTAACTCATCACCATTAAGTGTTGATACTAAAAATGATTTAATTGAAGTAAGAAAAATTATGGAGAAAAGTAGTTAAAATGAAAATAGGAATTCAAGGAGAGCTTGGAGCTTATTCACATATAGCTGTAGAAAATCTATATAAAGATGCAGATATAAAAACCTGTTCAACTTTTGAAGAGACTTTCAAACTGGCTTTTAGTGACCCAAGTATTAAAATAGTTATTCCAATTGAAAATTCATTAGCAGGAAGAGTAGCAGATATTCATTATTTATTACCTAAATATAAATTACAAATTCACGGTGAATATTTTTTACCCGTCGAACATAATTTACTCGGTAAACAAGATGCTTCAATTGAAGATATTAAATTTGTTAGAAGTCACGCACAAGCTATAAGTCAATGCCAAAAAATTATTAATGAAAGAAATTTTAAATCAATTATTTCTGTAGATACTGCTGGCTCCGCTAAAGATTTAGCTAAAGGAAAAGATAAAAGTATAGCAGCAATTGCATCAGAACTTTCAGCTAAAATGTATAACTTAAAAATACTCAAAAAAAATATTGAGGACGATAAAGGAAATGTAACGAGATTTTTGATTATGGGAAAAAATATTGAACAACCAGATTATGATGATAAGAAAAAATTTTTAACTAGCTGCATTTTTAGAGTTAAAAGTGAACCCTCAGCTCTTTATAAATGTTTAGGTGGGTTTGCTACTAATCAAGTAAACTTAACAAAGCTTGAAAGTTTTTCAGTTAAAAATACTTTTGAGCAAGCTAATTTCTATTTAGATATTGAAGGTCACTTAGAACAACCTAAAGTAAAAAAGGCCTTAGAGGAATTAGGCTTCCATACTGAGACTTTAGACATCCTTGGAGTGTACGAATCTTCAGCATTTAGGCAAAAATAGTCCACAAAATTTAAATCTACTCTTGTAGTATTTAAATTGATCTTGATATAATCATATTGAGGTTGGCATCAGGTGGATGTTTCATAAACCCGGTCAGGTCTGAAAAGAAGCAGCCGTAGTGAAAATTTTTCAGGTTGTTGCCTGCCTCTTTTAAAATGACAAACAAAATTCTAGCACTTAAATATAGACCACAAGAGTTTAAAGATTTAATTGGCCAAGAAGTCATGGCTCAAACCATTACCAATGCAATCAAACTTGGAAAAACTCCAAACGCATATTTGTTAACTGGAATTCGAGGTGTAGGTAAAACTACAACAGCTCGTTTAATTGCAAAAGCATTAAATTGTACAAAAAATTTTTCTATAGGAGAAAAGTGTAGCGTAAGTGAGAAGTGTCATTGTAAAGAAATTGTCGACTCTAATCATATGGATGTTTTAGAAATGGATGCTGCATCTAAAACTGGAATAGATGACGTGAGAGAGTTAATTGAAAATTCAAAGTACAGCCCAACAAGCGCGAAGTTTAAAATATTTATAATTGATGAAGTACACATGCTTTCAAAACAAGCTTTTAATGGCTTGCTTAAAACCTTAGAAGAGCCGCCACCAAGTTTAAAATTTATATTAGCAACCACAGAAGTGAGAAAAATACCTGTAACTATTTTATCAAGATGTCAAAGATTTGATCTTAAAAGAGTTAGTGTAGAACAACTCTGTCGGCATCTTAAAAAAATAGCAGATAAAGAAAAAGGTAAAATATCTGAAGATGCGATTAAACTTATTGCAAGAACTTCAGAGGGATCTGTTCGAGACTCTATATCATTACTAGATAGAGCTTTAATTTCTCAAAGTATTAATGAAAATAAACAAATAGAAGAACCTGATGTTAGGAAAATGTTGGGATTAGCAGATAAAAGCAAAGTTATTACACTCTTTAAAGAAGTTTTAAGCGGAAATGAAAAGAATGCATCTAATATATTAAACGAATTAATGAATGATGGTTTGGACGCAAAAAACTTTTTAAATGACATTCTTGAAGTTCTTTACTTATTCAGTAGAAGAATAAGTCTAGGGCCGATTGAAAAAGATATGTCAGTTTCAGAGGCTGAAGTTCAAATGATTGATCAATATTCAAAAAACATTGACATGCAAGATATAGGTTTATTTTGGCAGCTTACTATAAAGACCATCGATGATTTGAGAATAGTTGGAAATGAAAATCTAACTTTAGAAATGTATATTATGCAGTTAGTACATTTAAAAAATATAGATACAAAAAAACAAGTTTCAAATTTAGAAAATGAGAGTGGTCAAATATCAAGTGATGCTTTAGGAGGAAAAAAAATTGAAGATCAGCCAGTTGATAATATTCCTAACCAAATTAAAAATCAGTTAAAAAATATTAATCAAGTAAAAACGAACCCAATAAAAAATTTATCTAAAGATAATCAAAATATAAAAATTGAAATAACAAGTTTTCAAGATTTAATTAATTTAGCTAACAAGGAAAAAGAAATTGAGCTTAAATACGATCTTGAACGCAATGTAAAATTGGTAAGTTTTAATAGAGGAAAAATTGATATTAGTTTTAATGAAAAACTCAATAAAAATTTTATAAAAAATCTTACTGAAAAATTATTATCTTGGACAGGTGAGAGATGGATTATTTCCTTAAGTAAAAATAGTAATGCGAAAAGTATCTATGAGAAAAATCAAGAAGATAAAAATAATATGATCGAAGAATTTAAGAAAAGTAAGGTTGCTCAAGATATACAAAAAGCTTTTCCAGATGCAAAATTGATTGATCTAACAGAAGAGGAATAAATGACAAATTTTTCTGATATGCTTTCAAAAGCAAAAGCGATGCAAGAGAAAATGAAGGAAGCCCAAGATCAAATTAAAAAAATTGAAGTTGAAGGTGAAGCTGGTGGAAATTTAGTAAAAGTTGTTTTGTCAGGTGATTATGAATTAAAATCTATTACAATTAGTGATGCAGCTAAAAAAGAAAACCAAGAAATAATTAATGATTTAATTATAGCTGCTTACAACAACGCAAAAGAGAACTTAAAAAAGAAATCTGCAGAAGAATTATCTAAAGTGACAGGTGGACTTAATTTACCACTAGATTTCAAACTTCCTTTCTAATGGATAATGAAATTCCAGAAATAAACGAGCTGATCCAACAATTTTCCAAGTTGCCAGGTTTAGGACCAAAGTCAGCAAAAAGAATAATACTTAAATTGATCAATAATAAAGACAACATGGTTAAACCTTTGGCTAAATCCTTAGCTGAAGTTTACAAAAAAGTAGTTAGGTGTGTTGATTGCGGAAACTTGAAGATAATCGATAAAGTATGCATTTGCTCATCTGATAATTCTTATGACAAAATATGTGTTGTAGAAAACCTAGCTGATATGTGGGTCATTGACTCTGCTAATATTTATAAAGGTCATTATCATATTTTAGGAGGCACATTAAATTCTAACGAAAATTATGAGCAAAAAAATCTTCTTATCGAGTCTCTTATAAAAAGAATTAAAAAAAATAACTTAAAAGAGGTAATAATTGCTACTAGTGCTACTGTTGAAGGCCAAACTACTGCTCACTACATCGAAGATACAATAAAAAATGACAATCTTAAGATCACTAAATTAGCACAGGGTTTACCTGTTGGGGGTGAAATTGAACAGTTAGATGATGGTACTTTATTTTCAGCCTTTAAAAATAGAGTCCCTGTTACTGGGAGTTAATTACTAGCTTTCTTTTCTAATCTTTTTTGATGAAGCAAAGGTTCTGTATAACCAGACGGTTGAACTTGACCTTTAAATACAAGATCACAAGCAGCTGAAAAAGCCACAGATTTATCAAAGTTATCAGACATTTTTTGATAAGCAGGATCATTTTTATTTTGCTCATCGACAATTTTGGCCATCTTTTTCATCACCTCCATGACTTGATCTTCTTTACAGATCCCGTGGTGTAACCAATTTGCAATATGTTGAGATGATATTCTAAGAGTTGCTCTATCTTCCATAAGACCAACGTTATTTATATCCGGAACTTTTGAGCAACCAACACCTTGATTAATCCATCTAACAACGTATCCTAAAATACCTTGAGCATTATTTTCTAATTCACGATTGATATCATCAATAGCCCAATTAGGTCTATCTGCTGTTGGTATTTCTAAAATATCATCAAGCTTAGCTTTAGATCTTGATTTAATTTTATTTTGTTCCTCAAATACATTTACTTTGTGATAATGCATTGAGTGTAAAGTAGCTGCAGTAGGTGAAGGAACCCACGCACAATTAGCACCAGATTTTGGATGACCTATTTTTTGGTCCATCATATTCGCCATCTGATCTGGCATAGCCCACATACCTTTCCCAATTTGAGCTTTACCTGAAAAACCACAACTTAATCCAACATCAACATTCCAGTTTTCGTAAGTACCCAACCAAGTTGATTTTTTCATATCCCCTTTAAAGATCATTGGTCCAGCTTCAAAAGAAGTATGCATTTCATCACCAGTTCGATCTAAGAAACCTGTATTAATAAAAACTATTCTATTCTTAACTTGTCTAATGCACTCCTTTAAATTAACAGTTGTTCTTCTTTCTTCATCCATAATCCCAACTTTAATTGAGTATTTTTTAATTCCTAAAGTTTCTTCAACTTTTTCAAACAATGTATTAGTGAAGGCAACCTCTTCTGGCCCGTGCATTTTTGGTTTTACAATGTAAACTGATCCAGTCCTTGAGTTATTTTTATTTTTAAAATCATGTAGAGCACATAACGTAGCCATGAACGCATCCATTATGCCTTCTGGAATTTCTGTACCATCTTTAAGTATAATTGCAGGGTTAGTCATTAAGTGCCCTACATTCCTATTCAATAACAATGCTCTTCCATGAAGAGTAATTTTTTTTCCTTCTTTAGATGTATAAGTTCTATCTGGATTTAACTTTCTAACAAATTTTTTTCCGTTTTTTTCCATGTTGGCTGTTAAATCACCTTTCATTAAGCCAAGCCAATTACGGTAACATTTAATTTTATCTTCAGCATCCACAGCAGCAACCGAGTCTTCATTATCAATTATGGTTGAAAGAGCGGACTCAACAATGAAATCGGAGATCGAAGCTTTATCTAGTTTTCCAATATAATGATTTGGATCAATTATAATATCAATATGTAGATTATTATTTTTTAATAGAAC
>CACGLL010000007.1 GCA_902573905.1 uncultured Pelagibacteraceae bacterium
ACAACTTGATGGAACTTCTATTAGTCATTGATGCTCTGAAAAGATCATCAGCAAAAACAGTTACTGCCGTTATTCCTTATTTTGGATATGCAAGACAAGATAGAAAAGTTGCGCCCCGAACATCTATATCTGCAAAAGTTGTTGCAAATTTAATTTCAAATGCAGGCGCTACTAGAGTGGTAACGGTAGATTTACATGCAGGTCAAATTCAAGGTTTCTTTGATATGCCTGTAGACAATTTATTTACAGCTCCACTTTTTTCAAAATATATTAAAAAAAAAATTAAATAATAAAAAATTAATTTGTGTTTCTCCTGATGTTGGTGGAGTTGCAAGAACTAGAGATCTTGCTAATAGAATTAAAGCAGATTTAGCTATTATCGATAAAAGAAGACCAGCGCCAGGTAAATCAGAAGTAATGAATATTTTAGGAGATGTTAAAGGCAAAACTTGCATTATTGTTGACGATATAATTGACAGCGGTGGAACAATTATTAATGCAGTTGATGCCTTAAAGAAAAATGGTGCAGTGGATGTTTATGTTTTTATAACTCATGGAGTATTGAGTGGAGATGCGGCAAAAAAAATTCAGAAATCAAAAATAAAAAAATTAATCATTACAGATAGCATTGATAATTCTAATAAAACAAAGAATACTAGTAAAATTGAGGTATTATCTATCTCTTCTTTAATGTCTGAAGCAATAAAAAGGATTGCTAACTCAAATTCAGTATCAGACTTATTTAATTAATACTTGTTTTGATAAATATCTTGGGTTATATACCCTTTCCAATTAAATATGAGTAATTTAAAAGCAATTAAAAGAGAGAGCACTACCTCAGGCTCAAATAGTAAATTGAGATCAGAAGGGTTAATTCCTGCTATTATTTATGGAGGAAAAGATTCTAATCAAAATATTTCAGTTAAAAAAAAAGAAATTCAAAGTTTAGTTCATTCGGATACTTTTTTATCCAAAGTTATAGAACTCGATATAGGTGGCAAAAAAGAAAAAGTGATACCAAGAGACGTAGCTTTCCATGTAGTTTCAGAAGAGCCTATTCACATTGACTTTATGAGAATAGTTGCTGGTAAAAAAATTATTTTAGAAATACCTGTTAAATTTATCAATCATCCAGACTCTCCAGGTTTAAAAAGAGGTGGAGTTTTAAACATTGTTAGGAGAAAAGTAGAATTAAAATGTCCTGCCGAAAACATTCCAGATGAAATTATTGTAGACTTAGCTGGAACGGATATTGGAACTAGTATAAAAATTTCATCAGTCAAGCTTGGAAATGATATTGTGCCAACTATCACAGACAGGGACTTTGTTATTGCAACGGTAGCATCACCTACTGTAATTAAAGAACCAGAAAAACCAGCTGAAGGTGAAGCTGCAGCTGAAGGTGCTGAGGGTGAAGCGCCTGCCGAAGGAGCAGAAGCGGCAGCAAAAGATGGAGATGCGGCTAAGAAAGATGATAAGGCCAAAGAAGGTGGCGATAAGAAACCTGAAGAAAAAAAACCAGCTGAGAAGAAATAATTAATAAGATGCTTTTACTTGTAGGGTTAGGAAATCCTGGATCCAATTATACTAATACTAGACATAATATTGGTTTCAAAATCATAGACGCAATAAACAATCATTTTAAACTTTCAAAACAAAAACCAAAATTTAAAGGATTACTTACCACAGGTAATATTGATGAAAAAAAAATATACGCAATTAAACCTTTAACCTTCATGAATAATTCAGGTACAGCGATTAAAGAACTAATCGATTACTTTAAAATTGATGCAAAAGATGTTTTTGTGTTCCACGATGATATGGATATAGATTTTGGAAAAATTAAAGCAAAATTTGGTGGAAGTAGTGCAGGACATAATGGAATAGAGTCTATAGATAAATTTATCGGTAAAGATTACTCAAGAGTGAGAATAGGTATTGGTCACCCAAAACAGAAGAAAAAAGTAAATAATCATGTGCTTGAAGATTTTAAAGAAGATGAAGAAGAAAAGATAAATGAAATCACTGAGAACATTGTTAAACAACTGCCAACACTTATTGATAAAAAAATCGATCTATTCTCTAGCAAAGTAAATCAAGACCTTAATGGGATTTAAATGTGGTATCGTAGGACTTCCTAATGTGGGGAAGTCTACCCTTTTCAATGCTTTAACGGCTTCAAAGAACGCTGAAGCAGCCAATTTTCCTTTTTGTACAATAGATCCAAACATTGGAATTGTAGATGTAGTTGATGAAAGGTTAGATAAATTAACTGAATTATCAAAATCTAAAAAAAAAATTTATACTAATATTACTTTTGTTGATATTGCAGGATTAGTAAAAGGTGCTTCTAAAGGTGAGGGATTAGGTAATAAGTTTCTAGCTCACATAAGAGAAGTCGATGCAATTATTCATTTGGTAAGATGCTTTGAGTCTGAAAAAATTACTCATGTAAATTCAAAGATTAACCCTGTTGAAGATCTAGAAACTATAAAAACTGAGATCATATTATCAGACATTGATATTATCCAGAAAAAGCTTGAAAAAGGAAAAAAGAAACTCCTTGAGGAAAAACAGATAAAAATTTTAGAGGAAAAACTTAATCAGTTAAACGAAGGTAAAGAAATAACTATTTACAATAATGATGAAAAAAAATTCTTATCTTCTCTGGGTCTTTTAAGCATAAAGCCAAAAATTATTGTTTGTAACGTAGATGAGGAAAGTTTAGCAAATGGAAATGCTTTTACAAAAGAAGTGCAGAATAAATATTCTAATGAAAAAGTGGTGACTATTTGCGCAGATATAGAAGATCAAATTATGGGTTTAGATAACAGTGAAAGAGAAACTTTTATGAAAGAGATAGGTCTAAATAAAACAGGACTAAATCAATTAATTAAAGAAGGATATGATCTTTTAAATCTTGATACCTTTTTTACTTCTGGTCCAGAAGAAAGTCGGGCATGGACAGTAGAAAAAAATACTCTTGCACCAAAAGCAGCGAGTGTAATTCATACTGATTTTGAGAAAAATTTTATTAGGGCAGAGGCTGTTACATGTGAGGATTTTATAAAGTTTGGTAGTGCAGAAAAATGTAAAGAAAATGGAAAGCTAAGAATTGAGGGTAAGGACTATATAGTTAAGGATGGAGATGTTTTATACTTCCGTGTCAACCCGTGACCATATTTTCTTCATGCTTAAATAAACTAAAGTTGTTAATAGAATTAAATAAATAATTACTTTAACACCTGTTCTGTGTCTTTCTTCTAATTCAGGCTCAGCAGCCCAAGCTAAAAAAGTTGTTACATCTTTAGCCATTTGATCAACAGTAGACTCGGTGCCATCTGCATATTCAACTAGGCCATCCATTAAATTATTTGGCATTTTAATCTTATTGCCGGCCATATATTTATTGTAATAAACACCGTCATCAAGAGTTACACCTGGAGGAGGGTCTTCGTAACCGACTAGAACTGAATAAATGTAATTAGCTCCTCCTTTTCTTGCTTTAACTAAAACTGACATATCAGGCGGGTATGCCCCACCGTTAGCAGCTATTGCTGCCTGAGTATTAGGGTATGGGCTTTTAAATTTATCTGAAGGTTTTCCTGGTCGAGTAAACATTTCTCCCTGAGAGTCTGGACCATCCTCTATTTCAAAACTAGCTGCAATAAATTTTACTTCTTGTTCTGAAAACTCGGGTCCACCAGGTTCTCCTAGATTTCTATAGCTAAGATATTGCATTGAATGGCAAGAAGCGCAGACTTCTTTATAAACTTGAAAACCTCTTTGTAGTGATGCTCTATCGAAAGTTCCTGTTAAACCTTTAAAGCTCCAATCCACTTTAATTGGATCAATCATTTCAGCGCTTTGTAGTGGTCTAAGTGAGATAAGTAATAAAAAAGATAAAAAGAGTAGTTTTGTATTAAACTTTATCATTAACTTTCCTAGCTAAAGATGGTTCCGCTCCTCCTGATAATACTGGCTCGGAGATGCTCATAGGAACTGGATCTGTTTTCTCTAATAATCCGACTACTGGCATTACAATTATAAAATGAGCAAAATAGTAAATAGTTCCAACTCTAGCTAATACTAAGTAAATTCCTTCAGCTGGCATCGCACCAACATAACCAAGCATTAAAACGTCTATAACAAATATCCAATAAAATTGCCTGTATATTGGTCTGAATACTGCCGATCTAACTTTAGAAGTATCCAGCCAAGGTAAAACAAACAGAATAAAAATTGCTCCAAACATTAAAATCACTCCACCTAATTTATCTGGAACAGATCTTAAGATTGCATAGAAGGGTAATAAATACCATTCTGGTACAATATGTGCTGGTGTTACTAACGGATTAGCTGGAATATAATTATCAGAATGACCCAAAACATTTGGAGTGAAGAATACAAATCCAGCAAATATAATCATAAATACTAAAAGCGCAAAAGCATCTTTAATTGTTATATAAGGATGGAATGGCACAGTATCTTTAGACGGTTTCTTTATATCAATTCCTACAGGGTTATTATTTCCTGGAACATGTAAGGCCCAAATGTGTAAAACTACTAATCCTAAAATTAAAAACGGAATTAAATAATGTAAACTGAAGAATCTGTTTAATGTTGGATTATCTACAGAATATGCTCCCCATAACCAAGTTGTTATACTGTCTCCAACTAATGGTATCGCACTAAATAAGTTAGTTATTACTGTGGCACCCCAGAAGCTCATTTGACCCCAAGGCAAAACATAACCCATAAAAGCTGCTGCCATCATTAATAAATAAATCATAAGACCAATTATCCAAATTACTTCTCTTGGTGATTTGTATGATCCATAAAATAAAGACCTAAAAATGTGTATGTAAACTGCTAAGAAAAACATAGATGCACCATTACTATGAATATATCTTATTAACCAACCATAATTTACATCTCTCATTATGTGTTCCACACTTGCAAATGCTAAATCTGCATGAGCAACATAATGCATTGCTAAAACAATTCCTGTTACTATTTGAGTGATCAAACAAAAAGTTAAAATTCCACCAAATGTCCACCAATAATTTAAATTTTTGGGAGTTGGATAATCTGTTAGATGTGCTCCAAGCGTGAGCAAAGGTAAACGGTCGTTAAACCATTTTCCCGCTTTAGATTTTGGTACGTATTCGTGCTCACTCATAATTATCTATCCAATTTTAATTGTATTACTATCAACAAATTCAAACTTTGGTATTTCCATATTTGTTGGTGCTGGTCCTTTTCTTATTCTGCCTGATACATCGTAATGTGAACCATGGCAAGGACAAAACCAACCATTGAAATCTCCTTTGTCTTTCAAAGGCACACATCCAAGGTGTGTACAAACTCCTAGCATGACTAACCATTCATCTTTTCCTTCTTTTACTCTATCCTCATCTTTTTGAGGATCAGGCAAATCGTCCAATTTTACCGCCCTGGCCTCAGCTATTTCCTCTGAGGTTCTTTTTTTAATAAATATTGGCTTTCCTCTCCACAAAACAGTAATAGATTTGCCGGGTTCTATACTGCTAACGTCAACTTCTGTAGTTGCTAAAGCTTGTTGGGCTTTATCTGGATTCATTTGGTCTATCATTGGCCAAATTACCGCTCCAATTCCTACTGCCCCAACAGTGTAACTAGCTGTAAATAAAAAATCTCTTCGATTTACTTTCTTTTCTTCTTTGCTCATTAATGTTTGCGTTTATAATGTATTTAACTATTTAAACTATGATTTTAAATACTCTAGGGTCAGAATGACACATAAATCAAGCAATAATAATGCACATAGCACTTTATAAACCTGATATTCCCCAAAATACTGCGGCAATCATTAGGTTAGGCGCCTGTTTAAATCTTAAAATTCATATTATTGAACCTTGTGGCTTTAATTTACACGACTCTAGATTTAAAAGAGTGGTGATGGACTATTTGGGTATGAGTAGAATATTTAGATATGAAGATTATGATGATTTTCTGAAAAAAAATAAAGACAAAAGAATAGTTTTAATGACAACTAAAGCAAAAAAACATTATCATAAGTTTAAATTTAAAAAAAATGACATGATGCTATTTGGCAGAGAAAGTGCTGGAGTACCTGAAAGTTTACATAAAACTATAAAAAATAGAATTAAAGTTCCAATGAATAGAAAAACTCGATCACTTAATGTTGCCATGAGCGTAGCTATAATTTCAGCTGAAGCACTTAGACAAAATAACTTATTGAAATAATGATTAATTCAAAATTTAGAAAGAAAATGGCAGATAGTTGGTTCTCTTATCTACAAATCCAAATTTGTAAATCATTTGAACAAATTGAAAATAATAAGTTACAATTCACAAAAAAAAATTGGCATAAGAAAAAATTGTCAGAGGGGGGAGGAACCTCTTATCTTTTAACTGGAGGTAAAATCTTCGATAAAGTCGGAGTAAACAAATCAACAGTCTCAGGAGTATTTCCAAAAAAATTTAGATCTAAAATTTTAGGAGCCGAAAAAAAGGGGAAATATTGGGCTTCAGGCGTTTCTGTAGTGGCGCATATGAAAAACCCTAAAATTCCTGCTGTACATTTTAATACAAGATTTATTGTTACTTCTAAAGAATGGTTTGGTGGGGGAATGGATGCAACACCAAGTCACGAAGATAAAAAAGAAAGTAAGTTAATTCATGATGATTTAAGAAATGTATGCTTAAAAAATAAAAAAAATTATAAAAAATATAAAGAATGGTGTGATGAATATTTTCATTTACCTCATCGAAACGAAGCGAGGGGTATTGGTGGAATTTTTTTTGATTATGAAACTAAAGATTGGATTAAAAATTTTAAGTTTGTAAGAGAACTGGGATTAGCTTTTATAGATATTTCAAATAAAGTAATTAATAGAAAAAAAAAATTAAAATATTCAAAAAAAGATAAAGAAAAACAATTAATTAAAAGAGGAAGATATGTTGAGTTTAACCTTTTATATGATAGAGGTACAAAGTTTGGTTTAAATTCAGGAGGCAACATTGACTCAATTTTAATGTCTTTACCACCTGAAGCAAAGTGGAAATAATTATGGATAAAGAACCTATTACAGTTAAAGGTCTTGAAAATTTAAAATCAGAATTAGAAAATTTAAAAAATGTTCAAAGGCCAAAAGTTGTTGAGGCAATTGCTGAAGCAAGATCTCATGGCGATCTGAAGGAGAATGCTGAGTATCATGCAGCTAAAGAGCAACAAGCCTTAATTGAAAGTCGAGTTGTTGCTATCAATGATTTAATTGCAAGAGCAAACGTAATTGATGTGACGAAAATCGAAAATAATGGAAAAGTTATTTTTGGTTCAACAGTAAAACTACAAGATTTAGAAAATGATAAACAAATTAATTACAAATTAGTTGGACAAGATGAAGCTGATATTAAAAAAAATCTTATTTTTTTTAAAAGCCCAATAGGAAAAGCCTTAGTTGGGAAAAATAAAGGTGAAATGGTTATAGTAAACACTCCATCTGGTGAAAAAAACTTTGAAATATTAGACGTCGAATATATTTAAGAGTTTTGTTTTATTATTTCTTGAACCCTGTCATCTGAAATTTTAAAATTATTTTCCATCCATTCTTCTTCAATTTTTCTCAAGACTTTACCCAACAAAACTCCTTCTCTCATTCCTTTATTCATCAAATATTTTCCGTCTATATCTAATTTATGTGCTTTAGATTTTAGGATATTTTTCATTGCCTCAGAAAAATTTTTAAAGCTATATTTTGAATTTGAGGTAAAGTTTAATATGTTTAGATTTATCAAGTGGCTTTTATTATTTAAATAAATGTATTTCTCGATATCTTTTATAAAAAAATCTTTATTGTTCTGAAGTAACTTTAAATTTTTTGCTAATAAATTTAGATCATCTTTAATATCATTAGATACGTTATACTTATGACAAAAATATTCATGATTATTGTCCTTATCTATTAATAAAATAGCTAGTAGAAGGTTTAAATTGATTTTAGAAGAATTCAGTATTTTTTTTAACCTTTCTAATCGCTTAAGGTTTGCAAATTCAGGAAAAATGAGATTAAAAATTTCCTTCAAATAAGTGCTTTCATTTAAGTTAATAAAAGATTTTAAATTTAAAATTTTAAATAATTCTACTAAAATTCTCTCTTTTGAAATTTTTTTAATCCCTATTAAATTTTGTTTGATCGCATTATTAGTTGTAGCTTCAACTTTGCTATCATACATAATTTTAAATCTAATAAACCTGATGATACGTAAATAGTCTTCTTCTATTCTTTTGTGTGGATCTCCAATAAACTTGACGTTATTGTTTTTTAAATCAACAGTACCCATCTGTGGGTCAAAGATTTTTCCATTAATATCTAAGTAAATCGAATTAATAGTAAAATCTCTTCTTTCAGAATCTAGCTTCCAATCATCAATGTATTCTACCTCAGTATGTCTTCCATCTGTCTCAACATCTTTTCTCAATGTTGTAATTTCAAGTTTATGTTTTTTTGATACTAGAGTTATTGTTCCGTGTTCAATACCAGTATCAACTACTCTAAAATTTGTGTTGTTAAATCGCTCTTTAATTTCCTTAGAACTTAATGTTGTTGCTATATCAATATCGTCAATATCATCATTACTTAGATATTTTCTTACACAGCCTCCCACAAACCTTGCTATAATTTTATCGTTTGGAAAACCTTCTTGAAGTTTTTGAAATACAAATTTTAATTCTTTATCTTTATAAAAGGGAAAAAAAACTCTTTTGATTTTGATTATTAAATTAAAGATTTTTTCCAGCATAGATTTTGGCTGGGGCACTAGGATTCGAACCTAGGATGGCGGTATCAAAAACCGCTGCCTTACCGCTTGGCTATGCCCCAATCTTAATCAACCTGATATATCATATATCAGAAAAATTAAACAGTTTTTGCAATTGAAACCCAAAACTTAGGGTAAATTTTTTTCAAATTAATTCGGGCTTTTTTTGCAGAGTTTAGGTTAATAAACAACCCGTAACAAACTGACCCAGATCCTGTCATTCTTGAAAAATAACATCCCTTTTGAAGACTAATGTTATTTAAAATTGTTTTCAATCTAGGATATTTTTTTTCAACAACCGATTGTAGATCATTTTTGCTATTAATTAATAAGTTCAAAAAACTAGTCCTTTTTATTACTGCTCTTTTATTAATTACAGTTTTACTAGAATGTTTTTTTATTCTTGAATAAATCTCCCGAGTTGAGCATTTAATTGGAGGTTTTATCAAAACAAAGAAGAATGTTTGTTTAATCTTCTGGTTAATAATAGAGCCTAATTTTTTTAAAAAACCTTGTTTATAAAAAAAAAGCTCAAGATCTGACCCAATTTTTTTTTTGATTATATTCAAATTTTTCTTTGATAGTTTCTTTCTCATAACATATTTCATTACAGTAAAAGCGTTGCTAGTCCCTCCTCCTAACCCAGCAAAAACTGGTATATTTTTTTTAACAACTACTGAATAACAAGAAGAAATCAGTTTTAATTTTCTTAACAAAACTAAAACAGATTTAATTGAATTATCCTTTTTATTAACGAAATTAGAAAATGGACCTGTAAAATTTATTTTATCACTTTTTCCATCAATTTTTTTAATTTTAATTTTATCTTTTAAATTGATTAAACAAAAATAAGATTGAATATTATGTAGGCCACTTTTTTGTTTTGAGTTTACTAATAGACTTAAATTAATCTTTGAATAAGAGCTTAAGACCATAAGCTACAGGCCTTTTGTAAGTTTTTCTTCAATAACTTTTTTAAGTTCATCCTCGGCCTTTTCAAGATTTAAAACATAATTCCAATAATATCTGGCTTGAATTTCATTTCCATTTTTCCAAAGAACATCACCGAAGTGATCATTTACTATAGGATCTCCAGGCATCAGTCTTACTGCCAACTGAAGATATTTTTTCGATTCTTCAAATCTTTTTAATTTAAACAAAGCCCAACCCAGTGAGTCGATTATATAAGGATCATTTGATCTAAGCTTGTTTGCTTTCTCTAACATACTTAAGGATTGTTCGATTTTTACTCCTTGTTCGATCCATGAGTAAGCTAAATAATTAATTACATATGCTTGGTTTGGATTAGCTTTAAGTGAAGCTAATAAATCTTTTTCTGCATTTTCCCATTCTCCTATTCTTTCATACGCTACACCTCTTCCATCAGTGGCTTCAGCATATAAAGGATGATAATATTTAACTTTACTTATTATCTCAGAATAAAATTTGATAGACTCTTTAAATCTCTCATTGTTTTTTAAAAATTCAGCATAATCAAAAGTTTCATAAATTTCTTTGTTTATTAAATTGTCATAGGTGTCAGAAATAATTCTAATAGCTTTTTCTTTTTCGTCTTCCTGTAAATAAATTCTTGCAAGCTGTTTTGCTGAATACCAGTTATATGCTTCCCCTTTTTTACTTAAAGAATTATAAATTTTTTTTGCTTCTTTAAAATTTTCAATTTTATAAAAATTTTCAGCTAACAAAGTATCGTATGAATGAAAATCCTCATTTAAAAACTTTGCTAAATTTAAATAAAAATTAGAGAGAGGATAAATTGATTGAGATGACAGCGCATTAGCAGTTATATAAAGTATTTCGGCGCTTACATGTGCTTCATTTTTACAATTAAAAATAGATATATTTTTATTTTCGTTAAGGTCTGCTTTAAATTGATTTAATTTTAAATTCCTTGGGTAAGCTTCAAGCGCAGAGTTAACAATTTGTTTTGCTTCTTTTGTCTTTCCTGAGTTAGCCATAAAAGATGCATAAAAGTAATTATATCTAGAGAAATCAGTTTTTTTGTTAGAAATAAGTTCTTTATATAAATTTTCTGTATTAGGGCTATCAAAATAGCAATTAAGAAAAATGTTTTGAATTTTTTTTAAGTTTTCAAATCTTTCATCTATCTTTTTTATTTCAATCATAGAATTGCTAAGATTGCTAAATTTAAGGTTGGACCAATTATCTAAAGAATTAGTCACGTAGTCATTTAAAACTGATCTTTTTATTTCTTTTGCCTTTTGAAAGTTTTCTTTTGCAAGATCTAGTTTAGAGTACTTTAAATAATAAATACCTAAAACTAAACGGCTTTCAAAAATATTTACATTTTGTCTTTCTAATTTTTTGGAAAAGTTAAAGGCCTCTCTAAAATTACCAGAATTAACTAATGAATATAAATATTTAGCTGAATAGTCAGGGTGACTGGACTCAAGACCGTCTAATTTTCTAAAAAATTTGTATGACTCATCATATTCATTTTCATTAAAAGATAATATGCCAGCAAAATAGTCAGAAACACGATCAGCTCTGTCAAATTTATCCAAAGATTTTGCATGGGATGTGAGTAAAAAAGTAATGACAAATAATACTAGTCCTATACTCTTCAATTTTAATTTAGATAAATACATAAATGAATAAAAAAGGTATTAATCCAGTCAAGTTAATCAATTATTACAAACTTATAAATCATAATTTAATTTACAATAACAAGGCAATCAATAGATATAAAAAGGATAATTTTGAGATATCAGGAAATAAAGCTGAAAATTTAGATAAATTAAAAAAATCAATCTTAAGTTTAAATAATTGCGATCTTAAAAGACAAGCAAAAAATATTGTGTTTAGCGATGGGAACCCCAACTCTAAAATCATGCTTATCGGAGAAGCTCCAGGTGCTAATGAAGATGAGGAAGGTTTGCCTTTTGTTGGTCGAGCAGGAGCATTACTAGACAAAATGCTTGCTGCAATCGATTTAGATCGAAAAAAAGTTTATATATCCAATATCATTAATTACCGACCACCAGATAATAGAAGGCCAACCGATGAAGAAATTAAAAGATATCTTCCATTTATAACGAGACATATTGAAATTATAAATCCAAAGATCTTAGTTTTACTTGGAAGTACAGCTATGAACGCATTAATAGGAAATGAAGTCGTAATATCTAAAATGAGGGGAAAGTGGATTGAAAAAAAATTTGGGAATTGCAAAACTTCGGTAATTATTACATTTCATCCGGCTTTTTTAATGAGACAGCCAGCACAAAAGAAGATGGCTTGGATTGACTTAAAAATGATAAGAGACAAAAAATCTAAAAGATAAATTGAAAAATAAATTTATCACTGCTGGAGTTGACGAGGTTGGTAGAGGGTGTCTTGCTGGCCCAGTGGTTTCTGCTGCTGTAATACTTAAAGAAGGAATAAACTTAGACCTTTTAAAAGACTCTAAGAAAATTACTTTTAAAAGGAGAATAGAAATTTCAGAGCATATAAAATCTTATTCTTATTACGCTATTGGGCTAGCATCCGTAGATGAAATTCTAACTTTAAATATTTTACAAGCTTCACTATTATCGATGAAAAGGGCTCTAGAACAATTAACTGTTAAACCAGATTTAACTTTAATAGATGGAAACTTTGCGCCAAGTGGCTTAAAAAATTATAAAACGATAATTAATGGTGACGAAAAAGTTAAGGTAATTAGTGCAGCTTCAATTATTGCAAAAGTATATAGAGACAACTTGATGATTAAACTCTCTGAAAAGTTCTCAAATTATGCTTGGGAAAGTAATTTTGGTTACGGTACAAAAGCTCACTTAGATGGATTAAAGAAATATGGTGTAACCTCACATCATAGAAAAGGTTTCAAACCTATACACAAGATATTGTCGAACTAAGAATCTCTAACACAATAGGACTCATTTTTTTATCAAAAGGGTTTGACCCTGGATTCAATTTAAGGTTGAATCTAAACATGTTAAAGTTTTCAAACCAAATCATTAATGGAGATTGTTTAAAGGAAATAAAAAAAATTCCTAATAAGTTTTTTGATTTAGTTTTTGCTGATCCACCTTACAACATGCAAATAGGAGAAAAATTAACTCGACCGGATGCAAGTAAAGTGCATGGGGTAAATGATAAGTGGGATCAATTTAATAGTTTTAAACATTACGATGAATTCTGCATTGCTTGGCTTAATGAATGTAAAAGAATTCTTAAAGATAATGGAAGTATTTGGGTAATAGGTTCATATCATAATATTTTTAGATTAGGTTATCACCTACAAAATTTGGACTTCTGGCTACTTAACGATGTTATCTGGAGAAAGAACAACCCTATGCCAAATTTTAGAGGTACACGATTTACTAATGCACATGAAACTCTTATCTGGGCTTCAAAAAATAAGAAATCAAAATATACATTTAATTATCAATCGTTGAAATGCTTAAATGATGACTTGCAGATGAGATCTGACTGGACATTGCCAATTTGTAACGGAAAAGAAAGACTTAAGAAAAATGGAAAAAAAATTCATTCTACACAAAAACCAGAGGCTCTTTTACATAGAATTATTTTAGCTACCACAAACAAAGGAGATAACATCTTTGATCCTTTTTTAGGCACTGGAACAACTGCGGTAGTTGCTAAAAAATTAGGAAGAAAGTACTTTGGTATCGAAAGAGATAAAAAATATTTTAAAGCTGCTAATAAACGGGTAAATAAAACAAAAGCTATAGAAGATAACTATTTAGATACTATTGAAAATAATAAATCTAAACCTAGAATACCTTTTGGTTCTCTTGTTGAACTAGGAATATTAAAGCCGGGTACTACCCTATTCGATCCGAAAAAAAAGATTAATGCTAAAATTATGGCTGATGGAAGTATCAAATATAAAGAGTCAGAAGGTTCTATTCATAAAGTGGCAGCAAGAATAATGGGTGCTGAAAGCTACAATGGGTGGACTTATTGGCATTGTAATATTGACGGATCCACTGTTGTAATTGATAGTTTAAGACAAAAATTCATTACTAAAACAAAAGCCTAATTCTTATAAACTTCACCTAAGTATATTTTAACAAAAAATTTACGTCTTACCAAAAACTTCAAAAATAAATTTCTTATATTTTGCATAATTTTGCTTGAAAAATGAAATGCAAAGAAATTAAAATTTGATCTGCTTCTAATAATTTTTGCCCTTTTTGATCTAATTTCAAAATAATTATTTTCTTTATCGAGCTTATCTTTTGTCAGTAAATTAAATATTTCAAAAGCACTTTCTATAGACTGCCCGGCACCTTGTGCAAGAGTTGGCAAAAACCCATTAAAAGCATCTCCAATATAAAATACCTTTTTATTAGAGGAAGGAATAATTTTTGGTGTAAAATATAAGGGCCATGTTTTTATTTCATTCTCAAATATATTTTTAAATTTTGGATTTTGTTTTAAAATTATTTCTTGAACTAGCTGTTTAACATTGTCAGGTTCATATTTTTTACATCTCATTGTGCAAACCATATTGAGTTCTTTTTTTTTATTTATTGGATAAAGAACAATATGACTATTACTTCCAAGCATTAAACTTATATTTTCTTCATTTATATCGAATTCAGATTTTGATTTAAGTATTACTCTCACTGCAATAGCTTTTTTAAATCTTGGCTCATTTTTTTTCGTTTCAAAGAATGACCTAGTGTTTGAAAATATTCCATCAGCAGCAATAACAAAATCTACTAGATCATTTGTGTTGTCATCAAATTTGATAAGAACTTTGTCTTTAAGTTCAGAGACTTCTTTAATTTTTTTTCCAAATCTTAAATGCTGAGTGTAAATATCTTCTTTCAAAAATTCGATTAAAGTAGATCTTTGAAGAGTTGTGTATTTTGCTTCAGGGCTATTAAATTTAGATAAGTTTAAATCACATATTTTTTTATTTTGAATATTATAAAAATCTATCGTAGTTGGATGAAATATCTTTTCTTTATTTATTTTATTGAAATTTATTTGATTCAAAATTTTAATGCTATTGGTTGCTAATTGAATACCGTAACCCTCTTCTAGAGATAAACTTTCTTCTCTCTCATAAACCATGAATTCATGATCAGTATGTTTGTTTAATAAATTCGCAAGAGTTAATCCTGCAATTCCAGCGCCAATGATTGCTATTTTTTTTTTCATTAAAATAAATTTGAAATTTGTTTAAATATATTTTTTGTGAAACTGGGTACAAATTCTTTTTTATCGTTTAAAGAATACCAGTTATATTCTGATGGGATCTTATTTGAAAACTTATAATATAAATTAATATTTAGTTTTAAATTAGATATGGAGTTGTTATAATTGTTTAACAACTTCCAGCTTCTAGTATTATTTTCATTTGACTCTTTAATCATAGGCAAATTAAAATTTTTTAAAAATCCAATATTGTTTTTTTTAGTCAAAGCAATTTGTCTTTTATTATTCAAAAAACAAAAAATATCATAGTTTTTATTTTTAATCATTTTTTTAGATGTAGTTCTAATTTTTTTAGAAGATTTAAAATACTTACAAGTTTTGTTCAAACAGCAAACGAAACATTTTGGGTCTTTTGGCCTACAAATTAAAGCCCCGAATTCCATAAGTGCTTCAACAAAATCTGCATTTCTTTTATTTTTGAAAAGTATTTTTGAGTTAGAATTGATTAATTTGTTAAAATCAATTTTAGCTTCTTTCTTATTTAAGTTTCTTGCGAATACTCTTTTTACATTTCCATCTACAGCTATTCTTGGCTGATCGTACACTAAACCTAGCAAAGCATTCCCTGTATAATCACCAATACCTGGAAGTTTTTTTATTTCATCTAAGGTTTTTGGCAATCTCCCTTTATAAAGAGTTATTAGCTGCTTTGAGCATGCATAAAGATTTCTAGCTCGCCTATAATAACCTAGCCCTTCCCACATCTTTAAAATATGTTTTTCATTACTTTTTGCGAGTGACTCAAGCGTTGGAAATTTTTTAGTAAATTTTTTAAAGTAAGGTAATACGGTTTTTACTTGTGTTTGCTGTAGCATAAATTCACTCAACAACCTGTAATAAAGCTTTTTTGGCGACTTTTTGCTCACACGCCATGGTAGACCACGTTTGCTATTATCGTACCATGCTAGAATTTTTTTTGATAAAGTTGGATCTAAATGCATAGTAAAAATAATAATAAATCACAAACCTTCATTCAAGGGCTCAGGCCTTTTTCAAGCTCTATACCTAAGACTTTAAAAAAACATCTTAAGAAAGGTGGATATAGTTACTCTAACATAGTAGATAATTGGACAAAAATGGTAAGTAAAAAAATTGCTGATACTTGCTACCCAATTACTGTGAAAATGGGAAAAGAAATGAGAGAAGGAACTTTAGTATTGAATGTTATACATGGCAAAGAGCTGGAAGTTGAGTACGAAAAAAATGAAATCATGGATAAAATAAATAGTTTTTTTGGATATAAATGTATAAGCAATGTAGTGCTAAAAATTGTGCAAGATACAGTCAAACCGAAAAAGACTTTTCCGAAGATAAAAGATTTTTCAAAAATTAGGCATAAAATGAGCAAAGTTAATGATGATACGTTGAAAAGCTCTCTAAATAATTTTTTAAAGGCATTTAATGAGAGAAATGATTAAAATTTTTTATACATCGGTTTTTTTATTTTTGATTACTTTAACAATTGAAGCCGAAAGTAAAGTTTTAAGCTTAGGGAGTTCTGATGCAAAAGTTACTGTAAAAGTTTTTTCTTCTTTAACATGCCCTCATTGCGCAAACTTCCACATTACAATTTTTGAAAAACTAAAAAAAGACTACATTGATCAGGGTTTAGTAAAATTTGAACATCATGCATTTCCTCTAGACCTTGCTGCATTAAATGCTGAGATAATTGTAAGGTGCGCATCAACTGATGATAAAAAATTTGAACTACTTGATGAAATGTATAACCAGCAAAGAGTTTGGGCTGTTGGATCAGATATCAATAGAATTAACGACTTGATAAAAAAAATAGGTTCTGACTTAAATTTATCTGAAGATAATATGAATAGTTGTTTAGAAAGTAATGATGCTCAAGATAATATACTTAACCAAAGGATAGAAGCTCAAAAGAAATATAAAATCAAGTCCACTCCTACAATTGTAGTGAATGAAAGAGAATACACTGGCAAAGTAGAATACGAAAAATTTAAAAAAATTATTGAAAAAAATTTATAGATGAAATTTAAAAAACTAGATATAACGGGATTTAAATCATTTTCAGATAAAACAACTTTTATAATTGAGGATGGTTTAACTGGCATTGTTGGTCCAAATGGATGCGGGAAATCGAACATTGTTGAATCTTTAAAATGGTGTATGGGGGAAAACTCTGCTAAAAGCATGAGGGGTTCTGGAATGGAAGATGTAATTTTTTCAGGAACTTCTAATAGACCTTCCAAGAATATTTCTGAAGTAACTTTGTTATTAGATAATCAAAATAAAGAAGGCCCGCAACAGTTTAAAGATTTTGAGGAAGTATCGGTAAGGAGAAAAATTGAAAAGGATAAAGGTTCAAAATATTACATAAATGATAAAGAAGTACGAGCACGCGATGTTCAAACGCTCTTTGCAGATTTATCAACCGGTGCGCATTCACCTTCTTTGATAAGTCAGGGAAAAATTGGTCAACTTGTTACTGCTAAACCAATTGAACGTAAATCTATTTTAGAGGAAGCGGCAGGTATTTCTGGTATTCATGCCAGAAGGCAAGAAGCAGAAACAAGATTAAATGCAGCTGAAAATAATTTAAAACGTGCTGACGAGCTCAAAAGACAACAAGAAAAACAATTAGACAATTTAAAAAAACAAGCTGAAGAGGCAACGAGATATAAGGAAATCTCAAAAGAAATCAAAAAAGCTGAAGCAGGTTTATATTATTTAAAGATAAGAGAAATCGAGCAAGATAAAAAACAGATTCAAGAAAAACTGGGCGAATTAGAGGACGATATAAGTGCAGTTAATATCGACTTTAACCACAACAATTCTTTATTAGATGAAGAAAATAAAAAACTTGCTCCTCTTAGAGATAAAAAAATGGAGAGTGCTGCTAGCTTACAAAAACTAAATTTGGACATGACTAATCTTGAGGAAGAAGAGTCTAGAGTAAAGTCACTTCAAGAAAAATTGGAAAAATCTATTAAAACAATAGAATCAGATTTAGAACGAGAAAAAAGTATTTCTTTAGATGCAGATTTAAATGAAAAAAGAATTTCAAAAGAAAAAGAAGAACTTTTAAACACAGAAAATAGTTTGCTTCAGGTAGAAGCAAATTCATCTAGAGAGCTAAGAGAGTCAAAAGGACAGCTTGATACTCTTCAAATTCAACTTGATGCTATGCTTGATCAAATAGAAAAAGATATTGATGAAGATAAAAAATTATCAAAAGAAAGATTTCAAGAATTAAGGCAATTAGTCAAAAGCATTACATCATCTCAAGAAGATTATGCAGAAAAGTTTGGAAAAGATAAATCCATTCAAAGTGACTCCATTAAAAGGAAAGAAAGAATTAAGAATATAGACGTAGAGTTAGAAAATTGGAGAAATCTTAAATCTAATTCAGAAAAAATGATATCAGAATTAACTGATAGAAAGAATAAGTTACTTGCTGAAATTAATGAAAATCAAAAAAATCCAGAGAGAATAGCAACTTCGAAAGGGCAAAATCTTCAGAACCTGGAAAATACGAAAAAGAGAAATGAAGAAATAGAAAATGAATTAATAGAAGCAGAAAAAAAATATAACTCGATCAATCAAAATATTAAAGAGATCCAGTCCAAACTTTCTGATTTAAAAGAAAATAAGGCAAGAAATGAAGCAACAATAGAGGGAATAGAAAGTAGGAAGAAAGATTTATTGTATTCAGTAAAAAGTGAACTAAATATTGATAATGAAAATTCTATCTTGTCTCAATCTGATTTAAATAATGTTTCTCCAGAAAACCTGCCTTCTTTGGAAGACCAAACCCAAAAAACTGAAAAAATAAAGAAACAAAGAGAATCTCTTGGTTCAGTTAATTTAAGAGCAGATGAAGAAACTAAAAAATATGAAATTGAAATAAAAAAAATGGAGGATGACAGAGCTGATCTGTATTCTGCAATAGTAAAACTAAAATCTAGTATTGAAGAGTTAAACCAAAAAGGAAGAGAAAGACTTTTAGAGGCTTTTACGAAAGTTAATAGAAAATTCAATGAAGTTTATACAAAATTATTCAATGGAGGATCAGCTAAGATTGAACTTGTGGACTCTGATGATCCTTTAGAGGCCGGTTTAGAAATGTTTGTTTCTCCTCCAGGTAAACGATTACAATCAATCACTTTATTATCTGGTGGTGAACAGGCTTTAACTGCTTTGTCATTAGTTTTTGCAGTTTTCTTAGTTAACCCTTCACCAATTTGTGTATTAGATGAAGTTGATGCACCTTTAGATGATGCCAATGTAACAAGATTTTGTGCGCTGCTTGACGAATTGACAAAAATAACAAAAACTAGATTTATTATTATTACTCACCATGCTCTTACAATGTCTAGAATGCATAGACTATTTGGAGTAACAATGGCTGAACAAGGTGTGAGCCAGCTGGTGTCTGTTGATTTACAAAAAGCTGAAGAATTAGTTGCATAGACTGAATGACAATTCCTGAAGACTTCAAAACTCGCCTAAAAATTGCAAAATCAAAAATAAAAAAACAGGACCAATTAGATAACGAAAAAAGAGGCTCATTTATGGGTAGCGCTTTTAAATTAGGCACAGAGTTAGTGTCTGCTGTGGCAGTTGGGACAATAATTGGGTTTATTTTAGATAGTTGGTTTGATACTAAACCATGGTTAATAATAATTTTCTTTTTTTTGGGTACATCTGCAGGCATTTTGAATGTAATTAGAACTGCCAACAGAATGCAGAAAGAAGAATAACAAATAAAATAAGTTTTTTATGGCTGGTAATCCAATGCAACAATTCAGTGTCCACAAAATTGGGCCTGAGATAAATATTGGTGGAGTGGACTTATCATTTACTAATGCCAGTCTTTTCATGGTTATAAGTGCTGCAATTATTTTATTTTTTTTATTTATGGGAACTAAAGAGAAAAAAATTATTCCAGGAAAAGTTCAACTAATCGCTGAAATGTTTTATACCTTTGTGGCAAAGATGATTAGCGATACTGCTGGATCAAAAGCTAAACCTTATTTTCCTTTTATCTTTAGTCTGTTTATGTTTGTTTTATTTTGTAACATGGTAGGAATGTTGCCCTACTCATTTACAGTAACAAGTCATATCATTGTTACTTTGATTATGGCTTTATTTATTTTTATTGCTGTAACAATAATTGGATTTGCTAAACATGGATTAAAATATTTGAGTATATTTGTTCCTAGTGGAGTTCCAGCAGTTCTTTTACCTTTAATTACAATAATTGAGATTATTTCATATTTAAGTAGACCTGTGAGTTTATCAGTTAGATTGTTTGCAAATATGATGGCCGGTCATACAATGTTAAAAGTTTTTGGAGGATTTGTAATAAGTTTAGGATTATTAGGTGGATGGTTACCGCTTAGTTTTTCAGTAGCATTAACAGGCTTGGAAATACTTGTAGCTTTTCTGCAAGCTTATGTTTTTGCAATATTAACCTGCATCTACTTAAATGATGCATTAAATTTACACCATTAATTAAAGGAGGAAAAATGGAGTTAGAAGCGGCAAAAATGATTGGAGCAGGTCTTGCTGCAATCGCATTAGCAGGAGCTGGTGTTGGTATCGGAATTATTTTCGGTAACTACTTATCAGGTGCTATGAGAAATCCGTCTGCAGCACAAAAACAATTTCCTAATTTGCTTTTAGGATTTGCATTGGCTGAAGCAACAGGATTATTTGGACTAGTAGTGGCTTTAATTATTTTATTTGCTTTTTAAATAAAATATGAAGCGATACTTAAATTTTTTTATAGCATTAATTGCTATACAGGGAGATTTGTATGCAGCTGAGGCTGGGATGCCTCAGCTGGATCCAAAATATTGGGCGTCGCAAGCTTTTTGGCTAATATTAGTTTTTACGGTTTTGTACTTTTCGATATCAAAATTTTATCTTCCAAAAATTAAAAATAATTTAGATGATAGGGAAAATAGAATTAAAGATGATATTGAAGATGCTAATAAATCTAAAGAGCTCTCTGAGAATAAATTAAAAGAGTATAAAAAAATTTTAGAAGATGCAAAAAAAGAAGTTGTTAAAATACAAATAGAGTCAAAAGCTAAATTAGATAAAGACATTAGCGAGAAAAAAGAAAAAATTGAAAAAGAAATTGAGAAAGAATTAA
>CACGLL010000008.1 GCA_902573905.1 uncultured Pelagibacteraceae bacterium
TTCTAGTTTTCCTAAATGCTTAATTTTTAAAATAGCGTAATCTTTATTAAATTCTGTTACAAAAATATTTTCAATTTGAGCTATTTTTTTTATTTTAGTTTTCAAAGTAATTAAATTATTTTTTTTATCTAAATTTAATCTTACATTTAAAAATGATGGAGTCCTTATATCAATAAGATTTTGGGATTTAACTAAATTTATAATTTCATTTTTAGTTTCTGAAATTATTTGATCATTGAAATTAATTTGATCTAATTCTTTTTGGTTAAAAATAAAATTTTTTGAAATTTTTTTTTTCTGGATTCTTGCTTTGAGATAAATTTTTTTTTGTTTAATTTTATCTTCAATTATTGCTATAGCTATATTTTTTTTTGGATATTCCTTGAATAAAATTTTTAAATCTAAATTTAATAAGTCATCTCTAGCCTGATTTATATTTTGAATTATTTCAATGTTTTCAATAGGAAGAATAAATTCAATTAACTCATTTGAAATAATTTTATTCCAATTTTTATAAAAGTAGTTTTTTGAAAAAATAAAAATTTCATCTTCATTTATCAAAATTGGTAAAATATAAAATTCTTTATCTAAAATGTCAGAATAAGATATATTACGTTTATAAAATAAATTATGTAGCTTATCTTTATCAAACAGAATATTAAAATTAATTTTATTATCACTGTTTTCATTATCATTGGAAATATTATAGTATGTTACTAGCTCTTTAATACTTGAGAAATCTAGATTAGAAACTTTTGAGTAATCTTCTTTCATCAGAACTCTTTTAATTAGTGAATCAAAACCTTGTTTAATAGCTTTGTCTGCCAATAGTTTACTTGAAATATTGCCTTTTTTTTCTAATTCAATATTATTAACATTAAATAAGTTATTATCTGATAAAAGATTTCCAGTTTTTAAAAAAATAATTAAAATGAAAGCTGTTTTTTTAAATAATTTCATAAAAAGTTAATTATCAATTTATAAATGAAAAAAGCTGAAAATAGTTATAAAAAAAGTGGGGTCAATATTTCACTAGCGAATAAATTAGTCAATTATATATCTCTGTTATCAAAAAAAAATTTCAAAAAAACGAAATCTAATTCTTTTAAACAAAAAATAGGAGGTTTTGGCTCATTATTTGATATAAGTAATTACAAAATCAAGGATCCTGTTATCGTATCTTGTACAGATGGAGTAGGTACCAAAATTGATTTAGCAAATAAATTTAAAAAATTTGATACGATTGGTATTGATCTAGTGGCAATGTGTGTAAATGATTTAATTGTTCAAGGAGCAAAACCACTTTTTTTTCTAGACTACATAGCTGTTGGCAAATTAAATTTTTCTAAAACAAAAAAAATTATTAAAGGTATTTTTAAAGGTTGCAAACTATCCGATTGTGAATTGATTGGTGGAGAGACAGCTGAGATGCCGGGTATCTACTCTAAAAATAAATTTGATTTAGCGGGATTTAGTGTCGGTCTAGTTTCAAAAAAAAAAATTTTGGATAAAAAAAAAGTTAATAAAAAAGACATAGTTTTAGCAATACCATCAAGTGGTTTACATTCAAATGGTTTTTCTTTAGTTAGATCGATTTTAAAAAAAAATAAGATTCCATCAAATTTAAAAAATGAATTACTAAAACCTACAAAAATTTACTCTAAGGAAATTTTAATATTAGCAAATAAAAATCTTATTAATTCGGCAGCTCATATTACTGGTGGTGGATTAGTTGAAAATTTATTAAGATCTATTCCCAACAACTTATCTTTAAATTTAGATCTTGCTAAAATAAAAATACCAAAAATATTTAAATGGTTGAAAAGTAAAAATATTTCTGATCAAGAAATGCTCCGTACATTTAATTGCGGTGTTGGATTTTGCATATTGGCCTCAGAAAAAAAAATTACCCAAATAAAAAAAATATTTCCAAAAAGTTTTAAACCTTATGAAATCGGTTATATCTCTAAGGAAAAAAATAAAGTAAATGTGTTTAATTCACTTAAATGGTAAAAAAAAGGACATGTGTTTTTATTTCAGGACAAGGATCAAATTTAAAAAATCTGATTTTTCACTCTAGAGATAAAAGCTTTCCAATTGAAATAAGTTTAGTAATAAGTAATAATAAAAATGCTAAGGGTATAATTTACGCAAAAAAGTTTGACATACCTTATGTCATTATAAATGCAAAACATAGGAATAGCGACAATAAAATTTTAAAGAATTTAAAAAAATTCAAGATTTCATTTATTTGTTTAGCTGGATATATGAAAATTATTTCAAATAAAATAGTCAAAAAATTTGAAAAAAAAATTATCAATATTCATCCATCCTTATTACCCAAATATAAGGGGCTAAATACATACACAAAAATTTTAAGAAACTATGAAAAAAAAACAGGATGTACTGTTCATTATGTAAATAATAAATTAGATGATGGAGCTATAATTGTAAAAAAAATTTTTTATGTTAATTCTAATGATAACAAAATTACTTTGAAGAAAAAAACTCAAATAATGGAATACAAGGCTTATCCGGAAGCAATAGTAAAAATTTTTAGAAATCGTTAATTTTTAAAAAAAAAATCTATCTCTTTTTTGGCATTTTCAGATGAATCTGAACCATGAACTGAGTTTTTATCTATAGAAATTCCATATAACTTTCGAATAGTATTTTTATCTGCATCTTTTGGATTTGTAGCACCCATTATTTTTCTGTTTGCGGCTACAGCATTATTACCTTCTAAGACCATTACAACTATGGGTCCTGAAGAAAGATAGGCGCATAAATCGTTATAAAAAGGTTTTGATTGATGAACTTTATAAAATTCAGCTGCTTCATCTTTTGTAATGTGTATTTTTTTGCTCTCTTTAATATTTAAATCATTTTTTAAAAAAATTTTTTTTATTTCATCAATTAAATTTCTTTCAACAGCGTCAGGCTTTATTATAGATAATGTTTTTTCAATATTACTCATAATATTCCTCGATCAATTCATTCAATAATTTCACTCCAAAGCCAGTTGCGCCACCTGAATTTAAAGATCCTCCGTATTTAGAGAAAGCCATTCCAGCGATATCTAGATGAGCCCAAGGTGTTTTGTTTAAAATGAATCTTTGTAAAAATTGAGCAGCAGTTGTAGATCCCGCTCCACCAACGTAATTAATATTTTGCATGTCTGCATTCTTTGAATTTATAAGTTTATCATAGTTTTTATGGAGTGGCATTCTCCATAATTTTTCTTGAACTCTTTCTCCAACTTTAATAATTTTTTTTGATAAGTCGTCATTGTTTGAAAATAAACCCGCATATTCAGATCCTAAAGAAACAATAATCGCACCTGTCAAAGTAGCTAGATCGATTATAAATTTTGGTTTAAATTTTTTTTCTGTATAAGTTAACGCATCAGCTAAAACTAGCCTGCCTTCTGCATCTGTGTTCAAAACTTCTATTGTTTTGCCGCTAAAAGATTTAACAATATCACCAGGTCTTTGTGCATTTCCACTCACCATGTTCTCTACAAGTCCTACTACACCTACAGCATTAACTTTTGCTTTTCTTATTGCCAAAGTTTTCATTAATCCAACCACTGCCGCAGAACCAGCCATATCATAAGTCATATCCTCCATAAATCTTGCGGGTTTTAAAGAGTACCCACCGGTATCAAAAGTTACTCCTTTTCCAACAAATGCTAAAGGTTTTGAATATTTCTTTAAACCATTCCACTCCATAGTTACAAGATAGGATCCTCTTACACTACCCATCCCCACTCCTAGTAAAGAATGCATGCCTAACTTTTTCAATTTTTTTTTATCAAATATAGTAACTTTCAGTCCATCTTTTTTTAGAGAGGTCAATCTTTTTGCATATTCATCTGGATGAAGAACGTTACCTGGTTCAGAAACTAAATCTCTTGTTAAAAAACTTCCTTCTTCTAAAGCTTTAAATCTTAATTGATTTTTAAATGAAGGTTGATTTTTATTTCCACTAATATTAACTGAAATATATTTATTATCTTTTTTTGATTTATACTTTTTAAATTCATAAGATTTTAATTTTATACCATGCAGAAAATGGCCTAAAAAATTCTCATTATCTTCCTCGATAGTGTCTGAGATAAGGAGATACTTATTATTTTTTGAATTTGTAATAAGTTTAAAAAAATCTGCACCTAAATTTTCTTTTTCTGAAACCTTAATATTCTTTCTAATTATGACTAGAAAAATTTTCTTTTTTGAATTAATATCAAATTCAAATATTCTTTTTTTCTTGTCGATATTTTTTAACAATTCATTAATGTAAGTAAATTCAGAATCTGAAAGATTTTTTTTTAATCTTCCAATATTTAATTTTTCGTCGGAGAACAAAATTAAATTATCATTTGATTTGGCTGCAGTTTTCTTTGAATAATTTAAGTTTATATGCATTACTATTAGTTATAATTTATGAATTTTGGCAATATATAAGATCAAATAAACGATAATTCAATAAAAATTATGACAAAATAAAACCATTGATTGAATTTAGCTGCAAGATAATTTAATTATACATAATTTGTATGCTTCAAAATAAAATTTATCAAAACTTTCTTATTGAAATTTTAAAGACATTTTTCACCATAATTTTTGGTCTTTCTATAATTTCATTAACTGTGCGAGGGGTTAATTTTTTGGATTTAATTGTTGATAGTGGTTATCCGGTATCAATCTATTTTAGATATTCTTTTTTAAATCTTTTTGGCTTAATACCAAAATTTATACCTTTAGCTTTTTTTTTATCAGTTTTATTTTTTATTTTTAAACACATAAATAATAGAGAATTAGATGTTTTATGGGTGTCCGGGGTAAAAAAAATTAAGATTGTAAATTTGTTTTTTTTAATATCTTTAATAATTGTCCTCATATATTTATTTTTTTCTATATTGCTTACACCATACGCGTTAAATGAATCGAGACAACTTCTTGGTAAAGATAACTTAAACTCTTTTTTACCTACAATTAGAACAAAACAGTTTAGTGACTCGTTTAAAGGTTTTACTTACATTGTTGAAAAAAAAAAAAACAATGAAGTTAAAAATATTTTTTTACATGACAAAGGTAATAATCTTAAAAATCTTGCCTCTTCAAAAGATGATATTTTAAATGTAACGATTGTAGCTAAAGAAGGTTTGGTAAATGAAAGAGAAATGTTTTTAATTGAAGGACAGGTAATATCATCCAAAAAAAATAATGAAGAAGTTGAAGTTGTAAAATTCGAACAGTTGAAAATTAATCTAAAAAACTTTGTGACTTCGACTATAAAACAACCAAAATTACAAGAAACTTCTACTAAAACTCTTTTTAATTGTATTTTTAATTTAAAAAAAGTTGCGAGTGTTTGTAAAAATAAAGAGTCAAAAAAGGAAATAATACCTATATTAATAAGAAGAGCTTCATTGCCTACTTATATACCTGTTATTGCATTAATGTGCTCATTTTTATTATTAAAAAGTCAAAAAAATTATTTGAATAGAGTTATTATATTTTTGTTAAGTTTTGTAATACTAATTATGACTGAGTTAGTAATTAGATATACTGGTTTAAATTTTTTTTTAAGATTAACTTATATTTTGCTGCCGTTTATTATGCTTACAACAATTTATGTATTTCTACTGTATAAGTTTAAAACTGAATAGCATTTATGAATAAGATTGTTCTCAAATATATTTTATCTAATTTTTTTAAATCATTTTTAATTTTCAGTTTAGTTATTTTCTGTTTTGGCGTCATTCTAAATCTTTTTGAAGAAATTGAATTTTTTAAGAATGTTAATGTTTCAATTATTAAACCTTTAATGTTAACTACATTATTTGTGCCTAGTATGATCCTAAAGTTGCTTCCTTTTATTATTTTTTTCTCGAGTATGTGGTTTATCATTAAAATTAGAAATAATAATGACTTATTAATCATGAAAATTTATGGACTATCAAATTTAAAAATATTTTTTATATTAGCATTCACTTCCTTTTTTCTTGGTTGTTTTGTGCTAACAGTTGTAAGTCCAATCACTTCATCGATGGTTAAATATTATGAGGTAACTAAATCTCAACATGCTAAAGATATAGAACATTTAGTGGCTTTTAATAATAATGGAATATGGATTAAAGAGCCAATATTAAATGGGAGTAGAATAATATCTTCAAACTCAATCGAGGGCACTGAACTTAAAGATGTAAGTATATTTGAGCTAGCTTATGACCACAAATTAAAAAAAAAAATATTTTCAAAATCAGTAAATATAAAAAATAAAACTTGGATTTTAAAAGATCTAATTATCTTTAATTCTTCTAATGATGTCTTTCAAAAACAAAAAAAAGATATTGTTGAAATCAATTCAATGTATGATTTTGAAAAGATTACAAGTTTATTTAGTAATGCAGATACTATTTCTTTCTTGGATCTTTTGTTTAATTACAAAGAATTAATTAACATTGGATATAGCGAACAATTCTTGGATCAGAACTTTCATTCAATGTTATCGTTGCCTTTTTTTCTATTTTTAATGACGTCATTAGCGGTTATTTTAACCATGTATACTAATAAAAGTTCTGATAATTATAAAATTATTATCTTAGGTTTAATTTTCAGTGTAATACTTTATTATATTAAAGATCTCTCTGTGGCGCTGGGTAAAACTGATAGAATTCCACTAATACTTTCAATTTGGGCACCAATTCTAGCGTTAAGTTTTTTTACTTTTATAGGAGTTTTGCAAATAAATGAAAAATAAAAATTTTATTATCTTTTTTTTATTGTTACTTACAAAAAATATCCAGGCTGAAGATTTGACTATTCAAGCGAAAAGTATTTCCTTGGATAAAGATGGTATGACTTCAGTATTTAAGGGTGATGTTATAATCAAGTCTAAAGAAAAGATTATAAAAAGTAATTATGCAAAGTATAATAAAAAAAGTGGGAGTATATTAATTCAAGAAAATATTTTGGCTGAAGATAATAAGGGAAATATTATTGAAACAGAGATAGCTGAATATGATGAAAATAGTAAAATTTTAAAAACTAAAGGCATAACAAAAATTGTTACTTCAGAAAAATATGTGCTTAACGGTTCAGATATATTGGTAAATAATGAAAAAAAATTTATTTCTTCAGCAAAAGATTCTATCTTGACTGATTTAGATGGAAATAAGATATTTCTTGAAAATTTCGAATATAATGTAGAAAGTAATATTTTTAAATCAATTGGACTCGTTAAAATTGTTGATAATAAAAATAATAATTTAGAGTTTGCTCAAATTTATATTGATACTAAAGCAAATGAATTTCTTGGTTCAGATATAAAAGCATACTTGAATGACGAAAACTTTAAGATAAATAAGAAAAATAAACCACGAATTTTTTCTAATAGTTTTAAATCTAATAATCAACAAAGTACTTTTATCAAAAGTATTTTTACATTATGTGATTATAGAGCTAATGATAAATGCCCTCCATGGTCTATTCAATCTTCAAAAATGCTTCATGACAATAAAAAAAAAACTATTTATTATGATAATGCAGTTATCAAAATTTATGACATCCCTATTTTTTTTATTCCTAAGTTTTCACATCCAGACCCAACTGTTGAAAGGAGATCTGGTTTTCTACCTGCCACAATCTCTGATACTAAAAATTTAGGAGAAAGTATTCAAATCCCATATTTTTTTAACATTTCTAAAGACAAAAATTTTACTTTTAACAGTAGATTATTTGTTTCAGAAAACCCTCTTTTTACAGGAGAGTATCATCAAGCACTTAAAAATTCATTTATTATGGCAGATTTTGGTTTTACAGAAGGATATAAAAAAACGAGTGCAACAAAACAGAAAGGTGAAAAATCTCATTTTTTTGGAAAGTATTCCAAAAGTTTTGTTGGAAATAATAATTCTGAAAATAATTTAGACATTTCAATTCAAGATACATCTAATGATAAATATTTGAAATTGTACAAAATCAAATCAAATTTGGTTAATTATAATAACGAAGTGCTAGAAAACTCAATAAATTTTATACATCAAAAAAACGATATTTTTTTTGGACTTAATGCAAGTATCTTTGAAACAACTAAAAGTTCTTACGAAGATAAATACGAATTTATTTTACCAGAAATAATTTTTGATAAAGACTTATTTAATCATGAGAAATTAGGTAGTTTAGACTTACAATCTAATTTTAAAGTTAGAAATTATGATACAAATAAAGTTGAAAGTTTTTTTGTTAATAATTTAAATTGGGAAAAAGAGTACAATTTCATACCAAACATTAACTCTAAACTTCTTGGAAATATAAAAAATATCAACTATGAGACTAAAAATGTGTCGTTATACAAGGATGACACTACTAATGAATTGTTTGGAGCTTTAGGTTTTTTATCTGAAATTAATTTAAAAAAAACAAATAATGATACAGAGCATTTTTTAGATCCAAAATTTTTTTTAAGATTGTCTCCAGGCAGTATGAGAAATCAATTAAGCGGAAGTAGGCTTACACCATTATCTGCTTTTAATATTGATAGAATTGATGATAACAAGAATTTTGAAACAGGAATAAGTGGTACTTTTGGTTTTGATTATAAAATAAGAGAAAAAAATCAGACAAAATTCGATCTATCTTTAGCACAAGTTATTAATGAAAAAGAAAATAATAAAATGGCAGATAAAACGAGTTTAAATGAAAAACTTTCAGACATTGTTGGATCTTCAAATTATAAAATTAATGACAATTTAAATATTAAATATAATTTCTCAATTGATCAAAATTATAAAGATATAAATTATAGTGAAGTTGCTACCACATATAATTTTAACTCAATAAATTTTGATTTTGGATATTTAAATGAGAAAAAGCATATTGGAGATAAAAATTATTTTACAACAAAAATAAATTACAAAAATACAAACAATGCCATGTTATCTTTTGAGACTAAAAGAGACTTAGTGACAAATTCTTCTGAATTTTACAATTTAAGCTACGAATATTTTAATGATTGTTTGAAAGCGGGCTTAGTTTATAGGCGAGAGTTTTATAATGATTCAGAGCTAGAACCTGAAAACTCCTTAATGTTTAAAATCACTTTAGTACCTTTTGGCAGTATCGACTCGCCTACTTTCAGCAACTAATGAAAAAAATTTTTATTAACGCTTTTTTAATAATTTACATTTTTTCTGCAGAAAAATCTTTAGCTAGTAGCCAAGGAAAAATTTTATTAAAAGTCGAAAATGAGATAATTACAAATTTTGAAGTAAAAAATAAGATTCTCACATTACTCCTTTTATCAAATCAAGAATTAAATCAAAAAAATATAGATAATTATAAAAAAGAAGTATTAAATATATTAATTGAAAACAAATTAAAAAAAATTGAAGTAACAAAATATAATATTCAAAAGGATAATAACAAAGTTAATTCATACATAAAAACAATTGCTGGAGATATTTCATTAATAAAAAAAAGATTTTTTGAGAATAATTTAAGTTATGAATTATACTATGATGAACTTGAAGTTGAATTTATGTGGCAAAAACTAATATATGAACTTTATAAAGATAAAATTGATATTAATGAGGCTCAATTAAATGATGAATTAGAGTTATTTATTCATAAAAATCCTTCGATAAAAGAATTTAGAATTGCTGAAATTGAAGCAATGTTCAAAGATGATAATGAGTATCAGAAAATAATTTTAGAAATAGAGAAAGATATAAAAGACAAAGGTTTTGAAGCAACAGCTTTAAAATTCAATAAAACTTCAGTATCGACCAACAGCGATCTAGGTTGGATAAATTCAAAAGCTCTATCTCCTGAAATTTTTAATATGCTAGATAAAATGGAGATAGGTGAAATAACTAAACCAATCAAGAGACAGAATACTTTAATATTTTTAAAATTGACTGATAAAAGGCTTTCAAAAAAAGAAGATTTAGAAATTAACAAATTAAAAAATCAGATATTAAATAAAAAGAAAAATGAACAGTTTAACCTATACTCAAAAAGCCATTTATTAAAACTTAAAAACAATAGTTTGATTGAATACAAGTGATAAAAAAAATTTTATTAATAAGTGGTGATCCTTACAGTGTAAACACTGAAATAATTTTCAAAACGTGGAAAAAAATTAATTATAACACAAAAAATAAAATTTATTTAATCTCTGATTACAAGCTTATCAAAACTCAACTTAAAAAATTAAATTACTCCCTTAAAATTTTAAAAGTAGATAATATAAATCAAAAAACTAAGAATGATTGCCTAAAATTAATAAATGTTAATTTGAAATTTAATAATCCATATAATATCTCCAAAAAAAATAGAGCAGTTTTTGTAAAAAATTGTTTAGATAAAGCTCATCACCTTGCATCTCGATCGGAATCAATTGGTATAATTAACTGTGCGATAGATAAAACTCTTTTAAGTAATCAAAAGATGGGTGTTACTGAATATTTAGCCGCTAAATGTAAAGTAAAAAAAGATAAAGAAGTTATGTTGATAAAAAATAGAAATCTCTCTGTGATCCCCATAACTACACACCTAGATGTTAAAGAAATATCAAAAAACATAAATTCGAAAAAAATTATTAAAAAAGTTATATCTGCGAATAATTGGTTTAAAAAATATATGAGGAAAAAACCAAAAATTGGCATTCTTGGTCTTAACCCTCATAATGCAGAATTAAGAAAAAAATCAGAAGAAAATAAGATTATCATTCCAGCGATTAAAAAACTATTAAAATTAAAAATCAAGATTAAAGGACCACTAGCCTCAGATACTGTCTTCATTGAAGATTATAAAAAATTTGATTTAATAGTAGGCATGTTTCATGATCAGGTGTTGTCTCCCTTTAAAGCAATTTTTAAATTTGATGCAATAAATGTAACTTTAGGCCTTAAATATTTAAGAGTTTCTCCAGATCATGGAACTGCAGTAAATTTGATTGGTAAAAAAAAGGCTAAACCAGATAGTTTAATAAAATGTATTAATTTTCTACATAAAATCAGAAAATGAATTATGCTAAAAAATCTTTAGGACAAAATTTTTTAATTGATAAAAATATTATTAAAAAGATAGTTTCTTTAATTAAAATAAAAAATCAAAATATTATTGAGATAGGACCTGGTAAAGGTGCTCTAACCGATGAAATAATATTAGGAGAACCAAAATCTTTAATTCTTATTGAGAAAGATGCTGAATTGGCTAAAAAGCTTAGCAAAAAATTTTCTAAAAACAAATTAATTAAAGTTTATAACGAAGATATACTTAAGTTTAATTTTGGAATTATTAAAAAACATAAATTCAGTGTTTTTGGTAATCTTCCTTATAATATTTCATCTCAAATATTAATTAAATTTTTAAGATTGAAAAAATGGCCCCCAAATTTCGATAATATAATTTTTATGTTTCAAAAAGAACTTGCTGAAAAAATTATAGGAAAATTTCCTTCAAGAAATTATGGCCGATTATCAATTGTATCAAATTTTAGACTAAAAATTTTGAAAAAATTTCTTGTATCATCAAATTGCTTTTTCCCTAAACCAAAAATAAATTCAATGGTTATTCATTTTCAGCCTTATAAAAATAATTTTTTTAAAATTAAAAATATTAAAACACTAGAAAATATTACTAAAATTTTATTCTCAAATAAAAGAAAAATGATAAATAAAAATATTAAAAAAATTTTGAATGATAGTGAAATAAAAAAATTAAAAATAAAAATTAACCTTCGCCCAGCTGACTTAAATCCTGAAATTTATTATAAAATCTCTGAGGTTTATGAGGTTAAATAGATTTTTTTTTCTTTATGTTTTAATATTATTTTTTCAATTTGTTTGAAACAATTATCAAGATTTTTATTGATTATTACATAGTCATAGTCATACCAATGTTTAACATCCTCTTCGAACGATTTAAATCTTTTCTCAACTTCTTGCTTTGAATCTAAGTTTCTTTTAATTAGCCTTTTTTTAAGTTCTATCTTATTTTCAGTAATAAGATAAAGCTTTATTAACTTTAAATTGCCAAACTGAGATAATTTTTTTGTTCCCTGCCAGTCTATATCAAATATTATGTCATTTTTTTTTATCGCGTCATCTACATTTTTTTTTAAAGTACCGTAATAATTTCCAAATATTTTGGCATATTCATAAAATTTATTCTTATTGATTAGTTCTTCAAATTCCTTGGCAGATACAAAGTAGTAGTCAACTCCATTTACCTCGTTTGATCTTGGTTTTCTGGTTGTATGGGAAACTGAGATCTTAAATGAGGGATATTTTTGTTGAATTTTTTTAGTAATGGTTGTTTTTCCGACTCCGGAAGGTGAAGAAAGTATGACCATGATATTTTTATCATTAGTCATATTTAATTAATCTAACTAGATTTACTCTCGATAAATTTAATTGCATCACCGACAGTTAGAATTTTTTCTGCTTCGCTATCTGAAATTTCTGAACCAAATTCCTCCTCAAAAGCCATTACAAGTTCAACTGTATCTAGGCTGTCTGCGCCTAGATCATCTATAAAACTTGCTTCCTCGGTAACTTTTTCTTCATCTATTCCAAGATGATCTGCAACAATTTTTTTTATCTTACCTTTAATTTCTTCTGACATGAAATCCTTTCTAATAATGTTTGTTTCTTAATAAATTATTCATAAGAATTGTCAAGCCATATACATTCCACCGTTAACATGTATGGTTTCTCCGTTGATATAGTTAGCCATATCAGATGCCAAAAAAGCTACACAATTTGAAACGTCTTCGCTAGCTCCCAGTTTTCCTGATGGAATTTTGCTTATTAATATTTTTTTAAATTCTTCACCAATTTTATCAGTCATATCAGTTTTGATGAATCCAGGAGAGACACAATTAATATTAATATTTTTCTTTGCATATTCAATAGATAAACTTTTTGAAAAAGCAACGACCCCAGCTTTTGAAGCTGCATAATTAGCTTGGCCCATATTGCCTGTATGACCAACAATTGATGTAATATTTATAATCTTTCCACTTTTATTCTTAAGCATTTTTTTTATTGCAAATTTGCACATTAAAAATGTTGATGTGAGATTAATATCTATCACTTTTTTCCAATCTTGTTCTGATAATCTAATTGACAAATTATCCAATGTAATTCCAGCATTATTTATTAAAATATCTAATCCACCTAGCTTGTTGTTTGCGATATCTATAAAATTTTCAATTTTTGAATGTTCATCTAATTTAAATTTTTCAATATTAATATTAGGATATTTATTTTTTAAATTATTCAATTTTTCTTCATTTGTTCCAGTAGCAATTATTGAAGACTCAAAGTTGTAGAATTTATCTACTAATGAATTACCAATACCTCCTGTTGCGCCAGTGATTAAAACTTTTTTATTTTTTAAGTTCATTTAAAACGTTCTCTATATCAACAATTGAATTTATTGAAAAACAATTTATATTTTTTAAAGTTCTTTTAACCATTCCATTTAAAACTTTTCCAGGTCCAATTTCAATAAAATTTTTAACATTAAGTTCATTCATTTTATTTATACTCTGCCTCCATTTAACTGTGGAGTAAATTTGTTCAACTAATAATTTTTTAATATTTTCTGGGTTTTTTTCAGGGGTAGCTGTTACATTATTAATGATTTCTAATAATGGTTTTTTGAATTCAGTATTTTCAATTTTTTCTTCCATTGCTTTTGCTGCGGGTTTCATCAAAGAACAATGAAAAGGCGCACTTACTTTTAGGGGCAATGATTTAATCTTTTTTTCTTTTAAGATATTTTGAAAATTTTCAATACTCTCCTTGCTTCCGCTGACTATTACTTGTCCTTCTGCATTATCATTAGCAACTTCACAAACACCTGTAGTATTATTTAAATTAATTAAATTATGTACCTCATCATTTTTTACTCCTAAAATCGCTATCATTTTCCCCATGCCAACTGGAACTGCCTCTTGCATTGCTTTTCCTCTTTCATGAAGTAAATACAAAGCATCGTTAAACTTTAATGATCCTGAACAAACTAATGCACTATATTCACCTAGCGAATGGCCTGCAAAATATTTGGGTGAATTTAGATCAAAGCCATATTCATCTGACATTACTTTAAAAATTGAATAGCTTACAGTTAATATTGCTGGTTGAGTATTTTTTGTTAATTGTAATTCGTCTGCTGGTCCTTCTAAGATTAATTTTGATATCGGAAAGCTTAATTTTTCGTCTGCTTGCTTAAATATTTTTTTTACTAAATCAAATTTGTTGTAAAATTCAGTTCCCATTCCCACTGCTTGTGAACCTTGACCTGGGAATAATATGGCTGTCATACTTCTTAATAAATTATTAATTATTTATATTGATATAATTAACTAATATAGTATAAACCTCATTTTACAAATATTTAATATAACTTTATATACTTTAAAACATGGCTTTTTACGAAAATACTATAATTGCAAGACAGGATTTGGCTCAGAAAGATTTAGGTGATATAAAAAAAAAATATGCTGACCTAATTAATAATTCCTCCGGTAAAGTAATAAAAACAGAAGAGTGGGGTCTTCTAGATTTTGCTAATAAAATTAAAAACTACAAAAAAGGTTTTTATATTCATTACAAATTTGAAGGTAACGGTCAAACACTTGCCGAAGTTGAAAAAAAAATTAAATTAGATGGTAGCATCATAAGATCTCTCATAGTGAAATATAAAAAACTTGATACTAAAAACGAATTTTTTAAAAAAGAAACATAAAAAATTATAAATAAAACGAAATGAAAAGAAAAAACAAAAAATTTCAAAAAAGGGGATCCTCATCTTTAACTAAACTCAGTTTATTTCAAAAAAATGAGAGTAAATTCTCAAAAAAATGTCCATTAAGCATAAAAAACGCTCCGGTAATTGACTACAAAAACACAAGTCTTTTAAGAAAATATGTTTCTGACAATGGAAAAATTGTTTCTTCAAAAATTACCTCTGTATCTTATGGTAAACAGAAAAAGCTTACTAAAGAAATAAAAAAAGCAAAAATTTTAGGTCTAATATAAAATGGAAATCATATTACTAGAAAATATTTTAAAATTAGGAAATATTGGCGATAAGGTTACCGTTAAAAATGGATATGGACGAAACTTCCTTTTAAAACAAGGTAAGGCCTTAAGATTTACAAAGCAAAACCTTGAATTGGTTAATAAAAAAAAAGAAGAGTTAAACAAAAAAAACAATGAAATTAAAAATAAATTCATAGAAACCGCTAAATTGATAAATAATAAAATCTTTACTTTTTACAAAGAGAGCAAGGAAAATAATGATCTTTACGGATCAATTAAACCTAAAGAAATAACTAATCTGATTAAAGAAAAATCTAATGCTGATGTTAGTCCTTCACAAATAACTTTAAAAAGTGAATTAAATAAAATTGGATCATACAAAGTGGATATAAATTTTCATTCAGAGGTGAAAGCAATCATCTCAATTAAGATAGACAGAGTGCAATCAAAATAACTTTTCCACAGATGTGGATAATAGGTGCAAAAGTTTTTAATTATTGAGTTACGCATTATTTTATATTGCTTCAGTGGAAGAAATTAAATCATTAAATAAAAGTCTCAACAATAAGCAGCCATCGAATTTAGAGGCAGAACAAGCTCTTTTAGGTTCTGTGCTTGTAAATAATGATATAATTGATGAAGTATCCAACTTAGTAAATTCAAATATTTTTTATGATCCTGCTCATATAAAAATTTACGAAGTAATTGAAAATTTAAATAATAAAGGAATGATAGCTAATCCAATTACTTTAAAAAACTTTTTTGAGAAAGATAATATGCTTAATGAAGTTGGTGGAACAGAGTATTTAGTTAAACTAACAAGATTTTCTGGTTCAGCTAAACAAGCTATTGATTACGCTAAGATAATTCATGAAATGTATTTAAGAAGAGAATTAGTCCAAATTTCTGACAAACTAACATCTGATACTATAAATGCAAATCTTCAGGAGCAAAATGCGGAAAATATTATTGAAAACACTGAGAGGTCTCTGTTTGACTTAGCTGAAAGAGGAAGTTTTTCTCAATCATTTTTAAAATTCAATCAGGCTTTAGATCAAACAATTGAAATGGCAACTCAAGCTATGCAAAACGATCAAGGTATAGTTGGTGTTCCAACTGGTCTTTCAGATTTAGATGAAAAACTAGGTGGCCTACATAAATCTGATCTAATTATTCTTGCTGGAAGACCTTCGATGGGTAAAACTGCTTTGGCAACTAATATTGCATACAATGCAGCACAAAATCTTTTGCAAAAACAAGAAAAGTCATCTGTTGCTTTTTTTTCTTTAGAGATGTCTTCAGAACAATTGTCCACTAGAATTTTATCTGAACAAGCTAGAATTAAGTCTGATGATATAAGAAGAGGAAAAGTTTCAGAAGAGGAGATAAATAGATATATAGAGACTTCTAGAAATATTTATAATCTACCTCTTTATATTGATGAGACTCCAGCAATAACTATAGCTACATTGAGTAATAGAGCTCGTAGAATTAAAAGGCTATTTGGTCTCAGTTTAGTGGTTGTTGATTATATTCAGTTGATGAGATCTAGTTCTAATAAAAATGATGGAAGAGTTCAGGAAATATCAGAAATAACACAAGGTTTAAAAGCTTTAGCTAAAGAATTAGCAGTTCCAGTTTTAGCGCTATCTCAACTTTCTAGAGCAGTAGAACAAAGAGATGATAAGCAACCACAGCTTGCTGATTTGAGAGAGTCAGGTTCTATAGAACAAGACGCTGATGTTGTGATGTTTGTTTATAGAGAAGCTTACTATCTTGAACGTAAACAACCAAAACTAGGTTCAATAGAACATGCAGAATGGCAGTCAAAAATGAACGATGTAAATGGTTTAGCTGATATTATTCTTGGCAAACAAAGGCATGGACCAACTGGCACTATAAAAGTTGAGTTCGAAGGTATTTACACAAAATTCAAAGATTTAGCCAAAAATTAAACTATTTCTCTTTTGTTATTTTAAAATTAAGATATATCTGAAATGTTCCAATGTTTGATTATATTTATAAAAAAATTATTATAGATTTTTCAAAAATTACTTTATTTTTAATTCTTATTACTGTTATTTTCGCTTTTTACCAGATTAAAAATTTCAACCTAGATGCTTCGTCAGACGCGCTTCTTCTAGAAGGAGATCCAGATCTAAAATATCTTAGAGAAATTAATGAGACATATGGTTCTAAAGATTTTTTGGTATTAACATATTCTCCGGTATCAAGTTTTACTGAAAAAGAGACAATTCTTAACCTTCAACTTCTTAAATCTAAAATTGAAAAATTAACTTGGGTAGATAGCGTAATTACTATCATTGATGTTCCACTTTTGAAAAGCACTGATGAAAATCTAATGGAAAGATTAAAAAATTATAAAACTTTGGCCTATCCTGAAATAGATAGAG
>CACGLL010000009.1 GCA_902573905.1 uncultured Pelagibacteraceae bacterium
CAAACATTGTCTTTCACCTCCAGACATTGTCCCTACGGCTTGAGATGGGTCTCTAACATCAATTCCTATTTGACCCATTCTTTCAGCTGCAATCTTGTTTGCTTTTTCAATGTCAAAGGTTTTGAAAAAAGGAGGACCTTTTAAGGGCTCTCTCCCCATAAAGAAATTCCTTGTAACACTCATTAATGAAACTAAAGCTAAGTCCTGATAAACCGTTGCTATTCCCATGTCCAAAGCATCTTTTGGGCTATCAAAAATTGTTTTTTTACCCTCAATAATAATTTCACCTTTGTCAGGTTTGTGTACTCCTGCTAACGTTTTGATAAGAGTAGATTTTCCAGCACCATTATCACCTAACAGACACATGATCTCTCCCTTTCTGAGTTTCATGGTTACATCTTTTAAAGCTATTACTTTTCCAAAAAATTTACTGATATTGTTAAATTGAACTAAGTAATCTGACATTATTTACTTTCTGTTACTTTTCTTCTTATGTAATTGTTAAATATTACGGCAACTAGCATCATTGCTCCTAAAAATACTTTAAACCAATCTGTATCTACATCAGTATAGAAAATACCCATAGAAACTGTTCCAAATATTATTGCACCAAAAGCTGCACCGATTGCAGAACCATATCCACCAGTTAAAAGACATCCACCAACTACGGCTGCGGCAATAGCTTCTAATTCTTTTAAAGTTCCTCTCATTGTATCTGCAGATCCAGCATCAAGCACTTGTATAGTCGCAAAAATAGTAGCTGCTACAGCAGTTCCAATAAATAAACTTATTTTAACTCTTCCAACGGGCACACCAACATTATTAGCTCCATTTTTATCTCCACCAGAAGCAAAGATCCAATTTCCATATCTAGTTTTCATCAAAATCCAGGTTGAGATAATTGCTAAAACTATAAACCAAATAACTGATGGAGGAATTCCTGTAGCTAAAGGCGTTCCATCAGTTCTTAAAGCTATTAAATTAATTGAACCTAACCAAGTAAACAACCATTTAAATGTATCTGTTGCAAATATCCAAGCTATAGGATCATTTTCAATCAAAACTCTTAATCCGGGCACTTGAGTTCGGCCTGTAATTAACCTTGTTAACGCTAAAGTAGCTCCTCTTAAAATAAAAAGCATCGCAAGTGTTACAATAAATGATGGTAACCCTGTCCTTACTACGAGTATTCCATTAAAATATCCAACAAGCACAGCCATTGAAAAAGCAAAAATAATACTCATCCATAAAGGCCAACCCCAATAAATTGCAGGGATAGCTATACAAATTCCTGCAAAACCAATCATTGATCCGATTGATAAATCAAATTCACCACCAATCATTAACATTGCTGCAGCGATTGCAATTATTCCAAGATTAGCTGAAACATCTAAAAAATTTAAGATACCATAAGCACTGAACATTCCAGTGTCACCCGCAACAATACCAAAGAAAATAAATACTAATATTGCGCCTCCAAGTGCGCCTAACTCTGGTCTATTTAATAAAATTTTTAATTTTGAAACTTTTTGAAGTCTTTCATCCTGATTAAAATCAGTTTTACTCGCTATACTTTTGGATTTTGTAGACATATTAAATAAAACTTTAAAAAAAAGGCCTAGTGAATTTTCACTAGGCCTTTTTAATATATTTTTATCTATAACCTTGAGCAGCCCACTTAATTACACTGTTAGCATTTTGAGGTGTAACAAAGCCTGGTCCTGTCATAACTACACCAGCTGGCATAGTTCCATATCTCATGTATTGAGCAAAGATAGCTATAGGTAAATAACCTTGTAGGTACTGTTGTTGGTCAATTAAAAACTCAACTTTTCCAGCAGCAGCAGCTTTAAGCATTCCTGGAGACATATCAAATGTTCCAAGTTTAACGCTTCCAACTTTTCCAGCTGACTCTAATGCTTTAAGAGCAGCTTCACCTGCTAGACCAGCTCCTAATGTAAGGATAGTATCATATCCACCACCTAATTTAGCAGCTACAGCTTTTTGAATTTCAGTTGGGTCATTTGATGTTCCTAATATTTCTACAGATCCACCAAAACCTTTTTTGAAACCAGCACATCTTCTATCTAAAGCAACGTTACCAACTTCGTGGTTAACACATAATGCTTTTTTTCCACCAGAGGCTTTCATTTTTTGTCCGCCACCTACTCCAGCTTCAAATTCAGTTTGACCTACGTGAGCACTAATTCCTAGTTTCATGTAGTCATCTGAACCAGAGTTCATAGAAATTACTGGAATACCAGCAGATATTGCAGCTTTAACAGATTTACCTAAAGCGGCAGCATCTGGTAAAGTTATAACGATACCTTTTGGTTTTTGAGAAACAGCATTATCAATCAATTTTGCCATTTCAACCATATCAAATGTTGCTGGAGCAGTGTATTTGCAAGATACTTTCATATCTTTACAAGCTTTGTCTACACCGTTTTTAGCAACTGACCAGAAAGGGTCGTTAGCTTGCCCGTGTGACACAACAATAATATCAACCGCTAAAGCAGCAACTGATGTTATCGCCCATGTCAAAAGAGCAGCAATTGTTAAGTACACTTTTTTCATTATTATTTCCCTCATTATTGTTATTAAAAGTTGGTACATTTAAACAAATAAAAAGATCAATATCAAAAAAAAATATTTTTATACAACCTATAGTATGTAAAAAAAGTATTGTGAATATTAAATTTTTATTGTTTTTTTTAATTTCAAAGATTTATAAGCCGCATTAGCTAACTTTAAAGCAACATAACCATCTTCAAAAGTTGATCTAGATTTAATTTTATTTTTATGAAGAGAGATTAATTCTTTAAGCTGAATATTGTAAGCATCTTTATACCTCTCAATAAAAAAATTTAAGAAAGGTTTTTGAGAGTTTGTTTGGTTAGAATTAAACAACTCTGTCAAGTTTTCTTTCTGGTTTTCAGAAATTAACATTCCTTTTCTGCCAAATAATTCGACTCTCTGATCATAACCAAAGGAACAATGTCTTGAATTAGTTATAACGCATATTACTCCTTTCTTAGACTTCATAGTAACCACCGCTAATTCATGATCTTTTATTTTCTTATAAAAAGGCGTAAATGATGAAGTAAATGCATGAATCTCTGTAATTTCGTCCTTATCTAAATACAATCTACATAAATCGAAGTCGTGAATCATCATATCTCTAAAAATTCCACCCGAAGATTTAAGATAAGACGTTGTTGGTGGAGCAGGATCCCTACTTGTAATAATAATTTTTTCTAATTTCCCTATTTTATTTTTGTCCAAATCTTTTTTTAATGAAAAATGCCCAGGATCATATCTTCTATTAAATCCTAATTGAATTTTAGGTTTAATTTTTTTTACTTTTTTCAAAGTTTCAATAATTTTATTTATGTTAAGATCTAAAGGTTTTTCACAAAAAATTGTTTTTTTTCTTTTTATTCCCTCTTCGATAAATTTAATGTGAGTGTTTGTAGGGCTAGAGATAAAAACTATATCAACTTTTTTATCATTAAAAATTTTATCATAATTTTTTTCAATTTTGCATTTATAAAGTTTTTTTGCTTTGCTACACAATTGGTCAATTTTATCGTAAACATATAGTAATTTTATTTCTTTATTTTTAGTAAGATTTTCTGCATGCATTTGACCTATACGTCCAAATCCGAATAAAGCTACATTGATCATATTTTTTGTATTAAGTTGATATTTATAATATAAACTTAGTACTTTATTGAAATTATGTCTATAAAATTAGGTATAGCCCCCATAGCATGGAGTAACGATGATATGCCAGAATTAGGTGGTGAAACTACATTAGAGCAATGTTTGTCTGAAGCAAGCAAAGCTGGTTTTACCGGAATAGAGTCTGGTGGTAAATTTCCTAAAAATTCAAAAGAATTAATACCAAAATTAGAAAAAGAAAATTTACAACTTTGTTCTGGGTGGTATGGAGCAACACTCTTAAAGAATACTCCAAAAGAAGAATTTGAATTAATGCGTCAACAGATGGATTTGTTCAAAGATTGTAAATCTCCATGCATGGTATTTGCTGAAGTAACAAATTCTGTGCAAGGTGATCCAAAAACACCTTTGTCCAAAAAACCTAAACTTTCAGAAAATGAGTGGAAATTACTTATATCTAGAATTAATGAAATAAGTAAAATGATGATAGATGAAAATATGCCTCTAGCTTATCATCATCATATGGGAACAGTCATCGAAACAGAGGATGAAACTAGGAGATTAATAGAAAACACTAGTGATAGTGTAAAATTATTAATTGATACTGGCCATATGTTATTTGCAGGAGGAAACTCAATTAAACTGACTGAAGATTTCATAGAAAGAATAATTCATGTTCATTGTAAAGATATTCGTAAAAATGTTTTAGAAAAATCATTAAAAAATGATAGCACATTTCGACAAGCTTTTCTTGATGGAGCCTTCACAGTCCCAGGTGATGGATGTATTGATTACAAGCCTTTTTTAAAAGTTTTAAAAAATAGAAATTATACAGGTTGGCTCGTAGTTGAAGCAGAGCAAGACCCAGCAAAAGCTAATCCATTTGAATATGCGAAAATTGGATATAAATATTTAAGTAAAACTGCTAAAGAATGTGGGTTTAATGTAATTAGTTAACGATAAGCTGACACAAGTTCGTTATTTCCAGCAGCTACACACGGTGACTTAACACAAGTACCAATCACCCACTCAGATCCAGCTTCTGACTCAAAATTGCTTTCTGACACAAAGATAATACCTTTATCTGTTGATTGACCAGCTTTGCCTTCTGCTTGAATTCTAGGATCTTGCGATATTTGTATTAAAGGCTTATCAATATTGTAGGGATTATTAAGTTTTAAGTTATTCAAAATATGATTTACAATTTTTGAAGATATCCAAGCTGAATTACAATTTTCACCCCATAAAGTAGTGCCTTCTTCATTAGAGCTACATTCATTAACTTGATTATTAATAAATTCCACAACTAGTTTATGGTTAGCTTTTATATCATTAGCTTTTTGTTCGACTGCGGATCTTGTAGATGCGGTCCAGATTAACATTATAACAACATAAGAAAGTGAACTTAAAACTAAAGATTCAAGAGGACCAAAATTTTTTAATTTTCTTTTTAAATCAATCATATTTTTACAATCATCGATTTATCTATTTTATTTTGAAAAAAATCAATAATATTTTTAGTTGCTTCTAAGGACATTCTTGATTTACACTCGTTAGTAAAAGTTGCTGAATGTGGACTTAATAAAACTTTGTTGTTTTTTAACAATGGATTATTTTTATTAATTGGTTCTTTTTCAAAAACATCTAATCCTGCACCAAAAATAATTTTTTCATTAATTGCTTTATCTAAATCAGCCTCATTAATTATCCCCCCACGAGATGTATTAATTATGATTGCAGTATTTTTCATTGTTTTAAGCTTAGAATAATTAAGCATATTTTTAGTTTTTTCTGTTAAAGGAACATGTAAAGATAAATAATCGCATGATTTTAGTCCATCATCTAAGTTTTCAACTTTTAACCCACCAAATTTTTTAATCATATCTCCTGATACAAATGGATCAAAAATTTTTACTTTCATATCAAAGGCTAAGCATCTTTTGATTAAACTTTTTCCTATTCTTCCAAAACCTAATATTAATATTTCTTTATTATATAATTCTAATGTTTCTATTTCAGATGCATTTTTTTTAAAGTTTCCAGACCTTACTTCATTGTCGTATTGATTTATACTTTTTGAGATAGACAACATCATATAAATAACATGCTCTGCCACTGCCACTGCGTTTGCCGTTGCTGTAATAAGAAGAGAAATATTTTTCTTTTTAATATAATCTAAATCAACATTATCATAACCTACACCATGTCTAGAGATTACTTTGAGCTTTGGACAATGTTTTAAAATATTTTCATTAAGTTTTGAAACTCTTAGTGTGCATGCATCAAATTCTGGAAGCTTTTTTATTAAATTGTCTTCTGAAACGTCTGTAATTAATTCATATTCATAGTCATGGTTCTTTTTAAGTAGTTCTAAACCATCGCTATGTATTTTTTCTATTATGGCGATTTTTTTCATAGAATTTTGGCGGTCCCAAGGGGAATCGAACCCCTCTTTGTTGGATGAAAACCAACTGTCCTAACCGATAGACGATGGGACCTCATTTTTTGAAAGACTTAATAACAGAAATATCATCGATAATAAACTCTACATTTGATTGCCCTTTCCATTCATTTAGGGATAATTTTCCTGCAATATTAAATAACTTATTATTCTTTCTAAGAAGATATTCACCTAAATCACCATTAATAGCGTTAAACGCTATAGTTTTTATGGATGATCCATCTTTTCCAACAAGAATTGATTTAATGTGATTTTCTCCAACAATTTTTCCATTTATTGTTTTTACATCTTCAATAACAAACCTAGGCTCAGGGTTGCCTGATCCAAAAGGAGACAACATAGATACTTTATTAAAAAATTCTAAATTAACTGCTGATGGAGAAATTATGCTATCTAAAAAAAGAGGTTTGTCTTTTGATATATCTTCATTGATAGTTTTGAACTTCTTAAATACAAATTTTTTAAATTTATCTATTTTTTCAACTTTTATAGAAAATCCTCCAGCCATTTTATGTCCTCCACCTCTTAATAAAATATTATCTTGAGTTGCGGAAATTATTATTGATCCAATATCAAATCCCACAATAGATCTAGCAGAGGCTTTACCAGTATCTCCTTCTATAGATATTAAAATTACAGGCTTATTAAATTTATCTTTTAATCTTGCTGCCACAATACCAATAATCCCTTCATGCCAATTTTTCCCACTTAGTATCAAAACAGGATCTTTAGAGAAATCTTTCGTTTCGTTAAGAATTTTTTGCAAAAGATCTTTTTCAAGAATTTGTCTTTCTTTGTTGTATTGATCAAGTTCCGAAGCTAATTTAAAAGAACTCTTAGGATTTTTACCTAAAAGTAAATTTGCCCCATGAGAACACTTTCCAACTCTTCCACCAGCATTAATTCTTGGGCCAAGCATAAATCCCAAGTGATAAATAGTTGGATTTGTTTCTATTTTACAAATGTCTAATAAAGTTTTAATTCCAAGATTTTTTTTAAATTTTATTATTTTTAAACCTTGCTTTACAAAAGCTCTATTCAAACCTTTTAAGGGGACAACGTCACAAATTGTTCCTAATGTAACTAAATCAAGATAATTTATCAAATTAGGCTCTTTTATTTTATTTTGTAAAAACCAGTCCTTTTTTCTAAGTTTCCTATTTAATGAAACTAAAAAAATAAAAGAAACTCCTGCAGCACAAAGATATTTTAGGTCAGAATTATCATCAAAGCGATTTGGATTAATTATTGAGAAAGCTTCAGGCAATTTAACTTCAGATTGATGATGATCTAAAACAATTACATCTATATTACTTTCTTGAGCATAATTTATAGCTTCAAAAGAAAGTGTTCCACAATCAACAGTAAATATTAACTTAACACCTTTATCTATTAATTCTTTAAAACTTTTAATTGATGGACCATAACCCTCTTTTTTTCGATCGGGTATGTATATTTCATAGTTTAAATTTAATTCAGAAAGATAATTCCCTAGTAAAGCAGTTGATGTTGCTCCATCTACATCATAATCCCCAAAAATACCTATTTTGTCTCCGTTTAATATTGTTTGAAAAGTTCTAAAAGTTGCTTTTTCCATATCAAGAAGAATATTTGGATTAGGAAGAAAATTTTTAATTAAAGGATTTAAAAAAGAATTTATTTCTTCTTTTCTTATTTTTCTAATAGATAAAAGTTTAGAAGTAATTTCATCTAATGAGTAATTATCTTTTATAAAATTTAAGTCTTCTTGATTAAATTGTTTTAAAATCCAAGATTTTCCACTTAGTGAAAGTGAATTCATTTATTATAAATATTTTTGATATTTTTGATTGTATTTCCGCTTTTATGTAATATAAAACTATTTACCTCATATTCATTGCCTAGATCTTTTACACCATCAGCTAAATCACCGGGGGTAACTCCAGTTGCACAAAAAATAACATCACCCTTTACCATGTCATCAATATTATATTTTTTATAAAAATCAGTAATACCTAATTTTTTTGCCCTGATTTTCTCTTCTTCATCTAAAACTAATCTACCCTGAATTTGACCACCATAACATGATAAAGCTGCAGCAACTATAACTCCCTCTGGTCCTCCACCTGTGCTGTAGTAAATATCATTTTTTGGCTTATCTCCAATTACACTCAAAGCACCAGCGATATCTCCATCAGTTATAAAATTAATACTTACTTTTAAATCATTTAGTACTTTAACGATATGATCATGTCTTGGTCTCTTTAAAACACAGGCCTGAATATCTGAAATTTTTTTATTTTTTGCTTCTGCTAATATTTTAATGTTTTTTTCAACACCGTTGTCTATATCCATTAAATTTTTTGGCAAGTTGGTGCCAATTACAATTTTTTCCATATATGTATCAGGGGCTGACAATAAACAGTTTTTTTCAGAGATTGCTAAAACAGAGAAAGCATTCGGTTGGCCATTAGCTGTAAATTTTGTCCCTTCTAAAGGATCTACAGCTATATCAAATTCTGGTCCATTAAGAGTTCCCAACTTTTCGCCAATATATAACATTGGAGCTTCATCCATTTCTCCCTCACCTATTACGACCGTGCCATTCATGTTTATCTTATTTAATTCTCTTCTCATTGGGTCAACGGCTCCTTTATCTGCTGCGATTTTGTCTTTTTTTCCTATAAATTTAGAAGCCCCAATCGCTGCTTTTTCCGTAGCTTTCGTGAATAGATTTAAAAATTTTTTATCGATGGTCATCAGTCATCAATTCTAATTAATTTAGGTTTTCTTTTTAAATAATTTTTTTTTGAAATTTCTTTTAAAATTTTATTTAAATATTTATCTTTTGAGTCGTGAGTAATTACAATTACAGATGATATTTTTTTATTCTTATTAGGATTTTGAATTAATCTTTTTATAGAAGTTTTATTCTTAGAAAAAACATTTGTAATGCTAGATAAAACGCCTGGTTTGTCCAATACTTCAAATCTAAAATAGGCCGAAAAAAACCTTTCATTTATATTTTCAAATTTTAATTTTTTTCTTTTCATTGAAGATAATGAAAAAGGGAATTTTATATTACCTCTTAGAATGGAAGATATATCAGAAACAAGAGCTGATGTTGTAGCTGCTGGCCCTGCCCCTTCACCTTGAATAGTGCTTTGACCTATTGGTTTACCATCAACAATTACTGCGTTTAATACACCGTCTATACCTGCTACATAAGAATCTTTTTTTATTAAAGTAGGATGTACTCTTTGATATATTTTATTACTAATAACTTCAGCAAAACCTAATAATTTTATTTTATACCCTAACTTATTAGCATTATCTATGTCCGATTTATCTATATCTTTAATACCCTCAACATAAATATTATTATTTAAGAATGAATTAAAACATAAAGATGATAAAATTTTTAATTTAGAAGAAACATCGTCTCCATTTAAATCCGCAGATGGATTTGTTTCAGCGTAGCCTAATTCTTTTGCCTTTAACAAAACTTCATTAAAGTTTTTATTTTCTTTATCCATTGAAGAAAGTATATAATTCGATGTGCCATTAAAAATTCCATGAATTTTTGAAATTTTATTTGCTATTAGTCCTTCTTTTAAAGATCTTATGATAGGAACACCGCCACAAACTGAAGCTTCAAATTCCAAATTAACTTTATTTTTCTCTGCTATACGAGATAACTCGTCTCCATATTTGGCTATTAATGCCTTATTAGCTGTTACAACATGCTTTTTATTTTTTAAAGCATTAAACACTAATTTTTTAGCAGGACCTTCAGCTCCACCTATTAACTCAACTATTAAATCTACATTTTTATTTTTTGTAGCGTCAATATAATTATTTAACCATTGTGTTTTTTTAATAGAAATATTTCTTTTTCTTTTTTTGTTTTTGGCTGAAACAAATTTTACAATTGGAATACAGTTATTTTTTTCTGTTAAGATATTTTTATTTTCTCTAAGATACTTAAACAAATAACTTCCAATATTACCCAATCCAATTATTGCTATATTTAATTTTCTCATTCAATTATTGTCTTATTGTTATATCAGGAAATTTTTTATTTCTCCCAAAATCTAACAAATACTTTGATATTTCATCAATACTACATTTTTTTATAATTGTACAAATGTCAACCACATCTTTTCTTCTTTTATTCACATTATTTCTGATTATTTTTTTTTTTTCATATTTGAGTTTTTTTTCTTTTGATATTTTTTTATTTACAAATTCGTTTTCTTTATTAACTATTTTTTTAGCAATTTTCTTTTCTTTTTTTTTATTTTTTATATCTTCTTTAATTTTAACAATCTCTTCATTTGAAAGTGTTTTAATTGAATTATTAGTTGTTTTTTTTGAAACAATACTTATTTTTTTATCTCCCAAAGAATTTTCTCTTAAGTTAAGCTCTACTAAATCCTCTTCAGTATCTAACTTTTTGTTAACAATTTTTACTTCAATTGAAAGATTTTCTTCAAAATATTGTTCAGCCTCAGCCTTGTTAACACATACGTGATCGCCGCAAATTAAAACTGTTTTAGGTTTACTGCAATTTGATAAAATAAAAATTAAAGCTATTAGAAATACAAATTTCATTTTAAACCTAATTGTTCAGGAAAATTATATAATATATTCATGTTCTGTATTGCTTGACCTGATGCACCTTTTACTAAATTATCTATAGCTGAGAGAATAATTAGCTTATTTTTTATTTTTGTTTCACAAATAGAAATTTCACAATTGTTAGTATTTAAAACATTTCCAGAACCCAATGGTGAATTTAATCTCAAAATTTTAATAAATTTTGATTTTTTGTAAAATCTAATTAATGAATTTCTTAAAAGACTTCCAGATTTACCTTTTTTTGTATGTATGTAAATTGAAGTTAGTATACCTCTAAATGTGGGTAATAAATGCGGATTGAATGTAAATTCAACTTTTTTCTTTGTAAATTTATATAGTTGTTGTTCCATTTCGCAAATATGTCTGTGATTTTTTGTACTATAAGCAAATGTAGAGGAATATAAATTTTTATGTTTAAATTTTTTTTCTAGATTTTTGCCTGCACCTGAATAACCAGATTTTGAGTCAATAATTATATTTTGGTTTTTTATTAAATTATTTTTTATTAATGGTATTAAAGGAATCTGTACTGATGTTGGGTAACAACCTGGATTTGAAATTATTCTAATTTTTTTATCAATTTTTTTATTAAGTTCAGGTATTGAATATAAAGAATATTTTATTAATTGTTTTGCTTTATGTTTGATCTTATAATTTTTTTCATAAACTTTTGGATTAATTATTCTAAAATCTGCTGATAAATCGATAAATTTTAATTTTTTATTTTTTTTATAAATTTTATTGATGAGTTTCTGTGCTTCTCCATTAGGCAATGATAAAAATACTACATCTAAAATATTCCAATTAATGTTCCTTACAGAAGATATTTCAGGTAATTTTTTTTTAATTCTTTTATCAAAAAAATTAATTTTCTTACCTAAATTTTTAGTAGCGCATAAGTATTTAATCCTTACTTTAGGGTGTTTTGATAACATTAAAATAAGGTCTAAACCCGTATAACCTGTTGCTCCTATTAGAGCTATATTTATTTTATCATATACAGACATAATTTCTTATATCATCGTCTTTAATAATAGTTAAACTTAAATGATTATCTCTTAGAAAATTGAAAGCTTCTTCTTGCTTTTCTATGTCCGTATTTTTTCCGTTCGACAACTCTCGAGTCTCTTGTGGTGAGTTTATCTTTTTTTAAATTTTTCTTTAAATTTTCCTCGTGTGAAATTAATGCTTTTGTAATACCCAAAATAATTGCACCTGCTTGACCAGATAATCCTCCACCTTTTACTGAGCATTTAACATCATAGTTTGATGAAACCTGAGAGATTTCTAATGGTCTAGTAACAATTATTTGATGAACTGGTCTTTTAAAATATTCATTCATTTTTAAACCGTTTACATGAATATTTCCTGATCCTTTTTTTAACCAAACTTTTGCGATTGATCTTTTTCTTCTGCCAGTAGCATACTTACTGTCTTTAAAATCTAATTTAATTTTTTTGATTTTAGCTGCAGTTTGATTAGTTTGTTCCATTATTTAACTGTGTTGCTTTTGTGTAATTTTTCAAATTCAATAATTTTTGGTTTTTGAACGTCATGTGGATGTTTGTCACCATTATAAATTTTTAATTTTGTAAGTTGTTGCTTAGCAAGTGGACCACCAGGTAACATTCTTTTAACAGCTAATTTTAAAATTTGCTCAGTTTTTTTCTTTTCTTTAAGT
>CACGLL010000010.1 GCA_902573905.1 uncultured Pelagibacteraceae bacterium
AGCTGAGAAAATTTCAGTGTGGTTAAGAAGCAAACCAAAGCTTTTAAATACAATTTCTGCGTGTGTTCTTCTCATTTTAGCCGTCTACATTGCTGCGACACAGAATTTTTAATCACTTCTAACTGTTGTCAAAATCTCTATTTCTTGTTTTAATTATTCAATTTTTAATTAATTAATTAATAACAAGAAGGGAAATAATGAATAAAATAGCAAAACTATTTATTACATCTATTTCAGCTATAACTTTAGCACTTGTATCATTCACTTCTTCTTTTGCAAAAGTTGAAGGTGATTACATTGTGTTAGGTTCTGCAATATCTCTTACAGGTAAATACTCTTCAAATGGTGTTCATACTCAAAACGGTTACAACATGGCCGTTGAGAGAATTAACAAAATGGGCGGAGTTGAAGTACAAGGTAAGAAATATAAGTTTGAAATTATCTATTACGATGATGAGTCAAACCCAAAAAGAGCCGCTCAGTTAGCTGAAAGACTAATTAAACAAGATGGCGTTCATTACATGCTTGGACCATACAGTTCAGGTTTAACGAAAGCCATTGCACCAGTAACCGAGAAATATAAAATTCCTATGGTTGAAGCGAATGGTGCATCTAGATCTTTATTTACTAAAGGATACAAATATTTGTTCGCGGTGTTATCACCAGCTAACCAATACCTTGAAGTAGCTATTGATTTAGCGGTAGAAAAAAACGGTGGTAAAGGAGTAAAAATTGCTCAAGCATTTGAACAAGATGCTTTCTCACAAGACGTGAGACTTGGTATTTTAGATGCAGCAAAAAGAACTGGATCTGAGATCATCATCGATGACAAACTACCAAAAGAACTTAACGATATGGCAGCTACATTGGCTAAAGTAAAAGCTGTTAAGCCAGATGTACTTGTTGTATCAGGTCACACAAAAGGTGCGTTAACTGCAATCAGACAAATTTCTGAAATGAAAGTTGATGTTCCTATGTTAGCGATGACACACTGTGATGCTGCTAAACTTTCTAAACAACACGGAAAGAAATCAGAATTCGCATTGTGTGCTTCTCAGTGGCACAAAAATTTATCTTACAAAGATAAATTCTTTGGCTCTGGTAAGAAATACGCTAAAGACTTCCAAAAAGAATTTGGATATGACCCGCCATATCAATCAGCAGAGTCTTCTGCAGCATTGTTAGTATTTAAAGATGCGTTCGAAAGAGCAAATTCTTTTGATAGAGATGCAGTAAGAGATGCGCTAGTTGATACAGAAATGCAAACTTTCTATGGAAATATTAAATTTGGACCTGGTGGCCAAAACGTTGCCAAGCCAATGATCTTGTTCCAAGTAAGATGTAAAGGCGATGATTGTGAGAATAGAGTAGTAGCTCCTACAAAATGGGCTTCTGACAAGTTCTATCATCCAATCCCGAAATGGTCTGAAAGAAGCTAATAACTTCTGAATAATTTGAAAAGCCCCTAGTTTTCTAGGGGCTTTTCTTTTATAAGTTTTGAAATTTTATGGACTTTCTTATTTTTAAAGCTCCAATGTTAATGGTCCAGGCATCACTGGATGGTATTCTTTTAGGTATATTATTTGCTTTGATAGCATACGGAATGGCACTTCAATGGGGTGTAATGAATATAATTAATATTGCGCAAGGTGACTTAGTTATTCTTGGAGGTTACATTGCATACACTATTTATCTTTGGGGAATTCATCCTGCTTGGGGAGTTATTATTTCTCCAATTATAATGTTTTTTGTGGGATGGGGACTTTATAAACTTGTAATTAATAAAGTTGTGGACCGAGATTTATTTATTTCTATTTTAGCCACTTTTGGTATTGCTATCGTATTCCAACAACTAATGAATTTTATTTTCGGTGCAGACGTAGTTGTGGCACAGTCTGAATACGGAACAACAATGTTATTTGATAATTCAGTAACTTTACCAAATTCAAAAATATTCTCAGCTTTTATAAGTGTTTTATATGCAGTAGCTTTGGTTATTTATATGAAAAAATCCAGACTTGGACGAGCTATAAGAGCAACAGCACAAAATGCAAGGGCTGCAAAAATTTTAGGTGTAGATACAGAAAAAGTTTATGCTGCAACGTTTGGAATTAATGCTGCGCTATGTGGAATCGCAGGAGCTTTAATTTCAATAACTCTAACACTTCATCCTTATGTAGGGCTTCCATATACAGTAAGATCTTTCATGATAGTTATTGTTGCAGGTCTTGGAAACTTACCAGCGGTAGCTGTTTCAGGGATGGGGTTAGGTCTTTTTGAGGAATTCGCCGATTATATTTTAGGAACAGAGTTTAGAATTGGTGCAGTATTTATGCTGCTAGTCCTCATATTAGTTTACAGAAGATTTAAACTTTCAAAGAAAAGGGAGTATTTAAAATAAATGGGTAATATAAAACAAAAGGATTTAATCTTATACTCTGGCCTAATCATCTTAGGTCTAGCCGCACCTTATTTATTTTCTGCTTTTAAAGTTCAACTTACATATCTTTGTGTATTGATCGTTCTAGCAATGACATGGAATTTACAAGGTGGAGAAATGGGCTACAACACCTTTGGAAATATTCTTTTCTATGGTCTTGGAATGTATTTAACTGCCTCAGTTCAAGTTGGCATGTTCTTTCCATTAGCAGAATGGACGGAAAGTGGTGGAGAAAAAACTTTTGTACATACTACAGCGCAATATTTTCAAGGAATAGGTGTCGGATTATTAGTTTCAGCAATTGTTCCTGCTGTTATTGCTGGCGCTATAGGTTACGCTATTTTAGGATTGAGAGGTCATTACTTTGCAATTTGTACTTTAGGTTTGGGTATCGCGGCAGGTGAAATTGCTGGCGGAATAGAAATTATTGGAGCTGGTCAAGGTTTCACCACGCCTCCTTTTCCTGCAGAAATAGTTGATACTGAAGCTAGAGGAAAATTTTTCTACTTTTTAAGTTTCGCATTACTAGTTGGAACATTTATTTTTGTTAAATATATTTATGGTTCTAGATTTAGATTAATTTTAAATGCGATAAGAGACAATGAGGATAAAGCGGAAGCTATGGGCATCCAAACTATGAAATATAAAATTGTAGGCTGGATGTGTTCAGCCTTTTTCTGCGGTCTTGCTGGTGGAATTATGGGTGGATTAATTGGATATATAGACTCAACTGATGTTGCATTTGATGGAAGAGAGATGGGAGTATTCATGGTTCTTATGGCAATTCTTGGCGGTAAAGGAACCCTATGGGGACCAGTTATTGGTGCAACTTTATTCCATTTCTTCAAAGAGGGTCTTTGGACTTTAATTTTAGGTTGGCAATATGTTGCGCTAGGAGTTTTAATTGTTGTCATCGTAGTTTATTTCCCAGAAGGATTAATGGGGTGGTTGCGAGAAAAATATCCTGAAAGATTTGGCGAAGTGATAGATGAAAAAGATCGTAAAGCGCAGGTGGAATTAAAATGAGTATTTTACAAGTTAAAAATGTAAGTAAATCTTTTGGTGGCGTTCAAGCTAATGTAGATATTTCTGTTTCAGTAGAACAGGGATCTATAGTTGGTCTAATAGGACCTAATGGTTCAGGTAAAACTACTTTATTTAATTCTATTGTTGGAACTCATCCAATTGATAATGGATCAATTGTTTTTGATAATACCGAAGTTTCCGAAATGCCTGTTCCAGCAGTAGCTAAACTTGGTTTGTTAAGAACTTTCCAACAAACTAGAATTTATTCAAAACTTAATTGTGTAGAGAACATGCTGATAAGTCACAAAGCTAGTGACTCAGGATTTATTTTTGCAAAAGTACCTGCAGAACTTACCGAGAAAGCAGAAAACATTTTAAACTTTGTAGGTCTTTATCAAAAAAGAAATTTGAGAGCAGGAGATCTATCATTCGGACAGCAAAAATTACTAGAGTTAGCAATGGCTTTAATGAACGAACCTAAAATGCTTTTGTTAGATGAGCCTACAGCCGGAATTAATCCAACTTTAATTAATGGTATTATAGATAGATTGATCAAAATTAATAAAGACTATGGGATTACTTTATTAGTTATAGAGCACAATATGAAAGTAATTATGAGCTTGGCACAAAGAATTTTCTGTTTAGCGCATGGCAAAATGTTAGCAGAGGGATCACCTGATCAAATTAAAAATGATAAGCGTGTTGTTGACGCTTATTTAGGAGCTCAGTAATGGCAAATCAATATGATGTTTTAGGTAAAGCACCGGGTTTAGAAGACTTAAATAAACTATCTCCAAATGATGTTCACTTGACCATCAGAGGTTTAAACGCAGGTTACGGGAAAATGGAGATACTTCATAATTTTGATTTAACAGTTAGTAGGGCACAATCATTGTGTTTAATAGGACCTAACGGTGCAGGAAAATCCACAATACTTCATTCTATTTACGGTTTCACAAATATCTTTGATGGAAAAATTGAATTAGAAGGCAATGAAATTACAAAATTAACTCCTGCTCAAAAACTAAGTAAAGTTGGTATAGCTTACATCCTGCAAGATAATTCAGTGTTTCCGGATATGACCGTCGAAGAAAATCTTTTAATGGGGGGATATATTAAAGACAAACAGGATGAAGCTTACGAAGAAGCTGAAAGAATTTTTCAAAAGTATGAAAGATTAAGAAACAGAAGAAATCAACCTGCGAAAGTTTTATCTGGAGGTGAAAGAAGATTGCTAGAAATTTCCAGAGCACTAGTAATGAAACCCTCTGTATTATTAGTAGATGAACCGTCAATTGGTTTAGAGCCCAAATATATAAATATGGTTTTTGAAATTTTAGAAGATCTACAAAAAGTTGAAAAGAAAACAATAATACTAGTAGAGCAAAATGCAAAAAAAGGGTTAGAATTTGCTGATATTGGTTACGTTTTAGTTTCTGGACAAACTGCTATAGCAGGCAAAGGTGATGATCTTTTAAAAAATCCAGACGTAGGAAGATTATTCCTAGGTGGATGATTAATTTAAAAGTATTTCTAACAGGTTTAAAATCTTTAAAAGGTTCAAGAAGTCCAGCTATCCCATTAGCTGCTTGTTTCATTGCTCTTGGAGCTTTATTAAAAGATGCAGGATTTAATATTCAACAAAGTGCTGCCTCAAGTTTATTCACTTATGCTTTACCTGGTCAATTAGTTATGGCCGAGTCCCTTTTAGTTGGAGCTTCAATTATAAATATTTTCATAGCTGTATGGTTAGTTAATTTTAGACTTTATCCTATGACAGTTTCTCTATTTCCATTACTAGATCACAAGTCACAACCTAAGTGGAAATATTATTTATCTTGTCATTTTCTAGCAGTAACGTCTTGGTTAATCGCTAAAGATGGTTATAAAAAAATAGACAAAAAACATCGAATAGATTTTTGGATTGGAATAGGAATTGGTACTTGGTCTACGGCAATTTTGATGACTGTGATCGGTTATTTATCTGCGGACTATCTCAATAAAGAAATGTTAATTGGGCTTGCTATAGTAAACCCAGTTTATTTCTTTTGTATGATGATAGGTGCAATGAAAAATCTGAGTATATCAATTGCTGTAATTGGAGGAACTGTACTAGGTCCAGTAATTTATTTGTTTTCTACAGAATGGGCATTATTATTCGCAGGTCTTGTTGCAGGAACTATCGCCTTTTTATTTGAAGGAAAAAATGGCAAGTTCAAATTTATGTCTTTACTTCGGGCTATTTTAAATAAGTCTATCGAGGTTTTATTTAAATCAATATTAATACCACTCCACCCTTTTTTAAATAAAAGATAAGTGTTACTCCCTTCAATAGGATGATAACAACCTATATCTACATAGGTGCCTTTTTTTTTATTTTTGAAGATTTTGTCAATTATGAGATCTTCTCCAAACAAAGAATAGCTTTTTTTTGGAAAAAAAATTTTTGGCCGATAATACATGTAATATAAGTACTTTAAAAAATTCATATTTTTGGTTTAAAAATTAAACAAACTCCATTATTACAATACCTTTTTCCTGTTGGTTTTGGTCCATCATCAAACACATGTCCATGGTGACCACCGCATTTTTTACAATGATATTCTGTTCTTGGGTAACCGATGTGCATGTCTGTTTTTTCCTCAAATACGTCAGGTAATGATTTAAAAAAAGACGGCCAGCCAGATCCACTTTCATACTTTGCGTGTGAGTCGAAAAGCTTTGCTCCACAACCTATACAGTGATAGGACCCTTCTCTCTTCTCATTATTCAATGGGCTACTTCCAGGAGACTCTGTTCCTTCTTGTCTCAAAACGTAATTTTGTTCTGGAGTTAAATTTGGATCCCAGTCTTTACTGCTCATCTTTTACCTTATCGTCTACACCATAAGGTCTGAAATTTCCTTTGTTCTCTAACTTAATTGCTTTTGCAGGAATACCGACCATTGTTGCATTATCTGGAACATCTTTAACAACAACTGCATTTGCCGCAATTCTTGCACATGTGCCAACTTTTATCGGCCCAATGATTTGTGCTCCGGATCCTATTACTACATCATCTCCTATAGTTGGATGTCTTTTTTCATGACGCTGTCTTTCGCTATCTATACTTGGAGAACTTCCTCCTAAAGTAACTGCATGATAGATGGTAACGTTATCGCCTATCTCAGAAGTTTCGCCTATCACTACTCCCATTCCGTGATCGATAAATAAATTTTTTCCTATTTTTGCTCCAGGATGAATTTCAACGCCTGTGAAAAATCTCGTAACTTGTGAAATAATTCTAGCTATTAATTCAAATCCAGCTAAATGAAAAAACCGAGTAATTTTATGCATAAATACTGCTTTGACACCAGGATATGTGAGAATAATGCCTAATATCGATTTAGCCGCAGGATCTCTTTTTCTGATGGATTCTAAATATTCATTCATAATTGATATATAATGACTACTTGAATAATTAAAAGGACTAGATATATGTATTTTTATGAGTAGACCATTTCATTTAGCAGTACCAGCAGGTGATTTAAATATCGCAACAAAATTTTATACTGATATCTTGGGCTGTAAACTTGGTAATCGAGAAGAAGATAAGTGGGTAGATGTTGATTTTTGGGGCAACGAGTTAACTCTTCATAAAACTGATATGAAATTACCTAATGAAAGACATGACGTTGATATGGGAAAAGTTCCAGTACCTCATTTTGGAGTACATCTAGAGCCAAAAGTATTTGATATTATAAAAAAAAATCTTAAAAAAAATAACGTTCAATATTTAGATCCACCCTACACAAGATTTGAGGGTAAAAAAGAACAACAAGAAACTTTCTTCATAAAAGACCCTCACGGTAATATTTTAGAGCTTAAAACACTTAAAAATTAAGCATTGACAAATTACTAAAACAATTGATATAAATTTTTAGCGCTGAGTTAAGACAACTTGCGGGCGCTTTATAAATCCAGCTAAAGCGTTCGAGTCAAATGACCACCGCTTTAGCCGGTGGTTTTTTTTTGGAATAATCTAAAATTGAACCGGGTATTTGAACCATATTGTACACCTGGCATATGCCGAAGTACTAAAAAGGAGAAGATGAACAGATTTAAGTCGTTCATTCTTCTCCAGAAAGATGGAGAAAAAATGAACGGAACCATTAGGGAAACTATAAGGAGGGAAATCAATGGCTGATTTTAAACATCCAGAAACTATTGGCTTGCATGGTAGCGATTACAGAAGTGATCCTGCAACTACAGCAGTAGCAGTTCCAATTTACCAGACAACTTCTTACCAATTTAAAAATGCAGAAACCGCTGCAAATTTATTTGGTTTAAAAGAGTTCGGTAATATTTACACAAGAATAATGAACCCAACATGTGATGTGTTAGAAAAAAGAGTTGCAGCATTAGAAGGTGGTGTAGCAGCACTAGCAGTTGGTTCAGGTCAGGCAGCATCAGCAATGTGTATACAGAATTTAGCACAAGCTGGAGATAATATCGTTGCTTCAACTGACTTGTACGGAGGTACAGTTAACTTGTTCAAAAATACCCTAAGACAACAAGGTATTGAAGTTAGATTTGCAGATCCTGCTGATCCTAAAAACTTTGAAAAAGTTACTGATGATAAGACAAGAGCTTACTACGGTGAGTCTTGTCCAAATCCTTATCTTCGTGTGTTCCCAATCAAGGAAGTTTCTGATATCGGAAGAAAAAAAGGTATTCCTTTAATCATCGATAACACGGCTTCACCAGTTATTTGTAAACCTTTAGCTCATGGAGCTGCAATCGTAATGCACTCATTGACGAAGTATATTGGTGGTCACGGAACTTCAATTGGTGGAATAATTGTTGATGGAGGAAACTTTGACTGGATTAAAGACAGAAAAAGACAACCATTGATAAACGAACCTGATCAAAGTTATGGTGGTGCTGTTTGGGCCGATGCAGTTCCTCAATTAACAGGAGCTAATATTCCTTTTGTGATTAGAGCGAGAGTGGTTTTATTGAGAGATTTGGGTGCTCCTTTAAGTCCATTTAATGCTTTCCAAATTATTCAAGGCTTGGAAACAGTTGCTCTTAGGATGAAACAACACTGTAGTAATGCAGAAAAAGTTGTTTCTTTCTTAGAAACACAAAAGAAAGTAAAGAATGTAATATACCCTACTAATCACCAAGGTGAGATTAAAGAAAGAGCTAAAAAATATATGCAAGGTGGATACGGTTCTTTAGTTGGAATGGACTTGGGTACTAAAGAAGCTGGTGCCAAATTCATCGATAACTTAAAGATGTTATATCACGTTGCGAATATTGGTGATGCTAGAAGTTTAGCAATTCACCCAGCTACTACAACGCACAGTCAGTTAGATGATGCAGCGTTAGCAGCAGCTGGTGTAACACCAGGCTACGTAAGACTGTCAATTGGTATTGAACATCCTGATGATATCATTGCAGATATAAAGCAAGCATTAGCTGCTTAGATTTTAATTGCCCCACTTTAATGTGGGGCAAGATAAAATATGATTAAACAAATTAAATCCTCTGAAATAAAAAATTATATTAAAGAAAACTCTAATGTGGTTTTACTTGATGTGAGAACTGAAAACGAATGGGCTACTTTAGGCAAGCCTAACGCCGAAGATTTAAATTCCAAAACTTATTTTGTTACAGTAAGTCCTGATTTATCAAATTGGCAAGTTCCCGATCCAAATTTCGTAGAAAATGTAAAAAAAAATATTAATAAAGATAAAACAATTTTAGTTATGTGTGCCGCTGGCGGAAGATCTTTAATAGCAGCAAATCTCTTAGAAGCAGAAGGTTATTCTGCTTTGAATGTTTCAGACGGGTTTAGTGGAAATGGTCAAGATCCTGGTTGGAAGAACCTAGGATTACCTTCTATTATAGATAGCTGATTTTTTTGCTATATCTTCAATAAGAGATGTTTTTTTTATTTTAGCTTGCATTGAAACAGCAATCTCTTTTGGATATTTTTTTACTATTTCTAATGTCTTTTTTTTTAGCGCAGTATTAGTTAATGATATTTGTTTTTTTACAACTGTGCAGAATTCAGACCTTGTTCTTTCAATAGACGAAATACAAGTTTCTTGCTTTTTCTCAGGATTTACTCTTTCTGCGTATGCAACAGCGTGCTCTAAAGGAGTTTTTCCTGTTTGTTTTTTAACTCCATAACTAACTGCTGAATTAAGAGAAGACTGTAATATTTTTCCGTTAGATGTACTAGTGCCGAGCAATGCTAAAGACTCAGCGCACCCATTAAGCAAGAAAATCGTTGATAATATAATTAATATTTTTTTCATGTTTGAAATTTGTTTTAATTGGTACTTATCTGCTTCATCTTTAATTGAAAGTTAATTGTTAGCTCATAAATTTTATTAACACAACCCATGGTTGTCAATATATTAAATTTGATATGCGGATTTTGTTTTAGAATTATTAATCTAAGTGCCTAATTTTAGATTTTTTATTTATATTGAGCTGTAATGATGAGGTAAGGTCTTTTATAGAATTTTCTTTTGATTTCATTAAAATTTTAGATTTAGTTAATTTTAATTGTTTTTTCAATAAAGCACAAATTTCTGAGTTAGTTTTTTTCAACGAATGATAAACAAGGTTCTTTTTTTTTCTCAGGATTTTTATCCTCTGCATAAGCAATAGCGTGTTCTAATGGAGTTTTCCCAGTCTGTTTCTTTACACTGTAGCTTAGAACTGAGTTTAATGAGGATTGAACAATTTTTCCGTTTGAAGCTCCAGTGCTAAACAAAGCAACTGACTCGGCACAGCCATTCAATAACAATAAAGCAACTAGAAGCCCAAATATTTTCCCCATACTCCCTTTTGTTTATTTCAATAACTAACCATAGATTCATTTTTTAATAAACGAATCGAATCACTCAAAATGAGTTTATATAATACAACCTGCAATGGAAGTTTTTTTCTAAGAAATTAATCTTAAGGGCTTATTTTTAAGACAGCTTTCAAGATTTTCTATCATTTGCGAATAAAATTTCGAGTAATTTTCTGCAGTTACGTAACCTATATGAGGAAGTAACAAAGCGTTAGAGAGAAATCTTAATTTATGATCTTGAGGCAATGGTTCTTGATCATAAACATCCAAACCAGCTCCAGCTATTTTTTCATCTTTAAGAGCTTCAACTAAATCATTTTCATTAATAATTGGCCCTCTTGAAGTGTTGATTATAAAAGAAGTTTTTTTCATCATTCCTAATTCTTTTTTTGTTATTAGATTTTTATATCTTTCACCTAAAACTAGGTGAATTGATATAATATCTGAATTTTTTAATAAATCTTCTTTACTCATAGGCAAAACTCCTAATTCACTT
>CACGLL010000011.1 GCA_902573905.1 uncultured Pelagibacteraceae bacterium
CAAATTTTATTTACTTAAATTACAAAAAAAGAACAGGAATTCAAAAAAAATGGAAAAAAATTTATATATTGATGCATCGCATCCTAATGAAACTCGTATTGTTCTCAAGTCAGCTAATTCGATTGAAGAATATGAATATGAAGATAAAAATAATCTAAATTTTAAAAACAATATTTATCTAGCAACAATAAGTAGAGTTGAGCCATCATTACAGGCAGCCTTTGTTGATTACGGACGAGATCGTCATGGTTTTTTAGCTTTTAATGATATCCAGTCAGATTATTATCAAATCCCATCCGAAGATAAAGAAAAAATAAGAATAGCCGAGGAAAAAATTAGAGAAGATTTAAAAGATAAGACTGTTGACATAAACCAGGAAATCTCAACACGTGAAAATCAGGATACTTCATTGCAAGAAAATAAAGAGGAAAAAAATCAACTTAATATTGATCAAACAGAAAATATTGAAAAAAAAATCAATTATCGTGAAAAAGTAAAATCATCATTTGGAATAAAAAGATATAAAATTCAAGAAGTTATCAAACCTGGTCAAATAATTCTCATTCAAGTAATAAAAGAAGAAAGAGGTCAAAAAGGAGCGGCACTAACTACTTTTATTTCTTTAGCTGGCAAATATTTGGTTTTAATGCCTAATACTCCAAGAGGAGGAGGTATTTCTAGAAAAATTTTTAATGCTTCTGACCGGCAGAAGATAAGAACAATACTAAATGAAATAGAAATTCCTAATAGTATGGGTGTGATCGTTAGAACTGCTGGAGCTAATAAAACAAAAAATGAGATCGATAAAGATTTTCAAAATGTAATAAAAACATGGGAAGAAATTAAAGAAAAAGCTTTAAACTCTAACGCTCCAGCTCTCGTTTATGAGGAAGGAGACATAATAAAAAGAACTCTAAGAGACACTTATGATAATGACACAAAAAATGTTTATGTAGAAGGAAACGAAGCTTACCAAAAAGCAAAAAAATTCATGAAAGAACTGATGCCAAAAAGTGTTAAAAATGTGAAAAAATACAGAGGTAAAATTCCATTATTTCATGATGCAAATATAGAAAAAGAATTAATCAATATTTATGAACCAACCGTAAAATTAAAATCTGGTGGCTATTTAGTTATTAATCCTACAGAAGCATTAGTATCAATTGATATTAATTCTGGTCAATCTACTAAACAAATTAATATAGAAAAAACTGCGTTAAATACAAATTTAGAAGCCGCAGGAGAAATAGCTAACCAGATAAAGCTGAGAGATCTTTCTGGCTTAATAGTAATTGATTTTATAGATATGGCAAATTTCTATAATAGAAGAATAGTTGAAAAAAAAATGAGAGAAAGTATTAGAAAAGATAGAGCAAGAATACAAATTGGAAAAATAAGTAATTTTGGCCTTTTAGAAATGACAAGACAGAGACTACGTGAAGGTTCGATTAAATGGGAAACACAATTGTCTTTAGCTACATTTTCACAAAAAATATTAAAAAAGACTCAGCAATTAGCTTTAACAGACAAAGTTAAATTTGTTAATTGTTATATTCCTACGAAAGTTAAAATTTATATAGAAAATAATTTGGTCGAAGAACTTAAATATTTTAAAAAAAAATATACAAACGAGATTAAAATTATTTCTGAAGAAACATTTTTGATACCAGAATATAAAATCGATTTATTAAATAAATCTAAAAAAATAATAAAATCTGTTGAAAATGTTAGTTCAGTTATTCAATTAAAAAAAATTAATAAAAAAAATGAAAAAGAGAAAAAAATTACTTTGAAGGAAACTTTAAAACCAAAAAGCAAGACGAAGAGTGTTAAGTCTAAAAAAAAAGTTAAAACTTTATGGGTTAGAAGGAAAAAAAGAAATTAAATTAAACCCTTTGTTGGTGAACTAGGAATAGCAAAATAATTTTTTTTCATCCTACCTGCAAGATAGGAACTTCTTCCTGATATAACTGCATCTTTAAATGCTTTTGCCATCAAAATTGGTTTTTTTGCATTAGCTATAGCGCTATTAATCAATACTCCATCACAACCTAATTCCATAGCTATTGTTGCATCTGAAGGAGTACCTATTCCTGCATCAATTATAACTGGCACTTTAGATTGTTTGATTATAAGCGATATATTGATTTTATTTTGTATGCCTAAACCTGAGCCGATTGGAGATGCTAAAGGCATAATTGCTGAAGCTCCATTATCCTGTAATTTTTTTGCTAACAATGGATCATCTGTACAATATACCATTACTTTAAAACCCTCTTTAACGAGAATTTTTGTAGCTTTTAAAGTTTCAATCATATTTGGATATAATGTTTTTTTATCTCCAAGAACTTCGAGTTTAACAAGTTTCCAACCACCCATCACACGTGCTAATCTTAATGTCCTTAATGCTTCTTCTGAATTAAAACATCCAGCTGTATTTGGTAAATAAATTATCTTTTTAGGATCAAGATAGTCAGTTAATAAAGGTTTTTTTTTATCAAGAATATTTACTCTTCTAACTGCAATTGTAACCATATCAGCTCCTGATGCTTGAACGGCTTTTGCAGTCTCTGAGAAACTTTTGTACTTTCCTGTACCCACTATGAGTCTTGATTTAAGTATTTTACCAGCAACTTTAAAAATGTCTTTTTTCATGTTAACCGCCACCTATAAAATGAACAATTTCTATTTTATCTTTATCTTTTAAATATTTCTTTTTAAAATTTGTTTTTGGAATTATCACTCCGTTATGTTCTATGGCAATTTTCTTATCTGAGAGTTTGTATTTTTTTAGAAGATCAGATATTGAATAATTAGTTTTTATGACTACTTTTTTTCCATTTAATTGTATTTTTGCCATAATTGGGTTATTCAATAGTAAGAAATAATCTTATGAATAGAATTATAATTCTTAATGGACCAAACCTCAACCTTTTAGGTGAGAGAGAAAAAGACCATTATGGAAATAAAACGCTTAAAGATATTGAGGATGATTGTAATGAATTTGCTACTAAAAATAAAATCAAACTCTCTTTTTATCAGTCTAATATCGAAGGAGAATTAGTAGGCGAAATTCAAAAATCTAGAAATAATCAAGATGGGTTAATAATTAATGCAGGGGGTTATACCCATACTTCTGTGGCTATTCACGATGCCTTAAAAATACTTAAAATTCCAATTATTGAATTGCATATAAGTAATGTTTATAATAGAGAAGAATTCAGACATAAATCTTTAATTAGTAAAGTTGCCAAAGGAGTGATCTGTGGTTTCGGTGCTGATGGATATATAATGTCTTTGCAAGCAATTTATAAATTTTTAAAATGAAAATTAATAAAAAATTAATAAAAGAATTAGTAGATTATTTAAAAGAATATGAACTAAGCGAGCTAGAATATCAAGAAGGTCAAACAAAAATTAAAGTTTCAAAAGCTTTAAAAGGAATTGAACAAGTAAAAACGAGCTCGATTGTTTCTCCTAATAAATCAGTTTTAAAATCTTCAGATGAAAGCGAAGGGATTAGAGTAAAATCCCCAATAATTGGAACAGCTTATTTAGCGCCAGAGCCAGGTGCAAAAAAGTTTGTTGAGGTTGGAGATAAAATTAAAAAAGGTCAAACAGTAATGATCGTTGAGGCAATGAAAACAATGAATCATGTACCCTCTACCGCTGATGGCATAATAAAAAAAATTTTAATTGAAGATGGTCAACCTGTCGAATTTGGTCAGACTTTAGTTCTCGTAAAATAATATTTAATGTTTAAAAAAGTTTTAATAGCTAATAGAGGTGAAATAGCTGTTAGAGTGATCAGAGCTTGTAAAGAATGGGGAATAAAAACTGTTGCAGTTCACTCTGATGTAGATTCTGACTCCATGCATGTAAGGCTTGCTGATGAAAGTGTTTGTATAGGATCTCATCAACCACAAAATAGTTACCTTAATATTTCCTCGATCATGTCTGCTGTTGATTTAACTGGAGCTGAAGCTATTCATCCTGGTTATGGTTTTCTCTCTGAAAATGCAAAATTTTCTGAAATAGTAAATAAACACGGTATCAAATTTATAGGACCTAGTGCAGAAATAATTTCAAAAATGGGTGATAAAATTGAAGCAAAAAGAATTGCAAAAAAATTTGGCTTACCTGTTATTAAAGGATCTGAAGGTGGAGTAAAATCTTTAGCTGAAGCAAAATCAATTTGTAAAAATATAGGATATCCCGTTTTAATTAAAGCAGCTGGTGGTGGTGGTGGAAAAGGTATGAAAATAGTTGATGCTGAAGACAAATTAGAAAGTTTATTTTTATTAGCTAAATCAGAAGCAAAAAAATTTTTTAATAATGACGAATTGTATATAGAAAAATATTTTAAAAATCCAAGACACATTGAAGTACAAGTTATGTCGGGAAAAAATAAAACAGTACACTTGGCAGAAAGAGATTGCTCTGTACAAAGAAGGCATCAAAAACTTATAGAAGAAACTCCTAGTCCTATTTTGACTGAAGAAGTTAGAAACGATCTATTTAATAAAACTGTAAAAATGGTTGAACAAATAAATTATGAAGGAGCAGGAACAGTAGAATTTATCTATGAAGATGGAAAATTTTATTTTCTTGAAATGAATACAAGGGTTCAAGTTGAACATCCTGTCACGGAAATGCAAACAGGGATAGATATAGTTAAAGAGCAGTTATGGATAGCTTTTACAGGTGAAACAGCTTTAAATCAAAACGATATTAATCCTAGAGGCCATACAATTGAATGTAGAATAAATGCAGAAAATCCTGCACTAGATTTTCAACCAAGTCCTGGAACTATAAATGTTTGTCATCAGCCATCAGGTTTTAGAACTAGAGTTGATGGATCTATATTCCAAGGATGCAAAATAACACCTTACTATGACAGTTTAGTAGCAAAAGTAATTTGTAAAGGTAGAAATAGAACAGAGGCTATTCAAAGAACTTTGCGATCTCTTGATGAGTTTGTTTTAGAAGGAATTACAACAACAATTGATTTACATAAAAAGATTCTTAATCATAAAAAGTTTATAGACTCTGACTTTGACACAAATTGGCTTGCTAAAGAAAAATTTTATTAGATACTCCTACAGTTTACTAATTGTAAATCATAAATCGCATGATCAAATGGACTTAAGCCTGGATCTGAAGCGAATGTCCAGCCGTTAAATATAAAAACTTTTTCATTTTGATTTTTTGTTTGATCTTTGACCTGCATGTAAGCAACACTATCGATCTTATTATTAACTTTTACTTTACCGCATTTTAAAATTTTAATTTCGAGTGGTCCAAATTTTTTAATTTCATTCAAATTAATAGTTAATTCTGAAGATTTAGCAGTGATTTTATCAAGACCTATAAGAACTGCTTGAAAAGATTTTAAACTTTTAACATTTTTTTTTTCTTTTAAATTTTCATTTATACTAAAGTTTTCTTGATCATCTAATTCCTCAAAACTTGGTTTTATTTCATCAATGTTAATTAGAGGCGCAGTAACTATTTTTTCCTCAGAGAATAATAAATTTGTAAAAAAAATATAAAATAATAAAATTAAAAAAGCCTTATTTCCAAGTTTCATACTTTTTTTTTAAATTATTTTTAGATATTTTTACTGGATTGTAACTATTTTTTGAGCCTGTTTGATTTTCTAAATGTTTTTTTTGCCAAGAGTATTTTGATTCTTTAACGTCTGGAATTTTATCAATTGTGTGGTGAATCCATAAATACCAATCTGAAGTAATTTTAGTTGCTTCGATATTTTTAGCGTAAATTACCCAACGTTCATTTTTTTTGCTTTTATAGTATTTATTTCCATATTCGTCAGTTCCAACATATTTTCCAAAAAATAATGTTTTTAGAAAAGTTCCAAAAGTTTGTTTGTTCCACCAAGTAAAAAATATTTTAAATATCATAAAAAATTTTAATCACACAATTTTAAATTGAATTATTATCTAATAGACACTTTATACAATTAATATATATCTAAATAAAGAGATTCCATAAATTTTTATGAAAAAATATTTAGTTGAAACTTATTATACTTGCACTTTTAAAACCGTTCACAGATTAAATAATATAGATGACGCTGAACTTTCAAAAATTGACCAGACAGATGATGGAGAAGTTGAAGTTTTAGATGTAAAACTTAATAATAGAAAAACTAAAAAGGTCGGTGAGAAAAACGACGTAACATTAAATAAGAATACAGTAAAAAATACATTAACAAATAACATCTCAACTCAAATTAAATCAAAAAATGAGTACAGGGAAAAACCTGCTAGCCTTAAATTGAATAATAATTCAAGATTTAAAATGCCTGATAGGAGAAAAGGATATATTCAAAAAGCACAAATTGGTGATCATAAAGTGTATCTACACACCGGTGAGTACGATGACGGAAAAATTGGCGAAATCTTTATAGATACTAATAAAGAGGGTGAACTAGTTAAAGCTATGATGAATAATTTTGCAATTGCCATATCATTGGGTTTACAGTACGGAGTACCTTTAGAAGAGTATGTTGATGCGTTTTTAGACACAAAATTTGAACCATCAGGCAATGTTATCGGTAATGACAGAATATTAAGCGCTTCATCAATACTTGACTACGTTTTTAGAGAACTTGCAATCTCATATTTAGGGAAGGAAGAATTAGCACACACACCATCCATAGCAAGTTCAAAGAACATTAATTTAGAAAGCAATGATGATAAATTTCTCAAAATTGTTAAGAATATCACCTCAAAAGGTTTTGTTAGAAGCAATTATGAGGAAAAATTAGTTGATTTATCTGACGTAAAAATAAATCTCAAAACAAAAAATTAATTTTTTTTAATATCTTTTTTTATGCCTAATTCCTTAAGTTGTTTTTCATCTACCTCTGATGGAGCCTGCATCATTAAATCTTGAGCATTTTGATTCATTGGGAATAGTGTCACTTCCCTTATATTTTCTTTCTCGGCTAACAACATTACAATTCTATCTATACCGGGAGCTATACCACCATGAGGTGGAGCGCCATAACTTAAAGCATTAATCATGCCATTAAACTTATCATCTACCTCTTTTTTATGATAACCGGCTATTGAAAATAATTTATACATAAGGCTTGGTATGTGATTTCTTATTGCTCCAGACGATAATTCTATACCATTGCATACAATGTCGTATTGATAAGCTTTTATATCTAGAGGTTTATCAAAATTTAATTTATTGATATTTCCTTGAGGCATTGAAAATGGGTTATGGCTAAATATAATTTTCTTTAAATTTTCATCATATTCATACATTGGATAATCAACGATCCAGCAAAAAGAAAATTGGTTTTTATCAATAATATTCAAATCGTTTGCAATTTTTGCTCTGGCTAAAGATAAAATTTTTTCTACTTCTTTTTTTTCACCACACGCTAAAAAAATACTGTCACCTATTTCAGCATTAAAGTTTTTCATTAACTCTTTTAATGAGTTTTCACTAAAAAATTTACCAACTGGTCCTTTTCCTTTAATTTCTTTATCTTTTTCAATAGTAAAATAAGCTAGTCCAGAAGCACCTTGTTCTTTTGCCCATTTATCAATATTATCAAAAAAACTACGTGGTTTGTCCTTAGTATTTTTCGTAATTATTCCTCTTACAATTGAACCCGCTTTTACTAATTTTTTAAATATTTCAAAAGTAACATCTTCTCTTGTAAATAAATTTGTTAGCTCATTTATGATTAATGGATTTCTTAAGTCAGGTTTATCTGTTCCATACTTCATCATGGCAGACTCGTAAGTTATTTTAGGAAATTGATCATTCATGATTTTTTTTGATGAAAATTTTTTAAATACATTTACCATTAATTTTTCAACTACTTTAAATACATCTTCTTGTTCAACAAATGACATTTCTAGATCTAATTGATAAAATTCACCTGGGCTTCTGTCTGCTCTAGCATCCTCATCTCTAAAACAAGGAGCAATTTGAAAATATTTATCAAATCCCGACACCATAATTAATTGTTTAAATTGTTGAGGCGCCTGTGGTAATGCATAAAATTTACCAGGATTTAATCTACTAGGAACCAAAAAGTCTCTAGCTCCCTCGGGACTAGAGGATGTTAATATTGGTGTTTGATATTCTAAAAAACCTAACTTTAACATTTCTTCTCTAATAAAAGAAATAACTTTAGACCTTAAAATAATATTTTTATGCATCTCTTCTCTTCTCAGATCAATAAACCTATATTTTAATCTTATATCTTCAGGATAATCTTGCTCACCAAAAACAGGCAAAGGTAATTCTTTTGATTCTGAGAGAACTTCAACAGATTTTATAGAAACTTCAATTTTTCCAGTTTTAAGATCTAAATTTTCTGTTTCGTCAGATCTTCTAACGACCTTACCGCTAATTTTCAAAACTGACTCTGGTTTGGATTTTTCTATGATAGGAAAGAATTTATTATTATTCTCAATCACACACTGTGTTATTCCGTAATGATCTCTAAGATCCAAAAATAATAAATTACCATGATCTCTTTTTCTATGTAACCACCCTGAAAGGTGAATTTCTTTATCTATGTCTTTTTCACCTAATTCTGAGCAATTATGGGTTCTAAATTTATTCATTGATTTAATGCTTTTTTTATTAAATTAATATTAATTGATTTTCCAGTAGTTAAAGATAATTCATCTATATCTTTAAGAAATTTAGACATTTTTTCATAAGATCTCTCAACATTTTTGATTATAAATTCAGTTAATTTTGGATTGATCTCAATTTGTTTATCTGAAAAATTTTTTGTAATTATTACTTTTAATAGTTCATCTGAGGGTAGATCGATTCCGATAAAGATGAAACTATCAATTCTAGACTTTAAATCTGCTAATTTAAATTTAATATTTTTAATTGATTGTGTTGAATTTATTAAAATGTATTTATCAAGTAGCTTTGACTGATTCAAAAGAGAATACAAAATATTCTCATCAATTTTATAATTAAAATCATCTATTATTAAACAATCAAAGTTTTTTAAATTATCTACTGTTTTATCATTTAAATTATTTGCCTTAATTAATTCTATCTTCTTTATTTTTTTTTCCAATATTCTTGAGAGATGTGTTTTTCCAGATCCTTTTTCTCCAAAAATATTTAACCAATT
>CACGLL010000012.1 GCA_902573905.1 uncultured Pelagibacteraceae bacterium
CTGGCATAGATCCAAATTATTTAATGCACTTAGCAGTAGGAACTTCATTTGGAATTATAATTCCAACTTCTGTTGTATCCGTAATGACACATCATCAACATAAGGCAGTGGATTTTAGTGTTGTAAAAGGATATGGAATATTTGTAGCAATAGGAGTTATCCTGGGAACAGTTTTAGCTGCAGGATTAAAAACAAAACCTTTAATTTTATTCTTTACGATCGTTGTATACATCTTAGCTTTCTATTTGCTCTTTCTTAAAGAAAAGGAAGAAAATTTAGATGTAAAAATGAGTTTACCAGCCAGAATTATTGCTGGTTTAACTAGCGGCTTTATATCTGCACCAATGGGTATAGGTGGAGCAGTTATGAATGTTCCAATATTAAAGTTTTTTGGTTATCCAATAAATAAAGCAATAGGAAGTGCAGCCGCTATAGGTTTTATCATTGCATTATTTGGAGTTGTAGGGTTTTCAATATCTGGTTATTATTTAAATGCTCGTTTACCTTTAAGTATTGGGTTTTTAAACATTCCAGCTTTTCTTATATTTTTTCCAATAACAACTTTTATGGCTAGGTTAGGGGCAAAAGCTAGTCATAGGATTAATAAAAAGAAAATGACAAAGTACTTTGGTTTATTTTTAGTAGTTATAGGAACTAGATTTCTTTACGAATATTTCTCTCTTTAAATTTTTTGATCATATTCTCCAACCTTACCAGTCTTTTGTAATAAATTATCAATAAATTCAAAAATTTTTTTTTTACGTTCATCAGATGTTGGACTTTCTATTACCACAACTAAGGAGGGTTTATTTGATGAAGCTCTGATTAAACCCCAAGAACCATCTTCTAAAGAAAATCTTACGCCATTAATCGTTAATATTTCCGAAATTACTTGGCCATCGATTTTAGTATTTCCTTTTTTAAGTTTTTGAACTTCTTTTACCATTTCATCTACTACTTTATACTTTTCTTCATCTTTACAGAATGGAGCCATTGTAGGAGTTTGAAACGTATTTGGTAGCGCCTTCATTAACTCACTCATTTTTTTATTTTGATCATTCAACAAGTGACAAACCTGTATCGCAGAATTAATTCCATCATCATAACCGTAACCTAAAGGCTGATTAAAAAAGAAATGACCACTTTTTTCGAACCCTGCTAATGCTTTTTCAATATTAACTTTCCTTTTGATGTGCGAATGACCTGTCTTCCAATAAATAGCTTTACATTGATTATCGGCAAGAACTTTATCTTTTAAATAAAGGCCAGTTGATTTTACATCCACAACGAATTTAGAATTTTTATGTTTAGGAGCTAAGTTCCTCGCTATCAGTAAACCTATTTTATCTGAGAAAATTTCATTTCCTTTTTCATCAATTACTCCACATCTGTCACCATCTCCGTCAAAACCAAAACCAATATCAGCATTATTATCTTTTACAGCTTTTGCTATAGCATGCAGCATTTCTAAATCTTCTGGATTTGGATTATATTTTGGAAATGTCCAATCAAGTTCACAATCTAATTCAATTACCTCACAACCTATACCTCTTAAAATCTCTGGAGCAAAAACTCCAGCAGTACCATTTCCGCAAGCAACAACTGCTTTAATTTTTTTATTAACTTTATTTTTACTAATTAAATCATCGATATATATTTTTTTAAAGTTATCTAAATTTTTAAGATTTCCTTCACCTGTTCTGAATTTTTTATTTAATGTAATCTCTTTTAATTCTGACATTTCTTCAGGAGCATGAGTTAATCCTTTTTTGATACCCATTTTTACTCCGGTCCACCCATTTTCATTATGACTAGCAGTAACCATCGCTATAGCATCAGAATTTAAATTAAATTGAGCGAAATAAACCATAGGAGATAATGCTAAACCAACATCTTCAACATTGCATCCAGTTGAAATTAAACCTTCAGTTAGAGCTTTTTTAATTTTTTCGCTATAAGATCTGTAATCTTGACCAACAATAACTCTTGGATTTGCTTTTCTTGTATGATTGATAATTTGAGTTCCTAAACCTCTCCCTAAATTAGTGATTCCCTCCAAATCGATATCTTTTTCAAACAACCATCTAGCGTCATACTCTCTAAATCCGTTTTGATTGATTTTCATAACTCTAAATACTAAAGAATGAGGGAATTTGTTATAAAATGTTTATTAACAAAACTTTCCACTTGCAAAATTAATCAAATGTTCCTATAATGTTCTATTGATTTCGCTGTTATATGGTATATTAACATAAATGTAACACAACATGTAGTTGTTTTGTTAATAAACTAAGCTAAAATAGGAAAAATATGAATAAAAACGTATCATTGGCAATAGAGAAAGCTGTCGGCAGTATAAGCCATAAACACCAAAACGAACTAAAAAACAATGGTCCCAAAAAACCAGATTTGTTCTCTTTATCAGGTGAAACAGAGTTATTTCAAAATGACAAAGGCATTACGATTAAAATTGATAGATCTAGAGATGCTAATTTAACTGATTTTGGTAAAGCAACGTTAACTGACCGATACTTAGGTCAGAATGAGAGTTTTCAAGATTTATTTGCGAGAGTGGCAAGCACATATGCAGATGACAATTTACATGCACAAAGAATATACAACTATATAAGTAACCTATGGTTCATGCCAGCAACTCCAGTATTGTCTAATGGAGGAACTGAAAGAGGTTTACCGATTTCTTGTTTTTTAAATGAAGCAAATGATAGCTTAGAAGGTATCACAAGTCTTTGGGAGGAGAATGTTTGGCTTGCTGCAAGAGGTGGTGGTATCGGAAGTTATTGGGGTAATCTTAGATCAATTGGTGAAAAAATTGGTAAGGTTGGAAAAACATCTGGAATAATTCCTTTTATTAAAGTTATGGACTCTTTAACTTTAGCTATCAGCCAAGGTTCTTTAAGAAGAGGTTCCGCAGCTTGTTATTTGCAAATTGATCATCCTGAAATTGAAGAGTTTATTGAAATGAGAAGACCAACTGGTGGTGACGTTAACAGAAGATCTCTGAATTTACATCACGGAGTATTAGTTACAGATGAATTTATGAGAGCAGTAGAAACTGGTGGCCAGTGGGCATTAAGAAGTCCATACGATGGCACAGTCCAATCAACTATTCCTGCAAGAAACTTATGGATCAGACTATTAACTGCTAGAATTGAAACTGGTGAACCTTATATTGTTTTTATCGATACAGTTAACAGACAAATACCTCAACATCATAAGCTTGCTGGATTAAAAGTTAAAACTTCAAATCTATGTAGTGAAATTACACTACCTACAGGTCAAGATAATGAGGGAAACCAAAGAACCGCTGTTTGTTGTTTATCATCTTTAAATTTAGATACATACGATCAATGGAGTGAAGATCCTCAATTCGTAGAAGATGTAATGAGATTTTTAGATAATGTAATGACTGACTTTATAAATAGAGCGCCAGATGAATTTGCCCATGCTAAATACTCTGCAATGAGAGAAAGAAGTGTTGGCCTTGGAGTAATGGGATTACATTCTTATTTTCAACAAAAAAATATTCCTTTCGGTTCAGTGATGAGTAAAGTTTGGAATAAAAAAATATTTAAAAACATTCAAGAAAAAGTAGACGTCGCATCAGTAACATTAGCAGAAGAAAGAGGTGCCTGCCCTGATGCTGCTGAATACGGAATTAAAGAGAGATTTTCTAACAAAACAGCAATTGCACCTACTGCATCAATTTCAATAATTTGTGGTGGATCTTCTCCAGGAATTGAACCTATTGCTGCAAACAGTTATACGCACAAAACTTTATCTGGTTCGTTTAACGTTAGAAATAAATATCTCAAGAAACTTCTTCAAAAATATGAAAAAGATACTGATGAAGTTTGGTCTAGCATTACAACTAACCAAGGTTCAGTATCTCATTTAGATTTTTTAACTGCTGAAGAAAAAGATACTTTTAAAACAGCATTTGAAATAGATCAAAGATGGGTAGTGGAATTAGGAGCAGATAGAACTCCACATATTTCACAAGCTCAATCAGTAAATATATTTATACCTGCAGACATACATAAAAAAGACTTGCATAATCTTCATTTCCAAGCCTGGAAAAAAGGATTAAAAAGCCTTTATTACTGCAGATCTAAATCAATCCAAAGAGCCGAGAATGTTAACAATGCATCACAAACTGATGTAACTAAGAATGTTTATTCAAACGGACAAAAATCAAATAATGAATCAAATAACTATGAGGAGTGTTTATCATGTCAGTAGCAGAAAAAATTAAACCAGGAATAATTCAACCTAAGAAAATGGGTCTACTAGTAGAGAATCCTGTCTACAAGCCATTTAGATACCCATGGTGTTACGACGCCTGGTTAACTCAACAAAGAATTCACTGGTTACCAGAAGAAGTACCATTAGGAGATGATGTTAGAGATTGGCAAAAAAATTTATCAATAGAAGAAAAAAATTTACTAACTCATATTTTTAGATTTTTTACTCAAGCAGATGTTGAAGTTAACAACTGTTATCTAAGACATTACACAACTGTGTTTAAACCTACAGAAGTGTTAATGATGATGACTGCGTTTGCAGCTATGGAAACAGTTCATATAGCGGCTTACTCTCACTTACTGGATACGATTGGAATGCCAGAAACAGAGTACTCTGCCTTTATGAAATATAAAGAAATGAAAGATAAGTACGATTACATGCAAGGTTTTGATGTTAAATCAAAACACAATATTGCAATGACTATGGCCGTGTTTTCTGCTTTTACAGAAGGACTTCAATTGTTTGCAAGTTTTGCAATTCTTTTAAACTTTCCAAGGTTTAATAAGATGAAGGGTATGGGACAGATTGTAACTTGGTCGGTCAGAGATGAAACTCTTCACTGTAATTCTATGATTAGGTTATTCAAAGATTTCATTAAAGAAGAACCACAAATTTGGAATGATAAACTAAAAAATGAAATTTACGATGCTTGTAAAACAATTGTACACCATGAAGATGCATTTATTGATCTAGCTTTTCAAATGGGTTCGTTGGAAGGTTTAACTGCTGAAGAAGTTAAGCAGTACATTAGATTTATTGGAAACAGAAGACTAGAGCAGTTAGGTCTAAATCCAATTTATGATGTTAAGAAAAATCCATTAACTTGGTTAGACACAATGTTAAATGGAGTTGAGCACATGAACTTCTTTGAAGGTAGAGCAACTGAATATTCTAAAGCTTCTACTAAAGGTTCATGGGGCGAAGTTTTTGCTTAATATTTGAATCTTAATTACAAAAGTTTTTGGAGAAAAACTGGCTTAAAAGGAAAATGGGGAAACATTTTCCTTGAAAGACTGTCAAACCATAGTCCAAAAAATGTTTTAGAGATTGGTGTTTTTTGTGGCGTTACAGCAAGAAACACTTGCGATTTTTTAAACAAGATAAATGGAAAAAACTTTAGTTATATTGGCGTTGATTTATTTGGCGGCTATCAAAATGAGCAAAAAGATGAAATACAACCAACTTTCTTAAAAGATCAGAAGTTTTCAAATCCCCTAAAAAACATTTATTACAATTACATTCTAAAAGAAAACTTAAATTCGATAAAAAGTGTAAGTAAACTTTTAAGAAATTATACAGACAATATAAGATTAATAGCTGGGGACACTAATAAAGTATTAAAAGAATTAGATCTTCAAAATATTGATTTTACTTTTTTAGATGGCGGACATAGTTATCAAACGGTAATTAATGATCTTACGATTTTATATGAAAGCATGAAGGATAAAAAAAAAGTTATTTTATGTGATGATTATGGTAAGGAAAGTTATATTCCTGAGGTAGAAAAAGCTATAAACGATTTTGCCAAAAAAAATAATCTTAAATTAAAATTAATAGAAAATAGGTTTGTAGAAATAATTACCTAAGTAAATTATTCCCAATCAAATTTAGGAAAAGTATCAAAAACTTGTAAAACTTTTTCAGACCACTGATTGCAAATTCTTTTGTAATCTTCATCAGATGTATTCAGACATTTGAGATAAGATAATTTTTTCTGATCTTTTTTATAGACAGCTATATCTATGGGTGGACCAACTGTTAAGTCACTTTTTAGAGTGGAGTCCATAGAGATCAATGCACATCTCGATGCATCACCAATAGATACATTTGGAGTTATCACTCTGTCGAGTATTGGTTTACCGTACTTTACTTCGCCAATTACTAAATAAGGCTTACTATCTGCAGGTCTTATATAATTTCCTTGAGGATAAACGAGATACAATTCTAAATCCTGACCTCTTATTTGTCCTCCAATAATAAACGTGGCTCCTAAAACCAAACTATCCGTATTCACTCCATCCGGGGACGAATGTTTAATTGTAAGTTTTCCAACATATGATGCTATTTGCTCAAAATCTTTACATTTATTCAGATTTAAAGGGGAATTATCTTTAATGTCCTTTTCAATAGACTTAAAAACTGCTTGTGAAGTTGCCAAGTTTCCTGAAGTAACAATCACAACAGTTCTATCTCCAACATCGTACGTAAGCATTTTAGAATATATATTTACATTATCTAATCCAGCGTTTGTTCTGGAATCGGAGGCCAAAACAACTCCTTCATTGGTCTTAATACCTATACAATATGTCATGGTGAATTCTTATTTAAAAAACATTAAATATTCAATTCTTAATTATCATAGCTAATATCGAATTTGTGCATTTGATAAAGGTATTAAACTATTAAGAATAGTTTCATGGCTAATTTGTGGAAAAAATATGAATCTAAAAAAACTTTTGACGAGTATTTAAACTCTGATCATAAATTGCGTAAGCAAGCTATAATTATATCACACATTTTAGAGAGGCATGGGATTAAAAAGTTAAACGAAATTGAAAAGAACTGCGCGAGCACAATTAATGCCAGGGGAATAAATTTTCGAGTTTATTCATCAGGAAAAAAACTTCAGGAAAAAAAATGGCCTTTAGATATAATTCCAAGAATTATTCTAAAAAAAGATTGGTCTAAAGTTTCAAAAGGATTGCTGCAAAGAGTTAAAGCCCTTAATCTTTTTATTGATGACGTTTATAATGATAGAAAAATTTTCAAAGACAATATTATACCTGAAGAATTAGTTTTTAATTCACCGTTTTACTTAAGAGAGTGTTATGGCTTCTCACCAAAATATAAAGCTTGGTCCAACATATCAGGAATTGATTTAATAAGAAATATCAATGGTGAGTTCATGGTTTTAGAAGATAACTTGCGAGTTCCATCAGGAGTTTCCTACATGCTCGAAAACCGAATGGTAATGAGAGATGTCTTTCCAGAATTATTTACAAAATATAAAGTTTCTTCAGTACATCAATATCCAAATAAATTATATCACTGCATGCTTGAATGTGTCCCTCGAAAAACAAGAAACCCACACATGTGTGTGTTAACTCCAGGGAGATATAACTCAGCTTATTTTGAACATAGATTTTTAGCTGAACAAATGGGTATTGCGCTTGTTGAAGGAAAAGATTTATTTGTTGAAAAAGATTTTGTCTTTATGAAAACTGTTACAGGTCCAATGAAAGTTGATTGTATATACAGAAGAATTGACGATAACTTCTTAGATCCAAAAGTTTTTTATAAACATTCTTTACTAGGAGTGCCAGGTTTATTTAAATGTTGGCGTAAAGGCAATGTTGGTATTGTAAACGCACCTGGAACAGGGATCGCAGATGATAAAGCAATTTACTCTTACGTTGATAAGATGATTAAATTTTATTTAGATGAGGAACCAAAACTTAAACAAGTTCAAACATTTTTGTGTAGAAAAAAAATTCATAAAGACCATGTCATTGAAAATATTTCTAAATTAGTTGTAAAACCCACTAATGGGTCAGGTGGTAACGGAATATTAATTGGCCCCAAAGCCTCGAAGGAAGAAAGAGAAAACATGATAGATAAAATTAAAGCTAAACCTTGCGATTATATTGCTCAGCCATTAGAAATTTTATCTACTAACCCTACAATTGCTGAAGAAGGAATTGAGCCAAGACATTTAGACTTAAGACCATTTGTATTAACTGGTAAAAAAACCTGGGTTACTACAGGTGGTCTCACTAGAGTAGCTCTTAAAAAAGGAAGCACTATTGTAAACAGCTCTCAAGGTGGTGGCTCTAAAGATACTATGGTTATTGAAAAATAAATTATTTAGCAACTCTTAAAAGAAGCATACATATTTCTTATTAAATCAAAGTATAAATCTTTTCCTGGATCAAGTGTTGCTCCTAATGGATCTATAACTCCAGTCTTAATATTTGTATCTTTTGCGACTGCTTTTATTATTTCTGGATTAAATTGAGGTTCTGAAAATACGCAAGTTACTTTTTCATGTTCAATTATTTCTCTGATTTCAGCTAATTGTTCTGCACCAGGAAGTACATCTGTATTAACTGTAAAAGCTCCTAAAACATTTACATCAAATCTTTTTTCAAAATATTGGTAGGCATCATGAAATACAATAGATTTAAAATCTCCTTTTAATTCAGATTTAACTTTTTTTGTAAGATTGTCTAAAGCTTTATGAGCCTTCTTTAGATTAGCTTTATAAGCAGATGCATTGTTTGGATCTTTTTCAATTAAATGCTCTGCCATTTCACTCATGATTACTTTTGCATTTATTGGATCAAGCCAAATATGCGGATCGTGTTCACCGTGAGCATGCCCGTGATGATCGTCATGTTTATCTTCTTTATGACCGTGTTCTTTATGCTCGTCATGCTTATGATCGTCAT
>CACGLL010000013.1 GCA_902573905.1 uncultured Pelagibacteraceae bacterium
TAACTTTATTTTTACCTAACTTATATTGAGGTTTAGTTTTAATTTTTTGAATTTTAATTAATAAATTAATTAATGATTTATAGTCTAATAATTTATTTTTTTTTCTTACTACATGATCATAAAATGATTTTTCTCCTAAATCAGAGATTTCAATCATATTATTTTTAATATGATTACTTAATAGTTTTGGTGCATTAATCTTATGCGAATTAAGGATATTATTTACAACAGTGTAGACTATTAGATTTTTGTATTTATCCTTTTTAGCATTCACTATTATTGAGGAACTATTATTCTTTTTAAGTCTATAAAATTCTCTAAGTGATGCATCTCCTGAAATTTTTTTTAATTTATATTTCATTCTTAAAATTTTCCCATTTTCCTTGTCCCTTAAATTCTATTTCTCTCTCATTCTCTTTTTCACCATATCTTAAATATACTTCTAATTTATCTTCAAGAGGTGTTTTTATTAGTTCAGGCCATTCAACTATTTTTACAGCGGCTAACTCTTCAGAGAAAATTCCTAAATGTTTTAATTCTTTTGGCTCTTTAATTCGGTAAAGATCATAATGCATAATTTTAAAGTCACTTATTTCATACTCATATAATAAGTTAAATGTCGGACTTAAAACTTCAGTTTGGCTTAGTCCTTTTTGTTTTTGTAAATTATTGATCAAATATCTTGTTAGTGTAGTTTTTCCTACACCTATTTCACCAATTAAAAATAAGCAATCTTTCTTGTCTAATTTTTTTAAAATTATTTCTGATATTTTGTTGAGATGATCTAAAGATTTTACAATCATTAGATACTAACTAGTAGCGATAAGTATCTGGTTTAAATGGTCCTGATGGTTTAACGCTAATATAATCGGCTTGATCTTTTGACATTTTAGTTAATTTAGCACCAACTTTTTCTAAATGTAACATCGCTACTTTCTCGTCTAAGTGTTTTGGTAAAACGTAAACTTTCTTTTCATACTTATCAGAATTATTCCAAAGCTCGATTTGAGCAATAACTTGGTTAGTAAATGATGCGCTCATAACAAAACTCGGGTGTCCAGTTGCACATCCTAAATTTACTAGTCTGCCTTCAGCTAGTAAAATAATTCTTTTTTTACTTGGAAGTTCTATTTCATGAACTTGTGGTTTTATTTCATCCCATTTATAATTTTTCAAAGCTTCAACTTGAATTTCATTATCAAAGTGACCAATGTTACAAAGTATAGCCCGGTCTTTCATATTTCTCATGTGATCTGCAGTTACAATATCTTTATTTCCAGTCGCTGTTACTACGATATCAGCATCTTTAATTGCATCGTCCATTAAAACAACTTCATAACCTTCCATAGCCGCCTGTAACGCACAAATCGGATCTGTCTCTGTAACCATGACTCTTGCTCCAGCTTGTCTTAATGAAGCAGCACTTCCTTTTCCTACATCACCAAATCCAGCAACTATTGCAACTTTACCTGACATCATGACATCAGTAGCTCTTTTGATGCCATCAACTAAGCTCTCTCTGCATCCATACAAATTATCAAACTTTGATTTTGTAACTGAGTCGTTTACGTTAATAGCAGGTATAAGTAATTCTTTATTAGCTTCCATCTTTTTAAGAGCTAAAACACCTGTTGTCGTTTCCTCAGAAACTCCTTTGACGCCCTTTAATAGATCTTTATAATCTTTGTGCATTAATGCTGTAAGATCACCACCATCATCTAAAATCATGTTAGGTATCCAATCTTTTTTACCTTCGATAGTTTGTTTAACGCACCACCAATATTCTTCTTCTGTTTCACCTTTCCATGCAAACACTGGTATGCCGGCCTTCGCTATTGCTGCCGCTGCGTGATCCTGAGTTGAAAAAATATTACATGAAGACCACCTAACTTCAGCACCAAGTTCAACTAAAGTTTCAATTAATACTGCTGTTTGTATTGTCATGTGCAAACATCCTAAAATTCTTGCGCCTTTAAGTGGATGTTTCCCTTTATACTCTTTTCTCAATGCAATTAATCCTGGCATTTCAGTTTCTGCTAGAGAAATTTCTTTTCTTCCAAAATCTGCTTGGGAGATGTCTTTTACTTTGTAATCTTCAGCCATGTTGCGGTTGTTATTATCAACTATAGTATATCTAAGCAAGAATTAATGTCATGTTAATTTGGGAAGCAAAACCTCAACCTGAGCGCCCCTATTATTTAGTCTGTTTGAAGCTGCCACTGTTCCTTTATGCAATTGGACTATATTTTTTACAATATTTAATCCTAGACCAGAATGTTTTCCAAAGCTTTTTGGTCTATTACTGTAAAAACGCTTAAAGATTTTTTGTGGCGATGTTTCACTAAACCCAGGTCCTTCATCTCTTACACTCATTAATATATTTGTAGATGTTTCCTCAAGGCCAATTTCAATTTTCTGATTATCTTGACTAAAGGAAATAGAATTATCTAGCAAATTTGCAATAACTTGTTCTAATCGATTGCTTATACCAAATACATAATGACCATTTTTTGTTTTAATCTTATCCTTAAAGACTATTTCAATTTTTTTATTTTGATTGACTAGATCTTGATTAAAATCCTCAACAACATCGTTGATAATTTCAGCTAAATTTATTTTACCCATTTTCTCTCGAGACAAAGAGGCTTCATCTTTTAGCATTTGAGTGTAGTCAGTTATTAACCTTTCTATTCTTTCTGCATCGTGGTTAATAATTTTAAGTAATTTTTCACCTTCATTTTTTTCAGTCGTTTTATCTAAAAGTTCTGAGGCACTTTTCAAAGAAGCAAGTGGATTTCTTATTTCGTGTGCTAAATCATTGGAAAAAGTTTCAGCCTTATTAGTTCGTTGTTGCAATTCTTTTGTCATTTCATCAATAGACTGGGTAAGTTTTCCAATCTCGTCATCTCTTACAAAAACTTTGTTAATATCTATTGTATGGTTAGATTTTTTTTTAATACCTTCACTAAATTTTACTAAAAGACCAATTGGTTTTAAAATGTACTTATTTAAAAAAAGTGAAAAAATTAAAATTACAATTGCTACAGCAATCATCGTTCTAACAATAAATGCTTTTCTCTCTTTTACAGCAGTTATAATGTCATTAGCTTGTTCTGATACTACAATATATCCAATATCATCATTTTGAAATTTAATTTTACTTAATGTGCTAACAAAAAAATTATTTTTTTCATCATCTGTTAGTGTCATTATTTCATCGTTATATTTATTTTTTATAATATCTTTAATTTCATCTTTCTCTTCTTCCTCTAACCTCTCTTCTATTTCTGGAGTGATTGTTTCACTGCCTAAAGTTTCTTCAAAAATAATATCTGATCCAGTAAATACACTTTGGTCTAAATCTAAAATATTTGTATCACCAAGCAAGTTTCCTGATAAATCATAAAACTGAACACGATCTAAACTTTGAAATAAAAATCTTGTTGAAAGCAAAAAATTTCTTAAGCCTTCTTTGGTATACTCTATGTTAAGTCTTTCAAGATTATCCTTGGTGTTATTGATTACTACTTTATGATTGTTAGACCTTTCGTTAACCAAGGTTGGCTGAATTGCCTCAAGATAAATAATTGTAAAAAGACCTAAAACAGAAAAAACTGTGAGATTAATTATTAAGAACTTCTTTAGAATAGAAGCTGATTTTTTTTGTTTCATTAGCTAACATTCCATCTATACCCACTTCCATATCTAGTTTCAATTGCAGAAAATTTTTCATCTACTTTTTTAAACTTTTTTCTTATTCTTTTTACATGACTATCAATCGTTCTGTCTTCTATTTCAGTGTTTTCCTTATAAGCTATATCCATCAAATGAGCTCTTTCCTTTATCACACCTGGTCTTTTAGCTAATTCTTTAACGATTAAAAATTCTGTAGTAGTTAGTTTGTCAGGTAAAGCTTTACCATTCCACTCGCATTCAAGTTGTGCAGGATCTAGTTTTAATTTGCCATGACTGATTATATTTTTTGTGTCATCTACTGTGGTTGTTTTTTTTCTTAGTTGAACTCTAATTCTTTCAATTAAAACTTTAGTTGAAAAACCTCCTGATTTTTTTACAAAATCGTCTGCTCCAAGTTTTAAACCAAGTAATTCATCAACTTCATCATCTTTTGAAGTCAAAAAAATTATTGGTATGGACATTTTCTTTTTCAATTTTTTAAGTAATTCTTCTCCATCCATTCTTGGCATTTTAATGTCTAAAACTGCAAGATCTGGTGGATTTCTAGTTAAACCTATTAAAGCAGACTCTCCATCAATATAAGTTTGAACTTTGAAGCCTTCTCTTTCCAAAGCAATACTTATACTGGTTAGAATATTTCTATCGTCATCAACTAGTGCAATTGTTTGAGCCATAATATTATTCTCTCAATTATATTGTCAAAATTTAGGCGTTAATGGGCTTCACCCCAATTACTACCAGAATTAATACTAACTTCTAAAGGAATTGAAAACATATGATGATCTGAGCTAGAAACTGATGTCATGGCTTCTTTAACAATTTTTTTTACCTCTTTTTCATCTTTTTTCAAACATTCAAAAATTAATTCATCATGAATTTGTAAAAGCATTTTAGCTTTCTTTTTTTCCTCAAGAAGTTTATCAATTTTTATCATCGCTAATCTAATTATATCTGCAGCTGAACCTTGTATTGGAGCATTAATAGCTGCTCTTTCTTGAAAAGCTCTAACACTAAAATTTTTGTCATTGATGCCTCTTAGATGAATTCTTCTTCCAAAAATATTTGTTACATAACCTTGCTTTCTACAAGTCTTGATCGTTGTATTCATGTAGTCTTTTATCTCAGGAAATTTTTTAAAATATGAATTTATAAAACTCAAAGCTTCTTCATTAGAAACTGAAATTTGTTTAGCTAGACCATATTGCGTTATCCCATAAATTATTCCAAAATTTATAGCCTTTGCTTTTCTTCTAAAATCCTCTGTTACTTTTGTAATAGGAACATCAAATACCTGGCTAGCTGTTAAAGAATGAATGTCTTGATTGTTTTTAAAAGCTTTTTTTAACTCTTTTACGTCTGCCATATCTGCAAGGATTCTCATCTCAATTTGGTTATAGTCTGCTGAAACAAGAGTATTATTTTTATCTGCTACAAAAGCTTTTCTAATTTCTTTGCCATCTGCAGTTTTTATGGGAATATTTTGTAAATTAGGATCACTAGATGCAAGTCTTCCTGTATTTGTTGCAGCTAGTAAAAATGAGGTGTGAACCCTTTTTGTTTTTTTGCTTATATGATCCTGCAATGCATCTGTATAAGTACTTTTGAGCTTAGATACTTGTCTCCATTCTAGAATTAAATTTGGAAATTTATGGCCTGTTAAAGCTAGATCTTCTAAAATTTTAGCACTAGTAGCTAAACTGCCTTTTTTTGTTTTCTTTAATTTTGCTATTTTTAAATCGTTATAAATTATCTCACCTAATTGTTTTGGAGATCCTATATTAAATTTTTTCCCTGAAATTTTAAAAATATCTTTCTCAATTTTTACTAATCTTTCTTCAAATTTTTTAGATAATTTTTTTAAATAAGTGTCATCTACTTTTATGCCATTAGTCTCAAGTTTGGAGAGAATTTTTATCATTGGTTTTTCGAATACTTCATAGATTTTTTCTAACTTTTCCTCAGAAACTCTCTCAGATAAAATTTCATATAATCTTAAAGTTACATCCGCATCCTCAGCTGCGTACTCAGTAGCTGATTTAAGATCAACTTCGGAAAAATTGAGTTGTTTTTTACCTGTGCCAACCAAGTCTTTGTAAGAAATAGTTTTATGACTTAAGTGTAATTCAGATAAAGTATCCATATTGTGACGGTTGTTGCCAGCATCTAAAGTGTAGGAGAGTAACATTGTATCGTCTATAGGGCTTAATTCGATACCCTGGTTTTTAAAAATTATAAAATCGTATTTTATGTTCTGTCCAACTTTTTTTATACTTGGATCTTCTAAAATGACTTTAAGCTTTTTTAATACAAGATCTTTTTTTAATGTTTTTCCATCTTTGTGTTTAACTGGAATATAATAAGCTTCGTTAGCTGCATAACATACTGATATACCAACTAATTCAGCCTCTTGTGGATTTAATGATGTTGTTTCTGTATCAACTGCAATAACTGATTTTTCATTTAATTTTTTTATTAATTCATCAAGCTGATCTTCTTTTAAGATAGTTTTATAAGACTTCGTGTTTAATTTAGTATTACTTTTAACCTTACTTTTTTCCTTAAAGTCTTTATTTTCAGGCTCACCATAAAAACTGATTGCTTGGCTAAGCAACCTATTAAATTCCATTTCTCTTAAAAATTCATAAAGTTTCTCCTTATTAATATCTTTAATAATAAAATCAGTCACATCATTTTTTAATGGAACATCATTTTTTAAAGTTACTAATAGCTTGCTAATCATAGCTTTATCTTTATTTGATAGTAAAGTTTCTCTTCTTTTGTTTTGTGGTATTTCTGATGCTTTGTTGAGCAGATTTTCAAGAGTTTTATATTTATTAATAAGTTCTGATGCAGTTTTAATTCCTATGCCAGGAACTCCTGGTACATTATCTGAGCTGTCTCCAGCCAGTGATTGAACATCGATTACTTGATTTGGTTTTACTCCAAATTTTTCAAGAACTTCTTTTTCACCTATTAATTTACTTTTCATAGGATCAAATAGTCTTACTTTTTTTGAAACTAATTGCATTAAATCCTTATCAGAGGAGATAACTGTAACTGTTGCACCAGCTTCTGTGATTTTTTTTGCGTATGTGGCAATTAAATCATCAGCTTCATAATTTAAAAGTTCAATAGAAGGTAAATTAA
>CACGLL010000014.1 GCA_902573905.1 uncultured Pelagibacteraceae bacterium
TTATTCAATGGTACGTGTGGTGCATCAATAATTACACCTCCTGAATTCAAAAATATTAAAAATTCTTCATAACAGAGTTTTTCAATCTTAAATTTATAATCTAGTTGCTCATTAAATTTTTGAAAATCATTAAAAATCAAATTTGGAATGGCGTTATTACTGTCAAAAGGATCAGAGGGGTCAGTAAGATTTAAATTTTTATCATAAATATTTACATCCAGATCATATTTTTCTGACTTGGTGAGTATAATTACTAGCTTTAAAAAAAAAGAAAGATTAACATCCAAAATTATATATTTACCTTTTTTTTTTAAAATTCTTCCAACTTCATTGAATAACCTTATTGGATTTGGAAGGTGATGAATTAAATTTGATGAGAAGACAATGTCAAAAGAACTATTATCAAAGGGTGTATTTAAACAATCAACATTCTTAAAATCTAAAAAGTCATAATTGGTGACATCAGATATCTTCAAGTTTTTATTTTTAATATAATTTTTAGCGTGACCAGCGCCACAGCCAATTTCTAAAATATGATCATCTTTATTTATATTTTTTTCTACAAATCCAAATCTTTTTTTTAGTAAAAAGTCTAAATTTATATTTGTGTGAATTTTATCCCTGCTTGCAGCAATATTGCCCTCATTTTTAAGTCTATTTTCACCATGTAGATTAATAACTTTTCTAGGAAGCATCAAAAGCACATTAGTTTAAAATTAATTCTTTTTGTAGTTAAATATTGAGTAGTATTTCAGAAATATGGTGCGGTCGGAGAGACTCGAACTCTCACGGGAAACCCACACGCCCCTCAAGCGTGCCTGTCTACCAATTTCAGCACGACCGCTTTAATAATGCGACAATAAATGAATGACAATTTAACCTCAAGTTGATAAATTGGAATTAGTATGTCTGTACAACAACGAAATTTAAACGGTTCTAGCGAGATTTACAAAAAAATCTCAAAATTTGTCCCAGAAAATGAATGGAAAGTTCATGCTCCTTTAATAGAAAAAATTAATAAACTAAAAAAAGAAAAAAATGCAATTATTCTCGCACATAATTATCAAACTCCAGAAATTTACCACGGAGTAGCTGACATAGCAGCGGACTCTTTAGCACTAGCAGTTGAAGCCGCAAAGACTTCTGCAGATAAAATTATTATGTGTGGGGTACACTTTATGGCTGAGACAGCAAAACTAATGAACCCAAATAAAAAAGTTTTTTTACCAGACATGCAAGCAGGTTGCTCTTTAGCAAGTTCAATTACTGGAAAAGATGTAAGATTATTAAAACAAAAATATCCAGGTGTTCCAGTGGTATCATATGTTAATACCTCTGCTGATGTAAAAGCAGAAACAGATGTTTGCTGCACTTCTGCTAATGCTGTTAAAGTAGTCGAGTCTTTAAACGTAGAAAAAGTAATTTTTCTTCCAGACCAATATTTAGCAGATTATGTTGCAAAAAATACGAAAGTAAAAATTATCTCTTGGAAAGGAACTTGCATTGTTCACGAACAATTTACTAGTAAAGAGATTGAAGATATTAAAAATCAAAACCCAGGTATCAAAGTCATAGCTCATCCTGAATGTCCACCGGATGTAATTGAAGCATCTGACTTTGCCGGATCAACTTCTGGTATGATTAAATACGTAAAAGATAATCAACCTAAAAAAGTTATGTTAGTAACTGAATGTTCTATGAGTGATAACGTCGAAGCTGATAATCCAAACGTTTCTTTCATCAAACCATGCAATCTTTGCCCTTATATGAAAAAAATTGATTTAGAAAAAATCTTAGATTGTTTAGAGAATGATACCAACGAAATCGTTCTGGATAGTAAAACTATAGAAGCTGCAAGAAAGTCTGTAATTAGAATGACCGAAATTGGTCGTTAGATCAGTGCAAAAATTAAATCAAACTTATATTAATACAGTTGTAAGAAAAGCTCTAAAAGAAGACCTTAGGCCTAGAGGAGACATCACTACCAACTTAATTGCTGACAAAGACAAAATAATAAAAGCTAAGATCATAGCCAAACAAGATGGTGTCATAGCTGGTTTAGATTTTTGTAAAACTGCTTTTAAATTAATTGGTAAAGAATCAGTTTTTACTAAGAAAATTTCGGATGGAAAAAAAATTAAAAAAAAAAAAGTAATTGCTATAATAAAAGCTAAAAAAAAAACTATCTTAACCGCTGAAAGGACTGCTTTAAATTTTCTTAATCATGCATCAGGTATCGCATCACTTACTAATCAGTTCGTAAAAAAAATTAGTAAAAAAACTAAGATCTGTTGTACAAGAAAAACCACACCTAATTTAAGAACACTTGAAAAATATGCTGTCAAAAAAGGTGGTGGCCATAATCATAGATACAATTTAAGTGATGAAATTCTTATTAAAGAAAACCATATTAGTGCATCTAATAATCTTAGAGATTTAGTTAAAAAAGCAATTAAAACAAAAAAAATTGTTACAGTGGAAATTGAAAGTATCAATCAACTCAAACAGATTATGGATTTAAAGTTTAAAAGAATACTTTTTGATAATATGAGCTCTTCGCAATTAAAAAAATGTTTAAAACTTTGCAAAAATAAATATCAAACAGAGTATTCGGGTAATGCTACTTTAAAAAATATTAAACAAATATCAAATACAAGGATAAATAGAATTTCTGTAGGTGCGATTACTCATAGCGCCAAATCATTTGATACGACTTTATTATTTAGATAATTCTGCTTGAGCGGCAGCTAATCTTGCTACTGGAACTCTAAATGGAGAACAAGAAACATAGTTTAATCCTGTTCTTGAACAAAACTCAATACTCTTTGGATCACCGCCGTGTTCACCGCAAATTCCTAACTTAATATTTTTATTTGTTTTTCTGCCTCTTGAGGAAGCTATTTGCACTAACTCGCCCACTCCATTTTGATCAATACTAACAAACGGGTCAACTTCAAATATTTTATTATCAATATAATCGTTTAAAAATTTTCCTGAGTCGTCTCGACTTATTCCTAAAGTTGTTTGAGTTAAATCGTTTGTTCCAAAGCTAAAGAAATCAGCATGTTTTGAAATAGATTTCGCTTGTAAAGCAGCACGAGGTAATTCGATCATAGTGCCCACCATATATTCAAGTTTTAATTTATTTTCTTTTTCTATTTCTTTAGCAATTTTATTAACTAAAGCTCTTAAAATTTTAAGTTCGGAGTCCGTTGAAACCAAAGGTATCATAATTTCTACAAAAGCTGCTTTTACTTTTTGTTTTTTTAATTCAACTATAGCTTCAAATATAGCTCTGCATTGCATCTCATATATTTCTGGGAAAGAAATACCAAGTCGGCAACCTCTGTGTCCTAACATAGGGTTTTCCTCATGGAGTTCTGAAATTCTGTCTTTAACTTCTTTCGCTGATAAATTTAAAGATCTCGCCACTTCCTCTATGTCTTTATCAGCTTTTGGTAAAAACTCATGGAGCGGTGGATCTAATAGTCTGACTGTAACAGGTAGTCCTGACATAACTTTAAATATTTTTTTAAAGTCTTCTTTTTGATGAGGCAGAAGTTTGTCTAGTGCACTATTTCTGTCGTCTTTTGATTTAGACAAAATCATTTGTCTAACAGATAGAATTCTCTCTTCATCAAAGAACATATGCTCTGTTCTACATAACCCAATTCCTTCAGCACCAAACTCTCTAGCTGTTTTACTATCTGCTTCTGTTTCAGCATTCGTTCTTACTTTTAATTTTCTAAATTCATCAGCCCATTTCATTATTGTAGAGAAATAGCCAGATATTTCTGGTTGAACAGTAGGCACCAACCCTTTCATTACTTTTCCGCTTCCACCGTCTATGGTAATTATATCGCCCTCTTTAATAATTACGTCCCCGGCTTTAAATTGTTTTAATTCATAATCAATTGTTATTTCACTAGAACCTGAAACACATGGTCTACCCATTCCTCTTGCTACTACTGCAGCATGACTTGTCATTCCACCTCTTGCCGTAAGAATTCCTTTTGCAGCATGCATTCCGTGTATATCTTCTGGTGAAGTTTCTAATCTTACTAGTATTGTATCTTGCATCATCCCATTTAATTTTTCTGCCTCATCAGCTGTAAAAACAACCTTTCCACTCGCAGCTCCTGGGGATGCAGGCAATCCTGAAGCGATTACTTCTTTTTTAACTTTATCATCTAAAGTTGGATGTAATAAAGTGTCTAAAGTATTAGGATCAATTCTTTTAATTGCTTCTTTTTTTGAAATTAATTTTTCTTTAACCATATCTACTGCAATTTTAATTGCAGCTTTGGCAGTTCTTTTTCCTGATCTTGTTTGAAGCATCCAAAGTTTATTATTCTCAACTGTAAACTCGATGTCTTGCATATCTTTGTAGTGCTTCTCTAATTTAAGAAATACTTTTGCTAATTCTTTATAAACTGTAGGCATGGCTTCTTCCATTGATGAATCTTTTGAACCAGCATCTTGTTTTGCTTTTTTAGTAATGTATTGAGGAGTTCTGGTACCCGCTACAACATCTTCGCCTTGTGCATTAATTAAAAATTCTCCAAAGAAAGAATTTTCCCCTGTTGATGGGTTTCTCGTAAAAGCAACACCTGTTGAACAATTGTTACCCATGTTACCAAAAACCATCGCTTGAACGTTTACTGCTGTCCCCCAGTGATCAGGGATTTGATTTAATTTTCTATAAGTTTTTGCTCTTTGACTATCCCAAGATAAAAACACTGCATTTACTGCTCCTAGCAATTGCTCTTTTACGTCTTGCGGGAAATTAATTTTTTTTTCTTTTTTTACTAGATCTTTAAAATTTTTTATTAATCCGTCCCAATCGCTCTCATCTAAATTTGTATCTAGCAACACGCCTTTTGTTAATTTGTAATTATCAATTAACTCTTCAAATAAGTGTCCTTCAACTCCAAGAACAACGTTGCTATACATTTGTATAAACCTTCTGTAACTATCTTTGGCAAATCGACCGTTTGAGGTTTTCTTTTTTAATGACTCTACTGTTTTATCATTGAGACCAAGATTTAAAATTGTATCCATCATACCCGGCATTGAAATTCTAGCACCAGATCTAACTGACACTAATAATGGATTTTTAAGATCACCAAACTTCTTTTTAGTTTTCTTTTCAATATTTTTAAGCTCTACTTCGATATTTTTAATTACACTTTTAGGAAGTTTTTTTTTATTTTTATAAAAAAGATCACAAACATCTGTTGTTATAGTGAATCCAGGAGGAACAGGTAAACCTAATCTTCCCATCTCCCCGAGATTGGCGCCCTTACCACCTAAAATATTTTTTTTATTCTTTAATTTTTTTGCAGATTTATCATCAAAACTAAATATAACTTTTGCCATTACAGACCTTCTAATTTTGAAAAATCGATAAAAGTATCAAATGTGTTACAAAACATTTTTAAAAGCTCTAATCGATTATTTTTAATATCTTGATTTTCATCATTTACTACCACATTGTCAAAAAAATTATCTGTAGATTCTTTGGTGTCAGATAGCTTTATTAACAAGCTTTCGTAGTCTTTATTGTCTTCTTTAACAGTAAAAGCTTTCCTAATTTCATTAATTTTTTCATGAAGAACTCTTTCTTCATCTTTTCTAAATAAAACAACATCTGGTCTTCCTGTGATTCCTTTTTCAGCTTTATCTAAAATGTTTGATGCGCGTTTATAAGATCTAATCGCATTAAGCCCTATTCCCTTATTTTTATATTTATGAATTAAAATAGTTTTCGCATAAAGGTCTAAAAAATTATTGCCAGCATGTGAGCTAACTGAGGCTTCTATAATATCAGGTTTTATATTTTTTAATTTTAAAACGTTTCTCATTCTTTCTTTTATAAAATCTAGAACTTCTTGTTCAGTTTTCTCATTTTTTATCTCAACACCTTGTTCCTGATATAGTCTTATTGCATAGCTAATTAGGTCTCTTAATTTAAATGATAATTTATTTTCAATTATTATTCTGAGCAAACCTATTGCTGCTCGCCTTAAAGCAAAAGGATCTTTTGAACTTGTTGGTTTTTCATCAATTACAAAAAAGCCAACTAAAGTATCGATCTTGTCTACAATTGAAATTGAATAACTAAACGGTTTTTTAGGTATCGCAGATGTTAAACCAACAGGTAAATAATGGTCACTAACTGAGTTAGCGATATCCTCTTCAAATCCTTGTGCTAAAGCAAAATATTTTCCCATTACTCCTTGAAGTTCAGGATATTCTCCAACTAAATCTGAACATAAGTCAGATTTTGAAATTGAAGCTGCAACTTGAACTTTTTCTTTACTTATATTTAAATCATCAGACAAAAAGCCTGCTAATTGTCTTAATCTTTGAGTTTTGTCATAAATGGTTCCAAGCTTTTCATAAAAAGTGACTGACTTTAAATTTGCTATTTGTTTAATTAAATTTTTTGATCTATCTTTATCCCAAAAAAATTTAGCGTCAGCTAATCTCGCCTCAACGACCCTCTTATTTCCTTCTGTAATAAATTTTTTTTCATC
>CACGLL010000015.1 GCA_902573905.1 uncultured Pelagibacteraceae bacterium
TAATGGTATCCTTTTTCCTATTTATAGGATTGCTAATCTATTTTCAGATACCTCAAAAAATCAAAATTACCCTAGAAGAAAATATCTCAAGTATTAAAAGTCAAATTGATGAAGCTAATAAACTTAAGGAAGATGCAAAAAATATTTTAATTGAACACGAAAAAAAAATAAGTAATTCAAAAGCTGAAGTAAAATCTATGATTTCTAGAGCAGCCGAAGAAGCTGAAAAAAATATGATTAAGACAAATGAAAATTTTCATAATCTGATGGAAAATAGAAAGCGAAATGCAGAGGAAAGAATTAAACAACTAAAAAATCAAGCTTTAAAAGATATTAAAAATACCTCAATTATAATAGCGATCGAAGCAGTTGAGAAATTACTAAAAAATTCTCTAGATAAAAGCAAATTGGACAAAATTTACATATCTAGTATTGAAGAAACAAAATTAGCACTTAAGAAAAAATCCAGTTAGAATAGGCCATATTCGTAATGGCAAAAAAAATAATAGTTATAGGCTCTGGTTTTGGAGGTTTAGCTGCAGCGCTGAGGTTAAAAGCTAAAGGCTATAAAGTCACTTTAGTAGAAAAACATCCAGATCTTGGTGGTCGCGCTAGAGTTTTTAAGAAAGACCAATTTATTTATGATGGAGGACCTACAGTAATAACTGCTCCATATCTATTTGAAGAATTATTTTCACTGTTTAATAAAAATATTTCAAATTATGTAAAAATTGTACCATTAGATTTGTGGTATCGCTTTGTATTTAATGATGGAGATACGTTTGACTACAATGGCAATGATAAATCTATGGAAGAACAAGTCAAAAAGTTTAATCCCTCTGATTTTGATGGATATAAAAATTTAGTAAATTTTACTGAAAAAATATTTAATAAAGGTTTTACGGAGTTATCTGACAAGCCTTTCAATAATTTGGTTTTTATGATGAAACAAATTCCATCTTTATTAAAACTAAAAAGTTATAAGTCAGTCTATAGTTTGGTTTCAAAGTATATATCCAATGAAAAATTAAGAAGAGTATTTAGTATGCACCCTCTTTTAGTTGGTGGAAATCCTTTCAGTACAACTTCGATATATACATTAATTTTATTTTTAGAAAAAAAATGGGGAATTCATTACTCAATGGGAGGAACAGGAAGTATTGTTAAAGCTTTGGAAAAACTAATGATTGAGGAAAATATCAAAATTATTAAAGATGCTGAAGTTACAGAAATACTTACAGAAAATAAAAAGGTTAAAGCTGTAAAGATTAATAATTCAAAAATAATTAATTGCGACTATGTAGTTTGCAACTCAGACCCCCCGAATGTTTACAACAACTTGATAAAATCAAAAGAAGATTATGATTTTTTATTTAAACAAAAAATGAAAAGAATGGATTATTCAATGGGATTATTTGTTTATTATTTTGGCTCTAAAAAAAAATATAACGATGTTGCGCACCATACTATTTATTTTGGAGAATCTTATAAAAAACATCTTGATAAAATCTTTGAAAAGAAAATACTTTCTGATGATATAAGCTATTATTTACATAGGCCCTCTGCAACAGATCCCAACATGGCACCAGAAGGTCAAGATGCTTTTTATGTATTGGTCCCGGTACCAAATAATTTATCCAAAGTAAATTGGATCGAAGAAGGTGATAAATTCAAAGATTTAGTATTAGATAAAATGGATAAAACTGTTCTGCCTGGTATTAAAGAAAACGTGGTAAGTGATTTTTTCTTAACACCTGATTATTTCGAAATTGATCTAGCAACTCTCTATGGATCTGGATTTTCAATTCAGCCCAAATTTTCTCAGTCAGCCTATTTTAGATTTCATAATCAATCTGAAATATATAAAAATTTGTACTTTGTAGGTGCTGGCACACATCCAGGCGCTGGAATGCCTGGGGTTCTATCATCAGCAAAAGTTTTAGATAAACTATTTTAATGAAAAGTAATTTACTAAAGAAACATGCTAAATCTTTTTACTGGGCGAGTTTTTTTCTGCCAAAAAACGCTTTGGATAAATGCTCATCTCTATATAATTTCTGTAGAACTTTAGATGATATAGTTGATGATAATAATAATCTAGTTGTTAAGAGAGAAATGTTTTTAAAATTTAAAAAAGATTTTGAGAACAAAAATCTAAACAATCAAATTATAAAAGACATGTGGTCTGTTATTGATAGTGAAAATATTTCGAAACAAGTAGTAATAGATTTGTTCGATGGTGTTGAAACAGACTTAAAAGAGAAAGTAGTGATAAATTCGAAAAAAGATTTGCTTGTTTATTCTTATAGAGTTGCTGGGACAGTCGGACTAATGATGTCAAAAATACTGAACGTAAAAAATCGAGAGGCTCTAAAAGGTGCAATTGATCTTGGGATAGCGATGCAGCTTACTAATATAGCTAGGGATGTTTGTGAAGATAAAGCACGAAATAGACAATATGTTGATCACAATTTTTTGGCAATTCGAGAAATTATAGATGAGTCTCAATCGTTTTATGAAAATTCATTTAAGTCTATTAGTGATATACCAATTAGGTCAAGATTTTCAGTTATTGTTGCAAGGCGTGTGTATAGAAAAATAGGTGACTACATCCTTAAACAAAAAAATATCGATAATTACAATAAATCTGGCAAAATCTATGTGCCCATGTTTGAAAAAGTAATTCAGACCTTTTTATCTGTTTTTGACTTTATTAAATTATTGTTCGTCAAAGATTTAAGTTACGATAACCAAACAAATCATAATATCTTAAATCAAGAGATTAATTTAAATGAAAGAATTTGATTATATAATTATTGGCGGTGGATGCGCGGGCCTATCTTTAGCTTATGAGCTCGAAATCAATGATAAATTAAAAGAAAAAACTTTAGCAATTATTGAAACTCGTGAAGAATATAAAAGAGACAAAACGTGGTCTTTTTGGAAAGTTTTTAATCATAACTTTGATGATTGTGTAATTAAAAGTTGGAACAATTTTACCATAAATTCTCCAGATAGTTCGCATGAATTAACTAATAAAAAATTTCCCTATCAAAGCATCGATAGTGGTAAATTTTATAAAAAAATAAATTCTAAGCTAGCTACAAATTCCAATATAAGTTTTTTTAAAAACTTAAGTGAAATCAACTCAGAAAATTCCATAATTTTTAATAGTGTTCATGAAAAAGAATTAGATAAATCTAAATTGTGGCAACACTTTCAAGGTATCGAGATAGAAACACCTAAAAATATTTTTGATGAGGAAATAATAAATCTAATGGATTTTAATTGTGATCAGAGAAATGACGTTCACTTTTTTTACACTTTACCATTTAGTAAAAATAAAGCTTTAATTGAAACAACTTGGCTTTCAGATTTAGAGGATCAAAGCTTAATGGATTACGATCTTCAATTGGAAAATTATATAAAAAATAATCTTGGTATAAAAAACTATAAAATAAATTTTACTGAAAAAGGTGCTATACCATTATTCCATCCATTAAATAGAAATAATGAGAAAACTGTTTATATTGGATCTGCTGGCGGAATGACAAGGTTAAGCACAGGGTATACTTTTTTAAATATCCAAGAGCATAGTAAATATATTGTTGAAAATATTGATAAAATTGAAAAAATAAAAATGTACAATATAGGAAAGAAATATCAGTTTTTGGATAAAATATTTTTAAGAGTTTTAAAAAATAACCCAGATAAAATGCCAAAAATATTTTTCGAAATGTTTAAAGCTTCATCAAACTGTGTAATAAAATTTTTATCTAATAAAAGTAATATCTTTGAAGATGTTAATATTATAGGAAGAATGCCAAAATTAATTTTTATGAGAGCTCTATTTCAATAATGGAAAAGATAAATTTTAAACACTCGCTTATATTTTTCAATTTTTGTATTTTGATTAGCCCATTTTACTTTATGGTAAATTATGAGCCGATAATATTTTGTTTAATCTTAATATTAATTTTAGGAATTTCGCATGGAGCATTAGATAATTTAAAAGGAAAAAAACTTTTATATTTATTTGGTTATAGATCTCTTTTTTCTTTTTATTTTATATATATTTTAATCTCTATCTTAATAGTTTTTTTGTGGGTATTTTTTCCTAATACTGTTTTATTGTTATTTCTTGTTGTAGCAGCTTATCACTTTGGTAAGGAGGATACGGTATTCTCATTTAAAGAAAAATTTCTAATATCTGAGTTTTTGTACTTTTTAAAAGGATCAGCAGTAATTTTCGCTCCGTTATTATTTCAGAGAGAGAAAACAAACGAAATATTTGAAATTTTAAACTTTAATGTTTTTGAGTCTCAATTATTTACCAATCAATTCTTAATAATTTTTTTGTGTTTAAGCTTTTTATCATCTCTAATTATCTCTAATAAGAAAAAGGCTGACTTTAAAGCATTGATGATAATGGATTTTTTTTCGTTAATTATATTAAATCTCTTTTTAACTCCTGTTTTGGCTTTCACAATTTATTTTTGCTTTCTTCATTCTATAAGGCATTCAATTACATTAATCTTCGAACTAGATAAGTCTTTTAGATCAGGACTAAAGAAATTTATTAAAAAAGCTATTCCATTAACTTTTGTAACTGGTGTGATGTTTTTAATTGCGGTATATTTTCTCAATAGCTCCTATAAGCTCGACGAGGCTATTTATAAAGTAATATTTATTGGTTTGGCGTCTCTTACTTTTCCGCATATATTGCTCGAATACTTGTTAGAAAAGAATGAAAAAAGAACTTAAAATTTATTTAGCTTCACCCAGAGGGTTTTGTGCTGGTGTTAAAAGAGCTATTGAAATTGTCGAAAAGGCAATAAATAAATATGGAGCTCCTGTATATGTGAGACATGAAATTGTTCATAATAAACAAGTTGTTGATGAACTAAAAGAAAAAGGGGCAATATTTGTAGACGAGCTTTCTGAAGTAAAAGATAATAGTAGACCTGTGATTTTTTCTGCACATGGAGTTCCTAAATCAGTTCCTGACGAAGCAAAGCTTAAAAATTTATCTTATGTGGATGCAACTTGCCCTTTGGTTTCGAAGGTTCATAGAGAGTCTGAACAGTTACATAAAAAAGGATACGAAATATTTTTAATTGGGCACAAAAATCATCCTGAGGTTATTGGCACAATGGGTCAGCTACCGTTAGGATCAATTAAATTGATAGAAACTAAAAGTGATGTTGAAAATCTTCAGGTCAATAATTTTAAAAAACCTTTGGCTTATATAACTCAGACAACCCTCTCAGTAGATGATACGGCAGAAATAATTAACGCTCTTAAAAACAAATTTCCTAAAATCAATGGGCCGATCAAGGAAGATATTTGTTACGCTACAACTAATCGTCAATCAGCTGTGAAAGAAATAGCATCTAAGTGTGATTTATTTTTTGTAGTTGGGAGTCGAAATTCATCAAATTCGGTAAGGCTAGTTGAGGTCGCAAAAAAAGCTGGATGTGAAAACTCTCAATTAATGCATTCAGAAAAGGAAATACCTTTTCATGAAATAGAGAATTCTAATACTATTGGAATTTCCTCTGGCGCTTCAGCGCCGGAAAAATTAGTTCAAGCGTTGCTGACTAATATAAAAAAAGATAGAAAGGTCTCTGTTGAGGAAGTGATAGTTGCAGAAGAAAAGGTTGTTTTTAAATTGCCGAAAGAACTCAATTAATGGCTGTCTATACAAAGTTAAATCAAAATAAAATTGAAAAAATCTTATCTAATTATAAATTAGGTAAGCTAGACTCATTCAAAGGAATTGAAGAAGGTATAGAAAATACAAACTATTTTTTATCGGTTAATAAAAAAAAATTTATATTAACTATTTACGAAAAAAGAGTTAAGCCTTCAGATCTTCCTTTTTTTTCAGATTTGATGTCATCTTTAAATAAAGCTAACTTTAAATGCCCTGCTCCTATCTCTAATAATAATAATGAAACTATTACAAATTTTGAGGGGAAAAAATTGATGATTGTGTCATTTCTTGAGGGAAAGGCAAAACAAAATTTATCTCCAGCCAACTGTAAATTAATTGGATCTGAAATAGCCAAAATGCATGAGCTAACAAAGAATTTAAAATTAAAACGACAAAATGATCTATCCGTAAATTCATGGAGAAAATTATTTAATTCAGTTAAAGATAAATGTGAAAATATACATAAAGATCTGCCAAGATTAATTGAGGAAAATCTTAATGATGTTGAAAAAAATTGGCCAAAAAATTTACCAAAAGGAATTATTCATGCTGACTTATTTCATGATAATATTTTTTTTATTCAAGATAAATTTAGCGGTGTAATTGACTTTTATTTCTCATGTGAAGATTTT
>CACGLL010000016.1 GCA_902573905.1 uncultured Pelagibacteraceae bacterium
TAACTTTTTGTAAGTCAGCATCTCTGATGCACATGTTTTTAGAAAGATATTGTTTCCAAGTTTTAGAACCGTTCTGTCCGTGGAATAATCCAACAGTATGTCTCATTATATGATTAAGCTGAGTACCTTTTGAAGTTTCTTCTTGTATGTATGGAATTAATTTTTCCATTACTTCGCTTCTAGACGGAACATTATCATTATTAAAAATATCTCTTTCTATATCGGCTAAAAAATACGGTGAATGATAAATTGCTCTTCCAATCATAGCGCCATCAACTTTAAATAAATGAGCTTTAATGTCTTTAGTTGTTTTTATGCCGCCGTTAATTACAATTTCATCATTTTTAAAATGCTCTTTTAATTTATAAACAAACTCATATTTCAAAGGTGGTATATTTAAATTTTCTTTAGGGCTTAATTTTTTAAGTAAAGCTTTTCTTGCGTGAATAATAAATTTTTGTGAACCTGCATCTTTTGTTGTTTGAATAAAAGATTTTAAAAATTCAAAGTTTTCAACTTCGTTGTAACCAATTCTTGTTTTAATTGTTATTGGAAGTTTTGTTGATTTAGTCATAGACTCAATACATTTTGCAACTAATTCTGGTTCTTGCATTAAACAAGCACCAAATTTATTTTTTTGTACTTTTTTACTTGGGCAACCCAAGTTAAAGTTAATTTCTTTATATCCGTAATCTTCTGAAATTTTACATGCCTCTGCTAGTTCCCCTGGATTAGAGCCGCCAATTTGTAAAGTTACTGGATTAGAAATTTTTTTGAATGATAATAATTTGTCTCTATCTCCTTTAATAATTGCATTTGCTACAATCATTTCTGAATAAAGATGGATATTCTTGCTTATAAGACTTAAAAAATATATCTCATGTTTATCAGTGCAATCCATCATTGGTGCAACTGAAACAGTTTTTTTCATGATTTACTCTGATTTATTTTCTTCGGCAGGAGCTTCATCACTTAATTCAAGTGGAGCTTCCTCTGAATCTAAATTTTCTTCTTTAATTTCGGGCTGATCTGCTTTTAATTCTGAAAGAGCCTCATCTACTAAACTTGGTTTTTTAACTTCTGGAACTCTTCTAGTTCTTTTAGATGGAAGGATCGCAACACCACTTTTTGAAACTTGACCTTTGTAAAGATTTTCAAAATCGTCATTTGTCTCTTCCTCTGTTTCTTCTTGTTCTTCTAACTCATCCGGCTCTTTTCTTAATCTTTTAATTGCACTAGCTTCAACTTCCTTAACGTTAATTTTTCCATCACCAATTTCTCTTAATGAAATAATTGTTCTTTTATCGTTATCTTCTTCAACTAACATTGGAGAACCAGCATTTAGCTGAACTGTTCTTTCTTTTGCTAATAAGACTAAATCGTATTGGTTATCAACTTTTTCTAAACAATCTTCTACTGTAATTCGAGCCATGATGGCTATTTAGTCAATAAAACTCGATAAATCAAGTTTATTTTAAAGCCTGACTGGCTCTACTTTTTTTCTAATAAGCACTAATAGAAATAACGATATAAGAATATAAATAGCACTAGTAAAAGCTATATTCTCAATTGTAAAACCATTATCAATTAACAGTCCAAATATTGCTGTTCCAAATGCTGTAGAAAAAACCATAAAGGCTGTTGTTAAAGCTTTTATACTGCCGATGTATTTTACACCGTAAATTTCAGCCCAAGTTGAAGAACCTAAAATATTAGCTAAGCCATTTGATATGCCGATTAATCCTAAAAAAATGTAAGCGAATATTTCATGATTAAACTGAAACAAAGTAAACATTGCTAATAAAAGTGGGATATTCATAAACAAGATTAATTTTCTACCTGTAAATTTATCTACTAAAAAACCTGAAATTAAAAGAGTTACAATTGATGTTATGGAGTAAACCATGAAAGCTTTTGGTATAGTATAGGTTTCCCACATTTTAGAGTCTGAAATAAAAGATTGATACACAAAAACCCCTGTAGCTATCCATGGCATAGCTAACATATTTAATGAAATAATATAAAACCTGTAATCTTTGATAACATCTGTTCTTCTCCAACTTTTAATTTCAATTTTTTTATTATCATAATTTTTACTTTCTTCTCTAGAGTCTAGTTGAATAGATTTTATGGTATTTAAAATTACAATTGGTAAAAATATTATAACTAATATTGCTATACCTTGCCAAACTGATCTCCATGAATAAATAACTAAAAGATATGTTACAAACACAGGTAAAATAAATTCTGCTGTTGATAAACCAAACCAAGCAGTACTTAATGCTTTTCCTCGTGACCTTTCAAAAAATCTTGAAATTGTAGTCGTCGATGTGTGGCTCATCAAACCTTGGCCTGAAAATCTCATTAAGAAAATTCCTAAAGCTAAAAAGTAAATACTATTAATAAACGAAAAAAATAATGCTGATAAAAATAATAAGATAATTACAAATAAAGAGTAATTTAAAATTCTATAATCGTCGATTTTTTTTCCAACCCATATTAATAGTAAGCTGGAGCAAATAGTTGCTGTTGCATATATATTTCCAAATTGACCATGGGAGATACCTAGCTCATTTCTAATTGGTGCATTAAATAAACCTAGGAAAAAACTCTGACCAAAACTAGAAAAAAATGTAAATATGAATCCAAATAATATTACTTTAAAGCTTAAATTTTTTTTCATTTATGATTTGATATTAAAAATTTAAAAAGGAATAACTTAGTAACCTTTAGACTCTTCTTTTTTCTGCTTACCTTTAATTTTTTCAATAGCAACTTTTGCACCACCACTCATAAATCTTTGATCAGATCCTACAGTAACTAAATTAAAACCTTTTGAAATCATTTTTTGTGCATACTCAGCTGTTCCATTATGAATTCCTGCAAGCAAGCTCCTTTTATTCGCTGCTTCGAGAATTCTTAGGATTTCTTTATAGGCAATAGTGTTTTCAGGTCTATCAAATCCTGGTTCTTCTCCAACAGCCAAGCTTAAGTCAGCAGGACCAATATAAATTCCATCTAAATTTGGTGTATCTAAAATTTCATCAAGTTTTTCTAAAGCTTCTTTAGTTTCTATCATTGCAAGTTTTAAAATTTCGTTGTCAGCATGTTTTGCATAATCTGACCCTCCATATAATAATCCTCTGATAGGTCCAAAACTTCTGTTACCTTTTGACGGGTATAAACAAGCTTGGACAAAATTTTCAGCTTCTTTTCTATTGCTTACCATTGGACAAATTACTCCGTAACAACCTGCATCTAAAATTTTCATTATTTGACCTGGTTCATTCCAGTTTACCCTAGCTAGAGGAGTAACATCAGTGGTAGATAATGCTTGGAGCATTCCTAGTGCATTTGGATAGTCGACAACACCGTGTTGCATGTCAATAGTACAAGAATCCCAGCCTTGATGAGCCATTACTTCTGCTGAAAACGCACTTGGAATTTGAAGCCAGCCATTAATAATTGGCTCACCATTTTTAAACATTTGTTTAAGTTTATTTTTCCTCATAAATTATTGTGATATAAATTTATTAATTATTGTAAACTATACTAAAATTCAACAAATTAATATTAAAGGAGAAAATTATGTCTAAAGTTTCATTTGTTGGTCTAGGTGTCATGGGTTATCCAATGGCAGGATATATATCAAAAGCTGGTCATGATGTGACTGTTTATAACCGTACCAAAGCCAAAGCAGAAAAATGGATTAAGGAATATAAAGGGAAAGCTGCTGATACACCTATGGATGCTGCGAAAGATTGTGATTTCATTTTTACATGTGTTGGAAATGATAATGATTTAAGAGAAGTTACTTTAGGAGATAAAGGTTTATTTAAAACCGCAAAAAAAGGTTCTATATATGTCGACAACACGACAGCATCTGCAAATATCGCAAGAGAACTTTATAAAGAAGCTAAAGCAAAAGGATTTGATTTTTTAGACGCTCCTATATCAGGAGGGCAAGCTGGTGCTGAAGGTGGAATTTTAACAGTTATGGTTGGTGGTGATGAAGCACCATTTAAAAAAGCAGAACCCGTAATTGATTGTTATAGTAAAAAAATAAAATTACTTGGACCTTCTGGCAGCGGTCAATTAACTAAAATGGTTAATCAAATTTGTATTGCAGGATTAGTTCAAGGATTATCAGAAGCAATTAATTTTGGAATGAATGCTGGATTAAATATGCATGATGTTATTGAAGTAATTTCAAAGGGTGCTGCTCAATCATGGCAAATGGAAAATAGACATAAAACAATGATCGAGGACAAGTTTGATTATGGTTTTGCAGTTGATTGGATGAGAAAAGATTTAAAAATTGCAATGGATGAAGCAAAGAAAAATAATTCTCCTCTTCCCATCACAAAGATAATTGATGAATACTATGGTGAAGTTCAGAAGATGGGTGGCCAAAGATGGGACACTTCTAGCTTGATCAAAAGATTTAGAAAATAAAGCGTGTCGCAAGAAACTGTAAGTTACTACGAAAATTTCTCAGAAATTGAAAAAAAAATTTGGTTTCTTTTATCAGATGCAGTCAAGAATAGATCTTCAGAATTTAGAACTCCTGTTTTTATATGCGGAAACGATAAAGATTTAGATGGTAGAGTTGTAGTATTAAGAAAAGCTGATCAACAAAATAATTTCATTCAATATCATAGTGATATCAGGTCATCTAAAATAGAGAAGATCAAAAATAATCCAAATTGCTCAATTTTATTTTACGGTAAGGAAGAAAAAATCCAGCTTAGAATTAAAGCTGAATGTACTGTCAATTATGATAACGAAATTACAAGAGAGTCTTGGGAAAAGACAGGTCATATTAGTAGAAAATGTTATCTAGTCACTAATGGTCCAGGTACAGAGTCAGAAAAACCGACGTCTGGTCTAGATAATAAATTTGATAATTTTGATTTTACTAAAGAAGAGAGCGAAACTGGTTATAGGAATTTTTGTGTGATCAGATGTAATATAAAGAGTATTGAGTGGCTTTATCTAGCTGCTAAAGGTCATAGAAGAGCTTTATTTGACTTTGAAAAAAATAAAAAAAATTGGTTAGTCCCTTAAATATGAAAGACAAATTTAAAATTGGAATTGATTATGGCGGAACTAAAATTGAAGCCATTTTAATGAATGATAAAGGTGATGAAATAAAAAGAGAAAGATCTGAGTATGATAGGAATTATGAGTCTGGAATTTCAACAGTAAAAAAATTTGTAGAAAATTTTAAAAAAGAATCCAAGAATAAAGCTACAGTTGGTATTGCAATACCAGGTTATTCTTCGAAAGAAACAGGGCTAGTTCATAACGCTAATTCTGATTGGCTAAATAATAAAAACTTTAAAAAAGATTTAGAAAAAAATCTTAATTGTAAAATTAAAATAATGAATGACGCAAATTGTTTTACTCTATCTGAGGCTATAGATGGAGCAGGAAAAGACTTTAAAAGTGTATTCGGTATAATAATTGGAACAGGCTTTGGAAGTGGATTATCTTACAAAAAAGAAGTTATTGAAGGTGTAAATCAAGTAGCTGGCGATTGGGGTCACCAACCATTACCCTATCCGACTGCAGAAGAAATAAACTCAAAAATAAAATGTACTTTACCAACTTGTGGTCGACCTTTATGTGCTGAACAATTTATATCCGGTGCAGGGTTTGCAAAGAATTTTAATCTTAAACATAATACTAATTACAAAGCTCATGAAATTGTTGCTCTAGATAAAAAAGGAGATCCAAAAGCTAATAGAGAATTAGAATTTTATGAGGATAGATTTGCAAGATTGATAGCAGTTATGATTGGAATTTTTGATCCTGAAGCAATTATTTTAGGTGGAGGAATGTCTAATACAGAACGATTATATAAAAACTTAC
>CACGLL010000017.1 GCA_902573905.1 uncultured Pelagibacteraceae bacterium
CAAAGATACAATTTAATAACTCATTATACTTTAGATGGATCTTATATTTTAGAAAAAAATACTAGAAAAAATTTTGAACAAGAAAAGAAAAAACTTTTTAAAGAAGTTATTGACTTTGAAGTAAACGTAATCAAAAAAATAAATAATAGTGAAATTTTTGATTATGAATTTTGTGCAAGTGAGCTGAGTTATGTTGGTAACGATAAACGTATGTATATACCAAGTACCAAAGATTTGGTTTTTTTTTCAAAAACTTTATACAATAAACTCCATAAAGAAAAATTAAGTTTGATAAATATGAGGCCTAAATTAATAATTGGAAATTTAGGAACAACACATCATGGTCACGATAATAATACTGTTAAAGTTGAGACGTCAAAAGCTTGGGTAGCAGAGACAAAAAAATTTAGTTTCGTGTCTGCCGTTTTGCATGGTACATCAAGGAGCCATCCAGATACTCTTAGAAAAGCAGTAGTTGGTTGTAAAAAAATTAATGTTGCGGGTGATTTTTTACAAGTTTTAGTATCAAATTTACCAGAAAAATTAAAAAAAATAGTTAAGTCAGAACATGATCAAGAAAAAAGGAAATTATACCAGATAAGAAATGATTTAAATTTAATACCACATAGAGAAAAAGAAGAAATAAAAAAATCGCTTAATTATAAATGTTTGGATTTAATGAGAAGCATTAACTCTCCTGTATTAAGCGAAATGGACATTAACTATTTTAAATATAAATTGTATAATTATGATAAGTTACAAATTGATTGTATTACTAAATCAATAATTAGAGAAATAAATAATTTAAATGAAATAAATAATAATCTTAAACGAGAGAGCAATTCAACATTTTTGCCTTCTCCAATAGAAGTTGATTATGGAAATTATTTTAAAAAAATAATCAGTTTGTCAAACAATCTTGGTGTTAAAAGATTTCATATTGATGTTGGTGATGGGAAATTTATTAACAGAGTTTTAAACGTAGAAAATAAAGTTACTTATATCAAACAACAGAGTCCTGAAAATATAGTACATCTCCATTTGATGGTTGAGAATCCTCATATTGGTCAAAGTGACAGCTATATTAAAAGATATTCTGAACTTGGGGCTGATTATATTGGTATTCACAGAAAAGCATTTTCAAACTTTAAAGCAGTCGATGATGCTATTTCTTTAATTAAAAGTTTAAACAAAAAAGTAGGTATATTTATTGAAGTTGATGAACAAATTGACGAAGATCTTTTAACCAAGATATTACAATATAAAATAAACTGGATAGTTTTAATGGGTGTTCCTGTTGGATTCGGTGGACAATTTTTTAATGAACAAATTTTATTTAAATCAAAAACATTAAGACAATTTTCAATTAAAAATAAACTTGATTTAAAAATAGAGGTAGATGGAGGATTAAACAGAGATAATATTCTTTTATGCCAAAAATTTGGAGTAGATTACTTAGCGGGATGGTCCCTAGTAAAATCAGATAATCTAAAAAAAATACAAAAAAATATTTCAATTATAAGTAAAAAACTTAAAAATGACTTATAATGTAGTTATACCCTTAGCAGGATATGGCACACGTTTTAAACAATCGGGGTACAAAAATCTTAAACCATTTCTAAAAGTTGACGGCAAAAATTCTATGTTGGATCTTATTTTGAATAATTTTCCAAATAGAGCCAAAAAAATTTTTATTGTTAGAAATAATTTAGAAAAAAAATATTTAAAAATTTTGCAAAAATATAAAAATTCTGAGGTTTTAGTTGTAAAACCACACAAATTAGGTCCACTGTACACACTTTTTTTAGCAAGACATAGATTATATAAACTTAAAAATATTTTTATAAGTTACTGCGATATTCATTGGGAGTGGAATAAATTTAAATTAACAAATTTAAATAGCAATATAATATTTTGTTTCAAAGGCTGGCATCCTTTTACTGTAGATAATAACAATTATGCTTTTTGTAAAAATAAAAATAATAAATTTTTTTCAATCAAAGAAAAAGAAAGTTTTACTAAAAGTTGGCAAAAAGAACCTCTCTCTATAGGGTTATTTTTTTTCCAAAAAGGAAAAGAAATGATAAATATTTTTGAAAAGATTATAAAAGAAAAAATATTAGTTAATAAAGAATACTTCCCCTCACTTGCATTCAATTATCTGAAAAATACCCAAGTAAAATATGTTAAAAATTTTTGCCATATAGGTAAGCCAAACTATTTTGAAATATTCAAAAAATGGAAAAAATTTAAAAATATAAAAAACAATTTTAAAAATAAAATAAAAAAATCAAAATTAGCAGATGAAATTTTAATTTTAGCGGCTGGTGAAAGTAAACGCTTCAGAAAAGAAAAGATTAAAATACCAAAATTCTTATGTAGGACGGGGTCACATAATTTAAGAATGGTAATGCAAGTTAAAGATTATTTACCATCAATTAAAAGAATTAATTTAGTAACTTACAAAAAAAAACAAAAGGTATTAACTGATAATTTTAATTTATTATGTCTTCAAAAAAGAACCAACGGACAAGCATCCTCTGCTTTCCAAATAATAAATAGATTTTCAAATAATAAATCTTTTTTTGTAAACTGTTGTGATAACTTTTCTATTTTTGACATAAACAATTTTAAATTATTTAAAAATAAATCAGATATTATAGTATTTTCATCAGAAAATGTCGAAACTGATAGCCAAACAAAAGATGGTTCCTGGGTTATATCATCATCAAATGAGGTAAAGAAAATTTATTTAAAATCATCTAAGGTCGGTTTTCGCAAAAGACTAACTGGGAATTTTTACTTTAAAAATAAAGAAATTTTTACAAGATGTTATAATGCACTGAATACAAAAAAAAATTCTAATAATGAAATTTTGATTGATAACCTAGCTAAACAAGCAATTAAGATGAAATATAAAGTTTATACTATAAGTGATAAAATTTATGTAAACATGGGAACGCCAAAATTATTAAAAGAGTTTAATTTTTGGGAAAATTATTTTAATGCCAGATAAAATCATTTCTTGCGTAATATCTTGCTATAATGAAGAAGAAAATATACCGGCACTTCTTAATCAAATTAGATCATATGATTTAGAAAAAAAAATTGATTTCATTATTGTAAACAACGGTTCTACCGATAATTCCTGGAATATAATTTTGAATAACAAAAAAAATTTTCCTGAAATCAAATTTATTAATGTAGAGGAAGATTTAGGTTGGGGTAATGGAGTAACTGAAGGTTTAAAACATGCAAAATGTAAATTTATTGGATGGATACATGGAGACTTACAGTATGATATGAAAATTCTTTTTCAGGTTATAGAAATTTTGGAAAATTCTGAAAATCAAAATCATAATATACTAATTAAAGGAAGAAGAGCTAAAAGAAAATTTTCTGAAGATTTTTTTACAGTGACCATGAGCATTATTGCCTCAATTTTTCTAAGAAAAGTATTTATTGATATAAATGCACAACCAAGTTTTTTTTCAAGAAAAATACTACAAGATTTCAAAAATGTTCCTAAGGATTTAATGCTAGACCTATACATTTATAATTTGATTAGTAAGATAAAAAATAAAAAAATTATTAGAATTCCAGTTGTGCAAAAAAAGAGGGAAAGAGGTCAATCATCATGGAACAAAAATTTTGCCTCTAAATTTCTATTAAGTTATAAAATGTTAAAAGGAATCATTAAATTAATATGATATTATATATTGCTCATAGGCAAAATAACTTAAAAAAAATAAATCAGAAACAAAATTCTAATTTTAATGGTATTGAAATAGATGTAAGGACGAACTCAAAAAAAATTATAATCAATCATGATCCATTTAAAAAAAGTCTTATATTTAATAAAAACTTAAAAATTCTCAAAAAATATTTTTTAATTATCGATGTAAAATCATCTGGTATATGCCATAAGATATATAACACATTAAAAAAAAATCATAAAAAATTTCTATTTTTAAATTTAATTCAGTCAGAATTTATTAATATGGTTCAAATCGGGTGTGGAAAAAGTTTAATGATAAGATTTTCATCGTATGAGAAGTTTGATTTTAAAAATAAAAATTTAAAAAAAGTCAGTTGGGTGTGGTTTGATTTTTTTGATAAGCATTTCATAAGCTTAGGAGAATATAAGTATTTGAAAAAATTTAAAAAAAAAATTT
>CACGLL010000018.1 GCA_902573905.1 uncultured Pelagibacteraceae bacterium
AAAAATCAAAATAGAAAAACTTGAAATAATTAAAGAAACAGAATCTGTAGGCATTAATGTTTCAAAAACAAGAGTATGATTAATAGTTTAGACTTAGGAAAAAAAGTAATAAAAGATAAAATTCCTCTAATTCCAAATCATCCAGGTGTATACAAAATGCTAAGCTCATCAGGTGAAATTCTTTATATCGGTAAAGCAAAAAATATTCCAAATAGATTAAAAAGCTACGTAACTGACTCAAATCTTCCCATACGTACAGAAAGGATGTTGTCGTTAACACATAATCTAGAAACAACTACAACAAGTAATGAAAGTGAGGCTCTTCTTCTTGAAGCTAATCTAATAAAAAAACATAAGCCTAGATACAATATACTTTTAAGGGATGATAAATCTTTTCCATACATTTATATTGGCAATAAAGATAAATGGCCTCAACTTACAAAGCTTAGAGGAAAAAAATCTAAATCAGGTTATTACTTTGGTCCTTTTGCATCTATAGGATCTGCTAATTGGACAATAAAAATTTTGCAAAAAATTTTTTTATTAAGAGTTTGTGATGATACTGTTTTTAAAAATAGGGAAAGACCTTGTATTCTTTATCAAATTAAAAGATGTTCGGGTCCATGTGTAGGACATATTAAGGAAAGTGAATATATTTCAACTGTAAATGATGCGATAGATTTTATTTCTGGAAAATCAAGACGTATTCAAAAAAATTTATCTAAAGAAATGGAGAAAGCTAGCAAAGAGTTAGATTATGAAAAAGCAGCTATAGCAAGGGATAGGATTAAAGCCTTAACGCAAATACAAACTTCTCAAAAAATAAATCAAACAAATCTAAATGAAGCTGATGTTATTAGTATTTATAAAGAAACTGGCAAATCCTGCATCCAAGTATTCTTTTTTAGATCAAAACAAAATTGGGGAAATCAAGCTTTCTATCCAAAACATGACATGGATGATAAAATTGAAGATATTCTTTCTTCTTTTTTAACTCAATTTTATGAGAACAAAACTATTCCAAAATTAATAATAACAAATGTAGATGTTAATGAAAAAAACCTTTTGGAAAAAACATTTAGTACAAAAGAAAATAAACAAATATTAATTAAAAAAGCCAAAGCCAAAAATGAAATCAATATTTCAAAACTTGCAGAGAAAAATGCAAAACAAGCTTTAAAACAAAAGCTTATACAATCAGATACCAACAATAATCTCATAGATGCTTTAACCAAAAAATTTAATTTAAAGAATAATTTAGAATTAATTGAAGTTTACGATAACAGCCATATTCAAGGATCTGATGCAATTGGAGCTCTAATTTGCTTTGGTAACGAGGGTTTTGTTAAAAAAAGATACAGAAAATTTAATATTAAAGATGAAGAGATTAAAGGTGATGATTATGGAATGATGAAAGAAGTTCTTTTTAGAAGATTTTCAAAAGCTGTTAAAGAAAAAGCTGGATCGCTATCATTGCCTGATTTGATTTTAATAGATGGAGGAAAAGGACAATATTCTGTGAGTAGAGAAGTTTTAAATGAATTAGGTCTTCATGATCTACCTATATTAGCGGTAGCTAAAGGGAAAAAAAGAAATGCAGGTGAGGAAAAAATTTATCATGAAGGTAAAGAATATATTTTAAAGAAAAATGATCCTCTTTTATTTTTTATTCAAAGATTAAGAGATGAAGCTCATAGATTTGCTATAAGTACACACAGGGCAAAAAGAAAAAAAAATTTAAGCAAATCGCTTTTAGATCAAATTCAAGGAATTGGTAAACAGAGAAAAAGAGCTTTATTAAATCATTTTGGTTCTGCAAGAGCTGTGGAGTCTGCAAGTTTAGAAGATTTAAAATCAATAGAGGGAATTGAAGACAATATAGCAAATAAAATATATAATTATTTCCACGAATAAATTATGAAACTAAAGATACCGAATATATTAACAATTGGTCGAATTATAATTGTTCCTATTTTTGTTTTAACATTTTTTATCCCAGGATTATTTGGTGATTTAATACCCTTCTTTTTATTTGTATTAGCAAGTTTTACTGATTATTTAGATGGTCTACTAGCTAGATTATTTAAAGAAGAGTCAAAGCTAGGAGAACTGTTAGACCCAATAGCTGATAAAATACTTGTAGCAGCAGCTTTAATTCTTCTTGTTATGAATGGTACAATTAAAAATTATGAAGTAATTGCTGCAATCATTATTCTTACTAGAGAAATATTGATATCAGGACTAAGAGAATTTCTTGCTAAAGGCCAAATATCTATGCAAGTAACAAGTTTGTCTAAACTAAAAACATTTATTCAAATGCTTGCTATAGCGATATTACTTACTGGAGAAAGTGGAAATAAAATTATTAATTTTCAAGACTATAATGCTCAAACGGTTGGAATTATTCTACTGTGGTTATCAGCTTTTTTAACACTTTATACAGGTTATGATTATTTAAGAAAAGGTATTGATCATGCGATCAATGAAGACAATAAGGGTTAAGCTGCAGATTTTTTTCTTACAACGGTTTGATAACTAACGTTAAGGTCTTTTATAAGATCACAAACTTCAAATTCATATTCAGCGATTTGAGAAACTGGTGTCACTTCAGCAGCAGTCCCGGTTAAAAAACATCCAACAAAATTTTTCATTTCCTCGGGTTTAATTTTTCTCTCATTAACCTTTACGCCTTTAGATTTAGCAATTTTTATAACCTCTCTTCTAGTTATTCCATCTAAAAAAGAATCAGGAATTGGTGTATGTATCTCACCTGACTTATCTTTAAAAAACACGTTTGCCCCAGTTGCTTCAGCTATATTACCTTCATGATCTAACATTAAAGAGTCGGTAAATCCTTGAGCTTCAGCTTCATGTTTAGATAAAGTGCAAATCATGTACAAACCAGCTGCTTTAGTGTCCCAAGGTATAGTATTAGGTGCTGGTCTTCTCCAGTTTGAAATGTTGAGTTTAATTCCCTTCAATTTCAACTTTGGATCAAAGTAAGAGCCCCACTCCCAAGTTGCAATTGCCACATGTATTTTATTTTTTTGTGCAGATATTGCCATCATCTCACTGCCTCTCCAAATAATAGGCCTTACATATCCATTTTGAACTTTTTGGATGTTAATTATTTTTTTGCAAGCTTCGTTAATTTCTTCTTCGGTATAAGGTACTTTTATTCCCATCCTCTCTGCTGAATAAAATAATCTTTTAGTATGCTCTTCTAATTTAAATATTTCTCCATCGTAAACTCTTTCTCCTTCAAAAACGCAGCTAGCATAATGTAGTCCATGATTGAGAATATGAATATTTGCATCTGCCCAATCTACGGCTTTTCCATTAAACCAAATTTTACCTGATCTTTTGTCGTAGGGAATACTTTCCATTTTTTTGAATATATAGATTTTTTAAATATAAAAAAGTATATTCAAAACAAGAATAAGTCAATATAACTTACCAATATGAAAGATTTACTTTATTTAAAAGACGAACAAATAAAAGAGTTTATACAATTACTTTATTACGCGTATAGAGAAACTTTTTCTGACCCAAAAGAAATTTTATCTAAGAAATATTTTGGCCCGGCACATTTGAGAGCTCTAAATCTAATTGAAGGAAATCCTGGAATTAATCTAGGTGAGCTTATTTTTAGATTAAAAGTTACAAAACAAAGTTTAAACAGGGTTTTGAGAGACCTTATAAAAGCCAAAATGATAAAGCAGATTCAAGATGAAAATGATACAAGAAAAAAAAATCTATTTTTAGACAAGGAAGGTAAAGTATTCTTTGAAGCTGTGTATGAAACTCAAAAAAAAAGAATTTTTAATGCTTTAAAAAATTCAAGCTCAGACTCGGTTATTAAATTTAAAGATGTTTTAAAAAGAATTATTAATGGAAAATAATAACAACCACATATTAATAGTTGATGATGATGATAAGATTCGAAATCTTTTGAAAGATTACTTAAATGAAAATCATTACATTGTATCAACCGCAGAGGACGCTATACAAGCTAAAGAAAGATTAAAGATCATAAAATTCGATATAATTATTTTAGATGTAATGATGCCTGGACAGGACGGATACGACTTAACAAAAGAAATTAAAAAAGATAACAAAGTTCCAATTATTTTACTTACAGCGAAAGGGGAAGTAGAAAATAGAATAAA
>CACGLL010000019.1 GCA_902573905.1 uncultured Pelagibacteraceae bacterium
TTTTGGTCTTTAGAGTTAAAACTTCTGATTTTAGACGTTAAAGTATCATAGGCTAGATAAACTATATAAAATATCCCGGCCCATTTTAAATAATATAGAACTTGAGGATTATTACTTAAAAAAGATCCAATTAAAAAAACTACTAAAATAGCTTGGATAGTATTTGCAGATATATCTCCGCATGCAGTCCAAACGGATCTGTTCAATCCATAATTTAATGTGTGGGAAACTATTACTACTCTAGGTGGGCCAGGAGAAATAAATAAAAACAAAATAATTTGTAAAAATATTATATAGTCTGTTGGAAACATTTGATGAGATACTATATATAAATTTATGAAGAAAAAAAGTTTTATCCCTCAAACTCGAGTAAAAAATCCAGAACCAAAAGAAAAGGATGAAAATTGGATTATATGGGCTGCTTGGGCTGATAGAATTACATTCGAAGAAATAAAAGAGAAAACCGGTAAGTCAGAGTCTGATGTTATAAAAATCATGAGAAAGAATTTAAAGCCTGGATCTTTTAGGCTTTGGCGAAAAAGAGTCCACAACACAAGTATAAAACATAGGAAAAAATTTCAATTAGGTAGAAAAAAACTAAGAGAAAAAATAAAATTTACTGATATATATTAATTATGAAAAAAGTCACAATGTATTCTGGAAATCCTTGCCCTTACTGTGCGGCAGCTAAAGCTTTATTAAAAACAAAAAATGTTGAAATAGAAGAAATTGATATCTGGGCAGATCCAGCTAATGCTAAAGAAATGTTGCAAAGAACAAATGGCGCGAGAACTATTCCTCAGATTTTTATTGGCGATCATTACATCGGTGGTAATGATAAACTTCAAGAAGCCAATAAAAACGGTGAGCTTGATAAATTATTAGCTTAATTAATATCTTTAAAAAAAGGCATTGCGTCTCCTGCCCCATGTTTTGTTGTTGATAAACCAGCTACTCTATTAGCTAACTCTAAACACTCTTTTATCGGTTTTTCTTTAGATAAACCAAAAGCTAAACCGCCATTAAAAGCATCTCCTGCTCCGGTAGTATCAATAGCTTTAACAGAAGAAGCTTTTAAATAAATTTCCTCTTTTCCATCAGAGTAAAATAATCCTTTTTCTCCAAGTGTTATTATTATTTTTTTTATTCCCAAATTTACTAGTTTATCTGCTGCTTGTTTTGCTTCTTTTTCATTTGTAATTTTAATACCAGTATAAAATTCTGCTTCTGTTTCATTAGGAGTAAAGTAATCAATATTGCTATAAAACTCATTTGTAATTTCTGATGCAGGTGCAGGATTTAATATAGTTAAACATCCATTTTCCTTAGCTATTTTAAGACAGTGTAAGGTGACATCTTTAGGAACTTCAAGTTGAGTTAAAAAGATCTTTGAATTCTTTATAATATCAATGTGTTTATCTATATCAGCAATTTTTAAAGTAGAAGGCGCTCCAACGATAACATTGATTGCATTTTTTCCAGAATTCTTATCAACTAAAATTCCAGCCACACCTGTTTGTAAATTTTCATCTTGAATAACACTTTCGGTATTAATTTTATTTTTTGTTAGTGTGTTTAAAGCTAATTCACCGTAAGAATCTTTTCCAATCTTGCTTACAAAATTTACTTTTGCACCCAATCGTGCGATCGCTACTGCTTGATTGCAGCCTTTTCCACCGGGTCCAACATTATATTTATTTCCTAATATAGTTTCTCCAATAGCAGGAATCTTTGGTCCTGAAAAACTAATGTCAGCTACAAATATACCTAAGACAGAAATATCGCTCATTAGCCAAGCGTAGTTAGGAAAGGAAAGATTGTCAAAATATAAAAACTGATAACTTGGATTTGATTAGTGGCGATTAATATACCCGTTAATAATAAAATTGCTCCACCAGTTTTAGTCACTCTTCCATAATATTTACTAAAACCTTTTCTCGTAGTTAAAAATCTGCTCATATAATAACCAGACAAAATAAAAGGTATTGCTAATCCTAAAGAGTAAAATGAAAGTAAAAACACACCAGTGCTAACAGAAGCTTCTGTTGCTGACAATGCTAAAATAGATCCTAACACTGGTCCTATACAAGGTGTCCAACCAAAAGCAAAAGCTGCGCCAACTATTAATGGAAATGTATAACTATTTTTATACCCCTTAGTTTCAATTCTTTTATCTCGATTTAAAAAATTAAAATTTAAAATTCCTAGCATTTGAAGAGAAAATAATATTATTAAAATTCCTGCTGCAATTCGCAGTTCATTAGATAAAAATAATAAAATATTTCCCACAGCAGAAGCAGTTGCTCCCAAAATAATAAATACAATTGAAAATCCTATAGAAAATAAAATAGTTTTTAAAAGAACATTTCGTTTATCTTGTTCGATTTCTTCTAAATTTTTCCCAGTGATGTAAGAAATGTAGCCAGGTATTATTGGTAGAACACAAGGAGTTAGAAAACTTATAAATCCTGCACTAAATGCAAAAGCTAATTTCACAATCATATAATCTTTATATTTGCCTTTAATCTTTATCGCAATTACAATAATAGCTCATGATAATAAAATACATTGGTTTTTTATTTACTCTTCTTTGGTCTTACACATTTATTAAAACACAAAGTTTATTTAAAAAAGGATCAGGTTTTTTGATCACACTATTTGTTTCAAATATTTCTTGGTTAACTTTTATTGCGGCTTGTTTTTATGGTTTCAAAAACTTTGAATTTTACTACGTTTTAATAGGTATAGTTTTTATAATTGTACTTGTTCAATTAACTTTCGGGCGGATAAGCTTATACATTAATTCAAAGTTTGAAGACAAACAAAATTTAATAAGAATAAAAACAGTTATTGAATACTGTATTATTGTTGCAATTCTATATTATATTTTTATCTAGTCTGTTTGAATTGTTTCTAAAACATCAAAATCTTTATTGGTTATCACAATTTCACCTGAACTAGGAACTGCGTTTGTAACAGCAGTAATAATGCTGTAGTGAGTTACAAGAACTAAATTTTTACCTTTACCATCCCACTTGCTAACATAATCATAAAGTTCATTAAGTTGCTTGCCTTCATTTTTATCGTAAGGAGATTGGAAGGTAGAATTTAGAGCTATAAATTCTTTAAAATCACCGAAAGCATATTTCGCTGTATCTTTGCATCTGCACCATTGACTACTTAAAACTTGATCAACTGGCACTTTATTTTGTTTAAATAGTGTACCAATTTTCTTTGATTGGTTAATACCTGCTCGGTTTAAGTTTCTTTGAGTTTTGCAATCATCAATTTTAAAACCTTCAGGATCTCCTCTACCAGGAGCCAATGAATGTCTAATTAAAATAATTTTATTGCCTTCTTGTGCTAATTTCCAAGCTTGTTCTGAAGCATTTATCTGAAAAGTGAATAAAAAAAATAAAAATACGTTTGATAGTAGGGAAATAAATTTATTCTTCATGGTGGATGAAAGGTTAGTCTTACAAATTTATGTAGCCTTCGTCTAAATGACATGGCAAGGTTAATAGTACCTTGTTGACAGGTTGTATAATATCACTAATTAGGTGTGTGAAGAATTAATTATTTCCTCTTAAAAATATAAGAATATTCTTTATTCCAAATATATTTATATCCTTTTTTGTTAAAAATTTATATGATGAGTTGTTTTCCAATTGATTCTTTTTTTTGCTACCTGTGGTTTTATGCATCTCAATACAAATTACTTTTGGGTTATATTTTTTGTAATCTAAA
>CACGLL010000020.1 GCA_902573905.1 uncultured Pelagibacteraceae bacterium
TTATATCTTGAAATTATATCTGCCATAGCAGCTGAGTAATCCGCTTTTATTGGATTAATAAATTCACCAAGACCAAGTTCTTCAAAATGTCTTGATATAATTTTTTCACAACCCCATCCTGGATGACAAGCAACCATATCTGCTTTTCCATCACCATTTGAGTCAAACTCCTTAGCGTGATTTTTTATATCCATTACAGATTTAATATTAAATTTATCTGCAGTTTTTTTGTCAATTAAGTAACCTTGCAAGCCGCCACTTTTAGCAACATAACCTACAGGCTTTACCTTGCCCATAGCTTCTTTGACATATGAGTCATGGTTCCCAAACCATCCATTGACCCAAAGATCCATATCTCCTGCTGCAGCCGCAACATAAAATACCTGTGGTTTCATAACAGTTGGGCCAGTAACTTTATAACCCATTTTCTCTAGTGCTTTTTTATAAACTTCTGCTTGGAAATAACCTGTATCCCAATCAGCTTTACCCATTTTTATTTCTTTCGCATTTATTGATAAACTTAAAGTTGAAACAAAAAATATAGCTATTAATGTTTTTAATAATTTCATAATTATCCTTCTGTTATAATTATTTTAAATTAAAAAAATTTTAATGAAAAGAGAGTTTTGTCGCAGAAATATTTTATAATATGTTCTAATCTTTTTTACACTTTTTACAAATACCAAAAAATTCTAAATTAAATCTTTTAAATTTCATTCCTTTTTTATGATTAAAACCTGATAAATATTTTGAAAGTTTTGTATCACTGATTTCGTCAACCATTTCACAACTTTCACAGATAGAAAATGCAGTTGCTTTTGAAATTTCACAATTTGAACTCCTGCAAGCAACAAAAGCATTTTTGCTTTCAATTTTATGAATTTTCCCCGTCTCAACTAATTTATCTAATGCTCGATAAACTTGAGGTGGAGCTTTAATTCCTTTCTTTTGAACACTAAAAAGTATTGTGTATGCTTTTAAAGGTTCTGAAGATTTATTAATTAAATCAAAAATGATCTGTTGATTTTTTGAAAGATTGTTTTCTTTATACATTTTTCTATTTTACTAGTTTATCATTAATTTTTCAATTTAATCGATTGCTTGATATTTAATAATGAAAGTATGAATAAAAATAAAGAAGCTGCTATAATTGATGGACCTGAGGATGTATTAAATTCTAATGAAGTAAACAAACCTAAAATTACTGATAATAAACCGCCAAGTATTGAATAGATAACCATACTCTGTGGACTTGAAGAAATATTTCTAGCCATTGCAGCTGGTATAATTAACATTCCTGTAATTAACAATAATCCAACCATTTTAATTGAAATGGCAATGATCCCGGCCATTAAAATAGTAAAGATAGCTTTAGCTCTATCAGGATTTAAACCTTCAGCCTCTGCTAATTCATAATTTACTGTTGATGCAAACAAAGGTTTCCAGATTAATTTAAGAACTAGAAGAATTAAGGGACCTCCTACCCATATAATTAATAAATCGTCAACTGTAACAGCTAGTATATCTCCAAATAATAATCCCATTATATCGAACCTTATGAATGTTAAAAAACCAATAACAACTAATCCCACTGCTAAAGATGAATGAGCTAAAAGCCCTAATAAAGCATCTCCTGGTAGATTAGTTTTTTTTTGAAGCTGAATTAAAATTAATGCAATTAAAGATGAAATTATAAATACTGAAATAGCAATATTAAATTCCAAAGTATAAGCTAAGGTAACTCCTAGTAAAGCTGAATGAGCAAGAGTGTCACCAAAATATGATAATCTTCTCCATATAACGAAACATCCAAGAGGACCTGTTACAATTGCAATGCCAAGTCCAGCTATTAAAGCTCTTATAAAAAAATCATCTAGCATTTAATTTTTTTTTATTTCTCCTTCACTTGTGTGAATATGATCATGTCTATGTTCATACCTTGATAATATTTGAGAAGCTTGTTCACCAAACAAAGCTTTATATTCATTATTTTTTGCAACATCCATTGGAGATCCTGAACAGCAGACGTGACCATTTAAGCAGACAACATGGTCAGTAGCGCTCATCACTGTATGTAAGTCATGAGAAATTAATAAAATTCCACAATTCAATTCGTCTGTAATTTTCTTTATGAGTTTGTATAAAGCAATTTCACCTGTAAAATCTACTCCTTGTACTGGTTCATCAAGCACCAATAAATCTGGTTTTTTTGAAATTGCTCTAGCAATTAATACTCTTTGAAATTCACCGCCTGACAAATCACCCAAATTTTTATTTTTAAGCTGTATAACACCCGTTAATGATAGAGCTTCATTAATATCTTCATCTTTAAGATTTTCAATCAATACCATGAAATCCCTTACTCTAAGTGGTAATGTCCAATCGATTGAAATTTTTTGAGGAACATAACCAACTTTATTGGTAAATTTTTCTACTTCTCCATCAATATTTTTATAAATTCCTAATGCAATTTTAGCGGTTGTACTTTTTCCAGAACCATTAGGCCCGATAAGCGTAACTATTTGTCCTTTTTCAATTTGTAATGACACTCCTTTGACTAGCCATTTGTCTTTTAAACGGAAACCAGCTTGATTTAATTTTACTAAAATATTTTGATTTGAGGTCATTTAATTCCTTGACTTACAAATGTTAAATTATTACATAGTGTTATATTATAACAAATTTAAAATACTATCATTATGAAAAATATTAAAAAATTGCCATTTATATTATCAATATTATCTTTATTTTCTATTTTTTCACCAGCAAATGCTGATATTAAAGTAGTCGCTTCAATTAAACCTATACATTCATTAGCAAGCTATTTGATGGATGGAGTGGGTAAACCAGATTTGATAGTAGATGGGTATGCTTCACCACATGGGTTTGCTATGAAACCATCGCACGCTAAAATGTTACA